>JAIUOS010000001.1 GCA_020161755.1 Actinomycetota bacterium
ACCTCGGGGGCGACCACGTCGAGCAGGTGCCGCGACAACCGCCGCAACTCCCCCGCATTGTGTGACCCGGCCAACCCCACCAAATGCTCCGCACCCGCGGTGAGGGTGTCGGCGGGCAGGTCGTCGGGCAACCCGGCCAACACCTGGGTGATCGCCTCCGCCTGCCCGCCAACACCACACCCGACACCGCCGCCGACCGCACCAGCGGGAACCGCCCGAGCCCTTGGCCGGCACGGACCAGCCGGCCCGCTTCCCGCGGCGTCAACCGGCCGGTCTCCACCAGCCACGTGCTGGTCGACGTCCGGTGCGCCCGCCACGCCACCTTCTCCTGCTCGACCCGGGCGGCGAGCAGCTCCGCCCACACCCGCACCCGGCCCTCCACCCGCACCGCCGCCCCCAACAACGCCAGCAACTCCGCATCGGTCGGCACCCGCAACCGGTCATCGGTGAGCCGGTCCAACGCAGCGTCCAGCACGGCGACCAACTCGCCGTCACCACGCCCCTCGAACAGCTCCTCCATACCCTCCACGCTAAACGCCGCCACGGACACTTCCAGACCCCCAGAACTGGTTATCCACAAGCACAAACACCGTTCGTACAGTTATCCACCGAGCCCCAACTGCCCATTGACATTCCGGTGCTTCGCGGAGCGTGGGGAGTTTGGCCAGGCAGCCGAGCGGGTACCTGTTGAGGTTGCCACAGCAACACTGCGAGAACAGGAGGACGACATGTCAGACGATGTCAACGAATACGGTCTCGGGGCACCCGGGACGCAGCCCGGCGAGCCGGTCACCCACGAGTACGTGCCCGATCCGCTGGCCCACGGGCTGGGCGGGGACCGCGAGCACGACCACGGCGCCGAGGACGTCGCAGAGGGCGGACGCCACAACCGGCTGGAGCACGGCCTGGCCGGAGCCGGCTTCAACGACGCCCGCCTCGACCCGGGAGCGACCGAACCCGATCCGCTCGGCCACGGTCTGGGCTCTCCGGATGCCATCCGCGGGGAACACAACCCCGCCTGACGAGCCGCGGCACCCGGCAACTCGCCCGGGGGGTCCCCCGGGCGAGGACCTCGGCTGGCCCACCGAGGTCCGATAAACTCCCCGGAGCCTGGTGAGACGGGGTGATGTGGGCAGAACGGATCAGCCGACCCGGCCTTCGGCGACCCTCACGCTCACCGTCGTCGCCCTCGCCGGCCTCGCGATCGGCCTCGGCGTCGCCTGGGACCTGATGTTCTTCGGCCCCACGCCGCTGGTCTTCATCGACCTCGACTACTACCGCGCGGCCCTCGCCACCGTCGCAAGCCACCAGCCTCTGTACGCCGCGCTGCCCTACCCGCCGATCGCGGTGCTCGCGATCGCCGGCCTCGGCGGCCTGCCGGTGGACGTCGGGAACCAGCTGTGGACGGCCGCCACCATGGTCGGCTGCGTCGCCCTCCCGATGGTCATCGCGAAGCGGTCGCTGCAGGCGAAGGGCGAGGCCCGTCCCCGCACCGTCGAGTACCTCGTGCCGGGCGCGATGCTCGCCCTCATGTTGCTGTGCTCGTCCCCCATGATCAGCCAGCTGACGAACGGCCAGCTCACGCTGCTCATCATCGCCTTGACCTTCGCCGACGTCGCCCGGGTGATGCCCCGGAAGGCTGAAGGCGTCCTGGTCGGCCTTGCTGGTGCGATCAAGCTCACGCCGCTGATCTTCGTCCCCTACTACCTGGTCACCGGCCAGCGCCGCCAGGCCGCCACCGCGACGGCGTCCTTCGCCGGGTTCACGCTGCTGGGCTTCGCCCTGTTCCCGTCCGACTCGGTCTTCTTCTGGACGCACCTGGGCAAGAACGACCAGTTCGGCGACCCGACCCGCGTCGACAACCTGTCGATCCAGGCCACGCTCGCCCGCTGGCTCCCGGCTGTCAACGACCTGCCCCTCGCCTGGGTGATCATCGGCCTCGCTGTCGCGGTGTTCGCCCTGCTGCGGGCGCGACGCCACTTCCGCCGCGGCGAATGGATGGAGTCCGTCCTGACCGTCGGCGCGGCGTCCGTCGTGATCGCCCCGATCGCCTGGCCGCACTACCTGGTGTGGGTCGTGCTCGCCGCCCTCTGGCTGGTGCTGCGCCCCGACCGGCGGGGAAAGCTCGTCGGGCTCGGCATCTACCTCGTCTACTCGCTGCCCTACCTGTTGCTCGCCTTCCCGGCCGCCAAAGCAGGGGACCGCGTCGGGATGGCCGTCATCGAAGTTGCCGTCGTGGTGCCGGTCCTGATCGGGCTCTTCGGCCTCCCGCGGCGGTCGGCCGCGGTTACCCCTGTCCCCGCGTCCTCACCCACGGACGCCGACGTCGAGCACCCCGAACCCGCCCCGAGGCCCGCATGAAGAAGAAGCACCGCATGGAGGTCGCCCCCGACCGGGAGCAGATCCTCAACCTCGTCCGCGAGTACGCCGCGTCCGCCCTCGCCCCCCGCGAGTTCGTCCCCGGGGAGTCGCACGCACCGGTCTCCGGCAAGGTGCTGGACGGCGACGACATCGCCACGATGGTGGACGCCTGCCTCGACGGCTGGCTGACCGCCGGCCGCTACACCACCGCCTTCCAGCGCTCGCTGGCCACCTACGTCGGCGCCCGCTCGGCCACCTTCGTCAACAGCGGCTCCAGCGCCAACCTGGTCGCCCTCTCCGCCCTGACCAGCCCCAAGCTGGGCGAGCGCGCGCTGCGTCCCGGCGATGAGGTGCTCACGGTCGCCACCGGCTTCCCGACCACCCTCAACCCGATCCTCCAGAACCGGCTGGTGCCGGTCTTCGTCGACGTCGAGATCGGCACCTACGACGCGGTCGGCGAGCAGCTCGAGGCCGCGATCGGCCCGAAGACCCGGGCGATCATGATGGCCCACACCCTCGGCAACCCGTTCGACCTCGACCTGGTCACCCGGCTGTGCCGCGACCACGACCTGCTGCTGGTCGAGGACGCCTGCGACGCGCTCGGCTCCACCTACGACGGACGCCGCGTGGGCAGCTTCGGCGACACCGCGACGGTGTCGTTCTACCCCGCCCACCACATCACCACCGGCGAGGGCGGCATGGTGTTCTCCCGCAGCCCGCTGGTGACCCGGCAGGTCGAGTCGTTCCGCGACTGGGGACGTGACTGCTACTGCGAGACCGGCTGCGACAACACCTGCCTCAAGCGCTTCGCCTGGGACCTCGGCGAACTGCCGCTCGGCTACGACCACAAGTACGTGTACAGCCACATCGGCTACAACCTGAAGGGCACCGACATCCAGGCGGCCCTCGGGCTCTCCCAGCTGGCGAAGCTCGACCACTTCGTCGCCCGCCGCAAGGAGAACTTCGCCCACCTCCACGAGCGCTTCAGCGGCGTCGACGGGCTGATCCTGCCGGTCGCCACCCCGAAGTCCGACCCGGCGTGGTTCGGCTACCCGCTCACCCTCGCCGACGACCTGCCGGTCAACCGCGAGGACCTGATGCGCTTCCTCGACGCCCGTAAGGTCGGCACCCGACTGGTGTTCGCCGGCAACATCCTGCGCCAGCCCGCCTACCGCGACATCGAGCGGCGCGTCGCCTCCGACCTGGCCAACTCCGACACCGTGATGACCCGCTCCTTCTGGCTCGGCACCTACCCCGGCCTCACCACCGACATGCTCGACTACATCGCCGACTCGGTGATCGACTTCGTGTCCGGACGGGTCACGGCCTGATGCGCTACCTGGTCACCGGGCACACCGGCTTCAAGGGCGCCTGGCTGGTGCAGCTGCTCGCCGCCCGGGGCCACCGCGTCTCGGGGCTGGCGCTCGACCCGTCCGCGGACTCGCTGTTCACCCGTGCCCGGGTCGGCGAACTCCTGGACGCCGACCTGCGCATCGACATCAGGGACGCGGACGCGACCGCGGCGGCCGTCCGCGCCGCCGACCCGGAGGTGGTGATCCACCTCGCCGCCCAGCCGCTGGTGCGCGAGTCCTACCGCGACCCCCGCACCACGTGGGAGACCAACGTCAACGGCACCCTCAACGTGCTGGACGCGGTGGCCGCCGACCCCGGCGTCCGCGCCCTGCTGGTGATCACCACCGACAAGGTCTATCGCAACACCGGACGCACGGACGGCTACCGCGAGCCGGACGCCCTCGGCGGCCTCGACCCGTACTCGGCCTCGAAGGCCGCCGCTGACCTGCTCACCCAGTCGTGGATCGCCTCCAGCGGCTGCACCGTCCCCACCGCGATTGCCCGCGCGGGCAACGTGGTCGGCGGCGGCGACGTGTGCGCCGAACGCCTGATGGTCGACCTGGTCGCCGCGTTCTCGGCCGGACGCGACGTCGTCCTGCGCTCCCCGGACGCCGTGCGTCCCTGGCAGCACGTCCTCGACTGCCTCGACGGCTACCTCACCCTCACCGACGCGCTGCTCGCCGGTAGCCAGGCCGGCGAGGCGTTCAACTTCGGGCCCGAGTCCTCGGCGATGGTGCCGGTGCTGACCGTCGCCCGGACGGTCGCCGCGCTCTGGGGCACCCCCCGCAGCGTCGTGGTCGAGGAGTCCACCGGCCTGCCGGAGGCCGCCCTGCTCACCCTCGACGTCACCAAGGCGCGCGAGCAGCTCGCCTGGCGCGGCCAGCTCGACTTCGACCAGACGATGGCCTGGACCGTCGACTGGGCCACCCGCGCCCTGGCCGGCGAGGACCCCCGCAGCCTCTGCGCCGAACAGATCGCCACCTACACCGCGCGGACGGCGAGCCTGCCGTGAGGGTCGACGAGCTCACCGTCGCCGGCGCGCTGCACCTGCACACCCCGTTCCACCCGGACGCCCGCGGCGGCTTCGGCAAGCCGTTCTCCGCCGCCGCGCTGGCCGCGGTGCTGCCCGGGTTCGAGGTCGCCGAGATGTTCTGGAGCCGCTCGGCCCCCGGCGTGGTGCGCGGCCTCCACTTCCAGCGTCCGCCGACCGCGGTGGCCAAGCTCGTCTTCGTCACCCAGGGCCGTATCCGGGACGTGGTGCTCGACCTGCGCGCCGACTCGCCCACCTACCGCCGGCACGCCGTCGTGGAGCTCGACGAGTCGTCCGGGGCGGTGTTCGTGCCCGTCGGGTGCGCGCACGGCTTCGAGGTGCTCGACGGCCCGGCCACCACCTGCTACCTCCAGGGCGGCGCGTTCGACCCCGCCACCGACGCCGGCGTCCGCTGGGACTCCGCCGGCATCGAGTGGGCGACCGCCGAACCGGTGCTGTCTGACCGTGACCGCGCGCTGCCCACGCTGGACGCGATCGAGGCGCTGCCCACCGCTGCCTGGGACCACCATGGCTGAGACCGTTCTCGTCACCGGGGCCACCGGGTTCGTCGGTTCCCACCTGGTCTCCGCCCTGGCCGGCAGCGGCCACCGGGTGCACGCGCTCGTACGGACGCCGGGAGCGCTGGGCATCCCCGGGGTGCTCGCCCACCCGTTCACCGACTCGATCGCCGAGACCCCCGGGATCATCGACCAGGTCCGGCCCGACGTGGTCGTCCACCTGGCCACCCGGTTCGCCGCCCAGCACGACCCCGGCCAGCTGCGCACGATGGTCGATGCGAACGTGACGTTCGGCACCGTCGTGGCCGAGGGCTGCGCGCGCGTCGGCGCCCGGCTCGTGCACGCCACCAGCGCCTGGCAGCACTACGAGGGCGCCACGTACGCGCCGGTGTCGCTGTACGCGGCCACCAAGCAGGCGTTCGTCGACGTGCTGGCCTACTACACGCAGGCCGCCGGGCTCCGCGCGGCCGAGGTGTGCCTGTTCGACACCTACGGGCCGGCGGACTCCCGACGCAAGCTCGTCTGGCTGTTGCTGGACGCCGCCCGCACCGGCGCCCCGCTCGCGCTGGGTACGGGGCGTCCGCTGATCGACCTCACCCACGTCGACGACGTGGTGGCCGCGTTCGGCGTGGCCGTCGCCGGCGAGGTGGACGGCGGACGCCTGGTCGTCCGCAGCGGCCACCCGCTCAGCGTCCGCGCGCTCGCCGGGTTGGTCGAGGAGGTCACCGGACGCCGTCTCGACGTGGAGTGGGATGCGCGCCCCGACCGTCCCCGCGAGATGCTCCAGGACTGGGACGTGCCCGGCTCGCCGAGCAGCTGGCGTCCGCTGACCCCACTCCGCGACGGGCTGGACGCGCTGTGGCGGGCGGAGTTCGCGTGACCGCGCCGACCGTCTCCGTGGTGATCCCGGTGCACAACGGCCTGCCGTTCCTGCCCGAGACGATCGCGAGCGTGCTCGGCCAGACCCGGCCGCCGGACGAGGTGGTGGTCGTCGAGAACGGCTCCACCGACGGCACCGCCGAGTGGCTGGCCACGCTCGACGACCCGCGGGTCCGGGTGGTCACCCAGCCCGCGCTGGTCGGGCCGGCCGAGAACTGGACGACCGCGGTCAACGCGGCGACCGGCGACCTGGTGAAGCTGGTCTGCGCCGACGACCTGCTCGAACCGGTCACGCTCGCCGAACAGACGCAGGCGCTCGCCGACCACCCGGACGCGGTGCTGGTCGCGGCCAAACGGCGCATCATCGACCTCGACGGACGGGTCATCGCGGCCCGGCGCGGACTCGGGCCGTTGCGCGGCGAACTGCCCGGCGAGGAGGCGATCCGCTCGTGCGCGCTGCGCGGTGTGAACGCCTTCGGCGAGTCGGCCACCGTACTGTTCCGCCGCGACGCCCTCCAGGCCGCCATGCCGTGGGACGACTCGCTGCCCTACGTGATCGACCTCGACCTGTACAGCCGCGTCGCCGCCGGCCGGACGGTGGTCATGCTGCCCCGCGTCCACGCGTCCTTCCGGATCTCGGCCGGCGCGTGGACGCGCAACCTGGCCGCCCTCCAGCAGGACCACTTCAACGGCTGGGTCGACCGGGTGACCAGCCGCGGGCTGATCCACCTCTCCCCCGCCGAGCGGGTGCGTGCCCGGCTGATGGCGGCCGTACAGGCGACCGCCCGTCGCGGGGCGTACGAGTACACGCTGCTCCAGAGCCGCCTGCGTCGCGGCTGACGTCAGCGCGCGGCGGCGAACCGTGCCTCGACGTCGGCGGCGGTCGCGGCGATGCCGGCCGGGAGCGTCCGGAGTGTGCGGCGGTCGAGCTCGGGCCACACGACCGAGCGCACCCGGAGGTCGCGGGACTGCTGGGCGGCGAGGCTGGACGCACCGTGCAGCACCCGCAGCGGACGCCGGAACACCCGCTGGGCCTGCATCAGCAGCGCGGCCACCGACACCGACGACTGCGAGCCGAGGATCTTCACGACCAGCCCGGGGCCGGCCGACGCGGCCCGGTCGGACACGTCACAGACCAGCGAGGCCGCATCGTCGACGTAGAGGTAGTCGCGCAGGGTGTCCATCGGCACGTAGATGCCGATCGGGGCGCCGGTGACGTGGGCGCGGCACAGATGCGACACCAGCCCCTGCGGCTTGGCCAGGTTCTGGCCGGGCCCGTACAGGTTGGTGAAGCGCCCGGCGACGGCGGCGATCCCGGTCTCGGCGACCAGCCGCTCCACCCGCGCCTCGAGCGCGAGCTTGCTGAGCCCGTACGGCGCGATCGTGCGGGGCTCGTCGTCCTCGGTGAACGGCGCCTCGCCCGACCCGCCGTACAGCGCCCCGGCCGACGAGGCGAGGAAGAACACCCCCACGGACGGGTCGAGCCGGCCGTCCCGGACGAGCCGCGTGATCGCGTCCGCGAAGCCGGAGAACACGGCCTCCTCCCGAGCGAAGCGGTCGGCGGTGGTCGCGGTGACCCCCGCTCCCGCGCACCACGCGACACGCCACGGGCCGTCCCCGGCGAAGCGGTCGAGCACCCCGGCGAGGGCGCCGGCGGCGTCCCCGTCCCACGGCACCACGGCCACGGTGACCGGGAGGCCGCGGCGGCTGAGTTCGCGGACGACGGCGCCGCCGAGCAGGCCGCGTCCCACCAGCAGGGTGCGGGGGACGTCGGCCGGGGTCGTCATGGCTGCGGGCCGAGGGGCCCGGACTCCGGGTCGCTGCCGATCAGGTAGAGCGGCTTGCCCATGGCCATGTTGACCACGGCCCCGAGGTACTCGGCGATGACGCCGAGGGAGAACATGGTGGCACCGCTGGTGACGAGCAGGATCACGATCGTCGACGCCCAGCCCCGCACCTCGGGGGCGAAGCCGATCGCCACGGTGGTGACCAGCAGGATCGCCATGATCACGCCGATCGCGGCCAGCGCCCCACCGAGAACGCTGACCATGCGCAGAGCGCGGGTGCCGCTGCTGATCACCATGCGCCAGTAGTGCGAGAGCAGCGAGCGGAACGAGTAGCTCGAGCGGCGCTGGGCGGGACGCGCCTGCGGCACCGGGCAGACCGCGACGGCGTGGCTCACCCAGCCGAGCGCGACGTCGAGGTAGACGCCCGATCCGGCGTAGGCGGCCACCGAGCGCGCGATCTCGCCGACCACGAGCCGGAAGCTGTTGTAACGGGTGGAGTCGCCGCTGCCGGCGAAGAGCAGCACCGACCACTTGGCCAGCCGGGAGGTGACCCGCCGGAACAGGTTGTGGTGGGCCTCCTCCGCCGGCCGCGCGTAGACGATCTCGGCCCGCTGGGCCATCGCGGCGTCCAGCAGCAGCGGCAGCGAGGCGATGTCGTGCTGGCCGTCCTCGTCCATCGTCACCACCCAGTCGCCGCCCGAGGACGCCATGCCGGCCAGGGTGGCGGCGTGCTGCCCGAAGTTGCGGGTGAGCCAGACCGGGCGGACCCGGTCGTGCGCGGCGGCGAGCGTCCGGATCACGCGGTCGGAACGGTCGGGGCCGCGGTCCCAGACGAGCAGGACCTCGTCGATCCGCAGCCGGTGGCCGGCGGGCGTCGTCCAGTCGTCGGGCCGGTCGAGTACTTCGGTGACCAGCGGTTCGAGGGTCGTTTCGCCGCGGTACACCGGGATCACGACGCTCACACGGTGGATCCGCGGGGTACTCGGGGATGCTGCCTCCACGGGGCCCGACCCTACTACCGGGGCACGTCGTCGCCCGGGAGGTGGTCGGGCGTGGGAGGCGCATCCGGCGGGACGGCGTCCGGTCGGGTCCGGAACGTGAAGACCCGGTGGAGGACGTAGGTACCGAACGCCTGGACGACGGTCGCGATGGCCTGGGCGGGGATCACCGGGATGTGCAGCAGTTCGTGCAGCGTGGGCAGCAGGACGAGGTTCACGCAGAACGCCCCCAGGTAGACCCCGGCGAACCGCAGCAGGCCCGCCCACCAGCCACCGGTGAACCGGAAGACCAGCCGACGCTGGAGGATGTAGGCCTGCACGATCGCGATGACGTTCGCCACCACCAGCACCACCAGGTAGTGGGTGACCGTGCCCAGGGTGAGCTGGAGGGCGACGAAGACCGCGAAGCCGAACGCGGTGTTGACCACACCGACCAGGCCGAACCGGACCATCTCGGCCAGCAGGCCGCGGCGGTCCCGGGGGCCGGTCACCAGATCTTCCAGGGAGCCTCGCCCGAGTACCAGTACTCGTTGAGGAGTTGCGACTCGCGGAACGTGTCCATGGGCTGCCAGAACCCGTCGTGGCGGTAGGCACCGAGCTGGCGTTCCTCGGCCAGTCGGTTGAGCGGCTGGTCCTCCAGCATCATCTGGTCGGAGTCGCGCAGGTAGTCGAAGATGCCGGGCTCGAAGACGAAGAAGCCGGCCGAGACCCAGTCGTCCATCTGCGGCTTCTCGCGGAATTGGCTGACCAGGCCGTCCGGGTCGACGTTGACCAGACCGAACCGCGACATCGGGCGGACGGTGGGGATCGTGCCCAGCTTGCCGTGGCGCTCGTGGAAGGCGATCAGGTCGGGGATGCTGATGTCGGCCAGGCCGTCGCCGTAGGTGACCATGAACCGTTCGCCCTGCACGAAGCGTTCGATGCGCTCGACGCGTCCGGCAGTGAGGGTGTCGATGCCGGTGTCGGCGACGGTCACCGTCCAGTCGGCCTCGAGATGGGCGTCGTGGATCTGGAGGCTGGAGCGGTCGCCGAGGGTGATCGTGAAGTCGGCGTTCAGGGCGGCGTAGTTGAGGAAGTAGGACTTGATCTGTTCGCCCTTGTAGCCGGCGCAGATCACGAAGTCGGTGACGCCCTGAGTGGCGAAGATCTTCATCAGGTGCCACAGGATGGGCTTGCCGCCGATCTCGACCATCGGCTTGGGACGGAACTCGGTCTCCTCCCGCATGCGGGTGCCCTGCCCGCCGGCGAGCAACACTGCCTTCATCCCACGCGGCCCTTTCCGGTGTGACGCCCGTCGGCGCCGCGCCCAGCCTCGCAGCAGGGGCCGTCCTCAGCAAGAAGGCGCGAGGAGGCGGGAGGATTTGCCCTCTCGACGGCTGGCTTCAGGCGGCGGGTCGTATCTCCCGCCGAATCCGGGGCGGATGCTCTCGCTGGTCCAGCCTCAGTCGGCCAGGACCTCCCGCAGCCGGGCGGCGAAGGCCTCCGGTTGCCCGGCGTAGGGCCCGTCGCCACCGACGAATCCACCGTGGTGGCTGGGGAACATCACGAGGTCGGTGCCCAGCCGGGCCGCGATGCCGGCCGCCGCGCGTCCGGGGATCATGGTGCGCGACTGCTCCCCGGCGGCCAGCACGACCCGGGTGGGGGCGTCGGTCAGCGCGTTCGGCAGCAGCTGGTACGCGGTGACCTCGTCGGAGACACCGGACAGCAGGACGTCGTCGCGTGCGCCGTCGTCCTCGGTGGGCAGCCCGAACATGGCCGGGTCGGGGGCGGGCTGGTCGAGGATCTCCGGCGGCAGTTCGCCCGAGACCGAGGTGAGCGCGATGAACCGGGCCATGCCGGCGCCGAACCCGGCACGGTGGTAGTCCTCGGACACCTTGGCGAAGGCTGCTTGGGCGACCTCGGCGTCCGGGAGCGCCTCGAGCACCGGCGGCTCGTGCGCCACCAGCACCGCCACGTCGTCGGGGTACAGCGAGACCAGCGCCAGCCCGGTGACCGCGCCGCCGCTGCTGCCGAACACGTCCACCGGGCCGCCGCCGAGCTCGCCGATCAGCCGGTGCACATCCTCGGCGTTCATGCGCGGGCTGTGCTCGGCGTCCACGACCTCGCTGCGCGCGCAGCCGCGCGGGTCGTAGGTGACGACCGTCCGGTCGGGGAAGTGGGCGGCGAGGTCGGCGAAGCCGTCCGCGGCCATGGGGTGGCCGATCATGACCAGCGGACGCGTGCCGTCCGCGGGGGGCAGCGGCCCGCGGACGTCGTAGACCAGCACGCCGCCGGGGACCTCGAGGATGTGGGTGTCGATCGCCACCATGTGCGCCCTTTCGCTGTCGCCCAGTTCCTCGCCACCATTGCCGACGTCCCGGGCACGGGCAACCGCGCACTTCTGCTGCCGTGGCCGGTCAGGGCTGGGCGGGCAACTGGCGCGCGGCCTCGGCGAGCATCTCGCGGACCTCGGCCGCGTCCAGGCTGTCGGGTGAGGCGAACGTGATCGCCGCCGACCCGACCCGCACCTTGCCGAGCGAGGCGCCGTAGGCCTGGCCGAGGTAGCGGCCGTCCCGGACCGCGTTGACGTAGAGGCTGAAGTGGCGCTTCTGCAGCGCGAGGCCCACCAGGAACCACTCGACGGTCTTGCCGCGCGGCCGCTGCTGGCGGAGGTCGCCGTAGCCGATGATCGCCTGCTCGCCGCCGCCCCAGAAGTCTCCGCGCCACAGGACGCGGCCGGCGTCCGGGAGCGCCTCGCGCACCAGCGCGTCCAGCCTGGCCATCGCCTCGGGCTGGCCACAGCCGGCGATGAAGAGGTCGACGTCCTCCCCGGTTCGTTCCATGTCGCCCCCCTCCGCGACGCCCCTGCCGTCATCATCACACCGCGACGCGCGGCTCGCGATCAGCAGAAGTCGGACGGTGGCACCGCGTCATCCGTGGACCAAAAGGGGACAGTCCCCTTTCGGTCCACTTCGGGACGGGCTGGGGAGCCGGAACTAGAGTTGCGCCATGGGAGAGGTACTGCCGTTCCGGGGGACGGCTGAGCCGCGCCCGCGTCCCGAGCCGCTGTGGCGGGAGGCCATCGGCGAACAGCTCCGCGAGGAGCGGGCCGCCCGCGGCGAACGGCTGGCGGACGTGGCCGGACGCGCCGGCGTCTCCCCGCAGTACCTGTCCGAACTCGAGCGCGGCCTCAAGGAGCCGTCCTCCGAGGTGCTCGCCGCGCTCGCCGGCGCCCTGCGGCTGCGCGTCGCCGACCTCACGTCCGGGGCGGCGTCCCGGCTGTCGACGATGCCGGCCTTCCGCGGCCCGGTCTGCCTTGCGGCCTGATCCGGAACGAAAGGGGACAGTCCCCGTCTTCGGCGTGGTGGACCAAAAGGGGACAGTCCCCGTCTTCGGCGTGGTGGACCAAAAGGGGACTGTCCCCTTTTGGTCCGAAAGGAAAGGGGACAGTCCCCTTTCATTCCGGATCAGGCGTCGGGCATCGCGGTCAGGACGCGGTCCACCACCCCGAAGGCGACGGCCTGGTCGGGGGTCAGGGTCAGGTCGCGTTCAGTGTCCTCGCGCAGCTGCTCTGGCGTGCGTCCGGTGTGCGTGCTGAGCAGCAGCTCCTGGAGCGCCCGGACGCGGGCCACCTCGTCGGCCTCGAGGATCAGGTCGGGGATCGCGCCGCGTCCCTGGGTCGCCGGGGCGTGGATGACCACGCGTCCGTGCGGCAGGATCTGGCGGTGCCCGGGAGCCCCGCCGGCCAGCAGCACCGCGGCGCTCGCCACCACCTGGCCCACGCACGTCGTCTCCACCGGCGGACGCACGAACTGCATCGCGTCGTAGATCGCCAGCGTCGCCGGGATCGAGCCGCCCTCGCTGTTGAGGTACAGCGAGATCGGGGTGTCCGGGTTCTCGTTGGCCAGGTGCAGCAGCTGCGCGATCACCGCGTTCGCCACCCCGTCGTCGATGCCGGTGCCCAGGTAGATGATGCGGTCGGCCAGCAGCCGGCTGTAGATGTCGACCGTCCGCTCGCCGTTGTTCGTGCGCGTCGTGACGTAAGGGATGGTGTAGCTGCTCATGCGGTCTGCCCCAGGCCGATGGTGCGCGAGCGTCCGGGCAGGACGTCCTCGAGCGAGGTGATGATGTGGTCGACGAAGCCGTACGCGAGCGCCTCGGACGCGCTGAACCACCGGTCGCGTCGCGAGTCGGCCTCGATCCGCGCCACCGACTGGCCGGTGTCCTCGGCGATGAGGCCCAGCACGGTGTCGCGGGTGCGACGCAGGTCGTCGGCCTGGATCGCGATGTCCATCGCCGTCCCGCCGATGCCCGCCGACCCCTGGTGCAGCAGCACCCGGGCGTGCGGCATGGCGAACCGGCGTCCCCGCGTCCCCGACGAGAGCAGGAACTGGCCGGCGCTGTACGCCATGCCCAGGTTGATCGTCACCACGTCGTTCGGGATCGCGCGCATGCAGTCGCGGATGGCGAGCATGCCGGGCACCGAGCCGCCCGGGGAGTTGATCAGGAAACGGATGTCGGCCTTCGGATCCAGGCCGCTCAGCACCAGTAGCGCGTTGCACAGCCGGTTGGTGTTCGCGTCTTCCAGCGGCTCGCCGAGCAGGATCGTGCGCTGCTCGAACAGCCGGTCGTACAACTCGTGGTCGAGGTGCAGCAGGGTGTTCGCTTCGCTCATGCTCCCAGCGTCGCGTCCGGGGACGGCCGGGACGAGGGCGCGCTGCTGTCGGCAGATCCGCTCACGGCGGAACGGGCGGACGGGCTACCAGCCGCGGGTGTCGGGCCCGCCCTTGAACGGGCCGGTGACGTCGGCGGTGATCCAGCCGCCGTAGAAGCCGCCGGGCTGCGGGGTCACGCGCTCGCCGTCGACGAAGCAGCCGTCCGTCCGTCCGGCGTAGAGGGCGACGTGGCCGGTCAGCATCTCGAAACCGGGCGACGGGTTCGGGTAGTACCAGGCCGCCCGGGGTTCGGTGCGGTCGTCGACGACGAGGTCGAGGTACAGCGCTGCGCCCTTCCACTCGCAGAACGAGTGCCCGCTTCCCGGCTGCAGGACGCCCGCGGCGAACGCCTCGCGCGGCAGGTAGTAGGTGGGGGGATGGCTCGTCTCCAGCACCTGCCAGCTGGTCGACGTCCGGCAGATCACCACACCGCCCACGTGCACCTCGATCGGCAGGCTGCACGCCCGCACGGCCGGCGGACGCGGGTAGTCCCACACGGATTCGGCCATGCAGCCAGCGTAAGCCCGACCCGGGTCAGGGCTGCCGGGGCGGCAGCACCGGCCACTCCTCCGGCTCGGCCGGCAGGACGGGCCAAGGCTCACCGTCCTCGTGCGAACGGACGTCGGCGACCCTCGGCTCGACCTCGCGCGGCGCCGGCAGCGTCGGGGTCATGAACGCCCTCAGCTCGGGCTTCGCCTCGGCCAGCAGCGCCTGCTCACGGGCCGCCGAGCGAGCCAGGGCGTTGCCCGTCGTCGGTGTCCACCAGTTGTGCAGGCGCGTCAGCTCGCGGTGGAGGGCCTGCGCCTGCGGACCGGAGATCCGCCACATGCCGGGCTTGACCTCCCTACCGAGAGCGACGGCCGCCCGGGTCATGGCGTCCGCCAGCACCGGGTCGGTGAGCGCCACCCGCTGCTGCCACTGGCGCAGGGCGTTGGGCACGATGATCGCGAGGGGGAGCAGCCCGAACGGGAACGGCCCGTCGGAGTACACCGACCAGAAGATCGCGCCCAGTCCGAGCCCGGCCGCGACCCACCCGGCGACGACCGGCCAGGAGAAGTAGCGCACCGAAACCACCCCGGCTCCGCCCTGGGAGCGGTCGGCGAGCACCACGTCCAGATGCCTCATCAGAACCCCTTCGTGAGCCACTGGCCCACCACGAGCAGGTCCTCGCGCAGGTAGTTGGCCGGCCAGAAGTACCACGGCGTCCGACTGCTGACGTGGTCGGCGGCCAGACCCGCCGCGGCGGCCAGGCGTCCGGCCCGGTAGACGTGGAACTCGTCGGTGACGAAGGCCACCCGGTAGCCGGACGGCAGCCGCCGGTCGAGCAGTGCCTTCGCGAACGCGAAGTTCTCCTCGGTGGACGCGGCCCGGTCCTCCAGCACGATGGACGCCTCCGGCACCCCCTGGGTGAGCAGGTACGCCTTCATGGCGACGCCTTCGGGCAGGTTCTCCTGCGGCCCCTGTCCCCCGCTCACCACGACCAGGGCCTTCGGGTTGCGCTGGTGGTAGGCGACCGCGCGGTCGAGCCGCGACGTCAGCGTCCGGGACAGTTCGTCGCCGTGCACCGCGGCTCCCAGGACGATCACCGCGTCCTCGTCGTAGCGGGCGGTCTCACTCGTCCCCGTCCAGGCCAGGAAGCACGACACCGCCAGCACCCAGCCCAGCAGCAGCACCGCCATCACGTTCAGCCAGCGCAGGTGGCGCACCCTGGGGAGCCAGAAGCCCCAGGCCAGCAGCCCGAGCCCGAGCCCGGCGGCCATCGCGGTGCCGACGGTCAGGTTGGCGGTCACGGCCAGCCAGGCGGCGTTGGCGGTCAGGCCCGCGCCGAGCACGAGGAGCAGGACGCGCACCGTCCGCGCCCACAGCCCGTCCGTCGCCCACCCCGCCATGCAGCCACCCTACGGGGCGATCGCCACCCCCCGAACGGAAAGGGGACAGTCCCCTTTCCCCGCCGGACGGCGGACGGTGGACGCGCCGCGTCCGCGCGAAACAAAAGGGGACAGTCCCCATTTCGTTTCTGCGAAGCCTGAGCCCCGTCCGGACCGAAAGGGGACTGTCCCCTTTTGGTCCGGTCAGGTCGTGGACGGGTCGAAGTCGGCCGCGACCCGGGCGACGTGCAGCGCGAGGTAGGACACCTCGTCGTCGGTGAGGGCAGAGCCCAGCCGCAGTTCCAGCAGCGCGGCGAGCCGCACCGCGCACTCGGCGGCGTCCGGGTAGGCCTGCCGGATCGCGGCCCCCACCGCCGAGTGCTCCTCGCTCAGCTGGCGTTGCTGGTGGATCCGGACGAACAGGTAGCGCAGGTGGGTGATGAACCGGCCCGTGCTCACGCTTCCGGTGTCGAGGTCGAGCCCGTACGTCTGCTCGATCACCGCCACCATCTGCTGGATGACGCCGGTCATCTTGTAGGTGTAGGACAGGTCGCCGGTGGCGAACCCCGCGTTCACCAGGTGTAACGCCAGCCCGACGGCCTCCACCATCGGCAGGTCCGCCCCGGCGCGGGTGTTGATCGCCGTGAGCAGCGCCTGCGCCTGCGCGAACTCCTCGGCGTACAGGTGCTGCACCTCCGCGAGCAGCGGATACTCCAGGTCCATGCCGATCGCGACCCGTCGCAGGGCGAAGCTCACGTGGTCGGCCAGGGCGATCACCAGGGACGGGTTGCGCGACACAGCGTCCAGACCGACCTCGGTGAGCGCGTCCCCGACCAGCTGGATGTGCTCGGGCGGGATGCCGGCCAGCAGGCCGGCGAGGTGGTCGGGATCGCGTCCGTCCACCGGGACGAACGTCCGCACCACCTTCGCCTGGTCGACGGCCTGACCCGGCCGGGCCTGGAAGCCCAGGCCACGGCCGGTCAGGATCACCTCGCGTCCGCCCTCGTCCAGCGCAAGGACGAGGTTGTTGTTGAAGACGCGTGCGATCTCCATGTCAGGCCACGGGCTCCTCTCAGGGCTTCACATCAATGATGGGGTCCCCGAGCGCAACCTGGGTGGACGTCCGCGGAACCACCGACCCGAGAGTCATGGTGTTGATGACCACGACGATGGTGGTGGTGTCGTAGCCCGCGGCCGAGACCGCGGCCAGGTCGACGTCGGCCAGCACGTCGCCGGCCTCCACCCGCTGGTCCTTCGCGACCGCGACCTTGAAGCCCTTGCCCTCGAGCCGGACGGTGTCGATACCGACGTGCACCAGCACCTCGACCCCGTCGTCGGTCTTGATCCCGAAGGCGTGACCGCTGTCGGGGACGGTGACCAGCACGCCGGAGACCGGCGCGACCACGCGTCCGGACGACGGCTCGATGCCGACGCCCTCACCGAGGGCCTTGGACGCGAACACCTTGTCCTTGACCTCGGCCAGCGCGATGACCTTGCCGGCCACGGGGGCCGACACGACGTCGGTCCGGACGAGGGTGGCGACGCCACCACCGGCACCCGCAACCGCGGCGGCAGCGGCCACCGGAGCAGCGGCGGAACCCTCGCTGCGCTTCTTCTCCATCGCCAGGTCGGCCTCGTTCTGGGCACGCTCGGCCTCCCACTCCGCCTTCTGCTCGGGCGTGCGGTAGTCGGACGCGATGACCAGCACCATCGACACCACGAAGGCGGCGGCGATCGAGATCACGTAGATCCAGGTCGGGGCGAACACCGGGATGGTGAGCAGCGAGGTGAACGCGAAGGCGCCGGTCTTCACGGTGCCGAAGATCCAGCCGAGGATGCCGATGGTCAGACCACCGGTCGCACAGCCGATCAGCATGCGCGGGTAGATCCGCTTGAAGCGCAGGTGGATGCCGTACAGGGACGGCTCGGAGATACCACCCAGCAGGCCGGCGGCCAGTGCACCGATCGAGGTCTGGCGAACCTCGTTGTCACGGGCCCGGCTGGAGACGACCAGGACGCCGGCGGTCGCGCCGAAGCAGGCGAAGTTCCACGTGCCCATCGGGCCCTGGATGAAGTCGTAACCAAGGGTGCTGATGTTGGCGAGCATGAGCGCGTTGAGCGGCCAGTGCAGGCCGAGCGGCACCAGGAACGGGTAGATCATCGGGATCAGGACCGCGAACAACAGCGGCACCGTGCTGTTCAGCCAGGCCAGTCCGGCACCCAGGCCGTTGCCGAGCCAGATGCTGATCGGGCCGATGATGAAGCCGGTGATCGGGATCATGATCAGCAGGCAGAAGAACGGGACGAAGACCATTTGCAGGTTCTCGGGGAAGATCTTCTTCAGCAGTTTGTAGAGCTGGGCGAGCACCGCGACCATGATCAGCGGCACGAACACCTGGCCGCCGTAGTCGTTCAGCTGCATCGGCAGACCGGCCACCATGGCCACGCACTGCTTGCCGAGCTCGGTCTGGGTGCAGACGGTGTCGGCCGCGCCGGTCAGCGACAGGTAGTTCGGGGTGAACATCGCCGCCATGATCGCCGCACCGACCCACGGGTCGACGTTCAGCTTCTTGGCGGCGTTGTACGCGACCATGATCGGCAGGAAGTAGAGCACCGACCGCCACATGGCGTCCCAGAACACCCAGGTGGCGCCCGCGGCCGTCAGGCGGTCGACGCCCTGGAACGGGACGATGTGGAGGGCGTCCAGGATCGCGGCGATCGCGATGATCAGGGACGAGCCGAGCAGCACGCCCAGCAGCGGGCGGAACGAGTCGGAAAGGTACTCGAAGAAGGCGTCGAGCCAGGCGTACTTGCCCCGCACCTTCGCCCGTTCGCGCGCCTTGATATCGGCGTCGGACAGGCTCTTGCCCGCTCCGGACATCGCGGGCAGGTTCATGATCTCGTTGAACGTGGTCTGGACGCCGCCGCCGATCACCACCTGGTAGCGGTCGCCGCTCTGGGGCACCGCGCCCATGACGCCGGGGATCTTCTCCACCGCCGCCTGGTCGATGCCGGAGGCATCCTTCAGTTCGAAACGCAGTCGCGTCGCACAGTGGGTGAGGCTCAGGACATTGTCTGCACCGCCGACACCATCAACGATCTGCTCAGCGGTACTCCGCTGCGTTGTGGACTCCATCGTCTTTCCTTCCCGAAATGACCGGAAAAAACAAAAAAGACCCGAGACGCACCGAAGTGCTTCTCAGGTCTTGCCCCTTTACGGGTAACAACCCTCGTTGTTGCTCAGGGAGCAGATTAGGCACCTTGTGGGCGTCTCGTCAATCGCGCGGTCAGCCGGAGGCGTCCGGGCGGGCGATGCGGAAAAGCTCGCAGGTGACGTCGTAGTAGCGGTCGGTCGGTCCGAGGCCGGTCATCCCGAGGCGTTCGCAGACGGCCTGGGAGGGCCGGTTCTCGGGGTAGGTGACCGCGAACACCTCAGGGAACCCGTTGTCCCAGGCGTAGCGCAGCAGCCGTCCGCCCGCCTCGGTGGCGTAGCCGCGTCCCCACACCTCGGGACGCAGGTGCCAGCCGACCTCGACGTCGGTGGTGGGCTCGGCGGTGCCGCTCGCCGGGAGCAGTTTCAGCAGCGCCGACCCGACGGGCGCGGTCTCGCCGATGGGCACGATCGCCCAGCTGCCGAACAGCGGCCCCATGGCAGACCAACGGGCGACGGCGGCGTCCGCCTCGGCCGGGTCGGTCATCGCGCGTGGGCTGGTGCCGAGGTGGCGGGCCACCTCCCACTGCGAGTAGATCTCGAAGGCGGCCGGGGCGTCGTCCCCCCGCCAGGGACGCAGGGTCAGGCGCTCGGTGGCCAGGACCGGAAGCATGCGCCCACCCTAAGCGACGCGATTCGCCCTGGATCGGGTCGTTTCGGGCCGGAATGCCGATTCCGGCGCCGATCCAGGGCGGATTGCGTCGCCCGACGACCGCGACGTTGGACGGTGGCCGGGACGGCCGGGATCATGGGGCGATGCGAAGGTTCCCCGACGACGCACGGAGGGCACGGCTCGCCCGGCGGCACGGCATCGCGCCCGGGTACCGGTACGCCGACCCGGTGTCGGCGACGACCGCGATGACCGTGCTGCACGCCACCGAGGCGCCGTCCGTGCACCTGTCGCTGGCCGCCCGCGTGGACGGGCTGACGATCGGCACCGTCGACGATGCGCTGTACGAGCAGCGGAGCCTGGTGAAGCAGCTGGCCATGCGCCGCACCCTGTTCGTGTTCCCGCGCGACCTGCTGCCGGCGGCGTGGGGCAGCGCGTCGGCCCGGGTAGCCGCCACCCAGCTGCGGTCGCTGGCGGCCGACCTCGAGCGGGCCGGGTCGATCAGCGACGGGGCGGCCTGGGTCGAGGCCACCGGACGCGAGGTGCTCGCCCACCTGGCCGGCGGGCGAGAGCTCGACGCGGCCACCCTGCGGGCGGAGGTGCCGCTGCTGGAGGCCCGGATCGTGTCCGGGAGCGGGCGCTGGCAGCAGGAGACGCCGATCGCGCCGCGGCTGCTGACGCTGCTGGGAGCGCGAGGCCAGCTGATGCGCGGCCGCAACGGCGGGCACTGGCGGCTGGCGCGGCCGCGGTGGACGTCGACCGAGTCGTGGCTGGGCGAACCGGCCGTGGCCCTGCCCGAGCAGGAGGGGTACGCCGAGCTCGTCCGTCGCTGGTTGTGGACGTTCGGGCCCGGCACCGAGACCGACCTGTCCTGGTGGCTGGGGTCGACGAAGGCCGCGGCGCGGCGGGCGCTGGCCGACGTGGCGGCGGTCGGGGTGCTGCTCGACTCGGGCGAGACCGGCTGGGTGCTGCCCGGTGACGACGAACCCGACCCCGGGCTGGAGTCGTGGGCGGCGCTGCTGCCCACCCTCGACCCGACCACGATGGGCTGGAAGCAGCGCGACTTCTACCTCGACCCGCAGGACGTGCCCTACCTGTTCGACACGGTGGGCAACGCCGGCAGCACCGCCTGGTGGAACGGACGCGTGGTCGGGTGCTGGGTGCAGGACGACGACGGCGTCGTGCGGGTCATCCACCGCCGCGAACCCTCGGACGAGGCCCGCGCCGCCCTCGACCGGGAGGCCGCCCGGCTCACCGACTGGCTCGCCGGCGAGGTGGTCTCCAGCATCTTCGCCTCCCCGCAGGCCCGCGGCGAGCGCCTCCGCTGAGGTCCCACCCGCTCAGTTCGCCACCCGGACGCTGCCCTGCTCCCCCGTCCCCTTCGTTCAGCCTCCGCCACCCGTCCCACCCGCTCAGTTCGCCACCGAAACGTCCCCTCGCCACCGGAATTCCGGGCGCTAGGGAGCACTTCGGTGGCGAGGAGGGGGACGAGAGCGGACGGCCATCGGAGGGGGTGGCGCACGAAGACGCCTCCCCGGCTCGGGAGCGGGCACCGCCAGCCTGCGCCACCCCCGTCCTACCCGTCCCACCGGCCCAGTTCGCCACCGAAACGTCCCCTCGCCACCGGAATTCCGTGCGCGAGGGGACAGTTCGGTGGCGAGGAGGGGGACGGGAGCAGGGGCGCGTCGGGGAGGGGCCGGCGCCGAAGGCCTCCGGGCGGGCAGCGCGGCGTGACGGAGGTGGGCGCGGCGTGACGGAGACCGCCCCGGCTTGACGGACGCGGGGCGCGTCCCGCACCCTGTTGGACATGACGGACTGACCTTCTCGCCCTCACCCTGCGATTCGAAGGTCCCTCAATGTCTGCATCACTCTTCCTTTCCGGCGTGGCCGCGTCCTTCGGCGCGCAGCCGCTGTTCGCCGGCCTCGACCTGACGCTGGCTCCCGGCGACGTCACCGCCCTCGTCGGCCCGAACGGCTCGGGCAAGACCACGCTGCTGCGCATCGTGGCCGGTGAGCACGCCCCCGAGGCGGGTACGATCCGGCTCGCCCCGCCGGGCGCGAGCATCGGCTACCTGCCGCAGTCGCCGCCCTCGCCGAGCGAGTCGGTCCTCGGTTACGCGCGGCGCCGGACCGGCGTCGGCCCCGCGCAGGACGCGTTCGAGCACGCCGCCGACCAGCTCGCCGCCGGCGTCGACCACGCGGACGAGCGCTACGCCCACGCCCTGGAGGTGTGGCTCGCGCTGGGCGGGGCCGACCTCGAGGTGCGCCTCGCCGAGGTCCTCGCCCGGCTCGAACTCGACGTGCCGCTGGAGCGTCCGGTCGGCACCCTCTCCGGCGGCCAGGCCGCGCGCGCGGGGCTGGCGTCCATCCTGGTCAGCCGGTACGACCTGCTGTTGCTCGACGAGCCCACCAACAACCTCGACGTCGACGGGCTGGAGGCCATCACCGGGTTCGTCCAGTGGCTCGGCTCGCCGGTCCTGATCGCGTCCCACGACCGGACGTTCCTGGACGCGGTCGCGACCTCCGTCCTCGAGCTCGACCTGGCCCAGCAGGCCGTCAACCACTACACCGGCGGCTGGACCGAGTACCGCGAGGCCCGCGCGCTCGCCCGCTCCCAGGCCCAGGAGGCCTACGCGACCTATGCCGCACAGAAGGCCGACCTCGTCGAGCAGGCCCGCCGCAAGACCGAGTGGGCGCGCGAGGGACGCAGCAAGGCGGCGAAGCTCGGCCCGGGCATGAAGCTGGAGAAGAAGTACCGGGAGGACCGCGCCCGCCGGATGGACCAGCGCGCCGCCCGGGTGCGGGACGCGGTCGACCGGCTCCCCGAAGTGGAGCAGCCTCGCCGCGAGTGGGAACTGCGCTACTCGATCAGCGAGGCCGCCGCGTCCGCGGAGGTGGTGCTCACCCTCGACCACGTGGTCGCCCGCAACGGAGAGTTCCGGCTCGGCCCGGTGTCGGCGCAGGTGGCGCGCGGCGACCGCGTAGCGCTCGTCGGCCCGAACGGGTCGGGAAAGTCGACCCTGCTGGACGCCCTGCTCGGACGCCAGGAGGTCGAATCGGGGCGGGTGTCCTGGGGCACCCGGGTGGCGCTCGGCACGCTCGACCAGGGCAGGTCGGCGGTGAGCGGCTCCGCGAGCCTGCTCGACGTGGTGGCGGACGCCCTCGGCGACGCCGAGCGGGTGGCCACCCGCACCCTGCTGGCCAAGTTCGGACTGGGCGCCGAACACATCGGACGCCCGTGCGACAGCCTCTCCCTGGGCGAGCGGACGCGCGCGGCGCTGGCCGTCCTCCAGGGGCGCGCGGTGAACGTCGTGGTGCTCGACGAGCCCACCAACCACCTGGACGCGGCCGCGATCGAGCAATTGGAGGCCGCCCTGACCGCCTTCACCGGGACGCTGCTGATCGTCACCCACGACCGCACGCTGCTCACCGCCCTGCACCCGTCGACCACCTGGGAGTTCAGCCGCCACGGCGACCACGGGACGGTGGCCGCCCGTAGCCACTCCTGACCGGTCACACCACGCAGAACTCGTTGCCCTCGGGGTCGGCGAGGGTCACCGCGTAGTGGTTCTGGTCGGGCGCGTCGCTGACGTAGAGCGTGGTGGCCCCGGCCTCGACCAGCCGCGCCACCTCGGCGTCCACGCGCAGCCGGCGGTCGGCGAGCAGCACCGAGCGTCCGCCGCCGACCTTCAGGTCGAGGTGCAGCCGGTTCTTGACCGACTTGGCTTCCGGCACCTGCTGGAACCAGATCCGCGGGCCGCGTCCGGTGGGGTCGACGATCGATTCGAAGCCGTCGTCGTCGGGATCGAGTTCGTCCTCGGGCACGCCGACGCTGCGCCAGTACTCGGTCCAGGTGGACGCGCCGCCCGGCGGCGGCTCGAGCTGCCAGTGCAGGGCGAGCGACCAGAAGCGGGCGAGCCGGTCGGGCTTCGCGCAGTCGATCGTGAGTTGCAGGGCGAGGTCGGTCATGGACCGATTGTGGCAAGGGGGTCCGACAATGCGCGGCGAGGGAGCGCCTCGCTCAGAAGGCCAGCAGCGAGAGTGAGCCCACGCGGGCGGGCTCGAGCAGGCGAGCCAGGAGCAGGGCGGTACCGGCGGTGCCCACGAACAGGCCGAGGCAGCCGTCCGCGCGCAGGCCGGACGGCCAGTCCAGCGGGTCCTCGGGCGCGCCCACCAGAAGGTCGGACGCGATCCGGCGCGCGGCGTGCAGGTGGCCGGGCTCGTCCCAGACCTCGGCGGCCAGCACGAGCACGTCGAGAGGCCCGCCCAGGCCGTGGCACAGCGTGAGACCGCCGGGCACGACGCCGAACCCGCCCGTGCGCGCGAGCGCCGCGGCCCGGGTGAGCTCACGCCCGCACGCCAGCACGGCGGTGTGCGCCTCCGCGGCGATCGCCTCCGCCGGGTAGTCCAGGTCGAGGCCGAGCTGCACGAGCCGCAGCCGCACCGCGGCCACCCCCGCCGCGCCGTGGCACCACAGCACCGGGTAGCTGGCCGGCCCGTCGCCCCGCAGGTCCGGCCAGCCCCCACTGACCGGGTCGAACCACGCGGCCTCCCACCGCAGCCCGCCCGCGATGAGCGGCGCTGCCCGGCCGGACAGGACCGGGAACGCCGCCATCGCCTCGGCGAGCGCCAGCACGACGCCACTGACGCCGTGCGCGAGCCCGCAGAGCACCTCCCCCTCGGCGACGTCGGGCCAGCAGCACCCCTCGCCGTCCCACCGCGCCCCCGCCGCGATGGCATCGACCAGCGCCGTGACGACGGCCAGGCCCGACCCCGTGCGGACCAGCGCCAACAGGTCGCCGGCCAACCCCCCGCCGAGGTCGTATCCCCTCCCTGCGAGGTCCGGACGCGGGGCCACGCCCGCTGCGAGGTCGGCTCCCGCCGACCCTCCCAGCAGTCCCGGTATCCCGTCCGAGCCTCCCGCAGGAGCCAGGCCGTCGTCACGGCCGAGGGTGCGCAGTGCCCAGGCGATGCCCGCGTTGCCGTCGTAGAGCGCCGGTCGTGCGGCGCTCAACGCCAACGGTTCCCCCCTCTGGTCGAGCTCCCAGGTCCCCCATCCGCACTGGTTCGCCTGGGGCACTGCACACGTTTCGATGGCGTCCAGGCACCGGGCCAGGGCGTCGCCGAGGAGGCCGAACTCGTCGACCAGCGGCTGCGCGGTCATCGGTCCCCTCCTCGCAGGTGAGGCTGCGTCCATTCCAGGCCGGCCCGGACGAACTCCCGCTGGGCCGCGGCGACCGGATCGTCTCCGCCGGCGATGAACGCCGTAGCGAGCAGCTCGCAGCGGTTCTGGCCGAAGCTCTGCTCGGTGCCGGGGTCCTCCGACCAGGCGATGCCCGGGACGAAGACGGACGCGAGTGGCGGCGTCGGCGCCTCGACCAGGTCGCCCACCACTGCCGGTAGCAGGGCGAGCACGGCGTCCCGGTCGGCGTCGAGCACGTACAGCACGGCCGCGTCGGGCCGGGCGAGCATCTCCGGTTGCGCAGCGATCTTGAGCGACCAGCACAGGGCGGCACCGTCCAGCGCGTCCGGCAGCACCCGCGCGAGTTCGACGACCCGGTCGGGACGCACCGCCAGGTACACCCTGGTCACGTCGGGACGCAGCCGGGTGACGTCCCAACCGCCGCCCCACGCTCGCCACCAGCCCTCCGACTCGTAGCCGCCGGCGCGGTCGACCGTCACCACGTCGTCGCCCACCCGCGCGGGACGCCCGGGGCGTCCGGGCAGGTGGTGGTCGCCCGCGGAGACCGCTCGGGCATGCCCGTCGGGCGTGGTGACCACGACCGTCCCGGCCAGCCCGGTGGCCGTCACCCGGCACCCGGCGAGCCACCGGCGGCTGTGCGCCACCCGCAGTTGCCCGGCCAGCGGCGGGGATCCGGGTGCCACCGCCGGCACCCGGATCCCGGGACGCGCAGCGGCGTACCAGCCGCCGTACAGGTCCTCGCCCGACCGCCAGACCCGATGGGCCTCGCGGATCGCCACCGCCAACTCAGCCATGAGCGCACTCCCTCCAATGCGCCCCGGCCTCGCGGGCCTGGTCCAGCAGTCTCGTCACGCCGCCGTCGGCGTCCGGCGTCCCCCCTACGACCAGGACGCCGACGGCAAGCTGATAGGCGGCCACGAGCAGTCGCACGCACCACAGGGCCGGGTTCGGCTCGGCGGCGGGGCCGTCGGCCGCGCGGTAGGCCGACAACAGCCGTCGCATCGCCAGCTCGCTCCACCCGGACGCGGCGTGCTCGGCCACGATCCGGGCGCCGGCCAGGTCCCAGGACGGGTCGCCGAGCCCGGCGGACTCCCAGTCGATGAGGTGCGCACCGTCGGCGTCCACCAGCACGTTCGTGGCGCTGACGTCGCCGTGCGCCCACCCGACCGGACGCCACGCGCGCCGCGCACCGGCAGCCACGTCGCCCAGCTCGCGGGCGGTCGTGATCACCAGCGTGGGCACCTCGTGGTACTTCGCGGTCTCCATGTGGCTGGGGGTGGTCTCCAGCATCGGCCACGGCAGGCTCATCGCCGGAGCTCCCGGACCCACGGGGACGCGGTGCAGCCCGGCCAGCGTCCGGCCCAGCGCGGCGAAACCCTCGCTGAGCGTGGCGACGTCACCGGCGAGTTCGGCCATCGACCGGCCGCCCACCGGCGTCAGCCACAGTTCGTCCGGGGTTCCGGGCAGCAGTTCGTCCCGCACCGTCCCGGACGCGACCAGCCGACTCACCACGGCTCGTTCGCGGGCCACGGTGTCCTCGCCGTTCAGCCGCGCTGCCGGGCCGGTGCCCTTCACGAACGCGACCGGACGGCCGCCCTCGGCCAGGCGCAGCACCGGGTTCGAGCCCTCGATGCGGGTCACGGTGACCTCTCCGGACAGCGCCGCGGACGCCCGGACGAGTCCCGAACGGACGGCCTGGGCCAGCACGGCGGCGGCGGTGGTCACTGCAGTCCTCCCTGCAGTTCGACGCGCAGGTCGCGCACCTCGACGGGGACGCCCTGTACGGAGGCGGGGATCCGCGTCCGCACGTCCGGGCCGGCCACCGCCGGGTCGACGTAGACCACGATGCCGGGGACGAGGGCGCCGTCGACCGTCACCTCGTCGATGTCGACGCCGGTGACGCCGGGGAGCGCGAGCAGCTCGTCCTCCACCTGCTCCTTCACGGGCCGGATCCGATCGGCGTCCGCCGCTGTCAGGGCCATCGCTGTCCTCCTCGTCCGCTCGGTCGGCTATGGGAGTGCGTATTCCCGCCCCTGATACACGGGTGCCCCGGCAGTTTCCTGCCGGGGCGACCGCGCCACCTTCTGGTAGGGCTCAGCCCTGGTCACCCTGCTGCTCGAGCGCGGCGAGGTAGCCGGCCCAGAACGAGGCGTCCAGCCCCTGGCCACCGCCGATGCCACCGGGGTTGCAGGCCAGGCTCGGGCAGGCGATCGACGGGCAGACGAGCGACGGGCAGGCGATCGACGGGCAGAACATGGTCGGGCAGTCGAACCTGGACGGGCACGCCCGCGACGGGCAGAAGTTGCTCGGGCAGGCCATGGTCGGGCACAGGGCGTACGACCGGTTCGGGATGTACCGGTCCCCGATCCCCTGGGCCGCCGCGCCGGACAGGCCCGCCGCGGCCGACGACTCCGCAGCCGCCGCATACCCGGCGGCGTAGCCCGCCTCGTAGACGTCCGCCTCGCCGTACCCGTAGTCGACCTGCTCGCCCTGTCCGCCGATCGGGTTCTCGATCGGGTTCTCGATGGGCCCACCGGGAGGTCCCTCGCAGACCGCGCCGGACACCACGCAGATCGGTGTCTGGGTGATGAAGTTGCAGACCACCGGCTTGGTCGGGCAGAAGACCTGTTTAGTGATGCAGATCGTGATGACCGACGGCTTGCAGATGACCGTCTTCGACCAGCAGAACAGCGGCGACTGCGTCGGGCAGAGCGTGATGATCGACGGCTTGCAGATGACCGTGGCGGTGACCAGCGGCAGTCCCGGGGTCAGCAGCGTCACGCCCAGTTCGGAGAGCACGGCGTCGATCGGGTTCGCGAACGTGTTGGTCCCGTCCTCGGAGCCGGCGAACAGCAGGCCGACGACGTGCCGATCGTCGGTCATGATCACCGAGCCCGAGTCCCCGTGGTCGGAGAACCGGACCGACTTGGTGGTGTCGGTGGTGATCCGCAGCTGGTTCTTCAGCACCTTCACGCCCACCCCGTCCCCGTAGTCGATCGACACGGTGAAGTCGAGGGAGGCGATGGTGCCGTAGGTGAGCTCGGTGGTGCGTCCGCGCTTGCGGACGGCCTGGTTGAGGACGGCGGCCGCGGTGCCGGCGACGTCCCCGATGCCCTGCACCTGGGGCTGCCACACCTTGCCGGAGTCGAGGGTGGTCACCGAGCCGTCCACGTGCTCGCTGATCACCGCGCGGGCGAGAGTGCCGAACTCGTCGCCGGGCGGGCTCCCGCCGTCCACCCGGCCGGGCTGACACTGGCGGTCGGACGTCGACCAGGTGGTGTCCACCGCGGCGACGTGGAAGTTCGACAGCGCCATGGTGGCGCCGGTGGCGTTGTCCTTCACCAGGGCACCGAGCGTGCCGACCATCACGTAGTTGCCGGCGGTCGGCACCTCCGGCGGCGTCAGGTAGAACGATCGCGACGGCCCCATCGAGATGCCGCCGACCAGCGTCGGGTAACTGCCGGTGTCGACCTGGGCGCTGACGTCCAGCGGCTCCCAGCGCGGCGACTGGAGCTCGATCTTCATCTCCTGCACGTCGGTCCGGATGCCGTCGATCGCGGCCGGAATGGCGTTGGTCTTGGACAGCCGGCTGAGCGGCTGCTTCTTGTCGACGTACACGACGATCGACAGTTCGCCGGTCGGCTTGCCGTCGGTCACCTTCTCGGCGATGTCCACGGCGTTGACGCCGGGACGCGCGATGAGCTCGTCCTCCACCCTGGCCTTGACCGGCCGGATGGCAGCCCGAATCTCGCTAGACATGTCTGGATCCCTTCCCTCCCCCTGGATGGGGTTGTCCTGCGAAGTGGGAAGCCGTGCCCTACGGGCCTGATACGGGGCCGGGACGATGTATCAGAAAGGGCAGCAATGCCTCTATCTAGGAAAAGGCGGCGACTTCTAGGCTGAAGACGTCGGTCGGTCCCAGGAGGTTGTTCCCCGTGATACGTGTCCTCGACCCCGCTACGGCAGTCGTCACCGCGAAGACGAAGGCGCCGCTCCCCACGCTCTACATCGCAGAGACGTTGCTGGTGCGCGGCAAGCAGGCCCTCGGCGGGCTGGACGAGCGGGTGATGCAGGTCATCGGCAGCCTCGGCTGGGACTACACGGTCACGAAGCCGCGACAGCCGCTGCGTCCGCGCATCGACCTGAAGCTGGCCTCGCAGCCGCCCTTGGTGCTCACCCTGTCGCCGGGCGAGAAGCCCACGGCGCCGGTGGACGCGTGGGTCGCGCTGCAGCAGATCCAGATCTCGACGCCCACCGAGATCGCCGCCGAGTTCGAGCTCGACCACGTGCTGCTGCCGGCGTCCCTGACCGGCATCGGTGGCGGCTTCATGCCCGGCATCGGCGGCGGTTTCATGCCCGGCATCGGCGGGGGTTTCATGCCCGGCATCGGCGGTGGTTTCATGCCCGGCATCGGCAGCCCGTCCGAGTACGCGTTCCCCGGGTACGGCGGCAAGGCGCCGGTGTCGCTGGTCGTGGGTGATCCGGCCAGGACCGCCCCCCAGCTCACGCGTCCTCCGGTCGTGGTCATGCCCGACACCGGCATCGGCCCGCACGACTGGTTCCCGCGGCACGAGACGACGAACGCCTCGCAGCCCGGCACCCAGTCCGCCGCGCTCGGCGTGGTCACCGTCGTCGGCACGCCCATCCCGGACGACTCCAGCACGGTCGCCGATCCGCTCACCGGTCGTCCGGCCCGCCTCGCCGGCCATGGCACGTTCATCGCCGGCATCATCCGGCAGGCCTGCCCCGCTGCGCGGCTGGAGTCGCACGTCGTGATGAGCTCCGACGGCGTCATCGTCGAGAGCGACCTGATCGCACTGCTGCACACCCTGCTGAACCGGCAGCTCGCCGCGCTCGCGACCAAGGACGCCGACCAGGTGATCGACGTGATCTCGATCTCGGCCGGCTACTACCACGAGTCGCCCGACGACACCCCGCTCGACACCAGCCTCGCCGACGTGCTGGCCGACCTGGGCCGGGCGGGCGCCCTGGTCGTCGCCGGCGCGGGCAACGACGCGACCGACCGTCCGCTGCTGCCCGCCGGCTTCGCGGTCAACGTCGTCCCCGACGCCCTGCCGCTGGTCAGCGTGGGCTCGCTGAACCCGAACAAGGACACCGTCGCGCTGTTCTCCAACGCGGGCACGTGGGTGGTCACGTACCGCAGTGGCGCGGCCATCGTCTCCACCTTCCCGACCGTGGGCAACGCGGGCTCGCAGCCCACGGCCGAGGCCGACAAGGCCGCCCCCGACACCCACCGGCGGGCCACCATCGACATCGACGACTTCTCCGGCGGCTTCGGCGTGTGGAGCGGCACCTCGTTCGCCACGCCGGTCCTGGCCGGCGAACTCGCGCAGGAACTGGTCGCGCTCGGCACCGAGGACGTCAGCCTCAAAGCCCTGCAGGAACGCGGACGCGCGGCGCTCGCGACCGTCCTGGGGAGGCGAAGCAAGCCATGAGCGCGACCGCCTCGCTCGGCGCCCAGGCAGCGACGGCGTTCATCGCGTACCGCGAGGGCGACCGTGAGCGGCTCCGCGAACTGGTGGCGCTGCTGACCCCGCTGCTGTGGCACACCGCGCGCGCCCAGCACGCGCCCAAGGAGGTCGCCGAGGACGCCATCCAGACCGCCTGGCTGCGGCTCGTGGACGCCGCCGACAGCATCGCCGACCCCAAGGGCGTGGTGTCGTGGCTGGTGGTGACGGTCAAGCGCGAGTCCTGGCGCCTGCTGCGGCTGCGCGGGCGCGAGACCACGTCCGAACTGGGCGTGCCGGAGACGGCCGACGAGTTCACCCCCGAGGACCGGGCGATCACCTCCGACCAGCAGCGCCTGCTGTGGGACCACATCAACGACCTGCCCGAGCGCTGCCGGGCGCTGCTGCGGGTGATCGCCTTCGCCGCGACGCCCGACTACGCCAGCGTCGCGGCCAGCCTCGGCATGCCGGTCGGCAGCATCGGCCCCACTCGTGGGCGCTGCCTGGCCAAACTCCGCAACACCCTCACCTCCGACCCCCGATGGGAGGCCTGACATGGCCGAAGAATTCACCCCCGACGGCCTGATAGACACCGGCGACGAGCACGTCCTGGCCCAACTCGCGACGCTGTACGACACCATCGACCCGGTGCCGTTCGGGCTGCTCGACCGGATCGACTTCGCGCTGGCGGTCGCCGAGCTCGAGGCCGACATCGCCGAGCTGACCCGCGGCGAACTGGTCGGCGTCCGGGGCGAGGAGACCGACTCGATCACGTTCACCAGCGGGTCGCTGAGCCTGATGGTGACCACCGCCGCGTCCGCCCGCCACGTCCGCGTGGACGGGTGGGTGACCACCCCCGGGGCCGACGTCGACGTGGTCGGCGAGGGTGTCACCCGAACCGCGACCGCCGACGACGCCGGACGGTTCTCCGTCGAGGGTGTCCCGCGCGGACGGGCCCACTTCGTCGTCCGCCGGGAGGGTTACCGTCCGGTGATCACGCCGTCCATCGAGATCTGAGGCAGATGGCCGCACCGGCCGGTGACGTCCTCGAGCAAGCCCGTGAGCTGCGGCTCGCGGGCTTGGCGCACAACTCGGCCGGGCGTCCGCACCGCGCCGCGCTGACCCTGCGCCGCGCGCTCGGACTGCTCGGCCGTTCGTCGGTCGGCGCCGGGCGGGACGTGGACGCCGTGCGGCTCGCGTGCGTCCTGACCCTCGCGGTCTCCGAGCTGGCCACCGCCGGCCTGGTCGTCGCGACCGAACGCCTCGAGGAGGCGCGCGTCCTGGCCGGGAAGGACGCCGAGTTCCAGGCGCGCTACCAGGCCCAGCGCGGCATCATCTGTGCCCGCACGGGGCAGTTCGCCGCGGCCATCGCCGACCTCGACGCCGTGCTCGTGGAACCGGAGTGGTTCACCGAGGCCGAGCAGGCGGCGCTGCTCACCACGCGGGGCATGGTCAACTTCGAGCTGGGGCGGGCCGATCACGCCGAGAGCGACTTCTCCGGTGCGGCCGACCTGGCCGGACGCGCGGGCGACCGGCGCCTGGAGTACATGGCGACCCACAACCGCGGCTACGCGCGCTACCTCACCGGCGACCTGCCCGGGGCGCTGGCCGTGATGGCCGAGGCCGAGCAGAACCCGGTGGACGCCTCCCGCGGCACCCCGCTGTACGACCTGGCCCGCGTGCTCCAGGAGGTGGGCCTGCTGGACGACTCGCTGGAGACCCTCGACCGTGCCCAGGCCGCCTGCCGGCCGCGGCAGGACCGGATGCTGCTGGCCGAGATCCACCTGGAACGCGCCCGCATCCTCCGGCTCACCGGGGACTTCACCGAGGCGACCACTGCCGCCCGCGCCGCGCGGACGAGGTTCGAACGGCTCGGCGCCCAGGGCCCGGCCGCGCAGGCCGCCCTGGTCGTGCTCGACTGCAACCTCAGCCGGCGGCGGCGGCTCGACCGGGTGCTCAGCGGGGCGTTGGCGAGCGAGAAGGTGGCGATCGGGGTCGGGGACGCCGAGTTGCGCGCACGCAGCATCGCGGTCGCCGCCGAGGCCGCCGCACGGCTGGGACGGGGGGACGAGGCCGCGGCGGTCCTGCGCCGCTACCCGCGCGATTCGTTCGGGCTGGTGGTCGGGCTGCGCCACACCTACGCGGCCGCGGTGACCGACGTGGCCAGGGGACGCTCGCCGCGGCGGCGGCTGGCGGCGGCGGCGTCCCAACTGGCGGCGAGCCAGGCGACCAGCGCGTCCCTGGACTCGCGGGCGGCGCGAAAGATCCTCAGCCTGCGGCTCGCCGAACTCGACACCGACCTGGCCGTCCGGCACGGGCCGACCGACGTGCTGGCCACGCTCGAGCGGTGGAGCTCGCACGACCTGCCGGTCATCCGGCCGCCGGCCGACCCGCGGCAGGCGGAGCTCACCCAGCAGTTGCGCGGCCTGTCGCAGGCGCTGCGGGACGAGCCGGGCGGACCGTCCGCGGCGTCGCGGCGGGCCGAGAGCGAGCGGCTCGAGCGCGAGCTGTTCGAGCTGGGCCTGGCCCAGCACCAGGCCGACGCCACCGCCGACCCGTTGCCGCCGCTGGACGCTGCGCTGGCCCGCCTCGCGGCGTCCGACCGGGACCTGTTGCGGCTGTTCCCCCACGACGGCGCGCTGTGGGGCGTGGGGGTGGTCGGGGGCCGGCGCCGCCTGGAGCGGCTGGCCGACCTCGACCGCTGTCTCGAGATCACCCGGCGTCTGCGGGCCGACCTGCGGGCCCTCGCTCACCAGCCTCCCGGTGCCCTGGGGGCGGCGATCGCGGCGTCGCAGGCCACGTCGCTGGGGTGGCTGGACGACACCGTCGTGCGGCCGTGGCGGCTGCGCGCGTCCGGGCTGGTGGTGATCGGCACCGACGCGGTGGCGTCCGTGCCGTGGGGGCAGCTGCCGTCGCTGTCCGGCGTGCCGGTGAGCGTGGCGCGATCGGTGTCGGAGTGGGCGGGACGCCGCCGGCGGGTCGAGGCGCCCGACGTGCGGGTGCTGACCGGGCCGGGCCTGCGGTTCGCGGACGCCGAGGGTGCCTGGGTGGCCGGTGCGTGGCCCGGGGCCCGGATGGCGGCTCAGGCGTCGTCGGCCGAGCTGGTCGAGGCGCTGGGCGGCGCGGACGTGGTGCACGTGGCCGCGCACGGCCAGCACCGTCCGGCCAGCCCGTTGTTCTCGTCGCTGCGGATGGCGGACGGCGAGGTCTTCGCCCACGAGCTGCCGGCCGGCCGGGTGCGCGCGGGCCACGTGGTGCTGTCGGCCTGCGACGTGGGCACCGCGCAGATGCGTCCCGGGGACGAGCCGCTGGGCCTGGCCAACATGCTGCTGGCGTTGGGGGTCGGCTCGGTGGTGGCCGCGGTCGCCCCGGTCGCCGACGACACCACCGTCGCCGTGATGGCCGACTACCACGCCGCCCTGGCCGCCGGCCGGCCCAGCGACGAGGCGCTCGCGTCCGCCGGTCGGGGGGCGCCGTTCGTCGTGCTCGGCTCGACCTGGTGCGCGTCCTGACCACTTCGCCACCGAATTGCCCCTTCGCCACCGGAATTCCGGTGGTCAGGGGACAATTCGGTGGCGAAGTGGGGTCCGGGCGGACGGACGGGGGTTCCGTCCGGGTGCGGCAAGTCCTACTGTGTAGTACATGAGCGCACCGCAGCGACGCACCCTCGTCTACTCCGTCCGGCTGAGCCCCCAGGAGAGCAACGCCATCCAGAAGATCGCGGACGCCCGGCACCTGCCGGCGTCCACGCTGGTCAGGGCGTGGATCCTCGACCGGCTGGAGATCGAGCAGCAGGGCTGATGCCCGACTTCAGCGCCAAGCCCACCCTGCGGGGTGAGCGGGTGACGCTGAGGCCGGTGACCGGGGCGGACGCCGCGACGCTCCAGCACCTGATGACCGATCCCGAGGTCGGCCGGCTCACCGGCTCGGTGCACTCCAGCAGCGCGGACGCCGGGGACGACTACCCGCTCGACCAGTTGACGGCCATCTACGCGGAGTGGGCGCGGGTGAGCGACCGGATCGTCTGGGTGATCATCGAGAACGCGACCGGCGAGGTGGTCGGCGAGTCGGTGCTGAACGACCTCGACGAGGCCAACCTGAGCTGTGGGTTCCGTATCTGGATCGCCGGGGCGACCGGACGCGGGCTGGGCACCGAGGCCGTCCGCCTCAGCGTCGGGCACGCTTTCGCCACCGGCCTGCACCGGGTCGAACTGGAGGTCTACGACTTCAACCCCCGCGCCCGCCACGTGTACGAGCGCGTCGGGTTCGGGCTCGAGGGCACCAGGCGGCAGGCGCTGCGGTTCGACGACGGCTGGGTCGACTGCCACGTGATGGGGCTGTTGGCCTCCGATTGGCGCGGAGGGGAAGCGTGACCCCCCGTCGGTGTGCAAGGCTTCTTTGAGCGGAAGGACTTCGATGCGGTTGCTGTTCATCGGCGCGGGCGCCGTCGGTACCTACGTCGGCGGCTCGCTGGCCGCCGCCGGGCACCACGTGACCTACAGCGAGCAGCCGGACGCCGCCGCGATCATCGCCGGCCAGGGCCTGCGGCTCACCCGCAACGACCGCACCGCCGCCGTCCGTGACTTCGCGATCTACGGCTCGGCAGCCGAGGCGCTCGCGGCCGGCCCGTACGACGCGTGCGTGTTCGCGCTGAAGTCGTTCGACACCGAGTCCGCCCTCGATGGGCTGCTCGCGACCGGCCTGGACGTCCCGCCGGTGCTGTCGCTGCAGAACGGCGTCGACAACGAGCCGACGATCGCCGGCAGGCTGGGCGCCGACCGGGTGATCACCGGGACGGTGACCACGGCCGTCGGCAAGCCGGGTATCGGCCAGGTGATCGAGGAGAAGCGTCGCGGCATCGGCATCGCGCTCGACCACCCGCTCTCCGCGGCGATCGTCGAGGCGCTGAACGACGCCGACCTCAACGGGGTGGGCTACAACCACGCCGGCTCGATGAAGTGGTCGAAGCTGCTCACCAACCTCACCGGCAACGCCACGTCCGCGATCCTCGACGAGCCGGTCTCGGTGCTGTTCGCCGACTCCCGGCTGTACGAGGTCGAACTCGCCGTGCTGCGCGAGTGCCTCGCGGTCATGGACGCCCTGGGCCACAAGCCGGTCGACCTGCCGGGCACCCCCGTCCGCCTCCTCGCGCTCGGCGCCACCCGGCTGCCGCGGTTCATCGCCCAGCCGGGCCTGACCCGGTTCCTCGGCGGCGGCCGGGGCGACAAGATGCCCTCGTTCCACATCGACCTCCACTCCGGGCGCGGACGCACCGAGGTGCGGTTCCTCAACGGCGCGGTGGTGCGCTACGGCGAGCAGCAGGGCGTCCCCACCCCGGTCAACAAGGTGCTCACCGAGACCCTGGAGGCGCTCAGCGCGAAGACGCAGAGCGTGGAGACCTACCGCCACAACCCCGACGCCCTGCTCGCCCTGCTCTGAGTGACTCCGTCGTGGGTCCCGGGACTGCACAGCCCCGGTCGCTAGGTTGAGGACGTGACGAGCGAGGGCAGGGACACCAGCCGGAGCAACAACGATCCCCGCGGGCTGTGGGCGGCGGCCGCGCGGACGGACGGCTGGACGCCGACGGCGGCCGGCGTCCGGGAGGCGCAGGAGGCGTGGCGGCGCGCGGTCGAGTCGGACTTCCCGCCGGACGGCGACATCACCTGCGACCCGTGGACGCTGATGCCGCTGGCCACGCTGGTGGTGTGCAAGGTCGGGGTCACCGGCCCGCCGCCCGAGCTGGTGCAGGGCGTCCTGTCCGAGGCGGCCGTCCGCATGCTCAACGTGACTGCGCGCGGCCACGAGATGACCGACGACGAGTACGAGGAGTGGGAGGAGCGCGGCGGGGAGGACGAGGACGACGACGCGCCGAACTACATCTCCGAGCCGCGCATCTGGAACGACATCGTGGGCATCGACACGATCGACACCAGGGGCGAGCGCTACCCGTGGATGTTCCGGACGTTCCTGCGCATCATCGCCGAGGAACTCCGGGCCGCGGGCGCGGTGCCGGCCCGGATCATCCCGTTCCTCACCCCCGACACGCTGGCCTGGATGGCGCAGCACGGCGAGCAGTACCCGATCGACGTGGCGTTCGACCTCGACTGAAATGAAAGGGGACAGTCCCCTTTCGTTTCACCGGGCGAGGCGGACGGGGATGCGTCGGCCACCGAAGTCGCCGGCGGCCTCGTCGAACACCCCGGGGAGCACCGTCCCACACGCGGGGCAGCGCCCGTCCGCGGTGAGCCGGTAGTCCAGGATCCGGTACCAGTCGCGCCGGATCACCGCCAGGCCGCAGTCGGGGCAGTGGGTGGTCTCGCCGGCCAGGTCGTGCACGTTGCCGACGTAGACGAAGTTCAGCCCGGCGTCCAGGGCGATCCGGCGCGCGCGACGCAGCGTGGCCGGCGGCGTCGGCGGCACGTCCTGCAGGTGGTGGGCGGGGTGGAACGCCGAGAAGTGCAGCGGCACGTCCGGCCCGAGCTCGGTGGCGACCCAGCCGGCCAGCCGGGCGACCTCGGCCTCGGAGTCGTTGTGGCCGGGGATCAGCAGCGTGGTCAGCTCCACCCACACCTGCGTCTCGTGCACCAGGTAGGCGATCGTGTCCAGCACCGGCTGCAGGTGCGAGCGGGTCAGGGACGCGTAGAACTCGTCGGTGAAAGCCTTGAGGTCGACGTTGGCCGCGTCGATGTGCGCGAACAGTTCGCGCCGGGGCCGCTCGTGCACGTAGCCCGCGGTCACCGCCACCGTCTTCAGGCCCGCCTCGTGGCAGGCGTCCGCCACGTCGATCGCGTACTCGGCGAACACGACCGGGTCGTTGTACGTGAACGCGACGCTGCGGCAGTCCAGCTCGCGCGCGGCCTGCGCGATCAGCGCCGGCGTGGCCGCGTCCTGCAACCGCTCGGGGTCGCGGGAGGTGCTGATGTCCCAGTTCTGGCAGTAGCGGCAGGCCAGGTTGCAGCCGACCGTGCCGAACGACAGCGCGCCGGTGCCCGGGTAGAAGTGGGCGAGCGGCTTCTTCTCGATCGGGTCGACGCAGAAACCGGACGCCAGCCCGTACGTCGTGAGCACCATCCCCGCGTCCTCCCGGCGGCGGACGAAGCACGCGCCGCGCTGGCCGTCCCGCAGCTTGCACTCCTGCGGGCACAGGTCGCACTGCAGCCGGCCGTCGTCGAGCCGGTGCCACCACCGTGCCGGGTAGCCCGGAGCCTGCGTGGTCATGGCGCCGCTCCCGGCTCGCCCTCCTGCCACGCGGTCACCGTGAACCGGCGCGCCGACACCCCAGGCTCCCAGAACGTGACCGGCAGCCGGGCCTTGTGCAGCAGGTGCTCCAGGAATTCCGCGGGCTCGGGCAACTGCTCCCACACCTGCGGCAGGAACGTGCCCCGGTGCCCGTGCCAGCGCAGCACCACCCCGTCCACGCCCGGACGCAGCTGCGCGAGCAGTTCCTCCCGCGACCCGAACCGCAGCGCCTCCGACGGCGAGAGCAGCGACACCTCGATCCGTATCAGCGGCACCTCGGCGGCCGGCAACGGCGCGAACCGCGCGTCGCTGAACGCGGCCGCGCACGCGTTGCGACGGACGTCCTCGCGCAGCGCCCGGCGGGCCTCGACCGACCCGATGCACCCGCGCAGCCGTCCGTCCCGGGTCAGCGTGACGAACACCGCACCACGGTCGTCCAGCCACGCCGGGTCGTCGCGGGTGGACGCCCGGGACGCGCCGCGGGTCCTGATCGCCTCGCGCGCCAGCCCGAGCAGGATCCCGCCGGCCCGCGGGTCGGTCGACGCGGTCAGCGGGCGGGCCGGTGAGCTGGGCGAGCGGGCGTCCGTTCCGGTGCTTGTCATGCGTCCCCCTCGGTGAAGCTGACGGTCGCGTAGCCGACGACCGAGGACCGGTCGCCGGCGGTGTCGCCGGACGTGCGGTGGTCGACCAGGCGCGGCCGCAACGGGTGCGTTCGCGCGGCCCGGATGAGCCCGTCGATCGCCCGCGCCCCGCAGGCACTGCGACGCGGCAGCGGTTCCTGCAGGGTGAGGATGCGGCGCAGGGTGTCCGCGTCCGCCGCCCTCGCCTGCGCATAGGGCAGGTAATGGCACAGGTCGGAACTGACCAGCACCAGGGTCTCCGGGCCGCCCCAGCACGCCGCGATCACCTCGGCGACCTCGTCGGGCGTCGCGTCGCCGACCAGGACGGGCACCAGGTCGACGTCCTCCAGCACCCACTGCAGGAAGGGCAGTTGCACCTCCAGGGAGTGCTCGGGGGCGTGCGGGCCGTCCAGGACCCGCACCTGCCGGCAGCCCGTCAACTCCTCGGCGATCCCGGGGGCGAGCGGCACCTCGCCCAACGGTGTGGCGAAGGCGTCCGCGCTGGACAGCGCGAGCCCACGGAACCCCACGTAGTGCGCGGGCCCGACCACCACGACCCGGCGGACGCGGTCGCGGGCGGCCTCGATGAGCGCGTAGCCGGTGGCGGCGGTCGGGCCCGAGTACGCGTAGCCGGCGTGCGGCACGATCAGCGCCTTGGGCGGTACGGCGTGTAGGTCGGGAGCTGCGGCACGGGCCTCGCGGGCCTGTTCGAGGAGGCGGTCGAGGTCACGCGAAAGGGCGTCGGCGCGCTCGGGATAGAAACGCCCCGCCACTGCAGGCTGCCGAACGGTCGTCATCGACATCGCCCCCAGTGACGACGCTACTCCGCCCGGACGCGTCGCGGGGCGGGCGGGCACGAGTTGGGGCAGGAGTGCGCCCTCGGAGTCCCGGCGAGCCTGGTCAGGGTCCGTCCCCAACTCGGTCCGGGACCGAATCAGGAACCGTCCCCAACTCGGTCCGGGACCAAATCAGGAACCGTCCCCAACTCGGTCCGGGTGCAGGGAGAGACGCCGGGCCGGGAGCGCCTCTCGGCGCGTGGCCGCTCGAAGCGGCGAAGGTTGGAGCCCGGGGCTACCGCGGCCCGACGTCGGTGGAAAGGATAGGCGGACGGCACCGGCGAGCCAAGTCCCCGCCAAGGGGTGCAGGCCCGGCTACTCCAGTTCGCCCGCGCGCCACAGCCGGGCGCTCGCGGCCAGGTCGTTCGCCATCGTCTGGAGCCGTCCGGCCTGCAGCACCGCCCGGGTGCCCTCGGTGATGTCGGCCCGCCCGGAACTCACCACGTGGCAGAACGCGGACGCCCGCTCGAGCGCCACCGCGACGTCGCCGTCGAAGACCCCGCGCAGGATCTCGTCGGCCACCCGACGCACCTCCTGCGGACCGGGCGGCTCCGCTCCGGCCACCGCATGGTTGGGCTCCGTGAAGCGGACGCCGGCCGCGTACTCGCGGGCGGCCCCGTCCGGGTCACCGGTGACCCACTCGCGCAACAGGTAGAGCCGCCACAGTGCCCCCGGCAGCGACCGGGCGGGACGGGACGCCCAGACCTCGGCCAGCGTGTCGAGGCCGACCTCGTCGACGAGCGCGACCAGCCGCGCCGTGACGGCAGGGTCGTGCGCGGCCCGTCCGGTGTGCACCAGGACGGCCGCCGTCTCGTGCGCGGCGTGCAACTCCGCGATCGGGTCGATGCCCTCACCGAGGGCCTCCATCGCCGCGGGGTCGCGGAAGCTGGGCCGTCGCGGCTTGTGGGGCTCGTTCATCCCGACAAGGGTAGTTGCCGCGTCCGACGCGTCCTACAGCTCCTTGAGGCAGAGGACGCGGCCGGTGCTGCCGACCTTGCCCTCCCAGTAGGAGGAGTCGGCGTCCGCCACGTCCGCGCACGGGTTGGACATGTCCGTCGGCTGGACCTGGTCCTCGAAGACCGAGACCACCTGGTACTTCGCCTTCGGGTCGTCGCACTTCACGGTCTGCACCTCGTCCTCGGCGACCTGGCTCAGGCAGTCGCCGACCTTGGCGGCCTGGACGTTGAAGCTCGTCAGCGCGGTCCAGACGATCAGGGCCAGGACCGCCACCCCGATCACACCGAACACGATGGCCCGGACGGGGCTCTTCTTCTTCACCGGCGGCGGAATGGCGCCCGGCGGGTAGGCCTGCGGGGCCTGCTGCGGGTAGCCCGGCTGCGGTTGCCCGGGCTGCTGCGCGTAGCCCTGCGGCGGGTAGCCCTGCGGCGGGCCGGCGGGCGGCTGCGACGGATCTCCCTGGGGTGGCTGCTGCGGTGGGTACTGCTGTGGACCGGAGTCCGGCGTCTCGGACGTGCTCATGGTTCCCCTTCCCTGCCCGCTCACCCTAGAGCATGGGCCCCACCAGCGGGAGGCGTGCCTCCGTCCGTGCGCGGCGGTTCACTGGCGGCGCAGGCAGTAGACCCGGCCGCTGCCGTCGGACTCGCCCTGCCAGAACCAGTGCGAGACCCGGGCGCGGTTGTTGCACGGGTTCATCGTGGAGGCGGGCTTGTGCGCGACCTCGACGACGCCGACCACCTGCCAACTGTCGGGTGCGCTGCAATCGACGACGCGCATCCGGTCCTTCTCCCAGGCCACACACTGGCCGGGGATCGCGTCCAGCCAGGGGACGACGGACGTGTAGTACATGCCGGCCCCGGCGACGAGCAGCACCAGGATCAGGATGAGGGCGATCCGGCCGCCGCTCAGCGTCCGCGCCTCCCGGGCAGGCGGCGGTGGCGTGAGGTTACTGGTCGCGGTGTCGAACGGTGACAGGCCGGGTGTCGGCCCCGGCGGACCTGCCGGTGGCCAGGACGGCGTGCTCATCTCATCCTCTCCGGACGAGGCCGGTCTCGTAGGCGAACAGGACCAGGCCGACCCGGTCGCGGATCTGGAGCTTGGCCAGCAGCCGGGTGATGTGGGTCTTCACGGTGCCCTCGGCCATGTAGAGGCGCTGGGCGATCTCGGCGTTGGTGGCGCCGGCGGCGATCTCCACGAGCACCTCCTGCTCACGGTCGGTGAGCACTTCGAGCCGCTGGTCGGTGCCCTCGGGGCTGGCCGGGAGCGTCGGCACCACGTGGTCGAGCAGGCGCCGGGTGGCGGACGGGGCCATCACCGCCTCGCCGGCCGCGACCGTCCGGATCGCGTTCAGCAGATCGCCGGGACGCGCGTCCTTCAGCATGAACCCGCTCGCGCCGGCCTTGAGCGCGCTGAACACGTACTCGTCGAGGTCGAACGTGGTCAACACCAGCACCTTGGTGGGAACGCCGGACGCGACGATGCGGCGGGTGGCCTCGACGCCGTCCATCACCGGCATCCGGATGTCCATCAGGACCACGTCGCACGCGGTGGCGAGTACGCCGGCGACGGTGTGGGCGCCGTCCGCGGCCTCGCCCACGACCTGGAGGTCCTCCTCGGCCTCGATGAGCATGCGGAAACCGCTGCGCACCAGCTCCTGGTCGTCGGCCAGGAACACCCTGATCACGCCCACCGTCCCTCCTCCACCGGCTGCTGCGGCCGGATGGGCAACACCGCGGTCACCTGGAAGCCACCGCTGGGGCGGGCCCGGGTGAGCAGCCGTCCGCCCATCGCGGTGACGCGCTCGTGCATCCCCCGCAGTCCGTGCCCAGGGTTCTGGGACACCGCGGACGGGGTCGCCACGCCATTGTCCAGCACGTCGATGGCGATCTCGCGCATGCCGTAGGTGATCGTGACCATCGCGGTCGCCTGCGGGCCGGCGTGCTTGAGGAAGTTCGTCAGCGCCTCCTGCACCACGCGGTAGACGGTGAGCTCCAGTGCCTGCGGCACCCGGGGCGGCTGCCCGTGCACCGCCAGCTGCACCCGGTCGCTGGTGCGCGCCACCAGCTCGGGGATGTCGGTGAACCGCGGGGTGGGTGCGAACTCGGCGGTCGCGCCGGGCTCGGGGGCGTCCCGCAGGACGCCGAGGATGCGCCGCACCTCGCTGAGCGCCTCGCGTCCGGTCTCGGCGATGGTGGTCAACGCCTGGGTGGCGGCCTCCGGCTTCTTCGCGGCGACCGCCTTGCCGCCCTCGGCCTGGACGATCATCACCGACAGCGAGTGGGCGACGATGTCGTGCAGCTCGCGGGCGATCTGGGTGCGGGCCCGGGACTCGGCGAGACGGGTGTCCTGCTCGCGCTCCATCAGCACCGTCCGGTAGCGCTCCTCGGCGGCGGCGACCCGGTCCAGGTGCGCCTCGCCGGACTCGCGGACGCGGCGTCCGATCGCGTACGGGGTGACCACCAGGCCCATGCAGACGAACCAGGCCAGGGCCAGCCAGATCAGCTGGCGCAGGCTCGGGTTGCCCAGGTCGTCGAGGATCCAGCGGATCGGGCCGAGCACCGAGCTGATCGAGCCGATCACCAGCACGATGCGGGCGGTCGGCCCCGGCACCCACCGCGCCACCGAGTAGGAGACGACCGGCACCGCGACCAGGGTGGCCATCGGGTCGCGGGTGAAGATCAGCTGCAGCAGACCGGCCAGGGTGACGCCGGCCAGGGCCAGCAGCGGGGAGTGGCGGCGCAGCACCAGGGACCCGATCATCAGCACCGCGCTGACCAGTGGCATCCACTGCCCGGCGCTCGGGCTGGGTGCGAAACCGCGGACGCCGTACGGCGAGACCGTGAGCAGGCCCAGCCCGATGGCCAGGGCGGCGTCCAGCAGCCAGTCCTGGCGGCGGGCGCCGGGCGGGAAGAGCAGGTCTCGGTGCATCGGGGACAAGCCTACGGGCCACTACCATGTCAGGAGTCGTCGGGAGGGGTGCCCATGTCGTCGCGCCTGGCCGGGCTCGTGCTCGTGCTCGCCGTGCTGTTGGCTGCCTGCGCGCCCACGACCCCCACGGTGAGCACCGACCCGACCGCGTCCGCGCCGTTGCCGAGCCTGTCGGCAACGCCGACGCCCACGCCCACCCCGTCCGGTCCGGTGGCGGTGCTCAACGTCGGCGACTGCACCGGCGACATCGACCTGTCCGGCGCCTCGATGACCAGCGTGCCGAGCGTGCCGTGCACGGAGCCGCACTACTACGAGGTGCACGCCTCGGTGCCGGTGACCGGCGAGCTCTACCCCGGCCTGGACGCCCTGGCGACGCAGGCCAAGACGGTGTGCTCGGCCAGCTTCACCGCGTTCGTGGGCGTCGAGGCGGCGTACAGCCGGTTCTCCTCGGCCTACCTCGCGCCGGACGAGGCGTCCTGGGCCGCGCCGGCCAACCGGGTGATCACCTGCCTGCTCGGGTCCGCGGACGGGGGCCTGGTCGGCTCGGCGAAGGGCGACACGCTGATCTTCCCGTCCAAGGGGCAGTGCACCGGGCCGCAGGACGTGGCCGCGCAGGCGGTGAAGGTCATCGACTGCGCGTCCAAGCACTACTACGAGGTGTTCGCCACCAAGGAGGTGGCCGGAAAGAAGGCCCCCACGGAGTCTGAGCGGCAGAAGCTGTTCACGGCCACCTGCCAGGACGGGTTCAAGGCGTTCGTGGGCATCGACGTCGGCAAGTCGAAGTACGAGGTGACGTACTTCCTGGCCGCCGCCGACGTCTGGAGCAAGGTCGCCGACCACCGCATCGTGTGCAGCGCCGGCTCGCCGAAGGGCGGCATCACCGGCTCCCTGAAGGGCGTCAAGAAGTAGCCGTCCCCCGCAGTCGAGGGGACGGGCCCGTTCTCTGCGGCCGGGCGAAATGAAAGGGGACTGTCCCCTTTCGTTTCAGGACGCGGCATCCGCGGCGGCCTCGAGGTCGGCGATCACGATCCGGTGCTGGCCGAGCATGCACTGGGTGGCCGCGGCGGCGCGCTTCGGGTCGGGGTCGGCCATCAGCTCGTTGAGCCGTTGCGGCACGATCTGCCACGACAGGCCCCACGGGTCCTTCAGCCAGCCGCAGTTCGACTCCTCACCGCCGCCGGCGATCAGGCCGTCCCAGTAGCGGTCGACCTCGGCCTGGTCGGCGCAGGTGACGCTGAGCGACATCGACTCGTTGAAGACGAAGCCCGAGCGCTGGCTGATCGCGCGGAACTCCGTCCCGTTCATGCGCCACTCGGCCAGCCACACCTCGTCCTCCATCGCGCCCATGCGCTCCAGCGAGTGCACGTGGGAGTCGGGGAACAGCGTGGTGTAGCGGTCGAGGGCGCCCTTGAGGTCGCTCTGGAACCACAGGCAGGGAACGATGCTCATGCGAGTCACTCCTCCGTTCCGGGGACGGCGTCGGGGACGGCCCCGTCCGCCAGTAGTCGGTCGAGCTTGGCGTAGCCCTCGTTGATGCCGACCTCCATGCCGCTGAGGAGCCACTGGTCGCGGCCCTCGAAGCTGTCGACCAGCGACTGGGCGCTCAGCCGCGTCCGGCCGTCGCCGAGGTCGGTGAAGGTCATGGTCTCCAGCGAGACGCCGTCGGGCCAGCCGTCGAAGGTGAAGGTCTGGACGATGCGGCTCGGCGAGATCTCGTGGAAGCAGCCGTGGAACGAGTACTCCTCGCCGTTGCGCAGGTTGGAGAACGCCCAGCTGCCGCCCGACCGGGCGTCCCAGTGGTCGATGCGGGTGGTGAGGTCGTTCGGTCCGCACCAGCGCGCATACAGGTCGGGGTCGGTGTGCGCGCGCAGCAGCTGTGCGGGCGTGGCGGCGAAATCGCGGGTGATGCGGATCACAGGCACGGTCGGGTCGGCCTCGATCGCGGCCTCGTCGTAGCGGACGGTCATTCTCTGCTCCCCAGGGTCTGGTTGTCGGGTGAGGGACGGGACGCGGCGGTCGCGGGATAGGCCTCGTCGGCCGCCAGCTCGTTGAGCACCGCGTCGAGGCGCTGGTAACGCTCCTCCGCCCGGCGACGGTGCACTTCCAGCCAATCGGTCATCGGCGCCAGGACCTCGGCCTCGAGATGCACCGGACGGCGCTGCGCGTCCCGGCGTTTGGTGACCAGGCCCGCCCGCTCGAGCACCGAGAGGTGCTTGGAGACGGCCTGGAGGCTCATCGCGTAGGGCGCAGCCAGCTCGGCGACGCTCGCGTCCCCGGCGGTCAGGCGGGCCACCAGGTCGCGCCGGGTCGGGTCCGCGAGTGCCGCGAAGGTGCGGGAGAGCTGGTCCATGGTGCTTCTTTCTCAACCGATTGGTTGAGTTCGAGCCTAGGCGCCCTTCACCGGTTCGTCAACCATCTGATTTAGGAAGGTGGACCAAAAGGGGACAGTCCCCTTTTGGTCCGGGTCGACGGAAAGGTGGACCAAAAGGGGACAGTCCCCTTTTGGTCCGGATCGATGTCAGTCGTCGGGGTCGTCGCCCCGGCGGGGAGCGTGGGTGGCGAGCACCAGGGTCGCGAAACCCTCGGCGGCGCGGGTGATGCGGCGCTCGAGCCGTCCGCCGTCGGCGTCCCAGTCCTTGGGGGCTGCGAACACCGGGTTCGCCGCGACCATGGCCTTCAGGTAGAAGAACAGCGGCAGCATCGCGTGCTCGATCACCAGCGAGTGCCGTGCGCTCCCCCCGGTCGCGCCGAGCAGCACCGGGCGTCCCTTCATCGCCTTCTCGTCCAGCGCGTCGAAGAACAGCTTGAACAACCCCGAGTAGGAGCCGTTGAACACCGGGGTCACCGCGATCACGCCGTCGGCGGCGCAGACCGCATCGAACGCCGCCTGGAGCCCTGCCCCGGGGACGCGGGTGGTGAGGTGCTCGGCCAGCTCCACCGCGATCGTCCGAAGCTCGATGTGGGTCACCTCGGTCGAGGCGCCCAACCCCGACAACGCGGACGCGGTCGCGTCGGCCAGGCGCTCGCCGAGCAGCCGGCTGGACGAGGGGACGCCGATGCCGGCGGTGAGCACTACGATGCCGGTCATCGGGACGCCCCGGTGCCGGGCGCACGGTCGACGGCGCGAGAGGTGCCGAGCTGCATGGTCTGCTCCCCGCTGGATGAAGGCTCAACTGTCCGCGACAACCCGCCGTGCCCACGCCCTATTCCTGACGTCTGCACCGGGCGTTCGGCCACAATGGGCCCATGGGTTCCCTGGAGGCATGGGTGAGCACGGCCGACCTGATCAAGATCCTGGTCGTCATCGCGTCCGCGATCGTGGCCCGGTTCCTGCTCGTCCGGCTCGTGCGGGGGGTCACCAAGCGCGCGATCGCGAAGGCGAAGGCACGCCGCGACCACCCCGAGAGCCGCGCCGAGCGGATCCTGGCCACGGTCACCCTCGCCAATGACGCGCGCTACCAGCAGCGCACGGCCACGATGGGCTCGGTGATCACCAGCCTGATCAGCGTGGTGATCTGGGTCGTGGCGGTCCTGACCGTGCTGGCCGTCCTGGGCGTCCCGTTGACGCCGCTGTTGACGTCCGCCGGCGTCGGCGGCATCGCGCTGGCCTTCGGCGCGCAGAGCCTGGTGAAGGACTTCCTGTCCGGGATGTTCATGCTCATGGAGGACCAGTACGGCGTCGGCGACCTGATCGACACCGGCGACGTGAAGGGCACCGTCGAGGAGGTCGGGCTGCGCCTGACCCGGCTCCGCGACGCCACCGGCACGGTCTGGTACGTGCGCAACGGCGAGATCCTGCGGGTCGGGAACCTGAGCCAGGGCTGGTCGACCGCGATCGTGGACGTGCCGGTCGCCTACGACGAGGACCCGGCCCGCGTGATCGGCCTGCTGGAGGGCGTGGCGAAGGCCATGGACGCCGACCCGGCCTACGCCGACGTGCTGCTCGACACCCCGACCGTGGCCGGGGTGAACTCGGTGACCGCCACGGCAATGACCATCCGGATCACGGCCAAGACCGCGCCCAACCAGCAGTGGGGGGTGCAGCGCGCGCTGCTGGAACGAGCGCTCAGCGCACTGGGGAAGGCCGGGGTGCGCAGCCCGGCGGTGAACAGGGGAGTGCTACCGGACTGAGGGGTAGCGGACGCAAGGGTGTACCGCCGGACTGAGGGGTCCCGGCGGAGTTCGAACAATGGGGGGCGATGAAGACTGTTGCAGCGGACGGGGTGGACGTCCGGGCCATCGATGAGGGGGCCGGGCCCTGCATCGTGATCGTGCACGGCGGGCTGGCCGACCCGTCGGCGTGGGCGAAGGTGGCCGGCCTGCTGGCGCCACGGTTCCGGGTCGTGCGGCTGCACCGCCGCCGCTACCGGCTCGACCTCGCCCACGACGCCTGCTCGATCGCCGACGAGGCGCTCGACCTGCGCGCGGTCGCCGAGGCGCTCGACCGGCAGTTCGTGCTGGTCGGGCACTCCTCCGGCGCCGTGGTGGCGCTCGAGGCGATGGCCGCCGGCCTGCCCGGCGCGGTCGGGGCCGTGCTGTACGAGCCGCCCGCGCTGCTGCGTCCGGACGAGTTCGGCGAGGCCGCCGTCCGGATCCGCGCCGACTACGACGCGGGCCGCGTCCGTCACGCTCTGAGCGGCTACCTGCGCGACTTCGTCCAGCTCCCGGCCGCGGCCAGCTGGCTTTCTGGACGCGCGCTGCCGTCGCTGCCGGGCGTGCGCGAGCTGGTCAAGGGCCAGGTCGGCGACGCCGTGGCCCTGAACGCGCTCGGCCCACGACTGGACGCCTACGCGACCATCACCCGGCCGGTGCTGTTCCTCACCGGCGACCGCAGCCCGCGCCACCTCACCCAGCGGGTGCACCGGCTCGCCGAGGTGCTGCCGAAGGCCAAGGTGGCGACGCTGACCGGCCAGGCGCACGGCGCCAACGACGTCGCGCCCGACCGGGTGGCCGACGAGATCAGCCGGTTCGTCGCCAACGTCCTGCCGCTGGTGATCTGAGGGACGGGCAAACGTCAGTTCGGCGCGGGCGCCTTCGACAGCGCCCGGGTCGAGCCGACGCTGGCGACCGTCACGCACGCCATCGCCACCAGCTCCACCCAGCTCAGCTGCTCGCCCAGGACGACGAGGGCGGCCAGCGCCGCGGCGGCCGGTTCGACGCTCATCAGGATGCCGAACACCCCCGCCGGAATGCTGCGCCGGGCCACCATCTCCAGTCCGTAGGGGATGACCGAGCTGAGGACGCCGACCGCGATCGCCAGCCCCACCACCTGCGGCTGCCACAGCGACGACCCGCCGGCGACCAGGCCGGGGACGAGGAACACCACCGCCCCGACGACGCTGCCGACACTCACCCCGGTGACACCCTCCCAGACCGCACCGGTCGGGCCGGACAGCACGATGTAGGCGGCCCAGGCCGCGCCGGCGAGCAGGGCGAAGCCGATGCCGATCCAGTCGGCGTTCGCCGGGAACACGCCGAGCAGCGCCACCCCGATCGCGGCCAGCGCCACCCAGACCAGGTCGCGGGCACGGCGGGAGCCGACCACCGCCACCCCGAGCGGCCCCAGGAACTCGATCGTGACCGCCAGCCCGATCGGGATGCGGGCGAACGACTGGTAGATCGCCCAGTTCATCGTGGCCAGCGCGATGCCGTAGCCGATCACCACGCGCCACTCCGGCCAGGTGCGTCCGCGCAACCGGGGACGGGCGAACACCCAGAAGATCAGCGCGGCCACCGCCATCCGCAGCCAGGCGACGGCGGTCGGCGCGGTCAGGGCGAACAGCGACTTGGCGTACGCCGCGCCGACCTGCACCGACACGATCGCGCCGAGCACCAGCCAGACCGGGCTCAGCCAGGCCGGCAGTCCCGGGCCCTGCGGGCGTCCGCTCATGCCAGGGCCGCGCAACGCTCGCGGGCGGGGCAGCCGACGACGTGGTCGTTGACCAGGCCGACCGCCTGGGCGAACGCGTAGACGATGGTGGGCCCGCAGAACCGGAAGCCGGCCTTCTTCAGCCGCTTCGACAGCTCGTCCCCCTGGGGGCTGGTCGCCGGTACGTCCGCGAGGGTGGCCGGCCGGGCCTGCACCGGGACGCCGTCCACGGCGCTCCAGATGAAGGCGCTGAACCCTTCGTCGGCCTCGATGCGCTGCCACGCGCGGGCGTTGGTGATGGCGGCCTCGATCTTGCCGCGGTGCCGGACGATGCCCGCGTCGCCGAGCAGGCGGACCACGTCCGGCTCGCCCCAGCCGGCGATCACGTCGGGGTCGAAGCCGTCGAACGCCGCCCGGAAGTTCGCGCGCTTGCGGAGGATCGTGATCCAGGCCAGGCCGGCCTGGAACCCGTCGAGGACGAGTTTCTCGTACAGGGCGCGGGGGTCGCGCTCGGGGACGCCCCACTCCTGGTCGTGGTAGGCGACGTACAGCGGATCGGTGCCGCACCAGCCGCAGCGCTCGCCCATTCGTCCCCTTCCGTCCGCCGGCTCATGCTAACGCCGGGCACGGACAGGCTCGGGACGGTTCAGAGCCGGCGGCTACCGGCCGGGGTTGCTCACCGGCTCGTCCGGGTCGCCGGTCGGCGGGACGTCCTCGACCGGCTCGACGAACGCGGCCCTGGTGAAGCTGAGCACCACCGTCCCGGACGCGTCGAGCAGGTCGAGGGTGTTCCCGGTCACGCGGAAGGACGCCGCCGCGCCGAGCGCCAGTCCGTAGCGGCCCTGCTGGACGACCACGTCCCGCGAACCGCAGGCCATCTCGGTGGACCGCCAGCCGGTGAAACCGATCCGGTCGCCGGCGATCGCGTAGCCGCTCTGCATCAGGTTGCAGGGGTCGCCGCCGCTGGCCGACGTGGCCGAGTCGAACTGGACGAACGGGACGTCGCCGTCGGCGGTCGCGAAGACGGGTCCGCCACCGATCGAGGTGAGCGTCCACCGCGTCCCCGCCAGCGCGGCCGACCCGCCCGCCGGCTCCGCGGGCACCGTCCCGTACGCGCGCATCGACCACCCGACCGCGCTGATCACGGCGACGAGGCCGACGGCGGCCACCGCGACCGCCCAGCGGGGCAGCCTGAAATGTCTGGTTTCCATGCCCTTTCCCACGCACGAGGGCGGCCCGGCGTTGCGGGCCCGGCCGGTTTGCCACGGCGGCAGTGGCCGGGGCGGGCCGGCGCTAGGGTCGGATCCGTGGACGCACCCTGGGTCAGGCACTACCAGCCGGGGGTCCCGGCCGAGATCGAACTCCCCACCGAGTCGCTGGTCGCGCTGTACGAGCGCTCGGTCGCCGAAGCGCCGGACGCGGTCGCCACCGAGTTCTTCGGACGCACCACCACCTACGCCGAACTCGGTGAGCAGATCGAGCGCGCCGCCGAGGGGATGCGCCGGCTCGGGGTGCAGGCCGGTGACCGGGTGGCGATCGTGCTGCCGAACTGCCCGCAGCACATCGTGGCGTTCTACGCGGTGCTGCGGCTGGGCGCGGTCGTGGTCGAGCACAACCCGCTCTACACCGAGCGCGAACTGCGCCACCTGTTCGAGGACCACGCCGCGCGGGTGGCGATCTGCTGGGACGCGGCCGCGTCCCGCCTCCAGTCGATGCCCGGGGACGCCCGTCCGCAGCACATCGTGTCGGTGAACCTGCTGAAGGCGTTCCCGACGCTGAAGCGGCTGGCGCTGGGGCTGCCGGTGAAGAAGCTCCGCGAGACCCGCGACCGACTCACCCGTCCGGCGCCCGGCACGATGGCGTGGGAGAAGCTGCTGGACGCGCCGCGGCTCGCCGCGTCCCACCCGAAGCCGGGCGTGCGGGACCTCGCGGTGATCCAGTACACGTCCGGCACCACCGGGGTGCCGAAAGGCGCGATGCTCAGCCACTACAACCTGTTCGCGAACGCGCGGCAGGGCGAGGCGTGGATGCACGGCGCGCAGTACCGCCGGGAGGTCTTCTACGCGATCCTGCCGATGTTCCACGCGTTCGGCATGACGCTGTTCCTCACCTACGGCGTCCTCAAGCAGGGACGGATCGTGCTGTTCCCGGCGTTCGACGTCGACCTGGTGCTGGACGCGGCGAAGAAGTCGCCGCCGACCGTCTACTGCGCGGTGCCGCCGATCTATGAGAAGACCGCCGCCCGGGCCCGGGAGCGCGGGATCAGCCTGCGGTCCGCGAAGTACTGCATCTCGGGGGCGATGAACCTGCCGGACGCGGTGGTCGAGCTGTGGGAGAGCGTCTCCGGCGGGCTGCTCGTCGAGGGCTACGGCATGACGGAGTCCTCACCGGTGGCGCTGGGCAACCCGTTCGCGCCGTCGCGGCGGACGGGGACGATCGGCGTCCCGTTCCCGTCGACGCAGATGTTGGTGGTGGACCCCGACGACCCGTCGGTGGTGGTGGCGCAGGGCGAGCGCGGCGAGCTGCTGATCAAGGGCCCGCAGGTGTTCGGCGGCTACTGGAACAACGCCGAGGAGACCGCGCGGACGTTGCTGCCGGACGGCTGGCTGCGCACCGGCGACATCGTCACCGTGGACGCGGACGGGTTCACCACGATCGTCGACCGGGTGAAGGAGTTGATCATCACCGGCGGCTTCAACGTGGCCCCGTCCGAGGTGGAGGGGGTGCTGAGCGGCCACCCCGACGTCACGGACGTGGCGGTGATCGGCGTCCCGTCCCCGGGAGGTGGCGAGCGGGTGGCGGCCGCGGTGACGCTGCGTCCGGGGGTGGCCCTGGACGAGGACGCGCTGCGCGACTACTGCCGCGAACGCCTCGCCGGCTACAAGGTGCCCCGCCAGATCGTGGTGATGGACGACCTGCCGCGCTCGATGCTGGGCAAGGTGCTCCGCAAGCAGGTCCGCGAGCGGTTCCCGTCCGCCTGACCCCCGGGGACGCTTCTCCAACTCCGAGTTGTCAGAACGTGGACGCGCTATAGCGCACCCACGTTCTGACAACTCGGGATCGGAGGAGCCGTCCCGGGTCAGCGGGCCTCTTCGAGGTCGTCGACGACGACCTCCTCCTCGGGGTGGCGCCAGGGCATGATGCCCCAGCCCGACTGCCGGACGAGGTAGCCGACCGCGATCACCACGGCCAACGCACACGCGATCGCACCGATGGCCAGCGTCCAGCGCGGTCCCCACGCGTCGCCGACCCAGCCCAGCAGCGGTGCGCCGAGCGGCGTCCCGCCGAGGAAGATGGCCTGGTAGAGCGCCATCACGCGTCCCCGCATGGCCGGCTCGGTCGACAGCTGGACGGACGCATTCGCGGCCGTCATCACCGTCAACGACGTCATCCCGGCCGGGATCAGGAAGGCCGCGTACCACCAGTAGTTGGGCGCGACGGCGAGCACCGTGACCGAGAGCGCGAACCCGGCCATCGCGCCGATGATCAGCCGCAACCGCAGCTGCGTGCGGCGCGCGGCCAGCAGGCCGGCCGACAGCGAGCCGACGGCCATGATCGAGCCGAGGACGCCGTACTGCTCGGCCCCGACGTGGAAGACCGCCGTCGCCATCAGGGCGTTCGTGAGCTGGAAGTTCAGCCCGAACGTCCCCAGCATGAACACGATGAACATCAGCAGCATGATGTCGGGCCGGGCGCGGACGTAGTTCAGGCCGGCCATCACCGAACCCTTGGCCCGTACCCGCGGCGCGGGGGTGAGGTTCGTCTCGTCCATCATCGCCAGGGCGACCAGCACCGCGACGAAGCTCAGCCCGTTGAGCAGCAGCGCGGGGAACACGCCCCACCACGCGATGGTCAGACCCGCCACCGCCGGACCCACCAGCCGGGCGGCGTGGAAGGACGTGGTGTTCAGCCCGACCGCGTTGGGGATCAGCTTCTCCGGCACCATCTCGGGGGCGAACGCCTGCCGCGCCGGGCCGTCGAACGCGGCCGCGATGCCCTGGACGGTGGCCAGCAGGTAGACGTGCCACAGCTGGATCACCCCGCCGAACACCAGCCCGGCCAGCAGCAGGCCGGTGATCGCCATCGCCGCCTGCGTCAGCATCAGCAGCTTGCGCTTGGGGACGCGGTCGGCGAGCGCGCCGGCGTACGGCGCGAGCAGGGCCACCGGCAGGAACTGGAGGCCGGTCACGATGCCCAGGGCCATCGAGGAGTTCTGGGTGAGGATCGTCAGGACCAGCCAGTCCTGGGCGACGCGCGCCATCCAGGTGCCGACGTTGGAGATCAGCCCGCCGGTCCAGAACAGCCGGTAGTTGCGGATGGCCATGGACGAGAACATCGGCACCCGTTCGGCGGCCACCGTGCTCATTGCGCCAGCCTGTTCAACAACTCCGTCGCCTCTTTCAACAGCTTCTGTTCGTCCTTCGTCAGGGTCTCCAGTTGGTGGAGCATCCAGTCGTCGCGGGCGCGGGCGACACGGCTGAGCGTGGCGCGCCCCTCGTCGGTGAGCTCGAGCAGCTTCGAGCGTCCGTCGCTCGGGTGGTCGTCGCGGCGCACCAGGCCCTTCTCGACCAGGAAGTTCACGGTGCGGGTCATGCTCGGCGGGGAGACCCGCTCGACCTCGGCGAGCTCGCCGGGGGTCTTCGGCCCCTTCTTCAGCTGCGACATGGCGCTGACCAGGTGTGGGGTGAGTTCGTCGGTCGACTCGAACCGGACGCGGCGGCTCACCCGCTGGCAGGCGATGCGCAGGTCGTTCGCCAACCCGGGGAGCGCTGCTGAGTTCATGATAGTTAGCTTAACTCATTAGCTTGGCTAAGTATTCCGACGTGGCGTCGCCGGTTGGGATCACGGCATTCGCCGGGATGATGCAGGGGGCAGCGCGAGGTCAGAGCGAGGAAGCCCAGGCCAGCAGCGCCGGGTCGGCGAGCGAGGCGAACACCCCGTCCGCGGGGAACGGGTGGGCCTCGGGCGAGGGGACGCCGACCACGTGCAGTCCGGCGGCGGCCGCGGCGGCCGCGCCGGTACCGGTGTCCTCGAACGCGAGGCTCGTGGACGCGTCCACACCCAGCAGCTCGCAGGCCCGCAGGTACAGGTCGGGCGCCGGCTTGGGGTGGGTGACCTCGTCGGCGGCGACGACGACGCCGAACGCGCCGGTCAGCCCCGCCCGCGCCAGGGCCAGGTCGAGCACCACGCGCGGGGAGTTGCTCGCCACCGCCACGGGGATCCGCTCTGCCAGGACCCCGACCAGCTCGATCGCGCCGGGCATCGGCTCGGCCTGCGCCGAGATGGCGTCCGCGATCGAGCCCAGCAGCTCGACCCGGATCCCGTCCTCGTTGCCGGGCTCGGCGAACCGTTCGGCCATCAGCGCCACGGTCGCGGCCACGCTCTTGCCGATGAAGTCCGCCTTCTCCGCCGGCCCGTACGGCAGCCCGCGCACCGCGAACACGGCGGTCTCGGCCACCGTCCAGCACGGCTCGGTGTCCACCAGCAGTCCGTCGCAGTCGAACACCACCCCGGCCGGACGCGGCAACAGGTCAGGCATCGGCGTCCCGCGCCGCCCACCACGCCAGCAGTTCCTTCGTCGCGCGCTCCTCGCCGAGAGGGCCGTCGTCCATCCGTCGCTCCATCAGGAACCGGTACGCCTCGCCGACCACCGGGCCGGGGCCGATCCCGAGCAGCTCCATGATCCGGCTGCCGTCGAGGTCGGGACGGATCGCGTCCAGCTCCTCCTGCGCGGCGAGCTCGTCGATCCGCCACTCCAGCTCCTCGTAGGCGCGCCGCAGCGACTGCGCCTTGCGCTGGTTGCGGGTGGTGCAGTCCGAGCGGGTCAGGATGTGCAGCCGCTCCAGCTGGTCGCCGGCGTCGCGGACGTAACGTCGGACGGCGGAGTCGGTCCACTGGCCGTCGCCGTAGCCGTGGAACCGCAGGTGCAGTTCGATCAGCTTCGCGACCGCCTTGATCTCGTCGTTGGAGAAGTGCAGTTCCTGCATGCGCTTGGCGGCCATCTTCGCGCCGACCACGTCGTGGTGGTGGAAGGAGACCTTGCCGCCGGGCTCGAAGCGCCGCGTCCGGGGTTTGCCGATGTCGTGGAACAGGGCCGCCAGCCGGTTGACCAGGTCGGGGGCGTGGCCGCGCTCGGCCTCCAGCGCGATCGCCTGCTCCAGCACGGTCAGGGTGTGCTCGTAGACGTCCTTGTGCCGGTTGTGCTCGTCGCGTTCCATCCGCAGCGCGGGCAATTCGGGCAGCACGATCTCGGCCAGGCCGGTCTCCACCAGCAGGTTCAGGCCCGGACGGGGGTTGTCGGTGAGCAGCAGCTTCACCAGCTCGTCGCGGATCCGCTCGGCCGAGACGATCGTGATCCGGGACGCCATCGCGGTCATCGCCGCCACGACGTCGGCGTCCGGACGGAAGCCGAGCTGGGAGGTGAACCGGGCCGCGCGCATCATGCGCAGCGGGTCGTCGGAGAACGAGAGCTCGGCGGCGGCCGGCGTGCTGATCACGCCGGCGTGCAGGTCGACCAGCCCGCCGAACGGGTCGAGCAGCTCCCCGTCCACGGTGCGCAGCGCCATCGCGTTCACGGTGAAGTCGCGGCGGACGAGATCGCCGCCGAGGTGGTCGCCGAACACGACCTCGGGCTTGCGGCTGTGGTCGACGTAGCTGTCGGCGCGGAACGTGGTGATCTCCACCTGCCAGGCGGTGCCGTCGTCCTCGGTGATGCGGCACGCGATCGTGCCGAAGGCGCGTCCGACGTCCCAGACGACCTTGGTCACCTTACGCACCAGGGCCTCGATCTCGTCCGGACGGGCGGAGGTGGTGTAGTCGAGGTCGTGCCCCAGGCGTCCCATCAACGCATCGCGCACCGAGCCGCCGACGAGGTAGAGCTCGTGCCCGGCCCGCTCGAAGTGGTGGGCGAGCCTGCGCACCCGGGGTCCGGCGGCCAGCACGTCCGCCAGGGCGGCGCGCTGCTCTTCGGTCACGCTGGGCACGACCGTGTACTTTACCGGCTCCGCTCCTCCCTCCCCGACCTCGGGCACCCCGGTCGAGCGGACCAAAAGGGGACTGTCCCCTTTTGGTCCGGCCGCGCGGGGCGGACGGCGCCGGGCGCCGACCCCCGTACGATGGGACGGTGATCGGCAGCACCTGGGGCAGGCGTCGTGCCCTGGCGTTCCTGCTGGCCTGGGCGGCGAGCGTCGTCGGGCTGCTCGTGGTGGCGCCCTCGTCCGCGCACGCCGCCGACCTCCAGATGAGCTTCACGATGACGTCGCTGAAGGTGTCGGGCTACCAGCCGGACGACATCGTCACCCTCGAAGGCACCGTCACCAACACCAGCACCCTGCCGGCCTACGGGGTGCAGGTCATCCTGTGGCGCTCCCGGGACGAGATCCGCGACCTGAACACCCTGCGCCGCGCCGCGACCACCGCCGTCCTGGGCTCCCGGCTCTCCATCGACGCCGACCACTACGTGGCGATCACCACGTCCGCCGAGGCGTTCGCCCCGGGGCAGAGCCAGCAGGTGACGCTGCGCGCCACCATGGGCGAGCTCGGCTTCGACACCCGCGGCGCGGTGTTCGCCTTCGGCGCGGACGTGATCGCCAGCGCCGAGTCCGGTGCCGCCTACTACCCCAGCGTCGGCCAGCTGCGCACCTTCGTCACCGTGCCCGGCAAGACCAAGGTGCCGGTCACCTCGATCGTGCTGCTCAGCAACCCGCCCACGAAGCTCGTCGACAACCTCTTCCGCAACGACTCCCTGGTCTCCGAGCTCACCGGACGCCTGTCCAGCCTGCTCGCGGCCGCCGGCCGTCCCGGCATGAGCTGGCTGATCGACCCCGCCCTGCTGGACGAGGTGCGCGACCTCGCCGACGGCTACCAGATCAGTTCCGCGGACGGACCCAGGGCCGGCACCGGCCAGGACGTGGCCCGCGACTGGCTCGACCGCTTCGAACGCCTCGACCGTGAGGCCGGCGGCCGCACCCTCTTCGCCAACCCCGACGTCAACGGCGCCCGAGCGGCCGGCGACGAGCTGGTGGTGTCCCGCTCGGAGCGGGCGAGCGCCAACGTGAGCGGCCTCGACGACCTGCCGCTGGTCGTGGTGCCCTCCGGCGACGTCCTCACCACCGCCAACCACGCGTTCCTGGCCGACTCCGGCGCCGATGCCGTGGTCGCGTCCAACACCGTCGCGGCGGGCGCCCTCCAGGCCGCGACCGCCGGACGCCCCGCCGTGCTCGGCGTCTCCGAGGCCGTGCCGGGCGCGGCCGAGACCCCGCAGGACCTCCGCCGCCAGTTCGCCCTCGCGACCGCGACCGTCGCCGGCGGACGCGGGGAGGTGCGGCTGCTGACGTCCACGTCCGACATCGAGCAGGACACCGCCGCCACGGCGAGCTGGCTCGTACGCCGCAGCCTCGGCGAGCTGCTCGAGAGCGAACCGGGCGTGGCCCGTGTCGGCCTCGTCGCCACGAAGCCGGCCGTGCTCGGCGAGCAGCGCTTCGAAGCGCTCAACCACCTCGAGAGCGACTTCACCGTGCACGCCGAGCTGGCGCCGGGCTCGACGCTCACCAGCCAGTCGGACGCCGCCATCACGCGTGGCGCCGCGTCCGCGTGGGTCACCGACGCCAACGGGTTCGACGCCCAACTCGACGGGCTCGCCAAGCTCGTCGGCCTGCCCGAACTCGGACGCTCGGTCACGCTCACCGCCAGCCCGCGGTTCCTGATGTCGTCGCGCACCAACCAGTTCCCGGTGACGGTCACCAACGACCTGGCCGAGGAGATCCGGGTCAAGGTCGTGGTCGACACCGACAACTTCCGGCTGAAGATCCCCGACTCCGAGGTGGTCACGGTGCCGCCCGGCCAGAGCGTCACGGTGAACATCCGTCCGGAGGCGACCGCGAACGGCCTGGTCACCGCGCGCGCCCACCTGGCCACCTCCAGCGGGCACCGCGTGACGCCCGACACCAGCATCACCGTCGAGGTGACCGACCTCGGCGTCGTCGCCTGGATCATCGTCATCGCCTCCGGCCTGGTGCTGGTGGGCGCGACGGCCTGGCGGATCCGGCAGGTGCGGCGTCGCCAGGCGTCCGCCGAGAGCTCGGGAGCGGACGCATGAGTGACAGCCACGCCGCGGGAGGGCGTCGCCTGATCAACGCCACCGCCGTGATGGCCTCGGGCACGATGATCTCCCGGATCCTCGGGCTGGTCCGCGCGATGCTGATCGCCTTCGTCCTCGGCAACGGCACCCGGCAGGTGGAGGCTTTCAACTTCGCCAACACCGTGCCGACGACGCTCTACCTGCTGCTGGCCGGAGGGACGTTGAACAACGTCCTCGTCCCCCAGATCGTGCGGGCCGTGACCCACGACGAGGACGGCGGCAAGGCCTTCGTCGACCGGATCATCACCGGTTTCGTGATGATCCTGGGCGTCCTCACCCTCGTGGTGACGTTGGCGACGCCGCTGGTGATGAGCCTGTTCGCGCGGGCCTGGACGTCGCCGGACATGGCCGACCACTGGCGCTCGCTGCTGCTGATGAGCTACATCTGCATGCCGCAGCTGTTCTTCTACGGGGTGTTCTTCCTGATCGGGCAGGTGCTGAACGCCCGCGACCGGTTCGGCCCGATGATGTGGGCCCCGATCGCCAACAACGTGGTCTCGATCGGCGTCTTCGCGCTGTACCTGTCCATCTGGGGCAACCAGACCGCGCTCAGCGGCCAGCCGTTCACCGAGCAGCAGGCGTGGCTGCTGGCGGCGGGTTCGACGCTGGGCATCGTCGTCCAGACCGTGATCATGCTGCCGTACCTGAAGAAGGCCGGCTTCGCCTACCGTCCCCGCTTCGACCTGAAGGGGACGGGGCTCGGTCGCACCTTCCACGTCGCCAAGTGGATGGTCGGCTACGTCGCGCTGACCACGCTGGTGCAGATGCTGGTGGCGAACCTCGCGTCCGGTGCGACCACGACCGAGGCGACCGCGAGCAGCGGCGCCGGCTGGACGGTCTACCAGAACGCCTACCTGATCTGGATCCTGCCGCACTCCCTGCTGACCGTCTCGCTCGCGACCGCGATGCTGCCGAGCGCGTCCCGGTACGCGGTGGCCGGCGACCGGGCGGGCGTCGCGGCCGAGACCGACCGGGCGATGCGGCTGGCCACCACCTTCCTGGTGCCGGCCAGCGTGGGCCTGATGGTGCTCGCCGACCCGATCACGCGGCTCGCCTTCGGCAACGGCACCGGCGCGCACGACTACATCTACATCGCCTGGGCGCTGGTCGCGTTCGCGATCGGCCTGGTGCCGTTCACCATCCAGTACCTCTACCTGCGGGCGTTCTTCGCCATGGACAACACCCGCACCCCGTTCCTGCTGCAGCTGTGGATCAGCGGGGTGAACGCCGCCGCGGCGCTCGCGCTCGCCCTGCCGTGGGACGACCCCAGCACCGTCGCGGCCCGGCTGGCGCTGGCCTACAGCCTGTCCTACTTCGTCGGCGTGGCGATCACCCACCGCGTCCTGCGCCGCCGGCTGCCCGAGCTGCCCGGCAGGGCGACCCTGCAGCACCTCGGCCGGCTGCTGGTCGCCACGGTCCCGGCGGCGGCCCTCGCCTGGGGGATCTCCTGGTGGTTCGAGCGGTACCCGGGCCTGCTGCTGCGGGTGGTGGGGCTGGCGCTCGCCGGTGTGGTCGCGGTGCTGGCGTTCTTCTTCGCCGCCAAGCGACTGCGCATCCCCGAGGCGACCACCCTGCTGGAGCTGCTGCGCAAGCCCCGCACGGCCACGATCGACCCGGACGTGCAGGCCGCCGAACTGGTGGCCGACGACGTCGCGGCGGGCGCGCCGCGCGCGTCCGTCCCGGTACCCGACCCGGACGGGGTCGGTGTCTTCGTCCCGGTGAACGCCGCTGCCGTGCCGGTGTCGGAGGTGCTCGACTTCCCCGAACCGCCGATCGCCGGGACGCCCGAAGCGGCCGCGGCGGCGGACGGACGGGTGCTGGCCGAGCGCTACCGGCTGGCCGAGCGGCTGGCCGTCCGGAACCGGACCGAGACGTGGCGCGCCCACGACCTGGTGCTCGGACGCGCGGTCCTGGTGCACCTGCTGGACCCGGCCGACCCGTCCACGGCCGACGTGCTGCGGCTGTCGCGGGAGGCCGCGCTGGCCACCGACGCCCGGTTCCTGCGGGTGCTGGACGTGGTCGACGGCGACGACGCGGCCGAGACCTTCCTGGTGTACGAGTACGCGGCCGGCCAGACGCTGGAGAAGGTGCTGCGCGGCGGCCCGCTGACCGGGGTGGAGTCGGCCTGGATCGTCCGCGAGGTGGCAGACGCCCTGATCGCGCTGCACGCCCAGCAGCACTACCACCGCCGGCTCAGCCCGGCGACGCTGCTGGTCACCGCGTCCGGCAACGTGAAGATCCTCGGCTTCGCCGTGAACGAGGCGGACGGGACCGCGTCCAGCCACCTGGGTGGCGAGGCCACCGACGTGCAGGCGCTCGGCCAGGTGTTGTACGCCTGTCTGGTGGCGCGCTGGCCGGGCGGCGACCGCTTCGGGCTGCCGGCCGCCCCGGTCGTCGAGGGCCACTGGGCGCTGCCGAGCCAGGTGCGCGGCGGTGTCGCGCCGGCCGTCGACCAGGTGGTCGACCGGCTGCTGTCGCCGGTGCCGCGCGGCCACGCCAGCCGGCTGACGACCGCACAGGACGTCACCACCCAGCTGTCGATGGTGCTCGGCCCGATGGGGGCGGCGCACGACCTGCGCGCCCGGCTGCACGCCGAGACCGAGCAGGGCTCGGCCGAGGAGCCGGACGACGTGCCGCCCTCCCCGGTCTCGACGGTGGCGCCGCCCGTGCCCACCCCGGTGGCGAGCCGGTTCAGCTCGTCCAGCCCGGTCGAGGAGGAGCCGCTGCGCCCGGTCGTCGCCGTGCCGCCGCACGACGACTGGGACGACGACGAGCCCGAGGACTCGACCGCCCCGTTCGTCGACGAGGCGCTGAGCCGCAGCGAGTCCTACACCCCGGTGCCGCCGCCGCCCGGCGCCCCCGCGTCCGCGTCGTCGGAGGAGCCGAAGAAGAGCAAGCGCCTGTCGATCATGTTCGGTGCGCTCGTGCTGGTGCTGACCGTGGGCCTGATCGCATCGTGGGCGCTCGGCCAGCGCGGGGCGTCCGATCCGGCGACCGTGGGACCGCTCAAGGTGGCCAAGGCGATCGACTTCGACCCGAAGGCCGACGGCGGCGACGCCGACGAGAACGGCAACTCCGCCAAGCTGGCCATCGACGGCAAGGTGGCCACGGTGTGGCGCACCGAGAAGTACCGCTCGGCCGCGCTCGGCGGGCTGAAGCCGGGTGTGGGGCTGGTGCTCGACCTGGGGACCGAGCGGACGGTGACCTCCGTGCAGCTCACCCTGGCCGGACAGCCCAACGCGGTGCAGCTGCTGATGCCGGTGAAGGCCGACGACAGCGCCCCGATGAAGTCGGCCGACCAGTGGAAGCAGCTGCTGAGCACCGCCGACATGGAGACCAGTGCGACCCTGACGCCGGCCCAGCCGGTCACCACCCGGTTCCTGCTGGTCTACCTGACCACCCTCCCCGACATCGGGGGCGGCTACTTCCGCGGCGGCATCGCCGAGGTCGTGGTCACCGGGCGCTGAGCGTTCACCCACCCCGGGCCGCGCTCGACTGCGCGGATCCGGGACCAGTGGTGGAGGGCTTCCCCCGTCCCGTAGGCTCTCCCTGAGTTTCTTTGTTGCTCGGGGGGGTGCATGCAGAAACTTCGGGGGGTACTCGTCTGTGGGCTCGGCCTGCTGCTGGCCGGCTCGGCACAGGCCGGAGTGGCGCGCGCCGACGTCCCCACCCCCACCGAGCCGACGAGCCCCGCCGGCACATCCACCTACCTCGTCCGCTACCGCAGCTCCCGGGCTCTCCAGGTCGCCGGATCCCGCACGACGGCCGCGTCCGACCGTCCCGACCGCACCCTGGGCACCGTCCCCACCGTGATCACGCAGCTCACCGCCTCGGAAGCCGCCTCCCTCGCCGCCGACCCGGACGTGGCCTACGTCGAGAAGGACACCACGGTTCGGGTGGCCGGGACGCAGACCCAGCCCCCCTGGGGCCTGGACCGGATCGACGAGGAGCCGCTGCCGCTCGACGGCCGGTACACCGCGAACCAGTCCGGCAAGGGCATCAAGGTGTACGTGGTCGACACCGGCGTCACCTCGAACAACGACTTCGGCGATCGCCTGGCCACCGGCAAGTCCTACGTGAACGACGGCATGGGCACCGCTGACTGCTACGGGCACGGGACGCACGTGGCCGGCACGATCGGCGGCACCGTGTACGGCGTGGCCAAGCAGGTCACGCTGGTGCCGGTGCGGGTGCTCGACTGCTCGGGCACCGGCTCGGCCGCCGACACCGTCCGCGGCCTGGACTGGGTGGCCAAGGACCACCGCTCCGGCGTGCCCGCGATCGTGAACCTGAGCCTCACGGGCGGGTACAGCCGGTCCGAGAACGAGATGGTCAAGGCGCTCGTGGCCGAGGGCGTGACGGTCGTCGTGGCTGCCGGCAACACCAACGAGGACGCCTGCGGGTCCTCGCCCGGGTCGGCCTCGAAGGCGCTGACGGTCGCCGCGTCCGACTCCAGCGACCAGCGGGCCTCGTTCTCGAACTACGGCACGTGCGTCGACCTCTACGCGCCCGGCGTGGACGTGGTCTCGGTGTCGGCCAGCGGCGCGACCCGCATGTCGGGCACCTCGATGGCCACGCCGCACGTGTCCGGCGTCGCCGCCATGCTGCTGGACGCGCACCCGACCTGGTCGCCGGCGAAGGTGTCGGCGCAGATCCTCAAGCTGACGCTGCCCGACAAGATCGACGGCAACGCGCCCGGCACCCCCAACCTGCTGCTGAACATCGCGCCGACGCTCACCGCGGCCGCCCCGGCGAAGGGCGGCCAGGGCGGCGGGGACGTGATCACGCTCACCGGGAAGCGCTTCTACGGCGTCACCGACGTGCTCTTCGACGGCGTGCCCGCCACGGGCGTCTCGGTCAGCGCGGACGCCCGGACGCTCACCGCCGTCGCCCCGGCCCACGCGCCCGGCGCGGTCAACGTCGTCGTGGTCAGCGAGCTCTCGACGTCCAATGCGGTGGCGTTCACCTACCAGCCCTCCCCCGTCGTCAGTCTGGTGTCGCCGGGGGCCGGCACGGTCGCCGGCGGCGACACCGTGACCATCACCGGCACCCGGTTCACCGGGACGACCGCGGTCACCTTCGGCTCCCGGCCCGCCACCAGCTTCACCGTCGTCTCGGACACGCAGATCCGCGCGGTGTCGCCCGCGCAGTCCAGCGGCACGGTCGACGTCCGGGTCACGAATGCGAGCGGCGCCTCCGCCGTCGTGTCGGTGGACCGGTTCACCTACGGCAACGTGCCGAAGGTGACCGCGGTCTCGCCGTCCGCCGGCCTGACCATCGGGGGCACCCGGGTCACGGTGACCGGCAAGCACTTCGCGGACGGCATCGCCGTCCTGTTCGGCGGGGTGCCGGGCACCTCGGTGAAGGTCGTGTCCAGCACCACCGTGAAGGTCACGACCCCCGCGCACGCGGTCGGCGCGGTCGACGTCCGGGCGATCAACCGGTACGGCATGTCGACGGCGTCGGCGGACGCCCGCTACACCTTCGCCGCGGCCGCCGCGCCCGAGGTGACGAAGCTGTCCCCGTCCAGCGGCTACGCGGTGGGCGGCACCAAGGTGACGATCACCGGCACCGGCTTCGTCGGCGTGAAGTCGGTGCTGTTCGGCAAGGCGGCCGCCACCGTGGTCTCGAACTCGTCGACCAAGCTGGTCGTGCTGGCACCCGCGCGCAGCGTGGGGGCGGTGGACGTCAAGGTCGTCACCGCGTACGGCACTTCGACGACCGGGACGGCGACGGTGTTCACGTACACCGCGACGCCCGCGCCGAAGGTGACCAAGGTCTCCCCGTCCAGGGGCACCCGTAAGGGCGGCACAGTGGTGACGATCACCGGCACCAACTTCTGGGCGGTCTCGGCGGTCACGTTCGGCGGGTCGGCCGGCACCAAACTCAACGTCGTCTCCTCGACGAAGCTGAAGGTCACCACCCCCGCGCACGCCCCCGGCAAGGTCGACGTGGTGCTCAGCACCGACGTCAGCCTGGTCTCCGCGGTGAGCTCGGTCAGCCGCTACACCTTCACCTGAGCAGCCCCCCGTCCCGCGGCGCCTCCCTCGATCGGCGGCCTCCCCTCCGTCCCACGCAAACGCCCCCGAAACTCACAGACGCCCCTGAAATTTCGGGGGCGTTTGTCAACTTCGGGGGCGTTTGTGGGAGAGCCGGCGGAAGAGCCGGGCGGTGGAACAGCGACGGACGGGCCCGGACGCGGCGACGCCGCCGGGACCAGGTGGTCCCGACGGCGTCGTCGGTTCGTCAGCGAGGCGTCAGGAGACGTCGTCGTCGACCCAGTCGAAGGTCTTGGTGACGGCCTTCTTCCAGTTGCGGTACAGGCGGTCGCGCTCGGCCGGATCGGCCTGCGGCACCCACCGCTTGTCCTCGGCCCAGTTGGCGATGACGTCGGCCTCGCCGTTCCAGTAGCCCGTGGCGATGCCGGCCGCGTAGGCCGCACCCAGAGCGGTGGTCTCGGCCACGACCGGACGCACCACCGGCACGCCGACCTGGTCGGCCTGGAACTGCATCAGCAGCTCGTTCTGGGTCATGCCGCCGTCGACCTTCAGCTCGGCGAGCTTCACACCGGAGTCGGCTTCCATGGCGTCCAGGACCTCACGGGTCTGGAAGGCGGTGGCCTCCAGGACGGCGCGGGCGATGTGGCCACGGTTGACGAACCGGGTGAGACCGACGATCGCGCCGCGGGCGTCGGAACGCCAGTACGGAGCGAACAGGCCGGAGAACGCCGGGACGAAGTAGGCGCCACCGTTGTCCTCGACGGACGCGGCGAGCTCCTCGATCTCCGGAGCGGAGGAGAACATCTTCAGGTTGTCGCGCAGCCACTGCACCAGCGAGCCGGTGACCGCGATCGAACCCTCGAGGGCGTAGATCGTCTTCTGGTCGCCGATCTTGTAGCACACGGTGGTCAGCAGGCCGTTCTTCGACGGAACGATCTCCTCGCCGGTGTTCATGATCATGAAGCAGCCGGTGCCGTAGGTGTTCTTGGCGTCGCCCACGTTGAACGCGGCCTGGCCGAACGTGGCAGCCTGCTGGTCGCCCAGGTCGCCGGCGACCGGGACGCCACCGAGGAGGCCCTCTTCACGGCACAGGCCGTAGACCTCTGCAGAGGACTTGATCTCGGGCAGCATCGACAGCGGGATGCCCATGTCGGCCGCGATCTCGGCGTCCCAGCTGAGGGTGTTGAGGTCCATCAGCATGGTGCGGGAGGCGTTGGTCGGGTCGGTCACGTGGACGCCACCGTTGACGCCACCGGTGATGTTCCAGATCACCCAGGTGTCCATGTTGCCCATGACGAGCTTGCCGGCCTCGGCGTCCGCACGGGCGCCGTCGACGTTGTCCAGGACCCACTTGACCTTGGGGCCGGAGAAGTAGGTGGCCAGCGGCAGGCCGACGCGGGCCTTGTACTTGTCCTGGCCCTCGGCGCCGCCCAGTTCCTCGACGATCTTGTTGGTGCGCGTGTCCTGCCACACGATCGCGTTGTAGACCGGCTGGCCGGTCTCCTTGTTCCAGACCAGGGTGGTCTCGCGCTGGTTGGTGATGCCGACGGCCTGGATGTTCTCCTTGTTGAGGCTGGCCTTCGCCAGGGCCTCGGCAACGACCTCGCGCACGTTGTCCCAGACCTCGATCGCGTTGTGCTCGACCCAGCCGGCCCGCGGGAAGATCTGCTCGTGTTCCTTCTGCCCGACGGAGACGATCCGCCCCTCGTGGTTGAAGATGATGGCCCGGGAACTGGTCGTTCCCTGGTCAATCGCGAGGATGTACTTGTCTGCCATGGATAATTCCTTCCACGTCATTGTTCGAAGAGGATGATGATTTGTTTCTGAGCGGGTCGGCGGCCACCGGCCCGCTCGCTTCATTCAGGGGGCGGGTCTGGTCCGACCGGACGGGGCACGCGGCCCCGTCCAGCCGGGATCAGCTTGTCACTTGGGCAGCAGCACACCGCTCAGCAGGCCGGCGAGGACACCACCGATGATGGGGCCGACGACCGGAACCCAGGAGTACGCCCAGTCCGAGCCGCCCTTGCCCTTGATCGGGAGCACGAAGTGCGCAATGCGCGGGCCGAGGTCACGAGCAGGGTTGATGGCGTATCCGGTGGGACCACCGAGGCTGGCGCCGATGCCGACGACCAGCAGGGCCACGCCCAGGGCGCCGAGCCAGCCGAGGCCGCCCGGGGTCTTGGTCGCGGAATCGCCCCAGTGGCCGGCCGCGAGGACCACGAAGACCAGCACGAAGGTGGCGATGGCCTCAGTGACCACGTTCCACGCGTAGTTGCGGATGGCCGGGCCGGTCGAGAACACACCCAGCTTGGTGGCCGGGTCGGGCTCGGCGTCGAAGTGCTCCTTGTAGGCCAGCCACGCGAGGCAGGCACCCAGGAAGGCGCCGACCATCTGCGCGCCGATGTAGGTCGCGATCGAAGCAGCGTCAACAGGGACACCGGCGACGAACTCCTTGGCACCGGAGGCGACGACGCCCAGGGTGACGGCAGGGTTCAGGTGACCACCGGACTTGTAGGACACGAGGACGCCGGCGAAGACGGCGAGACCCCAGCCCCAGTTCACGAAAAGGAAGCCGGTGCCGTTGCCCTTCGACTTGATCAGGGCTGTGTTGGCCACGACGCCAGCACCGAGGAGGAGCAGCATCGCGGTGCCGACTACCTCAGAGAGGAAAATAGTCCCCAGCACTTCTTTCTCACTTTCAGACACGTGTTGCGGTGTCAGTTGGGCGTCCCGGGGGACGCAGGCTATGTGTTGGTTGTCTTCTCAGACGAATAACGGACGGGGCAGACATCCGCTGCTGCGCCGCGTCCCTCCGACCGGTTGAGGTCGGTGTCGCGGGCCAGTGGAATGTGCTGGCAGACAGCCCGGCCTTGGGTTCGTCCGGGTTGACGTGTCGGCGGCGAGCAAAACCGCCCGAGCCTGGCTGGTTGTCGCGTCCGCCGAGGCTCGTACGGCCTGGACGCAAGGGGTGAGAGAGTGCCCGGCAGGGTCAGCGTCCTCTTTGGGCTCGGACACGAAGGTCCCAACGGTGCGCGCTTGCGCGGCGACCGCAGAGAGGTTCATCTGACTCCTTCGTAACCGCTGAACCACGACGTTGTGGGGCATGGCCAGTACAGCGCTGAACCCCGTCCCGTGGGCCCCATCTTGCTAATGGATGAACGCATGCGCTAGACCTGTGCACGAACGTGCAGGGGAAGGGTGCGAGCTTGAACGAGCGCTACGAGGACATGTACCAAGCGGCCTCCCGCTACTACATTCAGGGCGAAACCATGGAGAGCATCGCCCACCAGCTGCGGCTCTCCCGGTCGTCGGTCTCACGTCTGCTGAAGGACGCCAGGGAGACCGGCCTGGTGCGGATCAGCCTCGCCGACCACTCCGGTTCGCAGTCGCCGCTCGCCTCCTCGATCAGCCGCCACTTCGGCGTCCGGGTGCACATGGTGTCGGTGCGCGAGAACGCCAACGAGAACGTCCGCTTCGACCAGGTCGCCCGGCTGGCCGGCCGGCTGCTCACCGAGGCCGTCGACGACCACCAGCTCATCGGGGTCGCGTGGGGCGTGACGCTCTCGCACGTGGTCAAGCACCTGGGACGGCGTCCGCTGGTCGGCACGACGGTGGTGCAGATCAACGGCGGCGCCAACCAGCGCAGCTCGGGCATTCCCTTTATCGGGGAGATCCTGCAGTCGATCGGGGACGCGTTCGACGCCCGGGTGGTGCTGTTCCCCGTCCCGGCGTTCTTCGACTACGCCGAGACCAAGAAGGCGATGTGGCAGGAGCGCTCGGTGCAGAACGTGCTGAAGCTGCACCAGAAGCTCGACCTGGCCGTGTTCGGGGTGGGGTGCCTGGAGGGACGGGTGCCGTCGCACGTGTACACCGCCGGGTACATGGACGCGTCCGACATGCGCCAGCTGGCCGCGGACGGGGTCGTCGGCGACGTCTGCACGGTGCTGCTGCGCGAGGACGGCTCGTACGCCGACATCTCCTACAACGAGCGCGCGACCGGACTGACCCCGGCCGAGCTGCAGGGAGTGCCGCGGCGCATCTGCGTGGTGGCCGACCCCTCGCGCGCGTCCGCGGTGATCGGGGCGCTGCGCGCCGGCACGGCCACCGACCTCGTCCTCGACGAGGGCACCGCCCGCGCCATCCTGGACCGCGCCCGCCTCTAACCCCGGGGACGGTTCTTCGATCCGCCGGAATCTGGCGGGTATCGGGGACGGTTCTCCAAACCCGCCGGAATCTGGCGGGGATCGGGGACGGTTCTCTAATCCGCCAGATTCTGGCGGATTGAGGGGACACATCACGGACGCTCCGCGGGCTGGGCGTGCTCCTCGTCCCACGCGGACGCCGTGAGATCCGTCCCCCTTCCCCGCCGAAAACCGGCGGATCGAAGAACCGTCCCCCTTCCCCGCCGAAATCTGGCGGATCGAAGAACCGTCCCCGGGAGGCGGGGTCGATTTCCCATCGGTGCAGGTCGGGGCTGCACGTCTGAGCGACCTTCGTCCACAAGGGTGAATCCGCTACCCGGGCCTGATTAGCCTGAACCCGGATGGCGCGCTGTGCGCTGCCCCGGGTATTCGACGAGGAGGCCGGGGAGCCGGCGCCGCACAAGGACTTTAGGGGGCTACGTGAGAAAGCTGGCTGTTGACGTTGTGGTCATCGGCGGCGGTTCGACCGGGGCCGGAGTGGTTCGTGATGTCGCGATGCGCGGGTACAGCACCGTGCTCCTCGACCGGGCTGATCTGGGCCAGGGCACGACCGGACGGTTCCACGGACTGCTGCACTCCGGCGGACGCTACGTCGTGAGCGACCCGCTCTCGGCCACCGAGTGTGCGCAGGAGAACGCCATCCTCAGCCGCATCCAGGCCTCCGCGATCGAGACCACCGGCGGCTACTTCGTCACCGGCCCGGACGACGACCCGGCCTTCGCCGACAAGTTCCTCGAGGGCGCTGCGAAGACCGGCGTCCCCGCCCGCGAGATCAGCGTCGCCGAGGCCCTGCGCAATGAGCCCCGGCTCAACCCGCGCATCCTGCGGGCCATCGAGGTCGAGGACGGCTCGGTCGACGGCTGGCAGCTGGTCTGGGGCGCGGCGAACTCCGCCAAGGCCTACGGCGCGCAGATCCTGACCTACCACAAGGTCACCAGGATCGACACCGCGGACGGCCACGTCACCGCCGTCCACGCCACCGACCTCAAGGCCGGCGAGGACGTCGTCATCGACTGCACGTTCGTCCTGAACTGCGCGGGCCCCTGGGCCGGCCAGATCGCCGGCATGGCCGGTGCGCACCCGGTGGACGTCGTCCCGGGCCGCGGCATCATGATCGCGATGAACCACCGGCTGGTGAACCGCGTCATCAACCGCTGCATCTACCCGGCGGACGGCGACATCCTCGTCCCCGTGCACACCGTCAGCATCATCGGCACCACGGACGTGAAGGTCGACGACCCCGACGACCTGAAGATCGAGCACAGCGAGGTCCAGGAGATGCTGGACGCCGGCGAGGTCATCATCCCCGGCTTCCGCAAGGCCCGGGCGCTGCACGCGTGGGCGGGCGCGCGTCCCCTGATCAAGGACAAGCGGGTCTCCTCCTCCGACACCCGGCACATGAGCCGCGGCATGGCGGTCATCGACCACACGGAGCGGGACGGCCTGGACGGCATGCTCACCATCGGCGGCGGCAAGCTCACCACCTACCGGCTGATGGCCGAGCACATCGTGGACGCCATGTGCGACAAGCTCGGCGAGAAGCGGGCCTGCCGCACCGCCGACGAGGCACTGCCCGGCTCGGAGTCCGGCAAGAACTACGTGGTCACCCACCGCCTCGAGGACCGCGAGCACGACCGGCTCGACGACCAGATCATCTGCGAGTGCGAGCTGATGAGCCGCAAGATGTTCACCGACGCGCTCGCCAACCAGCCCAAGGGCACGTTCGACGACCTGCGCCGCCAGCTGCGGCTGGGCATGGGCCCCTGCCAGGGCGGCTTCTGCTCGACGCGGGCGACCGGCATCGCGCTCGACAGCGACCACATCGACATCGAGCGGGCCACCGGGCTGCTGCGCCTGTTCCTGAAGAACCGCTGGATCGGGTTGTGGCCGATCCTCTACGGCGAACAGGTGCGCCAGACCGCCCTGGACAACTGGATCTTCCAGGGCACGCTCGACGTCGAGCACCTGCCCGCACCGGAGAGCGAGGTGGCCCTGTGAGCACCGCTGCGAATACCCCTGCCAGCCGCGTCATCGTCATCGGCACGGGCCTGGCCGGCCTCGTCGCCGCCAACCGGCTCGCCTCCGGCGGCGCCGACGTCACCCTGCTCACCAAGGGCATCGGCGGCCTGCAGCTGGGCCAGGGCACGATCGACGTCCTCGGCTACGCGCCCGACCGGGTCACCAACCCGCTGCTCAGCCTGATGGCGCTGGCATCGGCCCGCGCCGAGCACCCGTACGCCACCATCGGCGCCGCCCCGGTGCACACCGGGCTGGACTACCTCAAGCGCCTGCTGCCCGACCTGCTGGTCGGCGACCCGGAGGCCAACTACCAGCTGCCCACGGCGGTCGGCGCGATCCGTCCGACGTGCCTGGCGCAGCCGAGCATGGTGGCCGGCCACCTCAGCGACGGCGCGAAGGTCGCCATCGTCGGTCTGCGCCGGCTCAAGGACTTCTACCCCCGGCTGGTCGCGGAGAACCTGTCCCGCACCACCCTGCCGGACGGCGGACGCGTGAGCGCCCGTCCGTTCAGCGTGGACGTCCCCGCCCGGGACGGCGAGGTGGACTCCACCGGCCTGACCTACGCCCGCGCGTTCGACGACCCGGGCTTCCGCAGCCGCTTCGTCGCCGCCGTCAAGCCGCTGCTCGAACCCGACGAGATCGTCGGCCTGCCCGCGGTGCTCGGCATCAAGGACACGAGCGCCTGGCGGGACCTGGCCGAGAAGCTGGGGCACCCGGTGTTCGAGATCCCGTTGCCGCCGCCGTCCGTGCCGGGCATGCGGCTCAACGAGGCCCTCACCGAGAAGGCGCGCGCGGCCGGCGTCCGCATCGTCAACGGCAGCAGGGCGATCTCGGCCCGGGTCGAGGACGGCGTCGTCCGGGGCATCACGATGGCCACCGCCGGGGCGCCCCACGAGTACACCGCGGACGAGTTCGTGCTCGCCACCGGCGGGTTCGAGTCCGGAGCGCTGACCCTGGACTCCTACGGCAACGTCACCGAGACCCTGTTCGGGCTGCCGCTGGCCGGCCTCGACGACGGTCCCCTGCTGCACGGCGACTACTGGGGGTCCGAGCAGCCGCTGTTCAAGGTGGGCGTCCGGGTCGGCCCCGACATGCGGGTCGTGGACGCCGCCGGCGCGGTCGTCCACCCGAACCTGTACGCCGCGGGCGGCATCATCGGCGGGTCGTCCCGCTGGGGCGAGAAGTCCGGCGACGGCATCGCGCTGGGCAGTGCGATCCAGGCGGCCGATTCGATCCTCGCCCTCACCCCGTCCGCTCCCGGCCCTGTCGGCGGGTCGACCCCGGAGGAGATCTCATGAGTGACGCCATCAAGCCCGGCCTGGAGTTCGCCGGCCACGAGCTGGCGCGCGCCACCCTGGACGCCTGCGTGAAGTGCACGATCTGCGAGACCATGTGCCCGGTCTCGGCGGTCACGCCGCTGTTCTCCGGCCCGAAGTTCGTCGGGCCGCAGGCCGAGCGGTTCCGCAACGGGGAGAGCGTCGACCACTCGCTCGACTACTGCTCGTCGTGCGGCACCTGCACGCTGGTCTGTCCGCAGGGCGTCGAGATCGCCGAGTTGAACAGCCAGGCCCGCGCGGTGATGAAGGCCCAGCACATGCCGCTGCGCGACCGGCTGATCGGCGAGACCGTGCTGATGGGCAAGGCGATGACGCCGGTGGCGCCGCTGGCGAAGGCCGCGCTGCACAACAAGCCGGTCCGGGCGCTGATGGAGGCGGTCGTCAAGGTGCACCGGGACGCCCCGATGCCGCCGCCGCAGACCCAGACGTTCGCCGGCTGGTGGGCGAAGCGTCCCAAGCCGGCGAAGACGCCGACCCGGGGCGTGCTGGTGTTCTTCCACGGCTGTGCGGGCGGCTACTTCGAGGTGGAGACGTCCAAGCGCTCGGTCGAGGTGCTGGAGTATCTCGGCTACGAGGTCGTCGTGCCCCGGCAGGGTTGCTGCGGCCTGGCCCAGCAGTCGAACGGGCTGTTCGACCAGGCGACGGCGTCCGTCCTGAAGCTCTGCGACGACCTGCGGGCGGCGGGCAAGGACCTGACGATCATCTCCTCGTCCGGCTCCTGCACGGGCATGCTCAAGCACGAGGCGCACGAGATCATGGGCGTCACGGACGAGAAGCTGAAGGACGTGGGGACGCGGATCCGCGACATCATGGAGTTCCTGCTCGATCTGCACGAGGCCGGCGAACTGCCGACGGACTTCCGTCCGATCGAGATGACCGTGCCGTACCACGCGCCGTGCCAGCTGAAGAGCCAGGGCATGGGCATGCCGGCGGTCGAGGTGCTGCGGCTGATCCCGGGGCTCACCGTGGTCGAGTCGGGCGCGGTCTGCTGCGGCATCGCCGGCACGTACGGGCTGAAGAAGGAGAAGTACGAGATCGCGCAGGCGGTCGGACGCCCGTTGTTCGAGATGGTGAAGCGGACGAACCCCGACCTGGCGGTGTGCGACACCGAGACCTGCCGCTGGCAGATCAGCCAGTCGTCCGGGGTGCCCACCGAGCACCCGATCTTCATGGTGCACCGGGCGTACGGCCTGTCCTGACCCTCGCCCGGACCGAAAGGGGACAGTCCCCTTTCGGTCCGCGAAATGAAAGGGGACTGTCCCCTTTCGTTTCGCTGGCTCTCTCGGCTCGGCCTCAGCTGCGGGAGGCGAACGCGCGGACGAACACCGGCACCTTCGCGGTGGAGGCCACCTTGTCGTAGCGGTAGCCGGCCGCGTCGAAGTCTTTCAGCGCACCGGGCGTGCGGACGCGGTTCAGCACCAGCCAGGCGGCCAGTTCACCGCGGGCGCGCTTGGCAAAGAACGAGATCACGCTGCGCTTGCCGCGCGCGTCCGTGTCCTCGAAGCGGGGCGAGATGACGGGCGCGTCCAGCTCGTCCGTCCGTACCGAGCCGAAGTACTCACCAGACGCGAGGTTCACCACGACCGGCGCACCCGGCGAGGCCGCGAGGTCGTCGCGCAGCACGCGGGTGATCGTCGAGCCCCACCAGTCGTACAGCGAGCGTCCGCGCGGGCTGGCGACCCGGGTGCCCATCTCGAGCCGGTAGGGCTGCATCAGGTCGAGCGGACGCAGCACCCCGTACAGCCCGGACAGGATCCGGACGGTCTTCTGCGCCTCGGTGAAGTCGCGGGTCGTGAACCGCTCCCGGACGTCCAGGCCCTGGTAGACGTCGCCGTTGAAGGCGAGGACGGCCGGACGCGCGTTGCGGCGCGTGAACGGCATGGCGAAGCTCGCCCAGCGGCTTGCGTTGAGGGCTGCGAGTTCGTCGGAGATGTCGGCCAGCGCGGCCAGGTCGGCCACCGACTTGGTGCGCATGATCTCGACCAACTTCTCGGACTCGTCCAGCAACCTCGGCTGGGTGGGCGTGACCTTGGGCAGCTTCGACTCGTAATCCAGCGACTTGGCCGGCGACAGCAGGATCAGCACGCGGGTGAGCCTAGCTGCCGCGTCAACGCCCACCATCCGGGGTGGGGACGCGGTGACCGCGGGCCGCACGCCGGTAGGTGCCGGGCGTGACGCCGGGCACGCGGGGCGACCCGATCTGCCCTGGATCGTGTCGTTTCTGGCCTGAAAGGCAGCCCACCGCGTGATCGAGGGCGAATCGCGTACCCCTGTCGGGTGGATGGGTGGGCGGCGTCCCTCGGCCGGCGGGGAGGGCTGAGCCGGCTCGGGAATGTTGGCGGCCCCGGCGGGGTTAGGCGGGGTGTGCCGGCCGTGCGACAGGTAGGCTGAGCACCCACCCGAGACTGCAAGAGGTTGTCATGTCCGAGATCCGTGAGGTCATCGTCATCGGCTCCGGCCCGTCCGGTTACGCGGCCGCGATCTACACCGCCCGCGCCGGCCTGAAGCCGCTCGTGTTCGAGGGCGCGCTGGCCGCCGGCGGCGCCCTGATGAACACGACCGAGGTCGAGAACTACCCCGGCTTCACCGACGGCATCATGGGCCCCGACCTGATGCTCGCGATGCGCGCACAGGCCGAGCGGTTCGGCGCCGAGATCATCACCGACGACGTCATGTCGGTCGACCTGCTGGGCGAGGTCAAGACCGTCACCGACGCCGAGGGCAACACCTACTCCGCCCACGCGGTGATCCTCGCGATGGGCTCCGGCTACCGCAAGCTCGGCCTGCCCGCCGAGGAGGTGTACAGCGGACGCGGCGTCTCCTGGTGCGCGACCTGCGACGGCTTCTTCTTCCGCGACAAGGACATCGCCGTGGTCGGTGGCGGCGACTCCGCGCTCGAGGAGGCCACGTTCCTCACCCGGTTCGCGAACTCCGTGACGCTGATCCACCGCCGCGACGAGCTGCGCGGCTCGAAGATCATGGTCGACCGCGCGCTGGCCGACCCCAAGATCCGGTTCGCCTGGAACTCGGTGGTCACGGACCTGAAGGGCGACGGCGGCCTGAGCGGCATCGTCCTCACCGACACCGTGACCGGCGACACCCGCGAACTGCCCGCGCAGGGCCTGTTCGTGGCGATCGGCCACGACCCGCGCTCCGAGATCGTCCGCGGACAGGTCGAGGTGGACGCCGCCGGCTATGTGGTGGTGGACGCCCCGAGCACCCGCACCAACGTCCCCGGCGTGTTCGCCGCGGGCGACCTGGTCGACCACACCTACCGGCAGGCCATCACGGCTGCCGGCACCGGTTGCGCCGCCGCGCTGGACGCGGAGCGCTACCTCGCCGCACTGTCGGACGCGGCCGCTACCCTCACCCCTGAACCTGCCAACGCCTGAGGAGTCACCACCATGGCCAATGTCGCCGACGTCACCGACGCCACCTTCAGCGAACTCGTCCTGAAGTCCACCAAGCCGGTCGTGATCGACTACTGGGCCGACTGGTGCGCGCCCTGCAAGCAGCTGTCCCCGATCATCGACGAACTCGCCCGTGACTACGGCGACAAGGTCACGTTCCTGAAGCTCGACACCAACGAGAACACCCAGGTACCCACCCAGCAGGGCGTCCTCGGCCTGCCGACCATCCAGGTGTTCGTGGGCGGCGAGGTCGTGAAGTCGCTGACCGGCGCCAAGCCCAAGTCAGTGCTGCTGCGGGCGATCGAGGAATACCTCTGAGCTCCCGCACAGACGCCCCCGAAGTTCACAAACGCCCCTGAAATTTCGGGGGCGTTTGTGAGTTTCGGGGGCGTTTGCGGGGGACCGGAGGCGTTTGCGGGGACAGGGGCTTGGGGACGGGACGGCCGGGACGCGGGGAAGCGGGGACGGGGGCGTCAGGCGGCAAGGTGGAAGGTGTCGGCGAAGCGGCCGAGCAGCTCGCCCCGTCCGCGGAGCACCTCGACCACGCCGGACGCGATCGCCTCCGCGGGAGCCAGCTCTCCGGAGATCAGCCGTCGGATGCCCGGGCCGGCGGCGAAGGCGAGGTCGACGGGGCCGTCCCCGCGAGAGACCCCGAGGGACGCCCCGTCCACGTGGATCAGCAGTCCGGTGGGTCCGAAGTGGGCCGCGTAGGCGGTGGCAGGCAGGTCGAGCGCGACCTGCGGACGGAAGGCCGTCCGCAGTGCCATCGTCATCGAGTCGGGAGTGACGATCTGCTCGGCCCGCGGCTCCCCCATCGCCTTGAAACCCCACGCACCGAGGGCCAGCACGACCGGCTCGAGCTCGCGGCCGTACGGCGTCAGCTCGTAGACGATGATCCGCGACCGCGGCATTCGGCGGATGACGCCCGCGGCCTGCAGTTCCTTCAGCCGCGACGCGAGGATGTTGCTCGGGATGCGCGGAAGGCCGGCCGCGAGCTCGCCGTACCGGCGGGGTCCGACGAGCAGGTCGCGGACGATGAGCAGCGCCCACCGCTCGCCAACCAGCTCCAGGGCCTGGGTGACGCCGCAGTACTGCCCGTAGTCGCGGGCGGCCACCGGGGTCAGCCCTGCTGCTCGCCCGCGTAGGCGTCGGGACCCTGCTCGGCGGCCACCGGGTCCATCCAGCCGAACTCGAGGATGTTGCCGTCGGGGTCGGTGATCTGGCGTTGGTACATGAACCCGTAGTCAGAGGGCTTCTGTTCCTCCGTTCCGCCCGCGGCCAGCCCTGCGTCCGCGGTCTGGTCCACCGCCTCGCGGGAGTCGAGGAAGATCGCCGTCGACACCGACGGGTTCACGGCGTTGTCGCCGAGCGGCTTGTCGGTGAACGTCTGGAAGAACTCCCGCACCAGGATCATGAAGTAGTTGTGGCCGTCCTCGACGACCACGCAGGCGGCGTTGTGGTCGGTGAACTTCGGGTTGATGGTGAAGCCGACCGCCGTGTAGAACGCCTTCGCGCGCTCCAGGTCGGTGACGGGCAGGTTGACGAACATCTGCGGCATGGCTGTTCCGATCTGTTGGTTGCTCTCTCCACACTTGCAAAAAGCAAGCGACCGGGGAAGGTCGCGGAATTGCGCACTCCGTCCGCCCCTCCACCGCACAAACGCCCCCGAAGTTCACAGGCGCCCCCGAAATTTCGGGGGCGTTTGTGAGTTTCGGGGGCGTTTGCGGAGGGCGGGGACGGAGAGGGGCCGGGAAGAGAAGGGTGGACGCGGGCGGAGAGACGGCCGGGAAGAGAAGCGGACGCGGGCCGAGAGACGGCCGGGAAAGGCCGGACGCCACCCTCAGGAGCGGTGCACGCGCCCGGAGATGGCGCCACCGGCAGGCTCCGGGGGAACCACCGGACGCAGCGACTCCCAGAAGCGCTCGAAGACGTTGCGGACGCCGTTGCGTTCCCCGAGCACCGCACGGTCGAGGTCGAGGCGCCAGAGCCGGTCGTCGCGGCCGCGGGTGAACCCGACCGCCCGCAGGAACTCGTGCGGCGGCGCTTCGCAACGCACCCCCGTCCGGCTGCCGCGGGCCTCGATCACCCGCGCCTTCCGGGCCACCAGCCCGGCGGCGGCCGCCTGCACCAGCTGGCGTCCGTACCCGGCTCCGGTCGAGCCCGGACGCACCCACACCGCCATCACCCGGGCGTGGCCCGGCTCCTCCAGCGGTGCCAGCAGCAGGACGCCGGCGACCTCGTCGTCCACGGTGAGTTTCACCCCGCACCAGCCCCACACGGTGGCCGCCGAAATGGCCCACGGGGTGTCCTTGGGGACGGCGAACCCGCACCAGGGGCACACGAGGGTCGGCAGCTCCGCCAGTGTCACCATGGACAACCTCGGCATGCCACCCCCAACGTTGAGGCCCATCCTGCGGGTGGGTCGGTTTCATCCTAGGCCGAAGGTGAGGCAGTCTGGTGCGGTGAGCCTCCCAGAGCCGTCCCGCCGCGACACGCGGCTGGACCCCTACATCGACGCGTACGCCGAGCGAACCCATGGCCTGACGGTGTCCGCCGTCCGCGCCCTGTTCGCCGTCGCCAACCGTCCCGAGGTGGTCTCACTGGCCGGCGGCATGCCGAACATCGCCGACCTCCCGCGCGAGGCCCTGGCGAAGGCCGTCGACCGTCTGATCACCGAGAACGGCACCCAGGCCATGCAGTACGGGTCGGGCCAGGGCGAGCCGTTCATGCGCGAGAAGATCGTCGAGGTCATGGCCGAGGAGGGCATCCAGGCCCACGCGGACGACGTCGTCGTCACCTGCGGCAGCCAACAGGCCCTCGACCTGGTCACGCGTGTGTTCTGCGACCCGGGCGACGTCGTCCTGGCCGAGGGGCCTAGCTACGTCGGCGCGCTGGGCACGTTCCGCGCCTACCAGTGCGAGGTCGTCCACGTCGCGATGGACGAGCACGGCATCGACCCGGTCGCCCTGCGCGCAGCCCTGGTCAGCCTGAAGGCGGGCGGCAAGCGGGTGAAGTTCCTGTACACGATCCCGAACTTCCAGAACCCGACCGGCGTCACCCAGACCCTCGAGCGCCGCCGGGAGCTCATCGACATCGCCCGCGAGCACGACCTGCTGGTGATCGAGGACAACCCGTACGGCCTGCTCACCCTGGACGCCGAACCGCTGCCGGCCCTGCGCTCGATGGACGCTGACAACGTCGTCTACCTGGGGTCGTTCTCCAAGATCTTCGCGCCCGGCTTCCGGGTGGGCTGGACGCTCGCGCCGCACGCCGTCCGCGAGAAGCTCGTGCTCACCCAGGAGGCGGCCACCCTCTGCCCGCCGGTGTTCAGCCAGTTCGCGATCGCCACCTACCTGGAGGAGTTCGACTGGCGCAGCCAGATCGTCACCTACCGCGACATGTACCGCCAGCGCCGCGACGCCATGCTCGACGGCCTCGCCCAGCACATGCCCGAAGGCACGACGTGGACGGTGCCCCAGGGCGGCTTCTTCGTCTGGGTGACCCTGCCGGAGGGCCTGGACTCCCAGGCGATGCTGCCGCGGGCGATCAGCGCGCGGGTGGCGTACACGACCGGCACCGCGTTCTACGCCGACGGCCTCGGCAGCCGCAACATGCGCCTGTCGTTCTGCTACCCGACGCCCGAGCGCATCATCGAGGGCACCCGTCGCCTCGGCGAGGTGCTCGAGCAGGAGCTCGAGATGCACCGCACCTTCGGCCTCGGCACCCAGACCGCCCGGCACTACGACCTCACCACCGGCCCCGCTCCGGACATCACCTAGGAACTGACATGACCGACTCCCCCACCCATGGCCCGATCGTCGTCCTGGCCGGCGGTCTCTCCCACGAGCGGGACGTCTCGCTGCGCTCGGGACGCCGCGTCGCCCAGGCCCTGCGCGACCAGGGCCGGGAGGTCGTCGAGTCCGACCTCACCCCCGGTCTGGTCGACCTGCTGCGCGGCCTCGACAACCCGGTCGCCTTCCCGGTGCTGCACGGCGGCGTCGGCGAGGACGGTGGGCTGCAGCAGGTGCTGACGCTGCTCGACGTCCCCTACGTGGGCTCCGAGCCGGCCGCCTGCCGCCGGTCGTTCAACAAGGCCGTCGGCGGTCCGCTTGTCGCGCAGGCCGGGCTCGCCCGTCCGCGCATGGCGGCGCTGCCGCACGACATGTTCCGTGAGCTCGGGGCTGCCGCGCTGGTCGAGGCCCTCGGCGAGCGGATCGGTTTCCCGATGATCGTCAAGCCCGCCCGCGGCGGCTCGGCGCTCGGCTGCACCCGGGTGACCGACGTGGCCGGGCTGCCGTCCGCGATGGTGGCCGCCTACTCCTACGGCGACCTGGCCGTGGTCGAGGAGTTCGTCGAGGGCACCGAGGTCGCGGTCACCGTGGTGGAGCTGGACGGGACGCTGATCCCGCTGCCGGCGGTGGAGATCCGTCCGAACTCGGGCATCTACGACTACACCGCGCGCTACACGGCCGGCGAGACCCGGTTCATCGTCCCGGCGACGCTCAGCGAGGAGGCCTCGACCGCCTGCGCCGACCTGGCCGTGGCCGCCCACCGGGTGCTCGGGCTGCGGGACCTCTCGCGCGCTGACATCATCGTCCGCCCGGACGGCACCCCGGTGTTCATCGAGACCAACGTCGCCCCCGGCATGACCGAGACCTCGCTGCTGCCGCAGGCGGTGGAGGCGGCCGGGTACGACTTCGGCCTGCTCTGCGCCCAGCTCGTCGACAACGCGTGGGCCCGCCACCTCGCGCAGTGACGTCTGTTGCAGTGACGTCCCCGGCACGAACACGCTGACATGAACACCCTGGCCAAGCAGTGGGCGATCGGCCTGCTCGGCGCGGCCATCTGCGTGGCCATGCTCGGCCTGGGGCTGTGGCAGATGCGGGTGTTCGAGAGCAAGGAGCACGACTCGGCCGCGGCCACCGCGGCGCTGCCCCCCGTGCCGCTGTCCACCCTCGTCGGTGCGGACGGAGGGTATGGCGGCGCGTACGGCCACGCGGTGAGCGTCGAGGGACGGTTTCTGCCCGACCAGCAGGTGCGGGTGGTCGGCGCGGACGGCGTCGTGCGGGTGCTGACCGCCTTCCTGCTGGACGACGGTCGCGTGCTGCCGGTGGTGCGGGGCACGGTCCCGTCCGGCGACGGGGTGCTGCCGCAGCCTCCGGCCGGACGGGTGGGCGTCTCCGGCGTCCTGCTGCCCACCGAGGAGGCGTCCGACACACCGTCCACGCCGGGCACGATGGGCTCGGTGCGGCTGCCCGCGCTCGCGCAGGCCTGGCCGCAGCAGTTGCTGCCGGGGTTCGTGACGCTGTCGGCGGCGGAGGCGACGTCCCAGGGGTTGGGCGCGGCGGCCGTTGTCCTGCCGACCGGCGAGGGGTCGTTCACGAACATCGGCTACGCGCTCCAGTGGTGGGTCTTCGCCGCGTTCGGCGCGTTCATGACGATCCGGTTCGTCCGGGCAATCGGACGCCAGGGAACGCTGGGTACGCTGTCGGACCAGGAGGAAGCATGAGTGAGACCGCTGCGCCGGCCGTCCGGGCGATCACGCCCGAGCAGGTTCCGGGCATCCGCGGGGCGCTGCTGCGCTACCGGATCATGGCGTACCTGGTGGGGACGCTGCTGGTGGTGCTGGTGCTGGTGGGCATGCCGTTGAAGTACTTCGCGGACAACGGCACGGTGGTGACGTGGACGGGCGTGCCGCACGGCTACCTGTACATGGTGCTGCTGGTCACCGCCTACGACCTCGGACGCCGCGTCCACTGGCCGTGGAGCCGGCTGATCCTGATCGGGCTGGCCGGCACGATCCCCTTCCTCTCGTTCTGGGCCGAGCACTCCGCGCGGACGGACGTGAACCGCCGCCTCGCCGCCGTCGAGGACCCGAGTGACACCCCGGACGCCCCCTGAGGAGCCGGTGAGCGCAGCGCGCGTGCGTCCTGGAGGGCCGTCGGTCATCGACATCCCGTCCGCCCGGTTCCCCGAGTGCCTGGACGTGCTGCACGCCGCCTTCGGCGCTGAGGTGGCCGACTACGGGATCACCGCGGAGAACACCCCGTCCAACCCCGCGTTCTGGGACGCCTCGGTGATCCCTTCACTGGTCGGGCGCGGCTTCGAGCTGATCGGTGTGGAGGGGGACGGACGCCTGCTCGGCTGCGTGTTCGCCGGCGCGTCACGCCGGCGTCCGGGTGTCTGGGAGCTCCGCCACCTCGCGGTCGCGCCGGCCGGACGCCACCGCGGCTACGGCGAACTTCTGGTCGCGGAGAGCGCGCGTCGCGCCCGTGCGGCCGGGGCGCAAACGCTGCGCATCGGGATTGTCGCGGAGAACCTCCGCCTGGCCCACTGGTACGCGCGGCTCGGGTTCGTCACCACCGAGTCCCGGCGGCAGTACGCGGGCCTCCCGTTCACCGTCGACCACCTGGAACTGACTCTCTAGCTCTTTGTCGATAAAGCGCTACGTCAACAAGTCGGCGATACGCCCGAGGTCCTCGGCACCGGCGAACTCGATCACGATGCGTCCCTTGCTGCGTCCCTCGCTCACCAGGACGCGGGTGTCGAGCCGTTCGGTGAGCTCACGCTGGAGTTCCTCGGCCGGACCCGAGAGTTCAACCGGCTTCTTCGAGCGCGGTGCGCGCCGGGTGCCGTGCTCCCCCACGGAGACGATCTCCTCTGCGGCACGCACCGACAGCCCTTCGGCGACGATTCGCGTAGCCAGGTGCTCCATGGCGTCGGTGTCGGGCAGCATCAGGATGGCGCGGGCGTGCCCCGCGCTGAGCACGCCGGCCGCTACTCGGCGCTGCACGGGGGCCGGTAGCTGCAGCAGGCGGATGGTGTTGGAGATCTGCGGTCGCGAGCGCTTGATGCGCACCGACAGCTCTTCCTGCGTGCAGCTGAAGTCGCTCATCATCTGCTGGTAGGCGGCGGCCTCCTCCAGCGGGTTGAGCTGGGCGCGGTGCAGGTTCTCCAGGAGGGCGTCGCGCAGCAGGTCGGCGTCCTCGGTGCGCCGGATGATCGCCGGAATTGTCGATAAACCGGCTTGTTGACTCGCCCGCAGTCGTCGCTCGCCCATCACCAGCTCGTACGTGCCGTCGTCGAGCGGACGGACCACCACCGGCTGGAGCAGGCCGACCTCGGAGATCGACCCGACGAGCTCGGCGAGCGCGTCCTCGTCGAAGACGGTGCGCGGCTGCTTGGGGTTGGGCTTCACGTCGGCGATGGGCACCTCGGCGAAGCGGGCGCCGGCCGGAACGTCGGGCGCCGGGGCGTCGGAGCCGTGGAGTTCGGGATCGGTGCGCTGGAGCAGGTCGCCGAGTCCCCTACCGAGGCCGGTGTGGCGTGCGTTCATGCGGAGCGCTCCTTCGTCTGGTCGAGAGCGGCACCGCGCTCAGCGAGTTCGGTGGCCGCGTCCAGGTAGGCCTGGGCTCCGGCGGACGCCGAGTGGTAGGTGAGGACGGACTGGCCGTAGCTGGGCGCCTCGGAGACGCGCACCGAGCGCGGGATGGCCGCCTTGAGCGTCTCCTTCGGGAAGTGCTCGCGCACCTCTGCCGCCACTTGGGACGCCAACCGGGTGCGGCCGTCGTACATGGTGAGCAGGACGGTCGACAGGTACAGGTGGTCGTTCATCGAGCCCTTGACCAGGTTGATCGTGCGCAGCAGTTGCGAAACGCCCTCCAGCGCGTAGTACTCGCACTGGATCGGGATCAGGATCTCGTCGGCCGCTACGAGGGCGTTCAGGGTGAGCAGCCCCAGCGAGGGCGGGCAGTCGATCAGCACGTAGTCGGGCTGGTACCGGCCGTTGAAGGTACGCAGGGCGTTGAGGAGCCGGCTCTCCCGCGCGGGCGTGCTGACCAGGCCGATCTCGGCGCCGGCGAGGTCGATGGTCGCGGGGAGCACCCACAAGCTGTCGGCCTCTGGCGAGCGCTTGATCAGGCTGGCGATGGGTGAGTTCGCGGTGAGCACCTCATACGTGCCCTGAATGCCCTCGTGGTGTTCGATGCCCAGCGCGGTGGACGCATTGCCCTGTGGATCGAGGTCGATCACCAGGACGGAGAGTCCGCCGAGCGCGAGCGCGGTCGCCAGGTTCACGGCGGACGTGGTCTTGCCCACTCCCCCCTTCTGGTTGGCGATGACCATCGTCCGGGTCCGAGCCGGCTTCGGAAGCGATGTTTCACGTGAAACAGCGAATTCGAGGTCGTCCGGATCTTCGGGACGGGGATCGCCGAACTCGGGTTCGTCGAAGACGACGCGCCGCGGAGTGGGCGGGGGAGTGATCGTCATGGGTCTCCTGCGCTCGACGTTTCACGTGAAACATCAGGATAGGGGTTCCCGCTGACCCTCTCGAACCTCGTCTGCTCGGCAGCTGAACATCATCACCGTGGCGGCCGACGGGCTCGCTGGTTCCGATCCGGTCCTGTCTTCCCCAGGAAGCGTCCGCGGGTGCGGGCCTCAGGGCGAGGGTTCTCAAGGGATACGGACCTTGATCGGAACCAGCGAGCCCGTCGGCCTTCCAGGGAAAGCCCCGTCAGCCAAGCGAGCCTCCTCACACCACCCAGCCAGACGCCCAGCCCGGCCAACCCAACAGTGAAGGTCGGGCTCGGGACACCGTGCGCGGGACCTATCCTTTGGAACCCGAGCACCACCCCACTGCACCGAACAAGCAAGCGTGACCACCACGTCCGAGAACGGTGTCCCGAGCCCGACCGGAAGCAGACCCAACCCGGCAGGGCCGTCGCCGGCCCTCCGTGAGCGGGATGGACGCTGGAGGCGATCAGCGGGAGAGCTCGATCAGCCAGGTCGATTCGCCGGTGCCCGGGACGGGGCGCTCGTGGACGCGGCCGGTCAGCCGGTGTTTGCGAAGGAGGCCAGCAGCGTCCGCGAGCTCGGTGGACGCCGACGAACCCTTCAGCGCGAGCAGGCGACCACCGGGCGCGAGCAGGGGGAGGCACCAGCCGACGAGGCGGGGGAGCGGAGCCACAGCGCGGCAGGTCACCACATCGAAGGTGCCGTGGTGCTCCTCCGCCCGCGCCCGCACCACCGGCACCCGATCGCCCAGGTCGAGCTCGTCGACCGCCAGCTCCAGGAAGTTCACCCGGCGCAGCAGCGACTCCAGCAGGGTCACCCGAAGGTCCGGACGCAGGATCGCAAGCGGAATGCCGGGCAGGCCGGCGCCACTCCCCACGTCCACCACCGAAGCGCCCTCGCCGAACAGGTCGGCGCCGGCGATCGAGTTCAGGACGTGCCGGTCCCAGAGCCGATCGCCCTCCCGGGGCCCGACCAAGCCCCAGTCGATTCCTCGACTTGCCAATATGTCTACATATCGGCTCGCCGTCGGAGCGGCGTCACCGAAGACCTCGGCGCGAGGATCCACCGGGATCAGGACTTGGGCAGCACCACGACGCGGCGGTGCGGCTCCTCGCCCTCCGACTCGCTGACCAGGCCGGCGGCCGCCACCGAGTCGTGCACGATCTTGCGCTCGAACGGGTTCATCGGTGCCAGCCGCACGGCCTCGCCGGACTCGTTGACCTCCGTCACGGCATCCCGGGCCAGGTCCTGCAGCACCTTGCGACGCTTGTCGCGGTGCCCGCCGATGTCGAGCATCAGCCGGCTGCGGTGACCGGTCTCGGTCATCACCGCGAGGCGGGCGAGCTCCTGCAGAGCCTCCAGCACCTCGCCGTCCTTGCCGACCAGGGCGTCCGCTTCGGTGATGATCGACACGTGCGCGCGGCCACCCTCGGCGTAGGTGTCGATGTCGCCGTCCAGGTCGGCGATGTCGAGCAGCTCCTCCAGGTAGTCGGCGGCGATCTCGCCCTCGTTCTCGAGCGCGGACTCCTTGCGCGAGCGCGGCGCCTCCGCCGTCTCGTCGCCGGCGTCCGTCGCCTCGTCCGTCGCCTCGTCCGTCGCGACCTCGGTCAGGTCCTCGACGACCACGTCCACCTCGTTCTGATCTTCGCTCACGTTGTCCTACTCCTCGTTGCTACTGCTTGCGCCCGGCGCGGCTGTTCTTCTTCGGCTGCTGCCGCTGGATCACCTGTCGTTGCACCGTCGGCGCGGCACCGTCCGTGGACGTGCTCGTCGCCGACCCGTTGGCTACGGACGAACCGCTGCCCTGGCGTGCCACCTTCGTGGGGTCGTAGGCCGTGGTCTCCGGACGCTTCCGACCGGCGCCGCGACGACGGGCCGCGATCTCGTCGGGGTCCTTGCCGTGAGCCCGCATGCGCTCCTCCCAGTCCACGTAGGCCGGGGTGCCGGGGGCGGGGTTGTTGTGGATCAGGATGTACTGCTGGCCCATCGTCCACAGGTTCGTCGTCAGCCAGTAGATCAGCACGCCGATCGGGATGCTCACGCCGCCGATCGCGTAGATCGCCGGGAACATGTACAGCATCATCTTCTGCTGCTGCGCCATCGGGCCCGTCAGGGCGTCCGGCGGCATATTCTTGCGCATCAGCTGGAGCTGGGTGATGAACAGCACGCCGGTCATCAGCACGATCAGGGTCAGCGCCACCCACTGGGTGGGCCCGAACGCGGTGATCGGCAGGAAGGTGGACGAGATCTTCGCCCCGAGCAGCGTCGCGCTCTGCAGGGACGTCACCAGGTGCGGGTTCGTCTCGAAGAAGTAGCCGAGCGCGGTGCCGTGGGAGACGCTGTTCAGCACGTAGAACAGCGCCAGGAAGATCGGCATCTGCAGCAGCAGCGGCAGGCACGAGGCCATCGGGTTGACGCCCTCGGCCTTGTAGAGCTTCATCGTCTCCTGGCCGAGGCGCTCCCGGTCGTGCCCGAACTTCTCGTTGAGCTCCTTCACCTTCGGCTGGATCAGCTGCATGTTGCGCGCGGAGTTGATCTGGCGGACGAACAGCGGGATCAGCGCGGTGCGGATCACCATCGTCAGGAGCACGATCGACAGCGCCCAGGTGCCGCCCCAGTCGGGGTTCATGCCGAGCATGGTCAGCAGCGAGTGGAAGCCGACCAGGATGCCGGACACCGCCCAGTACAGCGGCGTCATCATCGTGCCGAGGAAGCCGAGGAAGTCGTCCCACATGTTCAGCGGGACGAGCAGCGGGATCATCAGGTTCATCTCACCTCGTGGACGCAGGAGTGCGCCAGGTCAGGGGCCGGGACGGCCGTTGCGGAACTGCTGGCCTGTTCAGCGGCCCAGGCTTCGGCGGCCGGCGTGCCCGGGACGGGGTCGTACCCGCCCGCTGCCCACGGGTGACAGCTGGCCAGCCGCTTGGTGGCGAGCCAGGTGCCCTTGATCGCGCCGTGCACGGTGACCGCCTCGAGGGCGTAGGCCGAACACGACGGGTAGTACTTGCAGACGTTGCCGTACAACGGGCTGATCACGGCCCGGTAGACCTTCAGGAGCCCGATCAGCAGGTACTTCATGACGCCAGCCGATCTAGCGCGCTCGCCAGGGCCGCGTCGAAGTCGGACGCGAGGTCGGCGGCGGTGGCGGCCGGCGGCAGTGCCCGCACCACCACGTCCACCGTGAACGGTGCGGACGCGAGCGCGTGCGCGGCGAGGTGACGCAGACGACGCTTCACCCGGTTGCGATGGACGGCGTTGCCGACCGACTTGGAGACGATGAAACCTGCGCGCGAACACTCCTGCGGGGTGCGACGCGCGTGCACCACCAGTGACGGGCGTCCGCACCGGACGCCCTGGCGCAACGTGTCGCGGAAGTCCCCGGGGTTACGCAACCGCGACCGGGCAGGCAACACCGCGTGCCGGCTCAGCCGGCGAGGCGGACGCGGCCCTGACGGCGACGGGCCGAGATGATGGCGCGCCCCGCACGGGTGCGCATCCGCAGACGGAAGCCATGGGTGCGGCTGCGACGCCGGTTGCTCGGCTGGAAAGTGCGCTTGCTCACGCGAGTGCTCCCAAGTTCGTAATTTTCGGATCAGATGCGCCCACCTGGACACACGGGCGTCGCGACAGCGACTGCCCAACTCTACGCGGCGTGTACGACACCGGGCAAACCGGACAGATCGAGGTTAACCCGTCGAGTCGACACGCCGATGTGACTTGATCAAGTTTCAAAACCGTTTGCGCGGGCCCCCAGACCTCGCTAGGTTGCTCTAGGCCAACGGGGACCGTCACCCCCGTGGTCCGCTGCATCCTTGATGCACAGTCTGTGGACAATCGTGTGGAAACCTGGCTGGGGCAGGTAGTGAGGAGCCGAAGCAGGACCCATGTCTCAGCCGTCCCCAGCGAGTGAACCCGTCGCGTCCGCCGAGCTCCAGGCCGCCTGGACGCACGTCTGGGACTCCTCCGACCCGGTCACCCGGGGCTGGCTGCAGGGAATGCGTCCGGTCACGATCCACGATTCGCTGGTCATCCTGGCCGTGGCGAACGACTTCACCCGCGACCGCGTCGAGAGCCGGCTGCGTCCGGCGATCGAGCAGCAGCTGTCGGAGTACTACTCGCGTCCGATCCGGCTCGCCATCGACGTGGACCCGCTGATCGAATCCGACGAGGCGCACGCCGAACCCCCGGTGGCCGCTCCCGAGCCGCCGCCGGCGAGCTCGCGTCCGACGAACGGACGCACCGGTGGTGACCGGCTCAACCCGAAGTACTCCTTCGAGACCTTCGTGATCGGGAACTCCAACCGCTTCGCACACGCCGCGGCCGTCGCCGTGGCCGAGGCGCCCGGCAAGGCCTACAACCCGCTGATGATCTACGGCGACTCGGGGCTGGGCAAGACCCACCTGCTGCACGCCGTCGGCCACTACATCCGCAACTACTACGACCGGGTCCGGGTGAAGTACGTCTCCACCGAGGAGCTCACCAACGACTTCATCAACGCGGTTTCCGACAACCGGACGGCGGACTTCCGCCGCCAGTACCGCGACGTCGACGTCCTCCTGATCGACGACATCCAATTCCTCGAGGGCAAGATCCAGACCCAGGAGGAGTTCTTCCACACGTTCAACACCCTGCACACCGCGCAGAAGCAGATCGTGCTCACGTCCGACCGTCCGCCCAAGGGGCTGGAGGCGCTGGAGCCGCGGCTGCGCAGCCGTTTCGAGTGGGGCCTGATGACCGACATCCAGCCGCCCGACCTGGAGACGCGGATCGCGATCCTGCGCAAGAAGGCGGCCGCCGAGCGGCTCACCGCCGGCCCGGACGTGCTCGAGTTCATCGCGTCCAAGATCCAGACGAACATCCGCGAGCTCGAGGGTGCGCTGATCCGGGTGACCGCGTTCGCCAGCCTGAACCGGCAGGAGGTCGACCTGGCCCTGGCCGAGGTGGTGCTCCGCGACCTGATCCCCGAGGGCGCCGAGACCCGCATCTCGTCCACCGCGATCATGACCCACGTGGCCGACTACTTCGGCATCACCGTCGAGGACCTCTGTGGCCAGAGCCGGACGCACGTCCTGGTGACGGCCCGCCAGATCGCCATGTACCTGTGCCGTGAACTCACTGATCTGTCGCTGCCGAAGATCGGCCAGCTGTTCGGCGGCCGCGACCACACCACCGTGATGCACGCCGATCGCAAGATCCGCCAGCTCATCCGTGAGCGTCGCAGCGTCTTCAACCAGATCACCGAGCTGACGAACCGCATCAAGCAGTCCCCGCTCCGCTGACGCCCGTCCCGTCCTCGTCCCCTTGGCCAGGGCCGCACCAGCCCGTCCCCGCGCAGACGCCCCCGAAACTCACAGACGCCCCTGAAATTTCGGGGGCGTTTGTCAACTTCGGGGGCGTCTGCGGGGGAGCGGACGGAGGCTGTCACCCGGGCGGGGGACACTGTGCACTTCTGTGGAAAACTCGGGGGATAACCTGACCGACCTGTGGGTCGTTCGCACCGGACGCGGCGTCGTCCTCAAATCCTCCCCGTGTGATTTCGGGTTGTCCACAGCGGCCGTCCACTCCCGACACGCCGTCGGGGCAGGGCGGACGCCGGTTTTCCACCGAATCCACAGGCGCTATGACCCCTACGAATTGAAAGATCTCCGATGAACTTCAAAGTCAGCGGATGCACAGACTGGGGAAACGCCCTGAAGGCGTGTCAGGTCGCTCCGCGTCGATATGATCAACCGACCACGCCTGTGAGTACTAGGGAGCAATGGTGAAGATCCGTCTCGAGCGCGACGTCCTGGCCGAAGCCGTCCAGTGGGCTGCGCGCAGCCTGCCGACCCGTCCGAGCGTCCCGATCCTGGCCGGCCTGCTGGTCAAGGCCGCGGGGAGCCAGGTGGTGATGAGCAGCTTCGACTACGAGACCTCCGCGCAGATCACGGTCAAGGCCGAGGTGTCGGACGAGGGTGTCGCGCTGGTGTCGGGACGCCTGCTGGCCGACATCGCCCGCTCGCTGCCGAACAAGCCGGTCGACATCACCGCGGACGAGACCCGCATGGAGCTGGTCTGCGGCACCGCACGCTTCACCCTGCAGACGCTCCCGGTCGCCGACTACCCGGCGCTGCCGGAGATGCCCGAGGCCACCGGCGCGATCCCGAGCGAGGAGTTCGCCAAGGCGGTCAGCCAGGTCGTGGTCGCGGCCGGACGCGACGAGCTGCTGCCGGTCTTCACCGGCGTCCGCATGGAGATCGAGGGCGACACGCTGTCGCTGCTGGCGACCGACCGCTACCGGATGGCGCTGAAGGAGCTCGACTGGAGCCCGGTCAGCCGTGGCGACGGCGCGGCCCTGGTGCCGGCCCGGGTGCTGGCCGAGACCGCGAAGAGCATGACCGCGGGCGAGCAGGTCACCCTGAGCCTGTCGTCGGCGGCCGCCGGTGACGGACTGATCGGCTTCGAGGGCACCGGCGCGGCCGGCGTCCGCCAGATCACCACGCGCCTGCTGGACGGCGAGTTCCCGAAGGTCCGCCACCTGATGACCGTGCAGGCGACGGTCACCGTCCGCGCCAACACCGCCGAGGTGATCGCCGCGGTGAAGCGCGTCGGTCTGGTGGCCGAGCGCAACACCTCGCTGCGCATGCTGATCGGCGACGGCTCGATCACGCTCGAGGCGGCCACCGGCGACCAGGCGCAGGCCGTCGAGGCGCTGGAGGCCGTGGTCGAGGAGACCGCCGGCGACTCGGGCATGACCGCGGCGGGCTTCAACCCGCACTACCTCTCCGACGCGCTGGCCGCCCTGGACAGCCCGTACGTGCAGTTCTCGTTCACCCAGCCCGGCAAGCCCTGCCTGCTCACCGGCCTGAACGAGCTGGACGGCGAGCCGCTGGACGACTACAAGCACGTGATCATGCTCATGCGCCTGCCGGCGTGACGCGTCCGGCGTGTTCGTCACCCACCTGAGCCTGGCCGACTTCCGGTCCTACACGCTGGCGGAGGTGCCGCTGGCCGCCGGCGTCACGGTGTTCACCGGGGCGAACGGGCAGGGCAAGACCAACCTGGTCGAGGCGATCGAGTTCCTGGCCACCTTGGGATCCCACCGGGTCGCGACCGAGGCGCCGCTGGTCCGGGCCGGGGCCGAGCGCAGCATCGTCCGGGCCCGGGTGCAGGCCGGTCTGGAGGACACCCGCAGCCTGCTGCTCGAGATCGAGCTGATCCCCGGCCGCGCCAACAAGGCGTCCCTCAACCGGGCGCCGTTGCGGCGGCCGCGCGACCTGCTCGGCGCGCTGCGGGTGGTGTTCTTCTCCCCGGAGGACCTGGCGATCGTGAAGGGCGACCCGAGCGAGCGCCGGCGTTTCATCGATGAGCTGGTCGTGGCCCGGTGGCCGCGGCTGGCCGGCGTCCGGGGTGACTACGACGGGGTGCTGCGGCAACGCTCTGCGCTGCTCAAGTCGTTGTCGGGACGCGGTCCGCGCGGCGTGACCGACGACGTGGCTGCCACCCTCGACGTGTGGGACGGCCAGCTGGCCGCGTACGGCGCCGAGATCGTGGCCGCCCGGCTGGCGACGCTCGCCGAGCTGCGTCCGTTCCTCGAACAGGCCTACGCCAGCATCGCCCCGACGAACAACGTGGCCGGCATCACGTACAAGTCGTCCTCGCTGCCGGCCGAGGAGCCGGCCGAGGCGTTCACGGTGGGCGACCTCGGCGGCATCCTCACCGAGCGAATGCGCGAGCGCCGCGGTGAGGAGATCGCCCGCGGCGTCTGCCTGGTCGGCCCGCACCGCGACGACCTCACCCTCACCCTGGGGGAGCTGCCGACGAAGGGCTACGCGTCGCACGGGGAGTCGTGGTCGACCGCGCTGGCGCTGCGACTGGCGTCGTTCCAACTGCTGCGCAGCGACGGGGTCGAGCCCGTGTTGATCCTCGACGACGTCTTCGCCGAGCTGGACGAGACCCGCCGCGCCCGGCTGGCCGAACTCATCGCCGGTGCCGAGCAGGTACTGATCACCGCCGCGGTGGCGGCCGACGTGCCGTCCACCCTTGTCGGGCCGCGGTTCGCGGTGCAGGCTGCGACCGTTGCGCCGCTCGCCACTGACGACGTCGCCGCACCTGTACCGATGGTTGAATCGGAACCGACCGGCGAGGCTGAGGCATGACGATCGAAGGCCCAGAGCACGACCCGCAGGGCCTCGACCTGGCCAAGCGCATCGCCCGCGCCGCCCGGGGCGCCGCCCCGAAGCCGGCGCCGAAGAAGCGGCGTCCGGTCGAGCGCACCGACGAGCCGACCGTCCTCGGAGACCTGCTCAAGGAGGTCATCGCCGAGGAGGGCTGGACGCGCGAGGTCAGCGTCCACCAGCTGCTCGCCCGCTGGCCGGCGCTGGTGGGTCCGGTGAACGCCGCCCACTCGGTGCCCGAGCACTACGCCGAGACCGTCCTGACCGTGCGCGCCGAATCGTCCACCTGGGCCACCTCCCTGCGCAGCATCGCGCCACAGCTGGTGGCGGTGCTCAACGAGCAACTCGGCCAGGGCACGGTGAGCCGGGTGATCGTGCGCGGCCCGGAGGCGCCGAACTGGAAGAAGGGCAAGCGTTCCGTCCCCGGACGCGGCCCGCGCGACACCTACGGCTGACCCCCTATCCCGCCGAGAGCCACCGTTCCGGTCAAACGCCACCACCCAGGCGGTGGCGCTTGACCGGAACGGTGGCTCTCGGCGGATTGGCAACCGGTGGCAACCAATGGCCGGGTCGGTTGCCAAGCGGCTCTACTGGGAGCTGTCACCGCAGAGGAGTCCCATGAGCACCGTCGCCATCGACACCCCGACCACCGCGCATCCCGCGCAGGCCCTGATCGACTTCCGTCCCCGCCACGGGTTCTTCGTCGGCGTCGACTCCGACGGCTGCGCCTTCGACGCCATGGAGATCAAGCACAAGGAGTGCTTCACCCCGAACACGATCAAGCACTGGGGCCTCCAGCCGGTGTCGTCGGTCGCCCGGCAGACCGCCGAGTTCGTGAACCTCTACTCCACCGGACGCGGGCTCAACCGCTGGCCGGCGCTGCTGCGGGTGTTCGAGCTGCTGGCCGAGCGTCCCGAGGTGGCCGAACGCGGCGCGAGCGTGCCGACCGGCGACAGGATCCGGGAGTTCATCGCGTCCGGCTACCCGCTGAGCGGGGCCGGCATCCGCGCCTACGCCGCCGACCATCCCGACCCCGAGCTCGACCGGGCGCTGGCCTGGACCGACGGCGTGGACGCCAGCATCGCCGACATGGTGCACGGCGTCCCGCCCTTCCCGTGGGTGCGGGAGAGCCTGGCCGGCATCGGTGACCGGACCGACCTGATGGTCGTCTCCGCCACCCCGTACGAGGCGCTGGCCCGTGAGTGGGCCGAGCACGGCCTGGCCGACCACATGGACGTGATCGCCGGCCAGGAGTCGGGCACCAAGCTCGAGCACCTCCAGTTCGCCGCGAAGGGCAAGTACGCCGACGACCACATCCTGCTGGTCGGCGACGCCCCCGGCGACCGGGACACCGCCGCCGCGGCCGGCGTCCTGTTCTACCCGATCAACCCCGGCGGCGAGGCCGCCTCGTGGCACCGTTTCCACACCGAGGCGTTCGACCGGTTCCTCGCCGGCACCTACGCCGGCGCGTACCAGCAGGCACTGGTCGCCGAGTTCGACGCCCTGCTGCCCGCCACGCCGCCCTGGCAGCACTGACCGTCCCGCCCACCACCAGAGACCGGAGCACCCACCATGAGCACCACCGTCGACCTGTCGGCCCTGCCCTACCTCCTGGACGCCTCGCAGCGCGGCTGGGTCGAGGAGACCCTCGCCGGGATGTCGGACGAGGAGAAGGTCGGCCAGCTGTTCTTCAACCTGTTCCATTTCGGCACCGACACCTTCGGTGGCAACGACCTCACCAACGACGAGATCCTGGCGCGCTACCACATCGGCGGCGCCCGCTACCACGGCGGCAGTGCCGCCCAGGTGCAGGAGCTGCTGAACAGCCTCCAGGCGTCCTCGAAGATCCCGCTGCTGATCGCGGCCAACTGCGAGTCCGGCGGCAACGGCGCGTGCGCCGAGGGCACCTACATCGCCACCGGTGCGCAGTGCGACGCGGCCCGCGGCGACGCCGTCCGCGCCGAGGAGGTGCCGTTCCGCACCGGCCTGGTCTCGGCCCGCGAGGCCGGCGTGCTCGGCGTCAACGTCAACTTCGCCCCGATCGTCGACATCCTGTTCAACTGGCGCAACACGATCGTGAACACCCGCGCCCACGGCACCACCGCCGAGGACGTGATCCGCTCCACCGGTGCCAAGGCGCGCGGCCTGCGCGCGTCCGACGAGGACGTCGCGGTGTGCATCAAGCACTTCCCGGGCGACGGCACGGAGGAGCGCGACCAGCACCTCGTGCTCGGCGTCAACGAACTCTCCCCGCAGGAGTGGGACGACTCGTTCGGACGGGTCTACCGCCACCACATCGACGCCGGCGTCGAGATGATCATGGCCGGCCACATCGCGCTGCCGGCGTACTCCAAGGTGCTCGACCCGTCGCTGACGGACGCCGACATCATGCCGGCCACGCTCGCTCCCGAGCTGATCCAGGGCCTGCTGAAGGACCGGCTGGGGTTCAACGGGCTGGTCGTCACCGACGCCAGCCACATGTTGGGGATGACCTCGGCGATGCGGCGCCAGGACTACGTGCCGCGCGCGATCGCGTCCGGCTGCGACATGTTCCTGTTCTTCAACGACATCGCCGAGGACTTCGGCTTCATGCTGGACGGCGTGCGCTCCGGGGTGATCCCGCCCGAGCGGCTGGACGACGCGGTGCGCCGGATCCTGGGCCTGAAGGCGAAGCTGAACCTGCACGTGAAGCAGGCGTCCGGGACACTGCTACGCACGCCGGACGAGCTCGCGATCATCGGCTGCGAGGAGCACCTGCGCTGGCGCGCGGAGGCCGCGGACGCGTCCATCACGCTGGTGAAGAACACGCTCGACCAGCTGCCGCTGCGCCCCGAGACCCACCGCCGGATCCGGCTCTACTACCTGGACGCCGACGCCGGCGACATCTACGCGGCCAACCCGCAGGCCCTGGCGACCTTCGTGGCCGAACTGGAGTCACGGGGCTTCGAGGTGACGGTGAACAACGGCGCCGATCGCGTCAAGGGTCGTACTTTGAAGTACAGGGACGAGGTGGACGCGGCGATCGTCGTCGCGAATGTCGTCGGCTACGCGGCCGAGAACAACTACCGGATCCGCTGGAAGATCCCGATGAGCACGGACTGCCCCTGGTACGTCCACGAGGTGCCCACCGTGATGGTGTCGCTGAACTACACCACCCACCTGCACGACGCCACGATGGTCAAGGCCTACATCAACGCCTACTCCGACAACGCCGAGGCCATCCGCCAGGTGGTCGACAAGATCACCGGTGTTTCGGCTTTCCACGGCACGTGCAACGATCTGGTGTGGACCGGGAAGTGGCAGGCGAAGCTCTAGGGCAACCGCGCACCCCCGCGTCCGACCGGCGCCCGCTCCTGGGCATGGGCGCGGTCATCGTCATCCTGCACGCGCTGGGCTGGGGGACGCTGCTCGCCCTCGTGGTGCCGCAGCAGTTGGCCCTCGGCACCGGGCAGGTGTTCGGCATCGGGCTCGGCGTGACGGCGTACACCCTCGGCATGCGGCACGCGTTCGACGCCGACCACATCGCGGCGATCGACAACGCCACCCGAGCGCAGCTGGCCGCGGGCCGGCGTCCGCTCTCGGTCGGGTTCTGGTTCTCGCTGGGGCACTCGAGCGTGGTGTTCGTGCTGGTCGCGCTGCTCGCCGCCGGCGTGGGTGCGGTGGCCACGCAACTGGTCGACGACCGGTCGGTGCTCCTCCGGGCGATGAGCACCTTCGGCACGCTGGTCTCCGGGATCTTCCTCGTGGTGATCGGCCTGGTGAACCTCGTCGTCCTCGCGGGCATCGCCCGGGTGTTCCGCGGCCTGCGCGCCGGGATGCTGGACGAGCGGCAACTCGAGGCCCAACTGCAACGCCGCGGGGTGCTCGCGCGGCTCACCAGCCGGGCGGTGGCGGTCGTCACGAAGCCACGGCAGCTCTACCCGGTCGGGCTGTTGTTCGGCCTCGGGTTCGACACCGCCACTGAGGTCGGACTGCTCGTCCTGGCCGGCGGCGCGGCAGCGGTGTCCCTGCCGTGGTACGCGATCCTCACCCTGCCGGTGCTGTTCGCCGCCGGCATGTGCCTGCTGGACACCGTCGACGGCGTCGTGATGACCCGCGCCTACGGCTGGGCGGACGTCCGACCGGTGCGGAAGGTGTACTACAACCTCACCGTCACCGGGCTCTCGGTGGTCGTCGCGCTGGTGATCGGCGGGATCGAGCTGCTCGGGGTCCTCGCCGACCGGCTGGGGATCACCACGGGCCCGCTGGCCGCGATCGCGTCGCTCGACCTCGGCGCGGTCGGCTACCTCGTGGTGGTCCTGTTCCTCGCCGCCTGGGCCGTGGCCGTCGTGGTCTGGAGGCTCGCCCGCATCGAAGAGCGCTGGTCCCCGTCCCCCTGAGCCCCGTCCTCCTCTCCGCCGAACGCCACCGTTTCGGTCAAACGCCACCGCCTGGGTTGGGGCGTTTGACCGAAACGGTGGCGTTCGACGTCCTGGGGGAGTGAGTCAGGAGCCGGCGAAGAGGGCGGCGACGTCGTCGTAGGCGGAGAGCAGGGACGGGATGCGAGCGGCCAGGTCTGCGTAGAGCTCGGGGTGGACGGGATCGACCAGGTCGACGTGGACGGCGGACGCGAGCCGGTCCGCGGCCGCCACCGGCGAGCTCTCGAGGCCGAGACCCACCAGCGCGAGCGCGGCCGCACCGAGCGCGGTGCCGGCGGCGTCCTCACCGACCTCGACGGGCAGGGCGAGCGCGTCGGCGACGACCTGGCGCCACAGCGGCGCACGGAACACCCCGCCGGTGGCGCGGACCACCTCGATCGGCTGGACGGCAGCCAGGCTGCGGGTGATCAGGGCGAGCTGGAGGGCAACCCCCTCGACAGCCGCGCGGACGAAGTGGCCGCGGGTGTGGGAGTGCCGCAGCCCGAGGAACGCACCGGGAAGCGTCGGGTCCCACAGCGGGGCCCGCTCGGGCAGCAGGTAGGGCAGCATGACCAGCCCGTCGCTCCCGGCGGGCACGGACGCGGCCAGCCGCAGCAGCGCCGCGTCCCGGTCCCCGTCCGACGCCTCGGCGGACGCATCGCCGAACACGCCGCTCGCCCAGCGCACCACCGAGCCGCCGTTGCTGATCGCGCCGCCGGTCACCCAGACGTCCTCGGTGAGCGCGTAGCTGAAGAGCCGTCCGGCCGGGTCGAGCACCGGCGCGCCGACCCCGAGGCGCACCGCGCCGCTGGTGCCGATCGAGACCCCCACGGTGCCGGACGCGAACGCGCCGCTGCCGAGGTTGCCCAGTGGACCGTCCGCGCCGCCGAGCACGACCGGCAGCCCCGCCGGCAACCCGGTGGCCGCCGCGGCCGCCACACCCAGCGGCAACACGTCCGTGGTGGCGAGGATTGCGGGCAACTTGTCGAGATCGACGCGGGCGAGCGCAGCCAGTTCGGGGCTCCAGGCGCGGCGGTGCACGTCGAGCAGCCCGGTGCCGGACGCGGACGACAACTCGGTGGCCAGCGTGCCGGTGAGCCGCAGCACCACGAAGTCCTTCAGCGACACCCAGTGGCGGACGCGGGCCGCGAGCTCCGGTTCCTCCTCGGCGAACCACATCAGCTTCGCGAGCGGTGTCATCGGGTGGGTGGGAACGCCGCTCAGGCGGTATGCCTCCGCCGCCCGGCCCGACTCCCGCAGCCGCGCGGCCTGCGGCGTGGCCCGTCCGTCCGCCCAGGTGACCAGCGGAGTGAGCGGGACGCCGGCGGCGTCCAGTCCGATCAGGCCGTGCATCGCGGTGGACAGCCCCATCCCCACGACGCGCCCGGCGCCGAGAACCTGCCGGCACTCCGCCAGCGCGGAAAGCACCTCACGCAGGATCCGCTCGGGGTCCTGCACCTGCTCGCCCGGCCGCGGCTGCTCCAGCGGGTACTCCCGACTGAGCACGAGCCGCTCGGGCGCGTCCACGCCGAAGGCGACCAGCTTGGTGGCGGTCGTGCCGACGTCCAGGCCGATCACGACGCGTCCCGGGGCTGACGAGTTCACGGCGTCAGTCTGCCAGCGCGAGGATCTCCCGTGCCGCGGACAGCACGCCGGCCGCGACGTCCGCGCGCCCGGCGAGGCCGAGGTATGCCAGGACGGCGGACACGCTGTCCTCCAGGTCGCCGCTGCCGAACGGCGTCACCGTCGCGGCGTTGACGTCCTTCACCGGGGCGCCGGCCCCACGCAGGTGCAACACCCAGGCAGCCACCGCACGGCACGCACCCGGCGGGACGCGGCCCGCGGCCAGCTCGGCGGTCAGGGTCGGGACGATCCGCACCGGCACCTTCAGCGAGCCGTCGGACGCGATCTGCGCGAGGGCGTGCCGGATGTTCGGGTTGCGGTAGCGGTCGAGCAGAGCCGCGCGGTAGGCGGCGAGCTCGGCGGTCGGCAGCGGAATGTGCGCGCACGCCTCGTCCCACCACTGCTCGACCCAGGCCAGGCAGCGGGGGTCGGCGATGGCGTCCGCCACGGTCTCGTGGCCGAGGATCGTGGCCGCGTAGGCCAGCAGCGAGTGCGAGCCGTTGAGCAGCGCCAGCTTGCGCCGCTCGAACGGCGCGACGTCGTCGACGATCCGCGCCCCCGCGCTCTCCCACGCTGGACGCCCGGCGGGGAATGCGCCCTGGATGACCCACTCGCTGAACGGCTCGGTGGGTACCGGCGCGGCGTCCTCGACGCCGGTCGCGGCCCGGACGGCCGCCCGGTGCTCGTCGGTGGTGGCCGGGGTGATGCGGTCGACCATCGTGGTGCCGAAGGAGACGTTCGCCGCCAGCCAGGCGGGCAGCGTCGCGTCCACGTGCCCGGCGAGCTCGGAGACGACCCGCGCGAGCACCGAGCCGTTGTGGGACAGGTTGTCGCAGGACACGATCGCCAACGGACCCCCGGACGCCGCGCGGCGCGCGAGCAGGCCGGCCACGATCCGGGCGGGGGCGGTGGCCACCGGGGCGGTGGCCGCGGCCCGCAGGGCGGCGACGTCGGCGGCCACCGCAGGATCGGTGAGGTCGGGGCCCCCGTCCGCGCCCCGCCGGTAGCCGGCCTCGGTGACGGTCAGCGTCACCACCGCGAGCTGCGGGGAGCGGAAGTAGTCCAGCAGGGCGTCGTGCTCGCCGGCGGAGTGGACGGCCGACAGGCTCGAGATCACCTCGAAGGCGTCCCCGTCCGTGCCGCGGGTGATCAGCGTGTACAGCCCGTCCTGGGGACGCAGCGCGTCGGCCATGGCGGTCGAGCGCCCGGTGAAGGCGGCGATGCCCCAGGCGACCGCGTCCGCGGCGTGCTCGGTGTACCAGGCCTGGTGGGCGCGGAAGAAGTTGCCGACGCCGAGGTGGACGATGCGCACCGGGGCGGCGGGACGGCCGTGGCCGGCGTCCCTGCGCAGGGTGGTGGTGGCGGTGATGGTCACAGCTTGAACGCCTTTCGTGGGTTGCCGACCACCAGTTCCTCGGCGGCTTCGACGGCCTCGTCGAGGGTGAGCCGGTGCTCGCCGACGAGCCGGGCGAGGTAGCCGGCGTCGATCCGCCGGCTGAGGTCGTGGCGGGCGGGGATCGACAGGTAGGCCCGGGTGTCGTCGATGAAGCCGGACGTGCGTCCGAACCCGACGGTCTCGGTGACCGCCGACCGGAAGCGCGTCATCGCGTCCGGGGCGTCGATGAACCACCACGGCACGCCCACGAACACGCTCGGGTAGAACCCGGCGAGCGGGGCCAGCTCGCGGGAGTAGGTGGTCTCGTCGATGGTGAAGAACACCACCTGGAAGTAGCAGGACGTGCCGAACGCGGCGAGCATCGGCTGGACGGCCCGGGTGAACTCCACCTGCATCGGGATGTCGGCGCCGACGTCCGCGCCGAACCGGTCGAACGTGCCGGGGTGGTGGTTGCGGTACACCGCCGGGTGCATGGTCATCACCAGGCCGTCGTCGGCGGCCATCCGTGCCTGGGTGAACATGAAGTGGCGACGCAGCGTGTTCGCCTCCTCGCACGTGATCCGGCCCTCGCGGGCCAGCCGGTAGAGCCGGGACGCCTCCGCCTCGGCCAGCGGCTCGACACGCGCGTCGGCGTGGGAGTGGTCGGACGAGACCGCGCCGCGGGCCTTGAAGTACGCCCGCCGGCTCTCCATGGCTGCGACCCAGCCCGCGTAGCTCCCGGTGTCGACCCGGCTGACCTCCCCGAGCCGGTCGACCAGGGCGTTCCAGTCGCTCCGTGCGGGCTCCAGGTAGCGGTCGGGACGGAAGGTCGGCGCCACCTGCCCCGTCCAGGACGGGTCGGCGGCGAGCGCGTCGTGGGCGGCCAGGTCGTCGCACGGGTCGTCGGTGGTGGCGAGGAAGTCGATGCCGAAGCGTTCGAACAGCGCGCGGGGACGGAACTCCGGCGTGGCGAGCTTCGCGGTGATCGCGTCGTAGAGCTCGTCCGCGGTCTCGGCGGACGGGGCCAGGTCGAGCCCGAAGATGTCGGCCAGCTCCGACTCCAGCCAGAACCGCACCGGGGTGCCCCGGTAGGCCGTCCAGTGCGCGCACAGCGTGCGGAACGCCTCGCGCGACTGCTCGGGGGTGAAGGTCTCCTGCGCGACGCCGAGGGCGTCCAGGCCGACCCCGTTGGCGTGCAGCAGCCGGTTGACGTAGTGGTCGGGGGTGATCAGCAGCGACGTGGGGTCGGTGAACGGCTCGTCCTCGGCCAGCCACTGTGCGGGCACGTGGCCGTGCGGGGAGATGATCGGCAACTCGCGCACCGAGGCGTAGATCTCGCGGGCGAGGGGGCGCAGGCCGGGGTCGGCCGGCAGCATCCGGTCGGGGTGGAGTTCGAGTCGAGCCATGTCCCCATCGTCACGGCTGGGCCCGGATCGGGGAATGCGTTGCCGGGAGTTGCCGCCCACTGTTGCCGCCGGCCCGGGGCAGGAGCAGGGTGGGCGCATGACCCAGACGATCGACCGTGTCGCGGAGCTCGCGCAGGGAGCCGCCCTCATCGGCGGCGCGGACCAGGTCCTCGACGACGAGCAGGTGCGCGCCTTCATCGCCGAACAGCTGGCCGGCGTCGACCTCGACGGGCGCAGCGTCTGCCTGGTGATCCCGGACGGCACCCGTTCCAGTCCGCTGCCGCTGCTGCTCGGCGCCGTCCACGGTGCGCTCACCGGACGGGTGAGCCGGCTGACCGCGGTGATCGCCCTCGGCACGCACGTGGGCATGTCGGACGCGGCCATCGCCAAGCACCTGGGGTACGGCGACGGCGGCCTGGAGGGCACCTATCCGGGGATGACCGTGATCAACCACGAGTGGGCCGACCCCGACACGTTCGTCGAACTCGGCACGATCAGCGCCGAGCGGGTCGGCGAGCTCAGCGGGGGGCTGCTCCAGGTGCCGGCGAGGGTCGCCCTGAACCGGGCCGTGGTCGAGCACGACGTCGCCCTGGTCGTCGGGCCGGTGTTCCCCCACGAGGTGGTCGGGTTCTCCGGCGGCAACAAGTACTTCTTCCCCGGCATCGCCGGCCAGGAGATCATCGACCTCACCCACTGGGTGGGTGCCCTGATCACCAGCGCGGAGATCATCGGCACGCTGGGCATCACGCCGGTGCGGGCGCTGATCAACGAGGCCGCGGCGATGATCCCGTCCGAGAAACTGGCGCTCTGCGTGGTGGCGAAGTCGGGGAGCCACGACCTGCACGCGGCCGCGTTCGGCGGCACCGAGGAGGCCTGGGCCGCGGCGGCGCAGGTGTCTGCGCAGACCCACGTTCGCTACCTCGACGCCCCGGTGAAGCGGGTGGTGTCGCTGATCCCGGACAAGTACGAGGACATCTGGACGGCGGCGAAGGGCTTCTACAAGCTCGAGCCGGTGGTGGCCGACGGCGGGGAGGTCATCCTGTACGCGCCGCACGTGACCGAGATCTCCTTCGTCCACACCGAGATCTACGACATCGGCTACCACTGCCGCGACTACTTCGTGAAGCAGTGGGAGAAGTTCGCGGGGATCCACTGGGGGGTGCTGGCCCACAGCACCCACCTGCGCGGCGCCGGCACCTACGACGAGGTGGACGGGGAACGCTGCCGGGTGGACGTGACGCTGGTCACCGGCATCCCCGAGCACAAGGTGCGGGGCGCCAACCTCGGCTACCTCGCGGTGGAGGACTTCGACCTGGCCGCCTACGAGGCCGACCCGGACACCATGGTCGTGCCCAACGCCGGGGAGACCCTCTTCCGCCTGCGCTGACCGGTCGAGCCGCGCACCTTCAGCTGCACCGGCATCACCGACGCCTCCCCGGTGCGGTGCTTGGCGCCCTTCATCAGCGCCACCACGTTGTTCACGGCGGTCGCGCCCATCTGGCGCATCGGGGCGGCCACGGTGGTCAGGGTGGGCAGCACCAGCCGGGAGATCAGGATGTCGTCGAAACCGATCACACTGACCTGTTCGGGGATCTGGACGCCCTCGCGCAGGAAGCCGTGCATGACGCCGATCGCCATCAGGTCGTTGTAGCCGATGACCGCCGTGGGCAGCTTCTCCAGCAGCGTCCGGGACGCCGACAGGCCGCCCTCGAAGGTCGGCAGGTACGGCCCCACCTTCTGGATGTTCAGGCCGGCTCTGCCGCCGAGGTCGCGCAGGGCGCGGAAGCGCATCCCGTCCGCCCAGGACGCCTCCGGCCCGGCGACGTAGGTGACCGAGTCGTGGCCGAGGTCGCGCAGCAGGTCGATCGCGGCCTGGATGCCGGCGGCGTTGTCGGTGACCACGCTGGGCACGTCGGAGAGGGCGCGGTTCAGGACCACCATCGGACGCTGCTTGGCGACGTTGCGCAGCGCGGAGTCCGACATCCGGGAGCTGCCGATGATGAAGCCCTCGACGACCGGGACGAGGCGCTCCAGCGCCGTCCGTTCGCGCGTGCCCGACTCGCGGGAGTCGGCCAGCAGGAGTTCGTAGCCGGCCTCGGTGGCGGCCAGCTGGGCGCCGCGGATCAGCTGGGAGTAGAACGGGTTGGCCACGTCGGAGACCATCAGCCCGAGCAGCTTCGTCTGGGACGTCGCCAGCGCCTGGCCGATCGGGTTGGCGCGGTAGCCGAGCTCTTCGGCGATCCGGCGGATGCGCTCGGCGGTGTCGGCGTTCACGCGTCCGGGACGCGCGAAGGTGCGGCTCACCGTCGACGGCGCGACGCCGGCCGCCTCGGCGACGTCGTAGATGGTGACCATGCGGGGCTGCTCCGTCACCCGCCCAGCGTAACGGTCACCCCTCCCCTGGGGACGGTTCTTCGATCCGCCAGATTCCGGCGGAAAACGGGGACGGTTCTTCGATCCGCCAGATTTCGGCGGGTATCGGGGACGGTTCTTGTCTCGGTCCGGGACCGGATTGGGGACTGATCCTGAGATCCCGGCCTTCGCCGGGGTGACCAGGGCGTCACGAAGGGCCCCCGACTACCGGAACGCCACCCTTTACCGCGTTTCTCGGCTTTTCGCCGACCTCGGCGACCGGCGTGCAGGTGGTTACCGCGTTTCTCGGGTTATCGGTGCGAACTCGGGGCTGATAAGCCGAGTTTCGCGGTAAGCACTTGCCGGGTCGCCGTCAATCGGCCTGATAACCCGAGGAACTCGGTAATCACTCGCAGAGCCGGGACGCGGCTAGACCGGCGGCCCTTCGTGACGCCGCCCGGCTCCTCAGGGACCGTGAACCCTCACGCACCCGCTACCTGAGGAGCGCTGGTGAGGAACGAGCCAGCGCGTCACGAAGGGCCGCCGGCTGGAGCGCCCTCAAGACCGGACCGAAAGGGGACTGTCCCCTTTCGGTCCGGACGCAGCAACCGACGGCAACCTGTTGAGCGGGGGGCCGCATGCTGGTTGATTGGACGCGAGCACACGACCCACGTCCAGGAGCGACCACGATGACCAGCCCGCAGACCACGCCCATCGCCACCGCCGACATCGGCGTCGTCGGGTTGGCGGTGATGGGCAGGAACCTGGCGCGCAACTTCGCCCGGCACGGCTACACGGTCGCGCTGTACAACCGCACCACGTCGCGGACGGACGCCCTGGTCGCCGCCCACGGCGACGACGGCGCCTTCGTCCCCTCGGCCACCGTCGCCGACTTCGTCGCCAGCCTCAAGCGTCCGCGGCGGATCGTCCTGATGGTGCAGGCCGGTGCCGGGACGGACGCGGCCATCCAGTCGCTCGTGCCCCACCTCGAGCCCGGCGACATCGTGGTGGACGGCGGCAACAGCCACTTCCCGGACACCATCCGGCGCGAGCGCGAACTGAGCGCCCTCGGCCTGCACTTCGTCGGCGCCGGCATCTCCGGAGGCGAGGAAGGCGCGTTGAACGGGCCGGCCATCATGCCGGGCGGGCCGGCGGAGTCCTACACCGACCTCGGCCCGATCCTGGAGAGCATCGCCGCGACGGTGGACGGGGTGCCGTGCTGCACCCACGTCGGGCCGGACGGCGCCGGGCACTTCGTGAAGATGGTGCACAACGGCATCGAGTACGCCGATATGCAGCTGATCGGCGAGGCCTACGACCTGCTGCGCCAGGGCCTGGGGGCCGGCGCGTCCGAGATCGGCGACATCTTCGCCGACTGGAACACCGGCGACCTGGAGTCGTTCCTGATCGAGATCACGGCCGAGGCCCTGCACCAGGTGGACGCGACTACCGGGCACCCGTTCGTGGACGTGGTGGTCGACGAGGCCGGCCAGAAGGGCACCGGACGCTGGACGGTCCAGAACGCGCTCGACCTCGGCGTCCCGGTCACCGGCATCGCCGAGGCCACGTTCGCCCGGGCACTGTCGAGCTCGCTGCCCCAGCGGGAGGCCGCCCGCCGAGTGCTGCCCGCCGCCGCCGAACCGCTCGTGGTCACCGACCGCGCGGCCTTCATCGAGGACGTCCGCTCGGCGCTGTACGCGTCCAAGGTGGTCGCCTACTCGCAGGGCTTCGACCAGATCGCCGCGGCCAGCGCCGCGTACGGCTGGAACATCGACCGCGGCGCGATGGCCCGCATCTGGCGTGGCGGCTGCATCATCCGGGCGCGGTTCCTGAACCGCATCACCGAGGCGTACGAGCGCGACCCCGAGCTGCCGCTGCTGCTGGCCGACCCGTACTTCGCCGCCGCGATCACCGCCGGGTTGCCCGCGTGGCGACGGGTCGTGGCCCAGTCCGCCCTCGCCGGCATCCCGGCGCCGGCGTTCGCGTCCTCGCTGGCCTACTACGACGGCCTGCGCGCGGAACGCAGCTCGGCGGCCCTGATCCAGGCGCAGCGCGACCTGTTCGGCGCGCACACCTACCGCCGCGTCGACCGTCCCGGGGTGTTCCACACGCTGTGGTCGGGGGACCACAGCGAGATCGAGATCCCGCCCCTTGTCCCGACCGGCGCGTGAGGGTGAGGCTGAACCCATGACGGCCGTCGCCCTGCCCGACGAGGTGACCACACTGACGAACCGGGTGCAGCGTGCGCTCGGCGCGCCCGCCCGGCTCGGCGTGGCGTTCTCCGGTGGCGTCGACTCCTCGGTGCTGCTCGCGCTCGCGACCCGTTCGCTGGGCCCCGACCGGACGCTGGCGATCCTCGGCGTCTCGGCGAGCCTGGCCGCGTCCGAACGCCGGGACGCCCACGAGGTCGCCGCCGGGATCGGCGTCCCGCTGGTCGAGCTGACCACGCACGAACTCGAGCGGCCCGAGTACGTCGCGAACGGCCCCGACCGGTGCTTCCACTGCAAGACCGAGCTGTTCAGCCTGATCGACGACGAGGTCGCGAGCCGGTACCGGCTCACCGCCATTGCCTACGGCGAGAACGCCGACGACGCCCGGCGTCCGGACCGTCCGGGGGCGCGGGCGGCCACCAACCACCGGGTGCTCCGGCCGCTGGCGGACGCCGGCCTGGGCAAGGCGGACGTCCGTCGCGTCGCCCGGGCGCTCGGCCTGGCCTCGGCCGACAAGCCGGCCGCGCCGTGCCTGGCGTCCCGGATCCCGCACCACGAGCCGGTGACCGCGGCCAAGCTGCGCCAGGTCGAGGACGCTGAAGCGGCACTGCACGAACTCGGCTTCACCGACGGACGGGTACGCCACCACGGGGACGTCGCCCGCATCGAACTGCCGGTCGACGAGCTCGTCCGGGCGGTCACCGAGCCGACCCGCAGCGCCCTGCTGCGCGGGGTGCGCGCGGCGGGCTTCCGGTTCGTCAGCATCGACCTCGCCGGCGTCCAGTCAGGCGCCTTCACCCTCCCGCTGGTGACTCGCGGCGGGACGAGCGATGCCTGAGCACCCGGCGTCCCCCCGCCACCCCGACCGCGCAGACGCCCCCGAAACTCACACACGCCCCCGAAATTTCGGGGGCATCGGTGAACTTCGGGGGCGTTTGGACGGGGACGGGGGGCCGGACGCTCCCGCGGCGGACGGTGAGTCGGACGCGGCGTGGCAGCCGCCACCGGAGCTGCGGGACGTCGCCGACCTCGACTTCGACCGCGAAGGCCGTCGCGGGTACGCCGAAGCCGTCTACTGCGAGGCCAAGACGCCCGAACAGGTGCGGCTGATCGCGGCCGCGGTGGGCGAGCGCGGGGCGCGGACGCTGTTCACGCGGGCCAACGACGAGCACGCGGCTGCCGTTCGGGCGTCCCTGCCGGACGCCGTCCACGACGCCGAGTCACGGCTGCTGTGGTGGCCGGCCGCACTGCCCGAGCCCACCGGCGGCCTGGTGGTGGTGGCCGCCGCCGGCACGTCCGACCTGCCGGTGGCGCGCGAGGCCCGGCAGGTGGCCGCGTTCCTCGGGCGTCCCACGGAACTGGTGGCCGACGTGGGCGTCGCCGGGTTGCACCGGATCCTGCGCCGGCTCGACCTGCTGCGCTCGGCCGCCGTCGTGGTGGTGGTCGCCGGCATGGACGGTGCCCTGCCCAGCGTGGTCGCCGGCCTGGTCAGCGCGCCGGTGGTCGCCGTCCCCACGTCCGTCGGTTACGGCGCCGCGTTCGAGGGCCTGGCCCCACTGCTCACGATGCTCAACTCGTGCGCCCCCGGCGTCGCGGTGGTGAACATCGACAACGGCTACGGCGCCGGCCACCTGGCCGCCCAGATCGCCGCCGGCCGCTGAAACGAAAGGGGACTGTCCCCTTTCGTTTCGCTCGGGTGGACCAAAAGGGGACTGTCCCCTTTTGGTCCGCTACAGCTCCTGGCCGGCGGGCAGCAGGCCGGAACGGCGATAGACCTCCCGCAGGACGCGCAGCGGCGCGAGGCCGGCGTCCAGGCCGATCCAGAAGGGCTCGGGGTCGGCCAGCCTCGCATGGAAGTCGTCGATGAGCAGGGCGTGGCCGCGTCCCCAGTACGACCGCTGGCCGCCCGCCTGGGTGTCGGAGGCCAGCACCGTCTCCCCGGACGCGGTGCGCAGCCGCGCCTCACCGCCGGCCAGCCGCAGCACCCCACGAGCGCCCACGATCTCCAGCTCGACGTCGTCGTTGCGGTGGTGGGTGTTGGTAGCGAAGAACGTCGAGCGGACGCCGCCGGCGTGCTCCAGCACGATCGTGGCCGTGTCCTCCACCTCGACGGACGCGGCCAGCGCGAGCGTCGCGGCGCTACCGCTCGACCACACCGGCTCGCCCAGCAGCCACAGCAGCAGGTCGAGGGTGTGGATGGCCTGGTTGATCAGGACACCGCCACCGCCCTCCGCCCACCGTCCGCGCCACGGCGCCGCCGCGTAGTACGCCGCAGTACGCGACCACCACACGGCCGCCCGCGCGCCCTGCACGGGGCCGATCAGCCCGTCGTCCAGCGCCCGCCGGAGTGCGACCGAGGTCGGGTTGTACCGGTTCTGGAACACCACGCCCACCTTCACCGCGGACGCCGCCGCGCGCGCCCGCAGCTCCTCGGCCGAGGCGACGGTGTGCCCGACCGGCTTCTCGGTGAGCACGGCCACGCCCGCCTCGAGCGCGTCCAGGGCGACCGGCACGTGCTGGTGGTGCGGGGTCGTCACGTGCACCACGTCCACCCTGACGGACGCGAGCAGCGCGCGATGGTCGGCGAAACCGGGGACGCCGAGCCGCTCGGCAGCCGTCCGGCAGCGTTCGGCGTCGACGTCGCACACCGCCACCAGCTCGATGGACGGGTTGGCGGTGATCGCGTCCAGGTGCAGCGCGGAGATGTCGCCCAGCCCGACGACCGCCGCCCGCGTCCTAGGCATAGCCGATCCCTTCCTCGCGCAGGATCGCGGTCAGCGCGGCATGGGCACGCCGCCAGTTGTCGGGCCCGGAGAAGCCGCCGAGGGAGTGGCCGAAACCGAGGTGGGGTTCGAGCGAGACGAACCCGTCGAAGCCGTCGCGCGCGAACGCCCGGATCGTCTCGCGGAACTCGCCGTCGCCCTCACCGGCCGGCACCACCGTGCCGTCGGACGCGAGCGCGTCCTTCACCTGGAGGTACTCCACGTGCGGCGACAGCAGCGGGTAGCCCTCGGTGAACGGCCGCACCCCGCACTGCACGAAGTTGGCGTTGTCCCAGGTCAGCCGCAGCGCCGGGCTGGCCACCGCCTCCACCAGGTCGAGGCAGCGCCGCGGGATGTCGCCGAAGATCTCCTTCTCGTTCTCGTGGATCAGCGTGACGCCCGAACCCTCCGCGACGGCGGCCAGCTCCCGTACCCGGGCCACGACCTCGTCGCGGTAGTCGTCCGGAGAGGCGTCCGCCGGCATGAAGTAGGAGAACATCCGGATGAACGGCGCCTCGAAGAAGGCCGCCACGTCGAGGGCGTGCCGCAGCCGCTCCACGTGCGGGCCGTTGTCGTCGCTGATCGCGATCTTGCCGATCGGGGACCCGATGCTCGACACGGCCAGGCCGGCGTCCGAGAGCGTCCGGCGCACCCGTCCCAGCTGGGCGTCGTCCAGGTCGAGGATGTTCACGTCCCACGCCGACCTGAGCTCGACGAACCGCAGCCCGAGCGCGGACGCGAGGCCCACCTGCTCGTCCAGGTCGGGGGAGATTTCGTCGATGAAACCGGACAGCTGCCACATGTGCCCATTCCAGACCTCCGTCCGGGGTGTGGCAACAGCGCCCGACAACCGATGGCAACAACTGGTGTGCAGGCCGTCCGACCGGCTTAGCGTGAGGCGTACATTCGCCAACGAAGGACGAACACATGACTGACCGCAGGGTACGACTGGGCATCATCGGGCTGGGAGCGCAGGGCGGCTTCTACGCCGGCTTCCTCGCCGCGGGCCGGGTGCCGAACACCGAGCTGGCCGCGATCTGCGACACCGACGAGTCGAAGCGGGCCGCGGCGGACGGCTACGGCGTCCCCTTCTTCACCGACCACGTCGCCCTCCTCGACAGCGGCCTGGTGGACGCTGTCGTCACCACCGTCCCGCACTACCTGCACCCCGGCATGGGGCTGGACGCCCTGAACCGCGGCCTCCACGTGCTGGTGGAGAAGCCCGCCGGCGTCTACACCGCGCAGGTCTCCGAGCTCCTCGACGTGGCCGCCGCGAAGCCCGAGCTCACCACCGCGATCATGTTCAACCAGCGCACGAACCCGCTCTACCAGGACCTGCGCGAACTGGTCGCCGGGGGCAGCCTCGGCAGGCTGCGCCACACCAGCTGGATCATCACGACCTGGTGGCGCCCGCAGGGCTACTACGACCAGAGCGCCTGGCGCGCCACGTGGGGCGGCGAGGGCGGGGGAGTGCTGGTCAACCAGGCCCCGCACCAGCTCGACCTGTGGCAGTGGATCTGCGGGGTGCCGACATCGGTGTTCGCCAAGCTCGCGTTCGGGTTCCAGCGCGACATCGCCGTCGAGGACGAGGTGACCGCCGTCGTCGACTTCGGCGGCGGGGCGACCGGAACGTTCATCACCTGCACCCACGACCTGCCCGGCACCGACCGGCTCGAGATCCTGCTGGACGGCGGCAAGATCGTCGTCGAGGACTCCAAGCGGGTCACGATCACGCGCCTGGCCGCTCCCGAGCAGGAGCTCAGCAAGGGCATGGGCATGGCGGACGTGATGCGCATCTTCGCCGGCGGCGCCGACACGTCCGACCTGATGACGACCACGACGAGCACCTACGAGTCGAGCTGGGGTGACCAGCACCCGGCGGTGATCGAGAACTTCAGCGCCCACATCCTTCACGGGACGCCGCTGATCGCGCCGGTCGGGGACGGCATCCACGGCGTCCGGCTGGCCAACGCCATCCACCTGTCCGGCTGGACGGGCGAGGAGGTGTCGATCGAGCACTTCGACGAGGACCGCTACCTCGCCGAGCTCAACCGGCGCATCGCCGAGGAAGCGAAGTTCCCGACCAGGCAGGAGCGCTGACGTGGCCGGCATCGGGGTGCAGCTGATGATGGTGCGCGACAAGATCGCCGCCGACGGGATGCGCCCGGTCCTGCAGCGGGTGGCCGACCTGGGCTACACCTGCGTGGAGGTCTCCCAGGTGCCGACCGACGCGGCCAACATCGCGGCGTTGGACGCGGCGCGGCACGACCTCGGGCTCGACGTCGCCGCGCTGTCGGTGGGGTTGAAGAAGGGCCCGACAACGACCGGGGACGCGCTCGACAGCGACTTCGCCAAGGTCGTCGAGGACTGCCACCGGCTGGACTGCCGCTACCTGCGGATCGGGATGATGCCGTTCGACGCCATGGTGAGCAAGGACGCGGTCGTCCGGTTCGCCGAGGACGCCGAGGACGCCGCCCGGCGGCTCGCCGAGCACGGGATCACGCTGGCGTACCACAACCACCACGTCGACTTCGCCAAGCATGACGGGGAAACCCTGTTCGACATCGTGCGGCGGACGTCGCCGTCCCTGCACTTCGAGATCGACGTGCACTGGGTGCAACGGGGCGGACGCAACCCCGTCGACGTGCTGGCCGAGTTCGCCGGCATCGTGGAGCTCGTGCACCTGAAGGACTACCGGGTGGCCACGCTGCCCCCGTCCGGCCTGGAACTGCTGCAGGCGGGCGATTTCGCCGGCTTCATGCAGGCGTTCACCGGGCTGGTGCAGTTCGCCGAGGTCGGCGCCGGCACGATCGACTTCGCCCGGGTCGTCCCCCAGGCGCTGGCCAGCGGCGCGGAGTACCTGCTCGTCGAGCAGGACGACCTCTACGGCCGCGACGCCTACGACTGCCTGGCCGACTCCCGCGCCCACCTGCGCACTCTCGGCTACTGACGCGGACCAAAAGGGGACAGTCCCCTTTTGGTCCGCCTCGCCCGCCCCACCGGACCGAGTTGGGGACGGTTCCTAACTCGGTCCCGGACCGAGTTGGGAACCGTCCCCAACTCGGTCCGTCAGACGTCGAGCGGGGAGCCGACCACCAGGCCGGCGGCGGACGCGGCGGCGTTGGCCGCGGCGAGCACGTCGCGCTGGGTGCGGCCGGACGCGGCAGCCGCGGCGGCCACGTCCTCGAACTCGGGGGTCGCGGTGAGGATGCGTCCGTCGCGGTGCCCGACCTTGATGCGGACGGCCCGGCCGTCCACCTCGACCCCGACCCAGAGCCGGTCGAGGACATGCTTGGTGGCCGCCGTCTCCCGCACCCCGAGGGTCGGGACGAGGTCGAACACCAGCCCCGCCAGCCGCCCGGACGCCTCCGGCGCGCACAGCACCTGCAGCGTGTGCGCCGGACGGCCCTTCTTCATCAGGATCGGCGTCAGCCAGGCGTCGTCCGCACCGGCGTCCAGCAGCGCGGCCAGCACGCCGGGCCACAGCCGCGGGTCGAGGTCGTCGACGTTGGCGGCCAGGACGACCGCCGGCTCGCGGTCCTCAACGAGAGGGGAGTCGAACCGTCCCAGCACCACCCGGACGATGTTGGCCCGCTGCGGGTCGTCGCGGGTGCCCGCCCCGATACCGACCCGCTGGACGACGCCCGCCGGGATCGTCGGCTGGGGAGTGGCCAGCGCGGCCAACAGAGCCATGCCGGTCGGGGTGGCGAGCTCACCGGTGCCGCCGGCCAGCACCGGCCAGCCGCTCGCCAGCTCCAGCACCGCGGGCACCGGGACGGGAACCTCCCCGTGCGCGGCCCGGACGGTGCCCGAGCCGAGCCCGACCGGTCCGCACGACAGCGAGGCCAGGCCGAGGTCGTGGACGGCCGCGCACACCCCGACGATGTCGGCGATGGAGTCCCAGGCCCCGACCTCGTGGAAGTGCACCTGTTCGGGGTCGATGCCGTGCGCGCGTCCCTCGGCCGCCGCGAGTGCCCCGAACACCGCCAGGGCCCGCTCCCGCACCGGCTCGGCCAGGGCAGCAGAAAGAAGGAGACCGCGAATCGTGGTCCAGTCGCGATGGTGCTGGTCCTCGACCAGGACGACCACGTCCAGCTTGGCGGCCCGCATGCCCGCCCGCCGCACCTCACCGAGCTCGAGGCGGACGGTCCCGGGCAGCACCGCCTCGACCGCGGCGACGACCGCGTCCAGCGACGCACCGGCGTCCAGCATCGCGCCGAGCAGCATGTCTCCGGCCACGCCGTTGCGTGCGTCGATCCAGGCTGAGACCCTTGTGGAAGAGGCGTTTTCAGGCGTGGTCACGACCTGATGGTAGGACGCCGTGCCGGCGGTGGACCCCCCGGCGAGGAAACAGTTGGCAACGAGTGCCACCCCGAATCCCCGCGTCCTTACTGTCAAGCCAACCTCGCACGAACAGTGCCTGACCAAAGGATCTTCAATGACGACGACCGCTCTCCCCACCCGACACCTGGGGGCCTTGGAGAAGCAACCCGCGACCGCCGTGATCGGCTACGGCCTGGGCGACTTCGGGATGAACCTGGCCTTCTCGATGGGCACCTCGTTCCTGCTCTACTACTTCACCGACGTGGCCGGCCTCACCGCCGCTGCGATCGGCACGATGTTCCTGGTGGTCCGCCTCTGGGACGCCTTCACCGACCTGTTCGCCGGCCGCATGGTCGACAAGACGATGACCCGCTGGGGCAAGTTCCGTCCCTTCATCCTGTGGTTCGCCGTGCCGGTGCTGTTCCTCAGCTTCCTCAACTTCAACGTCCCGACCGAGGGCGTGAAGTGGCTGGGCCTGTTCGACGTCAGCCTCGACACCAGCGGACGCCTGCTCTACGCCTACCTCGCCTACGCGGTGCTCGGCCTGCTGTACTCGCTGATCAACATCCCCTACGGCTCGCTCGCCTCGGCCATGACCCAGTCGGTCAACCAGCGCGCCAAGCTCGTCGCAGCCCGCGCGTTCGGTGCGGCCGTGGGTGGCGTCATGCTGACCTACATCGTGGCCCCGCAGATCTCGGCCATCCAGAAGACCGCCCCCAAGCTCGCCGAGGGTGCGGACGCCGCCGCGCAGGCCGCCTACCAGGCCGCCGCCATCGCCTACCGCCAGAACGTCCAGAACGTCTTCACCACCACCACCCTGCTGTTCGTGCTGCTGGGCTCGATCGCGTTCTTCCTCACCTTCTGGTGGTGCCGGGAGTCGGTCGTCCGCTCCACGCCCCGCGTGACGATCAAGGAGACGGTGGCCACCCTCAAGCACAACAAGCCGCTCGCCTACCTGTGCGCGGCCAGCCTGTTCTACCTGATCGGCCTGTTCGCCGTCGGCGGCTCCACCGCCTACTACGCCAAGTACGTCCTCGGCGACATCTCCCAGACCGCCAACATGACGCTGGTGAACTCCGGCATCGCCTTGCTGATCACGCCGATCATCCCCTGGATCATCCGCAAGATGGGCAAGAAGAACGTCTTCCAGTGGTGCGGCCTGTTCACCATCGTCGGCGGCGTCTCGCTCTTCTTCGTCCCGGCCGGTGCGCTCGCTCTGGCCCTGGTGTTCCTCGCCGTGAAGGGCGTCGGCGCCTCGCTGATCAACACGGTGATGTTCGGCCTCGAGGCCGACACCGTCGAGTACGGCGAGTGGAAGTCGGGCCAGCGGTCCGAGGGTGCGACCTACGCGATCTTCTCCTTCACCCGCAAGGTCACCCAGTCCATCGGCGGCGCGCTCGGCGCCTGGATGCTGGCGATCGGCGGCTACCTGTCCGCCACGGCGACCAACCCGAACCCGGTGCAGCCGGAGTCCGCGATCTTCGCCATCAAGTTCACCATCGGCCTGCTGCCGGCGATCTGCGCGGCGATCGCGATGGTGATCTTCTGGAAGTACCCGCTCACCGACAAGCTGTTCAACAGCATCCGGGACGAGAACGAGGCCCGCAAGCTCGCCCTCGCCGCCGAGTCCGCCCAGTCCTACTGAGCCCGGTTCCTTCCCACTTCGCTCCCGAATTGTCCCCTCGCCACCGGAATTCCGGTGGCGAGGGGCGTTTTCGGGAGCGAAGACGCGTCCGGGGTGCAACGCGGACGCGGCGCGCGGCGTGCGTTGTCCTTGGAGGGGAGGAACCCATGACGGCTCCACGAATCACCGCAGCACTCCTGGCGCTGCTGCTCCTGCCCGCCTGCTCGGCACCCGAACCTGCGCCGCCCCCGGGATCGACAGAGCCCATGTCCGCAGGGCCGACAGCCGCCGGGCCGACAGCCGCGGGGCCGACAGCCGCGGGGCCGACAGCCGCCGGGCCGGCGTCCGCGAGCCCGTCCGACACCGCGACCCTGAAGGACCCGCCACCGGTCGAACTCACCGCCAGGCAGCGCTGCGCCGCGGCGCTGCCCGGACGGACGCTGCTGGGCTGGGGCGACACCACCGTCGGCGAGCTGAGGTCCTACCGCTACGGGCCGCCGAACAGGCAGCCCGTTCTCGCCGACAAGTTCCCCGGCGTCCCCGACGGCGACGGCGGCACCTGGTGCGTGACCCGGGACGAACCGAGCGCGACGGCGTGGTGGGGTGTCGCGGACGGCGTCGCCGAACACGTGGTCACGATCCAGGGTCCCGGCGAGGGTGCACCGCAGGGTGAGGTGACGGGCGGGCCGGTGATCCCCTGAGCCTGGTTCCTTCCACTTCGCTCCCGAATTGTCCCCTCGCCACCGGAATTCCGGAGGCGAGGGGAGGTTTCGGGAGCGAACTCGCGTCCGGGGGCCGGCAACACGGGGCCGCGCCGCCCAGAACACGTCCCGATCGTCTCTCTGGCCGTTTGCGGGCCCCGGACGCATACCCGACCTTGGACGGACCCCTCCGAGAGCCTCCGAAACGGCAAATCGGGCCGCTCAGGACCACATGATGGGTGCCGGTGCGCAGGAATTGGGACCGATCGGCTAGAATGAACGGTGTTCCCGAGCGTGCCACGACTTCCCGGAGTCAGTGGCGCTTTCTTACGTCCGGAGGGGTATCCGAGTGACTGACGAGCCCATCGTCGCCATGTCCGCAGCAGAGGCAGCCCACGTCGCCGAAGGCAGCTACGACGCCTCCGCGATCACCGTCCTCGAAGGCCTGGAGGCGGTTCGCAAGCGTCCCGGCATGTACATCGGTTCGACCGGTGAGCGCGGCCTGCACCACCTTGTCTACGAGGTGGTGGACAACGCCGTCGACGAGGCGCTGGCCGGCTACTGCGACACGATCGTCATCGAGCTGCTCGACGAGGGCGGCATCCGGGTCAGCGACAACGGCCGCGGCATCCCGGTCAAGGAGCACCCCAAGGAGAAGATCTCGGCGCTCACCGTCGCGCTGACGATGCTGCACGCCGGCGGCAAGTTCGGCGACGGCGGCTACAAGGTGTCCGGCGGCCTGCACGGCGTGGGCGTCTCGGTCGTGAACGCCCTGTCCGACAACCTCACCGTCGACGTCCGCCGCGACGGCTTCCACTGGCAGCAGAGCTTCACCCTCGGTGACCCGGTGGCGCCGCTGGAGCAGCTCGAGCCGAGCACCGAGACCGGCACGATCGTCACCTTCTACGCGAGCCCGACGATCTTCGAGACCACGCTGTACTCCTACGAGACCCTGGCCACCCGCTTCCGCGAGATGGCGTTCCTGAACAAGGGCCTGAAGATCACCCTGGTCGACCAGCGCCGCCACGAGGTGGACGCGGACGCCGACGTCGAGGAGGAGGACGCCGCCGCGCGCCAGCAGACCTTCCAGTTCGCGGACGGCCTGATCGACTACGTGAAGTACCTGACCGGCAACAAGGAGACCATCCACTCCTCGGTGATCGCGATCGACGCGAATTCCGAGGAGCAGCACATGAGCCTCGAGGTCGCCATGCAGTGGAACTCCTCGTTCAACGAGAGCGTCCACACCTTCGCCAACACGATCAACACCCACGAGGGCGGCACCCACGAGGAGGGCTTCCGCGCGGCCCTGACCAACACGGTCAACAAGTGGGGTGAGACCTGGGGCATGATCAAGAAGAAGGAGGACCGGGTCTCCGGCGACGACATCCGCGAGGGTCTCACCGCGATCATCTCGGTGAAGCTGGCCGAGCCGCAGTTCGAGGGCCAGACCAAGACCAAGCTGGGCAACACCGAGGCGCGTTCGTTCGTCCAGAAGGTCGTCAACGACCTCCTCGGCGACTGGTTCGAGAAGAACCCCGCCGAGGGCAAGGACATCGTCCGCAAGAGCCAGGCCGCCGCGTCCGCCCGCATCGCGGCCCGCAAGGCCCGCGACATGGCGCGCAGCCGCAAGGGCCTGCTCAACAAGGGCCAGTACGGCAAGCTGTCCGACTGCTCCTCGACCGAGCCCGCCGAGTGCGAGGTGTTCATCGTCGAGGGCGACTCCGCCGGTGGCTCGGCGAAGGGCGGACGCGACCCGCGCACGCAGGCGATCCTGCCGATCCGCGGCAAGATCCTGAACGTCGAGAAGGCGCGGCTGGACAAGATCCTCCAGAACAAGGAGGTCGAGGCGATCTTCAACACCCTCGGCACCGGCGTCCAGGACGACTTCGACGTCGACAAGCTGCGCTACCACAAGATCGTGCTGATGGCGGACGCCGACGTCGACGGCGCCCACATCCGGACGCTCCTGCTGACCCTGCTGTTCCGGTTCATGAAGCCGCTGATCAACGCCGGCCACGTGTACCTGGCGCAGCCACCGCTGTTCCGGTTGCGCTGGAGCAACGCCGCGCACGAGCTCGCGTACTCCGACGACGAGCGCGACAAGCTTCGCGACGAGGGCATCGCCGCCGGCAAGAAGCTGCCGAACGTCAACCCGATCCAGCGCTACAAGGGCCTCGGCGAGATGGACGCCGGCGACCTGTGGGACACCACCATGGACCCGGGCAAGCGCGCCCTGCTCCAGGTGACGCTGGACGACGCCGCCGCGGCCGACGAGATGTTCTCGATCCTGATGGGCGAGGACGTGGAGTCGCGCCGCAGCTTCATCCAGCGCAACGCCAAGGACGTCCGCTTCCTCGACATCTGACCACCCGCACCGAAGAACACCAACGCTCCCTGAGGAGCCTCGCGAGGCACGAGCGAGGCGTCACGAAGGGCGAAGGAGAACACAGACATGACTGACGGCCCCGACGAACCCACGGACGTCGACATCGAGGCTGCGGCCGCCGCCGAACAGGCGCTGGCGCCGACCGAGGCGAAGACCGAGGAGATCGACCTGCAGGTCGAGATCCAGCGGTCCTACCTCGACTACGCGATGAGCGTCATCGTCGGCCGGGCGCTGCCTGACGTCCGCGACGGCCTCAAGCCGGTGCACCGCCGCGTCCTGTACGCGATGTACGACGGCGGCTACCGTCCCGACCGCGGCTGGAACAAGTGCTCCCGCGTGGTCGGCGAGGTGATGGGCCTGTACCACCCGCACGGTGACTCGGCGATCTACGACACCCTCGTCCGGCTCGCGCAGCCGTGGGTGATGCGGGCGCCGCTGGTCTCCGGCCAGGGCAACTTCGGCTCGCCCGGCAACGACCCGGCCGCCGCGATGCGCTACACCGAGTGCAAGATGGCGCCGCTGTCGATGGAGATGGTCCGCGACATCACCGAGAACACGGTCGACTTCAAGCCGAACTACGACAACCGCGAGACCGAGCCGGTCGTGCTGCCGGCCCGGTTCCCGAACCTGCTGGTGAACGGCTCGACCGGCATCGCGGTGGGCATGGCCACCAACATCCCGACGCACAACCTGCGCGAGGTGGCCGACGCCGTCCAGTGGTCGCTGGAGCACCCGGACGCCACCAAGGAGGAGCTGCTCGAGGCCGCCATGGAGCGGATCAAGGGCCCGGATTTCCCCAACGGCGCGCTGATCGTGGGCCGCAAGGGCATCGAGGACGCGTACCGCACCGGTCGCGGCTCGGTGATCATGCGTGCGGTCATCGACATCGAGGAGGACAAGGCCGGACGCACCCAGCTGGTCGTCACCGCGCTGCCCCACATGTGCAACCCGGACAACCTGGCGGTGAAGATCGCCGAGCTGGTGAACGCGGGCAAGCTGACCGGCATCGCCGACATCCGCGACGACTCGTCCGCGCGCACCGGCCAGCGCCTGGTGATCCTGCTGAAGCGGGACGCGCAGCCGCGCGTGGTGATGAACAACCTGTACAAGCACACCCAGCTGCAGGACACGTTCGGCTGCAACATGCTGGCGCTCGTCGACGACGTCCCGCGGACGCTGCGGCTCGACCAGTTCATCAGCCACTGGGTGCGCCACCAGATCCAGGTGATCCAGCGGCGCACCGCGTACCGGCTGGAGGAGGCCGAGAAGCGGGCGCACCTCGACCGGGGCTTGGTGAAGGCGCTGAACCGGCTGGACGAGGTGCTGGCGCTGATCCGGGCGTCCCGGACGGCGGAGGCCGCGCGCGAGGGACTGAAGGACCTGCTGGAGATCGACGACGACCAGGCGCTGCACATCCTGAACACGCAGCTGCGGCGGCTGGCGGCGATGGAGATCCAGCAAATCAGCGCCCGGCTGGCCGAGATCGAGCTGCTGATCACCGACCTCAAGGACATCCTGGCCAAGGTCGAGCGGCAGCGGGAGATCATCAGCACCGAGCTGGCCGAGATCGTGGAGAAGTTCGGCGACGACCGCCGGACGCGGATCATCGCGGCCGACGGCGACCTGTCCGACGAGGACTTCATCCCCGACGACGACATGGTGGTCACGATCACCCGCGGCGGCTACGCCAAGCGCACCCGCACCGACCTGTACCGCACGCAGAAGCGGGGCGGGAAGGGCGTCCGTGGGGCGACGCTGCGTTCGGACGACGAGGTCGACCACCTGTTCGCGACCACGAGCCACCACTGGATCTTGTTCTTCACGAACCTCGGCCGGGTGTACCGGGCGAAGGTGTGGCAGCTGCCGGAGGCCGGTCGGGACGCGAAGGGCGGCCACGTGGCGGGCCTGCTGAGCTTCCTGCCGGACGAGCGGATCGCGGAGGTGCTCACGCTGCGCACCTACGACGACGCGCCGTACCTGCTGCTGGCCACCCGCAACGGGCTGGTGAAGAAGACCGAGCTGCGGGCGTACGACTCGCCGCGGCAGGCGGGCGTGATCGCGATCAATTTCCGCGAGGGCGACGACGAGCTGATCGGGGCGGCGCTGTGCAGCGCGGCCGACGACGTGCTGCTGGTGTCGCGCAAGGGGCAGGCGATCCGGTTCGCGGCGGACGACGAGCAGCTGCGTCCGATGGGACGGGCGACGTCGGGCGTCACCGGCATGAAGTTCCGGGACGGGGACGCGCTGCTGAGCATGTCGATCATCGGGGCGGACATGCCCGAGGACGACCGGTACGTGTTCACGGTGACCGACGGCGGCTTCGCGAAGCGGACCGCGGTGAGTGAGTACCGGCAGCAGGGCCGTGGCGGCCTGGGCATCAAGGCGATGAAGCTGAACGAGGACCGCGGGTCGCTGGTCGGCGGCCTGGTGGTGCAGGAGTCGGCTGAGGTGATCGCGATCAAGGTGAGCGGTCAGGTGACCCGCTCGGCCGTCGCGGAGGTGCCGGCGAAGGGTCGCGACACGATGGGCGTGAAGTTCGTCGGGGTGGCGGACGACGACGCCGTTTCGGTGATCGCCCTCAACCCGGAGTCGAGCGCGGAGGAGCTGGAGACGGGCGCAGTTGACCCCGAGGCGACGCCGGAGGGTACCGTTGAGGCTCAGCAGCCGACGGCGGCGGACGCCGCTGAAGCCGAGGAGGAGCAGGGTGACTGATCGACAAGGCACCGTGGAGGGCAAGACCCAGGAGGGTCAGGACCACCCGCAGTGGCGCGTTGAGGGCTCCGAGTCCTCTGACAACGGGCTGGGCGACACGGTCGTCCGGATCCCCAAGATCACCGACGACAGCCCTGCGCCGAAGCTGCCGTCCGCGCCGAAGCCGCGGACGGGTCGCACCGGCCGCCAGCCCGCGGTGACCGAGACGGGGGAGGTGCGCAAGCCCACGGTGAAGACCGCGCCGGCGGAGAAGCCTGCGGAGGTGCAGCCTGCCCCGGAGGCGAAGAGCGAGGCCACGACGGTGATCAAGCCGTCCTCGCCGTCGCCGTTCGCGCCGGCGGACGCTCCGGCTCCGGTCCGGCCTGCGGCCGCGGCCCCGTTGGCGGCGGCTCCGCTCGCGTCCGCTCCCACGGCCCCGGTGGCGCCGGCACCCACGCTGCCGCCGGCGCCGTTCACCGTCCCGAAGGCCTACGGTCCGACGGCCACCACGACCACGGCAGCCGTCCCGGCCGCGGTGGGCGCGGCGACGTCCCCGGTGTCGGCGGCGAAGCCGTCCGGACTGCGGCGGACGCGGAAGGCGCGCCTGCGCCTGTCCAAGGTCGACCCGTGGTCGGTGATGAAGACGTCGTTCCTGTTCTCGATCGCGTTCGGGATCATGTTCGTGGTGTCGATCGCCGTGGTGTGGACCGTGGTGGAGCAGTCGGGCCTGTTCGACGCCATCAACGCCGCGATCGTGAACATCATCTCGAGCCCGAACTCGACCAGCACCTGGCGCATCGAGGACTACATCAACGGCAACAAGGTGCTCGGCATCGCCGCGCTGCTCGCCGTGATCAACGTGGTCATCTCGACGGCCCTGGGCACCCTGGCCGCGTTCCTGTACAACCTGAGCGCCAACATCCTCGGCGGTCTGGAGCTCACCCTCGCCGAGGACTGACGCTCCCTGAGGAAGCCGCGCCCGTCCCACGAAGACCGCTCAAGTTGAGTGCACCGGCGTGAGTCGGTAACGTTTCCTCCTGCGTGTTCCGCGCAAGCGGGCCTATAGCTCAGACGGTTAGAGCGCTGCCCTGATAAGGCAGAGGTCACTGGTTCAAGTCCAGTTAGGCCCACGAGATCGCCCAGCGATCACCCTCCCCGCTCCGCACCCTCCGTCATCACGGCGAAGGCCAGGCTCTCCAAGTCCCGCCCGCCGATGCTTGTGCACCCCGCGGAGCCCTCGACCTGGTCGTTACCGCGAACCTCGACTTATGAAGGCCTCGTCGGGCGGGGCTACGAGCCGTTACCGGGTTTCTCGGCTTATGAGGCGGTTTCCGGCCTCGATAAGCCGAGTTCCGCGGGAAGCGTTGTGCGCGGTCGGCGGGAGGGCCGTGAAAACCCGAGTTTCCCGGTAGCGACGCCTGCGGTGCACCTCATCTACTGTCGGCGGACCTGCGTTATTGAGTGCGGGTATTGATGCCTCGGGGGCGCGGGTGTTCGGTTCGGCCTGGCGGCCCTGCGGGCTTTGGCGCCAACCTGGCCGGGTTCCCGAATGGTTCAGGTTGGCAGTCAGCTCGGCTGCTGAATCCGAACCGACGGGATGGCTCCATGGACTACAGGCGGGTGTTGGCGGGCGTGCTTGGCGCGCTGGGGTGGGTCGTGAGTCACTTCGCTGATGACGTTGTTGGCGTTGTCTCCTGGGAAGTTGGATTTCAGGGCGGTAGTTGGGTCGTTGTGGTTGGGGTGCTGACTTGGGCTGCCGGTGCGAGGTTGGCGCTGCGGTGGGCGGACCTTGGCGGACCGATCCAGGTTCCGTTCGAGTCGGGCTACCGCCCTCGGCGCGCGGTCAGCGGTTGGCGACGTATCCGCTCCAGTCGCGGGCGGCGAGGGCTGCCCATCTGATCGCGGCGTTGGGTGTGATGCCGGCGATGTCGGCAAAGGACGGGTGCAGGGATCTGACTGGCGAGGGCGAACAGGGCGGCGCTGCGGGACTCGCGGGGATGGCTGCCGCGTGTGACGAGTTCGTGGCGGACTTGTTCGGTGGTCATGTGGGTGCCGGAGTTGCGTCCGGGGAACAGCCAGTTGGTGCCGCCGGCGGTGCAGGTGGCGAGCCCGCGGCTGGCCTTCTGTGACGAGTGTGCTCAGGCCGGGTGGTAGTTCGACGGTCTTGAGAGGCGGGCCGACGTTCATCGGAGGCATCGGACGAGCTCTGGTGCCGATGTGGAGCTGGATCGCTGACTGCAGCCGGAAGCCAACGGGGCAGCGCAACTCCTTCGTTCGGCTGCGCCGCCCTCGCGGCCAACAATCGCGCCGTTGCTGCGCGTGTGCATATACCGGGTATACAGTCGGTGGCGAGTCGTAATACCGAGTATGTAGGAGACGTCGTGTCGGTGAAACTGGGGTTGCTCGCGTTGCTGGCTGAGGAGCCGCGCTACGGCGCGCAGTTGAAGGCCTCGTTCGAAGAGCGGACGGGCGGCACCTGGCCGGTGAACGTGGGGCAGGTGTACACGACGCTGGATCGCCTGGAGCGCGACGGGATGGTGCGCGCCGAGGAGGCCGATGACGGTGGCCGGATCCTCTACTCGCTGACCGATTCCGGGCGCGAGGCGGTGCTGGAGTGGTGGTCCACACCCGTGGAACGCGAGGCTGGCCCCCGTGACGAGCTGGTGATCAAGCTGGCGTTGGCGATCACCAGCCCGGGGGTGGATTCGGCGGCGGTGGCCCAGGCGCAGCGCTCTGCGTCCATGCGCCGGTTACAGCAGCTCACCCGGCTGAAGCAGTCGGTCGACCCGGCCGTCGACCTGGCCTGGCTGATGGTCGTGGAGAACCAGCTGTTCGCGGCCGAGGCCGAGATCCGCTGGCTCGATCAGGTGGAAGCCGGCGTCCGGCGCTACGGGCGACCAGACAGCTTCGCCAGCGAGGTCGTCGCAGACGAGCGCCTGGAGAACCGACGATGACCGCCCCGGTGTTGCAGCTGCTCGAGGTGTCGCGGGTGCATGGGGACGGCGAGACCGCCGTCCACGCGCTGCGGGGGGTGTCCATGCAGGTGTCCGCCGGCGAACTGGTGGCGGTGATGGGGCCGTCGGGTTCGGGCAAGTCGACGTTGCTGAACCTCGCCGGTGCCCTGGATCGGCCCACCAGCGGCGAGGTGGAGATCGACGGTACCCGGCTGGGCCGCCTGAAGACGCAGGAGCTGGCCGCGCTGCGGCGCCGCCGGGTGGGGGTGGTGTTCCAGGACTACAACCTGATCCCGTCGCTGACCGCCGCGGAGAACATCTGCCTGCCGCTGGAACTGGATGGGATGCCCGTCCTGGCGGCCCGGCAGGAGGCCCGGGCCACATTGAAGGACCTGGGCCTGGGCGGCCTGGCAGACCGGTTTCCCGACCAGCTCTCCGGCGGGCAACAGCAGCGGGTGGCGATCGCCCGGGCATTGATCGGACAGCGGAAGCTGGTGCTGGCCGACGAACCCACGGGTGCGCTGGACTCGGTGACTGGCGAGGAGGTGCTCGCAGTGCTGCGCGGGCGCTGTGACGCCGGCGCCGCCGGTCTGTTGGTCACCCACGAGCCGCGGCACGCGGCCTGGGCCGACCGGGTGATCTACCTGCGCGACGGCGTGGTGGTGGATGGCACCACCGCCCGGCAGCCGGCCAGGGCCCACGCATGAGCAGCCTGATCGCACCACGACGCCTGGTGAGGGTCCCCGACGCCCGGCGTCCGGTCGTTCCGGCCGGACGCCTGCGCCGCTGGTGGTCGGGCTCGCGGCTGGCACTGAGGATGGCACGCCGCGACATCCGCCGTGCCCGGGGACGCAGCATCTTCATCTGGCTGATGATCGCCGTCCCGATGACCATCATCTCGGCCACCCAGGTGGTGATGGCCTCAGACGACCTCTCGCCGGGGGAATGGCTCGACCTGCGGCTGGGCACAGCCCAGGCCCGGCTCACCTGGTCTGGGAAGGACTGCAGACCGAGCTACAGCGGCGACGGGCAGGCGAGCTGTGCAGTCAGCGACGACCAGCCCGCCAAGCCGATCGGTGGCTGGGGCGACACCCTCGCCGCCAAGCAGGCCGCGGTCGCCCAGCTGGTCGGTCAGCCGGTCGTCGCGATGACAAGAAGCGAAGTCCGGTTCGGCAAGGCGCTGGACTCGTTCACCGAGTTGGGGCTCGACGCCCGAGGTCCCACCGCCGGCATCGTCGAGGTGACCGGTGGACGTGCGCCCGTTGCTCCCGGCGAGGTGCTGGTCACTCCGGGCGGCGTTGCGACGGGACTGCCGGCCAGCGGTGACTTCACCGTCACGCTCGAGGACGGCAGCACGACCGTGCGCACGGTGGTGGGTGCGGCAACCGTCCGGCTCGACCAGTACGTCGAGCTCGTCGGCCTACCCGACCAGCAGGCAAGTGCACCCGACTTCTTGGTCACCGGTTTCGGGGAGCTGACTTGGCAGGACGCCGAGCGGCTCGCCCACTACGGCCTGGAGACCACCAGCCGCGCCGTCTTCGCCACCCCGCCGCTCGGGACCTCCTCGACGGGCAGCCAGTCGCTCGGCTACGGCGGCATCATCGGCGGTGTCGCCCTACTCGAGGTGGCGCTCATGGTCGGCCCTGCCTTCGCCATCGGCGCGGCCCGGCAGCGCCGCAGTCTTGCACTGGCAGCCACCAACGGCGCCACCACCGCCCAACTGCGCCGCTCGGCGCTGGGCCAGGCCTGGCTGCTCGGACCCACCGCTGCGGTGTGCGGCCTGCTCCTCGGGGTAGGGGTGGGCGCCGTTGCCTGGCCGGTGCTGTCGGCTGATCCCAACTCGATCCACCGGCCCTTGGAGATCCCGTTCACCTATCTGGCCGTGATGCTGGCGCTGGCCATCGCCACCGCGCTGATCGCGGCCCTGATTCCCGCGCGTGGCCTCGGCAAGCTCGACCTCGTTGCCGCCCTGCGCGGCAGCACCCGTTCGGCCCCGGCCAGGAAGGGCGCTCCAGTACTCGGGGTTCTGCTCCTCGCCCTTGGCATCGCGGGCACCTGGGCCACCGGTCCCCTGAATCTGGTCAGCACGGCGGTGGTCTACGCGGTCTGGATGGGCTCGACAGCGGTCGCTGTGGCGGGTCTGCTGCTCACCGTCCCGCTGCTCCTGGTGGGCCTGGGCCGCGCTTTCACCTGGGCACCGCTCAATGCCCGCATGGCCGCCCGCCAACTCTCCAGACAGCGCGGACGGGCCACCGCCACCGTTGCCGCGGTGGTCGGTGCCACCCTGCTGCTCGGAGTCACCTGGACGCTCACACTGAGCATCGACGCCGACTTGGCCCGCCAGTACTCGCCGTCCAAACCGTACGGACAGGGCGACATCTCCACCGGGAGCCCGTCGGCCGATGGACTTGCACCGATAGAGACTGCGGTGCGCGCCACCGACCCGGCGCTGCGCACCGCGAGGTGGGCGACGATCATCAACTGGAGCGACGGCACCGCCGAGGGCGCGTTGCCGATCATGGCCCTGCGTGCCGGCTGCACTCCCGACGACATCGACCACACCGTTGACGGGTCTCGCTGCAACTCTCTGGGCAACTCCAGTTCGATCATGACCGGCTCGATCGACGACCTCACACGCCTGTTCGCCCTGGACGCCGACCAGGTGCACGCGCTGCGCGCCGGCCGGGTGTTGGTGAACACCGACCGGCAGCCGGGCGAGGGTGGGCTGAATGAGCTCGTCGACGGCAAGCTGCGCGTCTTCTATTGGGACTACAGCGCCGACTCCGGTTCGAAGCAGCGCATTGTCTCGGTACCGGCCACCGCAGTGACAGCTGAGCTGATCTCGCGGGCCGCGTCCCCACAGCGGCAGGGTGCACTGGTGACCACCGAGGCCGCTGCAACGCTGGGCTGGGTGCCCGAGGGTTGGGAACTGCGCGTCATCGATCCGCGGGGCCCGATCAGCGAGCAGGTTGCGGCACGCATTGACGCCGCCTTGCACGATCCGGAAACAACGATCTGGGTGGAGCGCGGCTACCAACCGACCCCGCAGTGGTTCTCGCAGCTGTGGCTGCTCACAGGGACGGTCGGGCTGCTGGCTATCATCGCCGCCGCCGTCGCTACCATTCTCGGTACCGCGGAACTGCGCCCGTTCCTTGCCACCTTCGAAGCTGTGGGTGCCGACCCAAGGCTCAGCCGCCGCCTGGCTGCCACGCAGGCCGGCCTGCTGGCACTGGTCGGCTGCCTGCTGGGGATGGGCATTGGCGTGCTCACCGCGGCGCCGCTCGCCCTTACCTACACCTCCGGTGAAACGAAGAACACGCCGGTGCTTGTGATCCCTTGGCTGGTGTCTGGGATCGTCATTGTCGCGGTGCCCTTGGTCGCGGCTGCAATCGCCGCGCTAGCCACACCGGCCCAGCCCGTCCTCAGCCGACGTGCGACCTGACCTGAAGCCAATCGTCGCGAGCCCCGGACAGGTGGCGGCGCACCAAGGCTCGTGCAAGGCGGGCACTCCTGTTGCGTTGATAGTGCACGCAAGTTGCACGACGACAGAAACAGTGGGGTGTGCGTTTGTGCTTGTGAAAGGCATCTTCTGAGGACCGCATTGGGTGGTCCAAGTCCAGTTGGGCCTACCGGCCGACGCCGGGATCTCCGAGCGGCGCCCGCCGATGCATGGTTGGTCCGCGGCGCCCTCGACCTCGTCGTTACCGCGAACCTCGGCTTATGAAGGCCTCGTCGGGAGGGGCGGCGAGCCGTTACCGCGTTTCTCGGCTTATGAGGCGGTTCTCGGCCTCGATAAGCCGAGTTCCGCGGGAAGCGTTGTGCGCGGTCGGCGGGAGGGCCGTGAAAATCCGAGTTCCTCGGTAACGACGCCTGCGGTGCACCTCAGGAGGTTGTCACCCTCTGCGCTTCTCAGCTCGAGTTCCGACCCAGCCTGCCGGAGCTCCTCGCTGCTCTCGGGTTGTGTCCGTCACCGGTGGCCCACGCCGGGCTCTACCAGGCCGGTGAGAGCACTCGCCCCGGATTCGTCCGGCGCCGCCGGGCGGGAGCCACTTCCCGGCGCGATCGAGCGCGGATCCTCCCGCCCGCCGCCCAGCCGCCGGAACCTGCCCATCGCAGACTCTTGACACCCAAACTTTTATCGATAACACTTTTGCCATCCCGGAGTGCTAGCACGGTCGCGACAAGAGAACCTCCGGAGGATCCACCACCATCAACGGCGAGGCATCTCGCAGGGGAGTAACAATGAAGTTCTTGAGGATCGCGGGCCTGGCGGCCGCCGCCTTCGCGCTCGTCGCGACCGGCTGCTCAGCACAGGGGAACGCCGCGCAGACCGCCGGCTCGAACGAGCCGACCACCATCGAGTACTGGAGCTGGGCGGGCGCTCCCGGCGCCGAGGTCGTGAAGCCGATCATCGCGGCGTTCGAGAAGGACAACCCCGGCATCACCGTCAACTACACCGAGATCGCCCGCGAGGACTACAAGGCCAAGGTGGCCTCGGCCCTCGGCGCCGGCCAGGCCATCGACGTCCTCGGCGTCCAGCCCGGCGCCTGGGCCGGTGAGGTCGAGGACTACCTCAGCCCCGTCTCCGACTGGCCCAACGCGGACGCCCTCGGCAAGGCCTTCACCACCGGCACCGTCGAGCAGACCAAGCGGCTGTTCAGCGACGGCGAGCTGCACGCGGTGCCGCTCTACTCCACCGGTTCGGCGATCGGCATCTACAACGCCGACATCCTGGCGAAGGTCGGCGTGAAGGCGCCCACCACCGTCGCCGAGTTCAAGGCCATGGCGGACGCCCTGAAGGCCAAGGACCCCAAGATCCTCTCGGCCGTCATGCCCGCCGACCCGTGGTTCCAGGACGAGGCCACCCTCACCGTCGTCGGCCAGACCGACCCCGACTTCTTCAACAACGTGCGCTACAACAACGGCCCGTGGAACGCCCCGTCCTACGTTGCCGGGCTCCAGGCGTACAAGAAGCTCTACGACGACGGCGTCCTGCCCAAGGCCACCCTCGACATGGACTACGCCACCGCCATGAACACCTTCGACACCGGCAAGGCGGCCGTCGTCTTCAACGGCTCCTGGGAGGCCGGACGGATCCTCAAGGGCAACTACGGCATCCTCCCGTTCCCGGCGCAGTCCGCCGACCAGGCGTCCCTGCGTGCGTTCCTGGACGTCACCCTCGGCATCCCGGCGAAGTCGAAGCACATGGACGCGGCGTCCGCCTTCGTCGAGTACATGGCGGCCGGCAAGGGCGTGGACGCCTGGGCCACCACGCTGATCGGCGTCCCGGCGGTCAACGGCTACCAGCTGCCCGAGGGCACGCTCACCACCGAGCTCCAGAAGGAGAGCTACGCGACGATGGTGAAGCTCATCAACGCCCCGCACGGCGACCGCAACAACATGGGCGCCTTCGCCGACTTCGTCGGCGCGAACGTCCTCCAGGTGGTCAACGGCCACCTCTCCGCCGAGGAAGCCGCGCAGAGCGACCAGAACAAGCTCGAGAAGGGCAACTTCTAGCCCACATCCCGTGGTGGGTCGTCCCGGCGGAAGGCCCACCACCCCCTCACACCCAAGGGAACCCCAATGTCCGAGCAGGTAACCACACCCCGGCGCCGGCGGTCACGGAGCGACGCGAAGACCGCGGTCCTCTTCCTGATCCCGCTGCTGGTGGTGTACGCGGTCTACTACGTCTACAGCATCGTGTTCCTGGCCCAGACCAGCACCGAGCGGGTCGGCATCGCCCTCCTGCGCCCCATCCAGGTCGGGTTCACCAACTTCATCAACCTGTTCCAGGACGACGTCTTCCTGCGCTCCATCCTGAACAACCTCGTCTTCGCCGCGGCCAGCATCGGCGCGTCCCTCACGGTGGCGTTCTTCATCTCGGTCGCACTGTCGGCCGGGGTCAAGATGCGCAAGCTGTTCTACCTGCTGTTCCTGCTGCCGGCCCTCACCCCGCTCGCGCTGGTCGCCACGATCTTCGGCTCGATGCTCCAGGAGCAGTACGGAGCGGTGAACGAGACGCTGCGGGCCGTCGGCCTCGGTGGCCTGGCGCAGGCGTGGCTGACCTCGCCGGTCTGGGCCTACACCGCCGTCATCCTGATCTTCTGCTACCTGATCGGGCTGCCGATCATGTACTACACCGCCGACCTGGCCGCCCTGCCGACGTCCGCGCTCGAAGCCGCGCTGATCGACGGCGCCGGTACCTTCCGCATCATGGGCTCGATCGTCTACCCGATGATGCGCTCCACCCACATCACGGTGATCCTGTCGCTGCTGCTCGGCTCGTTCCGGGCGCTCGAACAGGTGCTGTTCTCGACCCACGGCGGGCCGGGCACCACGACGCAGATCGTCGGCACCTACCTCTACGGCTACGTGAACTCCGGCGGCAAGACCATCGGGTACGCGGCCGCCGCCTCGATCGTCGTCCTCCTCATCGCCCTCGCGATCTCGATCGTCCAGATGGTCATCACCCGGAAGGCATCACGATGAGCGTCACCGAACTCCCCCGCACCGATCCGGTGCGCACCGAAGCCCCCGCGGCACCGCCCCGGACGCCGCGAAAGCGGCCGTCCACCGACGACAACCCGATGCGCATCCTGATCACGCGCCCCCGCGACCGCGTCATCATCTACGCGCTCCTCGGCCTGATGGGAATCGTGTTCGCCTTCCCGCTGTACGCCGCGGTCAAGAAGTCCTTCGACGGCGCCGGCCTGGGCAACTACGTCACCCTGTTCACCCAGCCCATCGGCGACGTGTCGCTGCCGATGACCTACGTCAACTCGTTCGTCCTCGGCGCGCTGCACGCCCTGATCGTGGTCTCGGTGAGCGTCCTGGCCGGGTACGCGCTGTCCCAGCTGCACTTCCGTGGACGCGAGATCCTGTTCGCGGCCATCCTGCTCTTCCTCGCCGTCCCGGGCACCGCCCTGATCATCCCGATCTTCCACATCACGAACGAGATGGGCCTTTTCAACAACTTCCTGGGGGTCGCGCTCCCCGAGGCCGCGCTGACCATCCCGTTCGGGGTGCTGCTGATGCGCAACTACGGCAGCAACATCTCCGAGTCGCTGATCGAAGCCGCCACCCTGGACGGCGCCGGCCACTTCCGCGTCTTCTGGCACGTCTTCCTGCCGCTGGCCAAGCCGGCCATCGCCAACCTCGTCGTGCTCTGCTTCATCTGGTCGCTCCAGGACTTCCTGTGGCCCTCGATGCTCTTCTCCGACCCGCACATGGCCACGGCCGCGCAGGCCGTCTCGTCCTTCTCCAACGTCCTGGGCCGGACGACCGAGGAGTTCGGACGCTACAACGCGAGCCTCGTCCTGCTCGCCGTCCCCGCGGTGCTGTTCGTCGTGTTCGGACTCCGCTTCATCGTCAACGGCCTCACCAGCGGCAGCACGAAGGACTGACCCATGAATCGCACCCTCCGCTTCGGCACGCCCGCGGCGGCCTGGACCGACGCGCTCCCGATCGGCAACGGCCACAGCGGCGCCATGCTCTTCGCCGGCTGCTCGGACGAACGGCTCCAGGTCAACGACGGCACCGCCTGGTCGGGATCGCCGGGCAGTGAGTACGCGGCACCGCGTCCGACCCCCGAACAGGCGCAGGCGGCGCTCGCCGAGGCCCGCGCCCGGATCGCCGCCGGCGACTACGCGGGCGGGGACGCGGCCCTGCGCCGGCTCCAGCACCGCCACAGCCAGGCGTTCCTGCCGTTCGTCGACCTCCACCTGCACCTGGGCGTGACCGGGCCGACCGAGGCGTACGAGCGCGTCCTCGACCTCGGCACGGCCACCCACACCAGCGCGTTCGACCTGGGTGGGTCCCGGGTCACGAGGCGGACGTACGTGAGCCACCCCGACCGCGTGATCGTCCACGAACTGCGGACCTCGGTGGGCGTGCTCCCGCGGCTGCGGATCGCGCTGACCACGCCGCTCCGGACGCTGTCCGCGTCGGCGGCGGACGGCCTCGTCCAGCTCCTCGTGCAGCTGCCGTCCGACGTGGCGCCCCGCCATGACGAGCTCGACGACCCCGTCCTGTACTCCGACGTCCCCGGCGCGGCCCTCCAGGGAGCCGCGGTGGCGCGCGTCCGTCATGACGGCGTCGAGTCGGCGACCGGCAGCGGCCTCACGATCGTCGGCGCCACCACGGTGAGCGTCGTGCTGACCACCCAGACGACGTTCGTCGGCATCGCGCAGGCGCCGATCGGCACGGCGGTCGAGGCCGCCGCCAGCGCGGTGCGGCGGGTCGAGCGCGCGTCCGCCGACCTGGACGCCGTCCGCCGGCGCCACCTCGCCGACGTCACCGAGCTGCTGGGCCGGGTGAGCCTCACCCTCGGCACGCCTGGCAGCGCGCCGACCGACGTGCGCGTGGCCGCGGCGCAGTCCGCCCCCGCCGGCGTGGTCGCCTCCGACCCCGACCTGCTCGGGCTCATGTTCGACTACGGGCGCTACCTGCTGGTGGCCAGCTCGCGGGCCGGTGGGGTGCCCGCGAACCTCCAGGGCATCTGGAACGACTCGCTCCAGGCCGCCTGGAGCTCGAACTACACGACGAACATCAACGTCCAGATGAACTATTGGCCGGCCGAGGTGACCGCGCTCCCGGAGTGCCTGCCGCCCCTGTTCGACCTGATCGAGGGGCTCAGCCGGACGGGCGCCGTGACCGCCCGGGAGTGGTACGGCGCCCCGGGCTGGGTCGCGCACCACAACGCCGACATCTGGGGCTACTCGCTGCCGGTCGGCAACGGTGGCCACGACCCCAAGTGGGCTTTCTGGCCGCTGGCCGGCGCGTGGCTGGTCCGGCACCTCTGGGACCGGATCGCGTTCGGGGCGGACGACGACTTCGTGGCGGCGGCCTGGCCGAGCGTCCGGGGGGCGGTCGACTTCGCGCTCGACTGGCTGCAGGAACGTCCGGACGGAACCCTCGGGACGCTGCCGTCGACCTCGCCGGAGAACCAGTTCCGGACCGCCGACGGCGGGATCTGGTCGGCGGCCGAGTCGTCCGCCGCGGACCTGGAGATGATCGCCGACCTGCTCGGGATCGCGCTGGCCATCAGCGACCGACTGGGCCTGGCCGACGCGCGCACTGACCTGGCCACGAAGGCCCTGACCCGGATCGCGCAGCCCCGGATCCGTCCGGACGGCACCGTGCAGGAATGGGCCGCGGCGTTCGGCGTCCCCGACCCCACCCACCGGCACCTCAGCAACCTCTACCGGATCCACCCGGCCGACGGTGCCGTCGACCCCGCGTTCGAGGACGCGGCGCGGCGCACGCTGGACCAGCGCGGGGACGAGGGGCCGGGCTGGTCACTGACCTGGAAGATGCTGATGCGCGCCCGCCTGCACCAGCCCGAGCGCATCGGGGCCCTGCTCGAGCTCCTCCTCCGCGACATCACCGAGGACCGTGGCGAGTGGGTGGGCGGGCTCTACCCGAACCTGTTCACCGCGCACCCACCGTTCCAGATCGACGGCAACTTCGGCGTGGTCGCCGCGGTGGCCGAGTGCCTGGTGCAGTCGCACGCCGGCGTCATCGAGCTGCTCCCGGCGGTGCCGCGCGAGTTCGGCGCGGGGTCGGTCAACGGCCTGGTGGCGCGTCCGGGGATCGCCGTCGACCTGGAGTGGTCGTTCGACGGGGACGGACGCGTCCAGCTCGACCTGGTGCGGCTGTCCCCGCGCACCGAGCGGGCGGTCGGCGTCCACGACGTCGTGTTCCGCGGGGCGATGGTTCGCGTCGACCTCTCGGACGGCGCCGTCGCGCTGAGCGGGACGGACTTCCTCCAGCTCGTCGGCTGAGGTCGGCTCAGCCGACGCTGCTCTCCCGCACCTGGAGTGAGAAGCCGACCTCGCGCTCACGCGCGGGCACCGTCGACCCGTCGATGCGCTCCTGGAGCATGGCCACCGCCGTCTTCACCAACTCGTGTCGTCCGGGCTCGATCGAGGTGAGGCTGGGCGTGGAGTAGCGGGCGTCCTGGGTGTCGTCGAAGCCGACCAGTGCCACGTCGCCCGGCACCCGGCGTCCGGACGACTGGAGGGCGCGGAGGGCGCCGAGGGCGAGGGCGTCGTTGAAGGCGAACACCGCGTCGAACTGTTCGCCGCGGTCGATCAGGGCCTGCATGCCCGCCGAGCCGTCCGACCGCAGCCAGGTGCCGGCGACCACGGCCAGTTCGGGGTGCACGGGGACGCCGAACCGGTCGTGGGCGTCCTGGTAGCCGCGCAGACGCGGGGTGGCCGCACCGAACTCGCGGTGGGGCTCGGCGCCCAGGGCGACGATCCGCGTCCGGCCCTGTTCGAGGAGGTGGGTGACCGCGGCGTCCGCGGCGGCCCGGTTCGACATCGTCACGTGGTCGAAGCCGCTGTCGACGATACGGTCGCCCAGCAGGACGAGCGGGATCCCGACCCGGGCGGCCTGGAGGTCGTCGCGGTCGACCATGTTGGGCGCGAAGATGACGCCGTCCACGACGTCACCGCCGAAGTGCTCGAGGGTGGCCTGCTCGAGGCGCCGGTCGTTCTCGGTGGTCTCGACGAAGACGGTCAGGTCGACCTCGCGCGCGGCGCGGATGACGGCCTGGGCGAGCTCGGCGAAGTAGGGCTGGTCGAGGCTCGGGATGGACAGGGCGATCATGCCTGTGCGTCCCCGGCGCAGGTTGCGCGCGGTGATGTTCGCCCGGTAGTCGACCTCGGCGAGCGCGGCCTCGATGCGTTCGGCCGTGCGCGACCGCTGGCCGCTGATGCCGCGCAGGTAGCGCGAAACGCTCTGGTGCGAGACACCGGCCACCCGGGCGACGTCGTAGATCGTTGCCGGCTTGGACGGGGTCGCTTCCATGACCAAAGGTTATCGATAACTCTTGGGTTCGCCCAGCCCTCTCACGGACCCGGGTGAGAGGATTCGCCCCGGATTCGTCAGTTGGCGCAGCCAGAACGCACGTTGCGCCCGAATCGGGGGTGATACCTCGCGCCGCACCCGGTCGCGGCCCGCGAGTGCCCAGCCGGAGGAGCCGGTCCACACCCCCGGCCGGCACCCACGCGAACGTGATGTCGCCCTGGACCGCGGTGATCTCGGCCCAGGCCACACCACTCTTGAGGTAGAGCGGCGACTTGGAGAAGCACTGGGGGCGTCGGGCGGAAGGGTGAGTCCACCCCACGCGAACACGCCGGCGGCGTCGAACGGCCCCCGCGCCGGCAGCGCCAGCCGCACCCGCGTCCCCACCGACTTGTCAGAACCTGGGACCGCTATAGCGACCTGACGTTCTGACAAGTCGGAGGGGCGGCGGCGGGTGGCGCGCACTCGGTCGCGGACCCGCGAGCGACCAGCCGGGGGTCGCTGCTTGCCGCGCTGTTTTCTCTAGGTGCAGGCGTCCCGGCCGATGGGGACGCGAACGCGTTCCCCCTCGGGTCTGAGGTTGCTCCGGATGTCGAGGGTGACGCACTCCCTCGACTTTGGGGTGAGGACGCCGCCCAGGAAGCCGGTGTAGGAGCCCCCGCACGACTCGAAGCGGGCGGTCGCGGCGAGGTAGGGCGCGAGCGACCAGCCGGGGGAGCCGGTCCACACCCCGGCGGGCACCCACGCGAACGTGATGTCGCCCTGGACCGCGGTGATCTCGGCCCAGGCCACACCACTCTTGAGGTGGAGCGGTGACTTGGAGAAGTACTGGGGTGCGTCGGGAGGAAGGGTGAGTCCACCCTCGGTCGCCGGGATCGGATCGAAGCCGGCCTTGCTCAGCAGGGCGAACCCGACGCCGGCCGTGGTGAAGGACACCGCGTCTGACTCGCTCGGTTGTCTGGTGTAGGCATCCGCGCAGTGCAGTTCACCGGGCTCTGCGGCCGCCGAGGTTGCGTTGCTCGTTCTGGTCGCCGCGCTCGTCGGGGACGGGGCGGGTGGCGTTGTGCAGGCGGCGAACAGAGGCAGGCTCAACATGAGCGCGGACAGGACCACGACACGTCGCTGCCAGGACACCGCTCGCCGGTGGTCGAGGAATCGCCCACTCGTGTTGAGGCGCCTGCGCGATGCCATTCCCACTCCGTTCGTCCGACGGCTTCCTCGAATTTGCCCCCGCCGAGCGATGGAGTTCAATGCCTGCCGCCGATTCCCCGGCCGGGCTGGTGGGAGGATTCCCCCCGGATTCGTCGGTTCCGGCAGCCAGAACGCACATTGCGCCCGAATCGGGGGCGATACCTCCGCCCGGACAGCGATCGGGCACCGCGGACGAACCCCGCGGTGCCCGATCGTGCTGTTCAGGCCAGCTCAGGAACGGCTGACGGTCACCAGGCCGTTCTTGCCGGCCTTGATGGTGAGCTTGCCGTCCTTCAGCGACTCGCCCGGGTCGAACTGGCCCCACTCGGTGGGTCCCTCGGCGATGCGCACCATCGCGCCGTGGATGTAGTCGGGCTTGCCGTTCTTGACGGCGACCTTGTAGATCCGGATGCCGGGTGCCCGGGACACGCCGGTGTCGAAGGTCCCCTGCGGCTTCCGGTACTCGATCACGTAGTGGTAGCCCTTGCCGCCGGGGACCTCCAGGGCCCGCAGGCCGCCGGCCGACCGCGGCGCGTACGCCGGGGTCAGCTTCAGCGTCCCCGTGCCCTTGGAGTAGCGGTACTGGCTGTTGAGGATGTACCCGGCACCCAGCCGCTCGACGGCCGTGTAGCCCACGGCGGCGTCGGTGAAGCCGAGCGGTGAGGGGACGGTCGCCCCGCCCTGGTCGGTGCACTTCGTCATCTTCCCGCGGGGGCAGAACGTGACGGCCGCGTGCTGCATGCCGCGGTTGTGGCCGAACTCGTGCATGCGGACGCCCATCACCGAGCCGGGGTCGATCCAGATGCCGCCGCCCTTGCCGCGCGGGTCACCGACCGTGCCCAGGCCGGACCAGACACAGCCGTCGTTCTGCATCTGGATCGCGAGGGTGTCGTAGTCGCGCCCGGATTCCAGGCCCATGCCCTTGAGGAAGGCGTCGGCGTCCTTCGACGGGCTCGAGCCGGGGCAGCCGGCCTCGGTCTCGGCCATGGTCGCGTCCGACGCGGGTGCCTTGTAGACGCCGTCGCCGACCGGAACGTACTCGTAGAGGCCCTGCGAGACGCGCTCGAGCCAGGCCTTCATGTCGACGAAGTAGGACGTCTTGAACTGGGCGTCGTCGGCGAGGAGCACGCCGGTCTCCTCGTGGGTGGAGTTCTGCAGCAGGACCACGACCAGACGGTCCTTGGTGACCGGACGCCGCTTGTACAGCGGGGTGGCCGCCTTGAGGCCGGTCACGGTCGTCGTGGACGCGAGCAGGGTGGCCCCGCTCGGGGTGGACGCCCGGTGCGGCGCGGCGGTGAGGCTCGCGACGCCCCCGGCGTCCGTCCCTGCGGGGGACGCCCCCGGGGCGAGAAGGCCGAGCGTCGCGGCTGCAGCTACGGCGGCGACGAGGCCGCGGCGGGCGGTGCGGGGGGAGGGGGTGTGTTCGAGGTGGGGGAAACCGTTGCCGGTGATTCGGCTCATCTACCAATACCCTTCATCAGACATATCTCGAGGGGTATTGGCGGCCATCTCTCGTCGGTTGGTTCCGGGCATCGTAGACCGCCGACCGGGGACGGACGGCCTGACCGTCCGGTGTACGAAACTGTATGACCGGGCGGCTCGCCACCGAAAGCACCCTCTTGACAGCTCGGCCGGACGAGTGTTGGATCGGTTTAGTGAACATTCCACCCCACCCGGAGAGAGCTCCGGTTCAGCGTCAGGACGGTCAGGGCATGGTTCGTAGCGACACCCTCAGGGAGCCTCGGGCTTCCGTGCCGGCTGTCGGCGGCGACCTGCCGCTGGACGGGGTCGTCTACCAGGTCTACCTGCGCTCGTTCCGCGACGGCGACGGCGACGGGGTCGGCGACCTCGTCGGCCTGCGCGCCGGCCTGGCGGACATCGCGGCGCTGGGGTGCGATGCGATCTGGCTCAACCCGTGCTACCTGTCCCCGCAGCGCGACCACGGCTACGACATCGCCGACTACCGGGCTGTCGATCCCGCCTACGGCACCCTGGCCGACTTCGACGCAGTCCTCGACCGTGCACACGAGCTCGGCCTGAAGGTCCTGATGGACATGGTCGCGAACCACTGCTCCACCGAGCACGCCTGGTTCCGGGCCGCCCTCCTCGCCCCACCGGGCAGCCGGGAGCGCGAACGGTTCGTATTCCGGGACGGACGCGGCGCGGGCGGCTCCCTGCCCCCGAACAACTGGGGCAGCGTGTTCGGCGGCGCCGCCTGGACCAGGGTCGCCGAGCCGAACGGCGAACCCGGGCAGTGGTACCTGCACAGCTTCGACAGCTCCCAGCCCGACTTCAACTGGCGCAACCCGGAGGTCGCGAAGGAGTTCCTGGACGTACTGCGCTTCTGGTTCGACCGGGGCGTGGACGGGTTCCGGGTGGACGTGGCCCACGGCAACGTGAAGGCGGACGGCCTCCCCGACCACCACGGCACCGGGCACAACTACGCGATGTGGGACCAGCCCGAGGTCCACGACATCTACCGGGGCTGGCGCGCGCTCGGCGACACCTACCCGAGCGCCAAGTACTTCGTCGGTGAGGTGTGGCTCCCGTCGCAGGACTCGCTGGCGTCCTACCTGCGCCCCGACGAGCTCCACCAGGCCTTCGACTTCGGCCTGCTGGTCCAGCCGTGGAACGCCGACCGCATGCGCGAGGCCATCGAGAACGCCCTCCGGGTGGCCGGGGCCGCCCCGGCCTGGGCGCTGTCCAACCACGACGTGCACCGGGCCGCCACGCGGTACGGCCAGTCGCAGTCCCTCGACGCGCCCCCGCCGACCGACATGATCTCGGCGGCCCGTCGGACCGGCCCGACCGACCTCGAACTCGGGTTGCGACGGGCGAGGGCCGCTGCCGGCCTGTTGCTCGCGCTGCCCGGCTCGGCGTTCCTCTACCAGGGCGAGGAGCTCGGGCTCCCCGAGGTCTTCGACCTGCCGGACGGGGCCCGCCAGGACCCGATCTGGCTGCGTTCCGACGGCGAGCAGCTGGGCCGCGACGGGTGCCGCGTCCCGCTCCCCTGGGACGCGAGCCGCACCAACCTCGGCTTCTCTCCCGACGGTGCCGCACCGGCGTGGCTGCCCCAACCCGTTTGGCTCGCCGGCTACGCCAGGGACGCCCAGAAGGCCGACCCGGCATCGACACTCACGCTGTACCGGGACCTCGTCCGCGCGCGCCGCACCCTGTTCGGGACCGGGCCGCTGCGCTGGCTCGCCGGCCCCGACGGCCTGCTCGGCTTCACCCGCGGCGACGGCCTCTGCGTGGTGAACCTCACCTCCCGGGCCCAGCCCGTCCCCGCCGCCTGGCCGGCCGGTCGTCACGTGGTCGCCACGTCGACCGGGACCGACCCGGCAACCCTCCCCCCCAACAGCACGAGCTGGTACCAGCTCGCCGGCAGTGACACATCCGGGCGCGGCAACCAGCGCCACAACCTCTGAAGGGAACGAACCATGCATCGTCATCTCAGGCTTGTCGCCGCCGGCGTCGCAAGCCTCCTCGCGCTCACGGCCTGTGCCGGGCCGTCGAGCACCTCGACGGCGAGCTCGTCATCGTCGACGGCCGCGGCCGCGGAGATCACCGTCTGGAACTACTGGGACGGCACGAACGCCGACACCTTCCAGGAACTGGTCGGCGAGTACACCAAGGCGCACCCGCAGACCAAGATCACCATCTCCACGATCCCCAACGCCGACTTCCTCACCAAGCTGCGGGCCGCGTCCACGTCCAAGACGCTGCCCGACATCGCGATCGGTGACCTCGTCTGGGTGCCGCAGATCAACGAGATCGGGACCCTCGCCGACCTGAAGGGCCTGATGCCGGCCGAGACCCTGTCCGACATCAACCCCGCGCTCACCTCGTTCGGCAACATCGGTGGCAAGCAGGTGTCGGTGCCGGTGTCGGCGAACAACCTCGCGTACATGTACAACAAGACGTTGTTCAAGCAGGCCGGCCTCGATCCCGAGGAGCCCCCGACCACGTGGGAGGAGCTGATGGCCGACGCCAAGCAGATCCTCGCGAAGACCGGCAAGCCGGGCTACGACCTGTACACCCAGGCCGGCGACAGCGGCGAGGGCGTGACGTGGAACTTCCAGGTGAACCTATGGCAGGCCGGCGGGGAGTTCCTCACCGCCGACAACTCCGCGGCGGCGTTCAACACCCCGGCGGGCAAGAAGGCCCTCCAGTTCTGGGTCGACCTGATCGAGTCCGGCGCCTCGCCGTACGGCAAGTGGGGCGAGTTCGAGAAGGGCAAGGGCGGATCGGCCCAGGAGGGTTCGTGGATGGTCGGCATCTGGGCGGCGGACCCGCCGTTCGACTTCGGCGTCGCGAAGGCTCCCTACCCCAGCGACGGCAAGCCGGCGACCAACCTCGGCGGCGAGCAGGCGATGGTGTTCAACAACTCCGACGCGAACGCGAAGGCGTCCGCCGACTTCCTGTCCTGGTTCCTCTCGGCCGACCAGGTGACGAAGTGGAGCGAGAAGACCGGCATGCTGCCGGTCACGAACTCGGTGGCGACGTCGAGCGCCTACCTGGACTGGGTGAAGAACACCGAGCCGCGCCTCCTGCCCTACGTTGAGCAGATGGCCGACGCACACGCCCGTCCGAACACCCCGCTGTACCCGAAGATCTCCCTGGCGTTCGCCCAGCAGATCGAGAAGGCGTTCGCCGGCGAGGCGACCGTCGACGAGGCGCTCGCGGCCGCCGAGAAGGCGGTCAACGACGTGATCGCCAAGGGCTGAGTGGAGTGGCAGTGAGCCTCGCGCCGGTGTCCGTCCGTCCGGGAGAGTCCCTCCCGGGCGGACGGCCCGCGCCGCGCCGTCGTCGCTACGACCGCGAGCAGGTCCTGACGGCGGCGGTGTTCCTCGCGCCCGCGCTGGTCGTGCTCGGGGTGTTCGTGTTCTACCCGATCGTCTCCGCCGGCCACATCAGCCTGACGTCGTGGAACGGCTTCGACCCGTCCAAGCCGTTCGTCGGGCTCGGCAACTACGTGGCGCTCACCCAGGACCCGGAGTTCTGGAACAGCCTGCTCGTCACCGTCCTCTACGCGGTCGGCGTGTGCGTCCTGAGCGTGGTCAGCGGCCTGGCGGTCGCGCTGCTGCTGGACGCCCCGATCCGCGGGCTCGGCATCTACCGCACCATCTACTTCCTGCCGGTCGTCACCTCGTCGGTCGCCGCGGCGATCGTCTGGCGCTACCTCCTGGACCCCTCGGGGCTGGTCAACGCCGTGCTCGCGCAGGCCGGCACCGTCGGGCCCGACTGGCTCCAGGACCGCTGGCTCGCCCTCGGCGCGCTCACCCTGCTGACCGTGTGGAAGAACATCGGCTTCAACGCGGTGCTCTACCTGACCGCGCTCCAGGCGCTCCCGGCGAGCATCTACGAGTCGGCCAGCCTGGACGGCGCCAACGGCTGGCAGCAACTGCGCCACCTCACTGTCCCGCTGCTCTCGCCGATGACGTTCTTCGTCGTCGTCCAGGCTCTCATCACCAGCTTCCAGGCGTTCGACCTGGTGTACGTGTTCACCGAGGGCGGCCCTCGCGGCGGCACCGAGGTCCTGGGCATGTTCATGTACCGGACGGCGTTCCGCCTCGGCGAGTTCGGCTACGGCACCGCGATCGCGTTCGTCACGCTCTTCCTGGTCCTGGGCGTCACCCTCGTCCAGTGGCGGCTCGGCGGAGCGGAGGGGAACGACCGATGAAGCGCCGAACCGTCGGTCTCCTCGCCCGGCACGCGATCCTGATCGCGGGCTCGATCGTCGTGGTCGTGCCGCTCCTGTGGATGTTCACGACCTCGTTGCAGACCCGGGCCGAGACCTACACGAACACCTCGGTGCTGCCGACCTCCTGGCACTGGCAGAACTACGCCCGGGCCTGGGAGTCGGCCCCGTTCGCCCAGTACTACGTGAACAGCCTCGTCATGGCCGCCGGCATCGTCGCGGGGCACCTCGTCTTCGACGCCCTGGCCGCCTACGCCTTCGCGCGACTCGACTTCCCGTTCAAGCGCAGCCTGTTCACGCTGCTCTTGGCCGGGTTGATGGTGCCGACGTTCGTGACGGTGATCCCCGCCTACTCGATCGTCGCGAACCTCGGCTGGATCGACACCTACTCCGCGCTGATCGTGCCGCGCCTCGCCGACGTGTTCGGCATCATCCTGCTCCGCCAGTACTTCGCGACCATCCCGCTGGAACTGGAGGAAGCGGCCCGGATCGACGGGTGCAGCCGGGCCGGGACGTTCCTGCGCGTGGTGGTGCCGCTCTCGACGCCCGCGTTCGCGACCCTGGGCATCTTCAGCTTCCTGTTCGCCTGGAACGATTTCCTGTGGCCGCTGCTGGTCACCAACAACGACGACATGCGGACGATCCAGATCGGGCTGGCGTCCTTCGTCGGCCGGTACGGGACGTCCTGGAACTACCTGATGGCCGGGACGTTGACGGCGACCGTGCCGAGCATCATCGTCTTCCTGTTCTTCCAGCGCGCCCTCGTGCGCGGCATCGCCACCACCGGATTGAAGGACTGATGAGCGCACCCGACTGGCTTGCCGACGCCGTCTTCTACCAGATCTTCCCGGAGCGGTTCGCGAACGGCGACCCCGGGCTCGACCCACCCGACGTGCAGCCGTGGGACGCCGAACCCACCCGCGACAACTTCCTCGGCGGCGACCTCCAGGGGATCATCGACCACCTCGACCACCTCACGTCCCTCGGGGTCAACGCGCTCTACCTCACCCCGATCTTCGAGGCGCGCACCAACCACCGCTACGACGCCGTCGACTACTTCGCGGTCGACCATCGCCTCGGCGACCTGGACACCTTCCGGCGCCTGGTCGCCGCCTGCCACGCCCGCGGCGTCCGGATCGTGCTCGACGCCGTCCTCAACCACTGTGGCGACGGTCACTGGGCGTTCCGGGACGTGGTGGCGAACGAGGCCGGGTCGCCGTACGTCAACTGGTTCTCCGTCGAGGGGTTCCCGGTCGCCGCCGAGCCCGAACCGAACTACCGCACCTGTTCGGGCTGCTCCTACCTGCCCAAGTGGAACGCCTACAACCCCGAGGTGCGCGACCACCACTTCGCGGTCGCCCGGTACTGGATCGAGCAGGGCATCGACGGCTGGCGCCTGGACGTCCCGTACTTCATCAACCGGAACTTCTGGCGGCAGTTCCGCGACGTCGTCAAGCCTCTCGGCGAGGACCTGTACATCGTCGCCGAGGAGTGGCGCGACCCGTCCGAGTGGCTCCAGGGTGACATCGCCGACGGCACCATGAACTACACCCTGCGGGACCTCGCCCTCGGGTTCACCGCGGACCGCTCCCTCGACGCCCGCGAGCTCGCCGACGGTCTCGACCGGCTCCACGACAGCATCCCGGCCGGGTACCACCACGGCATGCTCAACCTCCTCGGCTCGCACGACACCGAGCGTGTCCTGACGCGGCACGGCGGTCGGGTCGGGGATGCCCTGCTCGCCTACGCGCTGATGTTCGCCTGCCCGGGTGCGCCGATGCTCTACTACGGGGACGAGGTCGGCATGACGGGCGAGAACGACCCGGGCTGTCGGGCCGGCATGGTGTGGGACGAGTCGGCCTGGGACCCCGTGCTCCTGGCCGGGATCCGTGACCTCGCGCAGAAGCGGGCCGAGCTGGCACCCCTTCGCCGCGGCACTGTCCGGACCGCGGCCGTCGACCCCGATACAGTCCTCATCATGCGAACTCTCGACGACGCGGCGGCAGCGGTGGTCGTCCATCGCGGCGAAGGCGTGACCCTCGACCCGACGGCGACCCCCGAGTTGCGCGGATTCCTCCGCGAACCGCTCCACGTCGGCCCAGGCAGCACGGTCGTCCTCGAGGCTCTCTGATGGTCCGGCGGCGCGTCACGATCCAGGACGTCGCCAACCGCGCGGGCGTGTCGAAGTCCGCTGTCTCCCTCGCCTTCAACGACGCGCGCAAGCTCTCCGAGGCGACCGTGCAGAACATCCTGCGGGTCGCCGAGGAGATGGGGTACAGCCAGGACCCGGCCGCGCGCATGCTCCGCACCCAGCGCACCGACAGCCTCGGACTGCTGCTGCCCCAGCAGCTCGACATGGCGCTGGAGAACCCCTACTACACCCAGTTCCTCCAGGGCATCGGGCAGACCTGCCAGCAGGAGGGGCTGACGCTGCTGCTCGTCCCCCCGCTGCGAGGCTCGATGCTGAAGGCCATCCCCTACGCAGCCGTGGACGGTTTCATCGTGAGCGGGCTGGAATACGACCGCGGCGAGGTCACGGCGCTGCGCCAGCGGGGCATCCCCTTCGTGCTGGTGGACAGCGAATGGCACGAGGGTGTGCCGAGCATCGACCTCGACGAGGCGGACGGCATGCGCGAGCTCGTCGAGTACCTGCTGCGGCAGGGGCACGAGCGGATCGCGTTCGTGGCGATCGAGACCGACACCCCCGGGGGCTACCAGAACTGGCGGGGGCCCGTGCAGCGACGCATGCAGGGCGCGATCGACGGCCTCGCCGGTGCCGGCCTGGCGCCGGAGAGCGACGGCATCACCGTCATCGAGACGCCGTGCACGCGGGCCGGGGGAGTGGCGGCGTTCCGGACCCTGTGGGCGCGGGAACAGCGCCCGACCGCGATGGTTGCGTTCAGCGACATCATCGCCTTCGGCATCATCGACGCCGCCCGTGAGGCGGGGGTCGACGTCCCCGGAGAGCTGTCCGTCTCCGGGTTCGACGACCTGACCGAGGCCAGCTGGACGACACCGAGCCTGACCACGATCCGCCAGCCCATCGCAACGAAGGGTCGCCTCGCCGCCGCCTACCTGGTGGAGGCCATCGCGGCCCAGGCCGAGGCGGACCGCCCCCACCAGCAGCGTCTCGCGACGACGCTGCTCCTCCGAGGCTCGACCGGGCCGGCGCCCCGCTAGTCCCCCGAGAGCGCCAGGTCGCGAGTCGCGGCCGGGCGACTCACTCCGCCTGCATCAGCTCGCCGAGTTGCCGGAGGAAGCCTCCGAACGTGCCGTCGCTCTCGACGAGCCGGACGACGTTGCGAGGCTCGGTAAGGGTGATCACAAGCTGGTCGAAGGTGTCCCTGAACAGGTTGCGGTCCTGCGCGCTGAAGGCGACGAGGAGGACCAGGCGAACCGGAGTGCCCGCCCAGTCAATGGGCTCGCCGAACGTGGCGACGGCGATGCTGGTGCGTTGGGCGGGCATCCCCAGGGTGTGGGGGATCGCCACGATGTCGTTGAAGGCGGTGGCCGAGAGCTCCTCACGCTGGAGGACCTGGGCCAGGAAGTCGCCGGGCACGGCCGCAGTGTCGACGAGGGCTCCACACAGGAGGGCGAGCACCTCCTCACGATCGCGTGCGTTCGGCGAGGCGAAGAACAGCCGGTCGTGGAAGAGCTCGTGCAGTTGGCTGGCCAGGCGCATCCACGTGTTGCGCTGCTGCTGGCTGCGGACCTGGAGATCGATGAGATCGAGGTCGGCCTGGCTGAGCAGCGGGCTGATCAGAACCTGTCGCGACGGGTGCAGCCCGGGGACGGCGAGCGAGGTCACGACGAGATTGCCTAAGAGCTGGTCCAGGGTCGGCTCGGCCGACTCGATGACCTGCTCGACGACAGCGCGGTCTCCCAGGGCGGTGGCGATCCTGTCCGCCATCCGTTGGGCGAGATCGTGGTACGCGGGGACGACCAGCGAGATCGTGACGCGCCCGCCGGCGTCCCGGCGTCGGTCGATCGCCGAACCCAGGTGGAAGGCGATGAACCCGACCTCATCCGGATCGATCGAGGTGCCGGTCTCCCGCTCGATCTCGTTCGCATAGAAGACGGCGAGCTCGTGGACCAGCGGATGGCTCCGGCGAATGCCCGCGGCGAGTGGGTTGGGCTGGGGACGGCGCCCCCGCGCCCTGAGGAGCATGTTGTGCGTGTGCAGCGCAATGCTGGTGACGAAGGCGTCGTCCGTGAGATCGACGAGATAGGTGTCATCGAGCCTGGACAGGATCGTCCGCACCAACTCGACCAGGTCGGTCCCGACGTGGTCCACCACGACGTCATGGTCGGTGGCACCCCTGAGGAGGGTGGTCTTGCTCGCGATCAGGAGCGCGACAGCGTCGATCTCGGCAAGGGTGAACTCGACCCCGTAGGCGCCAGTGAGGTAGTCGGTCACCTTGCTCGCGGCCCCGGCGAGTCGCGGATCGGCCTGAATCCGGGGCCCGCCCTCGAGCCCTTCGAGCGTGTGGTCGTCGGTGATCCGGTCAACAGCAATCACCAGATCGAGGATGAGCGGGTTGAGCGTGTAGTCGTTGCAGTGCAGTCCGTTGTCCGCAAGGGCGGCCGCGACCCGCCGCTTGATGTCGCGGATGTCGTAAGAGGAGTACGCCGACTCGAGCTTGTCCGTGGTCAACATCTCAGCGGGACGATCCACGTCGGTGACCGCCTGTCGCATCAGCTGCCGCTGGTCGGCCTCACGGCCCTCGACCCAGACCTCGTCCTGTCGACGGACGATCCGGACGCCGTGGCGGTCGGCCAGGCGGGCAAGGCGCCGGACGTCGTTCTCGATCGTCGACTCGCTGACCCCGAGTTCCTCGGCGAGCCCATAGACATTCGCCGGTGAGTTGGCCGTGAGAACGAGACGCAAGAGCGTCAGGAGCCGTGACTCGGCCTCACGAGTGGACGGTGCGGGGGGTGTGGTGGTGGAGATCGCGTCGGCCAGCCGATAACCCTTGGCCGTTCGGCGCACGAGCTCAGCCGGGGCAGCGGCGTTGAGACGGGTGATGTAGTTGCGGATGCTCCGGCTGGTCACCCCCAGCGCGTGGGCGAGTTCCTCGGTACTCCAGCTGCCGGGGTGTGCCGACAGCCAGGCGACGAGCCGCTGCTGCGGACCGGCGTCCATTCACGACCCCCTCGTCTGACGTCCCATCACGAACCATTCTGGGCCCGCGGGGCCCCGGGTCCGAACAGCCCGCTTTCCGCCTTCCGGAAAGGGCGTTGCTGGAGAGTGGGGTGGACCCTGGACCACCGTTGGAGCACAGTCGGACCCGGGCACACCGTCGGGGACGGACCAGAGACGAAGGAGATTGAGGATGACGACCAGAGTCCTCGTAGTGTGCGGCGGCGGTGCCTCCAGCGGGTTCCTCGCACAGAGCATTCGCAAGGCTGCGAAGCAGGCCGGCACCGAACTGGTGGTGGACGCCCGCAGCGAGACCGAGGTCGACGAGTACGCCGACCGCATCGAGGTGCTCCTGATCGGGCCGCACCTGGCCTACATGGAGGACAAGCTCCGGGCGAAGGTCGAACCGCGCGGGGTCAAGGTGGCCCTGCTACCGCACAAGATCTACGGCCGCCTCGACGGGGCGGGCGCGTTCGCGCTCATCGAGGAGCTCATGGGGCAGGGGGCGCAGGCATGAAGTCCTTCAACGCATGGATGGAGTCGCTCAGCGACTACATGAGCGACAAGTTCTCCCCGGTGGCGAACCGGCTCACCGGCAATGTCTGGGTCAAGTCGCTCCAGGAAGCCATCATGGCCGTCGTCCCGATGATCCTGGTCGGCTCACTGATCACGCTGATCTCGATCCTGAACAACTTCTTCCCGTGGATGCCGAACCTCACCCCGATCAACCAGTTCTCGTTCGGGCTGATGGGCCTGTTCGTCGCCTTCCTGATCCCCTACCAGGTGATGCAGCACAAGGACTTCCGGGACCGGCGGCTCATTGCCGGAATGACCGGTGCGGCGGCGTTCCTCATGCTGATCGGCCCGACCTTCAGTGAGGACGGTGCCTCGATCACGTTCACCTTCGAGCGCTTCGGTGCGACGGGCATGTTCACCAGCATCATCGCCGGCCTCGCGGTCGCGGCGATCTTCAACCTGTTCGCCAAGCTGAAGATGTTCCGGAACTCCACCGCGCTCCCGGACTTCATCATCGTCTGGTTCGACTCGATGCTGCCGATCCTGCTCACCCTCGTGGTGACCTGGTTGCTGGTCGACGTCGGCCATCTCGACATCTACGCCGGCATCGTGACCCTGTTCTCGCCCCTGACCGCGATCGTGCAGAGCTTCTGGGGCTTCGTGCTGCTCTACTTCATCGGCGCCTTCCTGTACTCCTTCGGCATGAGCGCGTGGATCCTGTTCCCGCTGATCTACCCGCTGCAACTCCAGGGGATCCAGGACAACATGGCCGCCGTGGCGGCCGGGCACCCGGCCACGAACATCAACACCTGGGAGGTGCTCTACTCGGGTTGGGTGGGCATCGGCGGCATCGGTGCCACGCTGCCCCTGGTGATCATGATGGCCTTCTGGGCGAAGTCGGCCAGGCTGCGTGCCATCGGGCGCGCGTCCCTGGTGCCCGGGGTCTTCAACATCAACGAGCCGATCGTCTTCGGCGCCCCGATCGCGTTCAACCCGCTCCTGATGGTGCCGTTCTGGATCAACTCCCTGATCCCGCCGGCGCTGGTGTACTGGGCGCTGTCGGCAGGGCTGGTTCCGATCCCGTCGCAGGTGTTCCAGATGTGGTACACCCCGTTCCCGTTCGCCACCTGGATCGTCTCCCCCGGGATCGCCGGTCTGATCCTGCTGCTGGTGGTCGTCGCCCTGACCACGCTCACCTGGCTTCCGTTCTTCCGGGCGTACGACCGTCAGGCGCTCGTCGAGGACGAGGCCGAAGAGGACGAGCTCGCCACCACCCCCGATGTCGCCGGAGCGGCAGCATGAGCACCGAAGGAGTCACGATGGACGACGAATTGACCACCACCGCGATGACGATCATCCTGCATGCCGGCGACGCCCGTAGCGAGGTCCGCAAGGCCTACGAGGCCCTCGCCGGCGGTGACCCGAACGCCGCCCAGGTAGCGCTGGCGACCGCACGGGACGAGATCCGTCAGGCCCACCAGGCGCAGACCGACCTGATCCAGGCCGAAGCGGCCGGCGCCCGGCACTCCCTCACCCTGCTGTTCAGCCACGCCCAGGACACCCTGATGACGGTCAACAGCGAAGTGATCACGGCGGGCCACGTGCTCGGCGTCTTCCAGACCTTCGACCGCCGCCTCGCCGCGCTCGAGAACCGGAGCGGGGGTCGGGCATGACCGGAAGTACCTTCCCGCGCGGCTTCCTCTGGGGTTTCGCGATCGCGGCCAACCAGGCCGAAGGGGCCTGGCTCGCCGGGGGCAAGGGACCCTGCCAGGCCGACGTCATGCGGTGGGACCCGGACATCGATCCCCACGAGATCGCGGTGATCACCTCGCAGGCACAGATCGAGGACGCCCTTGCCGACGACAGCGGCGTCTACCCCAAGCGGGACGGCATCGGCTTCTACGACACCTACGAACAAGACCTCGAGGAGCTCGCCGGGATGGGGGCCAACGCGTTCCGGACCTCCATCAACTGGAGTCGGATCTTCCCCCGCGGCGACGAGGCCGAGCCGAATGCGGAGGGCCTGGCCTTCTACGACCGGCTGATCGACACGCTCAACGAGTCCGGGCTGACCCCGGTGATCACGCTGTCCCACTACGAGATGCCGCTCACGCTCATCACCCAATACGGCGGCTGGGCGAACCGGCAGGTACTCGACTTCTTCAACAGGTACGTCGACCTGGTCGCGGAGCGGTACGCCGGCAAGGTCGGCTACTGGATGGGCTTCAACCAGATCAACAGCGGCTTGATGGACCCCTACCTGGCGCTCGGCCTCCTCGCGGACGAACTGGACAACGTCAGCGAGACCAAGCTCAAGGCCATTCACCACCAGTTGCTTGCCAACGCCCACCTCGTCCAGACGGTTCACCGGATCGATCCCGGCGCCAAGGCGGGGTCGATGATCCTCGACATGACCGCGTACCCGGCCTCGACCCGGCCCGGGGACGCGCTCGCCGTCCAGCATGCCGACCAGGAGGTGTACTACACCGCGGACGTGATGGTGCGGGGTTCCTACCCCCGCTGGTTCGAACGGGCCTGCGAGAAGCGGGGGTTGGAACTGGGAATCACCGACGCCGATCGCGTCCTGCTCCGGGAGAACACCTCCGACTACCTCGCGGTGAGCTACTACGTGACCCGAGTTCTCCAGGATGGACCCGGATCGATGCTCGACAGCACCGGGTGGGAGGTGCTCGGCGACCTGCCCAACCCGCACCTCGTCGGCACCAGGTGGGGCTGGCAGATCGACCCCACGGGGTTCCAGCTCGCGCTGCTCAAGCTCGCCGATCGCTACCCGGGTCTCCCGATTCTGGTGGCCGAGAACGGTCTGGGGGACCGGGACGTGCTGGAGCCGGACGGAACCGTCCACGACGCCTATCGCATCGACTACCACCGCGACCACATCGCGGCGATGGCTGCGGCGATCGCTGAGGGTGCCAACGTGGTCGGGTACCTCGTCTGGTCCGGCATCGACGTGGTCAGTGCGTCGTCCAACGAACGCACCAAGCGCTACGGCTTCGTCTACGTCGATCTCGACGACGAGGGCAACGGCAGCGGCCGACGAATCCGGAAGGACAGCTACGGCTACTTCCAGACCGTCGCCAGTTCGAACGGAGCTGTCCTGGTCTGATCCACTCGGACGCGCGGGGCCGGGAGGCGACTCCTCCGGCCCCGCTAGTTGCCCTTGGCCCGGTGCGGACGGTCGGAGCCGCCCTGCCTGGACCCCTCGGCCAGGAGCCGCCAGATGTGGAGAGCGTGCTCACGGAAGAGGTCGCCGACCGCCGGGTCGCGCCGGCGCAGGCCCTCGACGAGCGGGTGGTGGGTGTCGGCGATTTCGGCCAGGTTCTGGAAGAAGACCCGGTTCGAGACCGTGGTCAGGTTCCGCATCGTCGGCTCTACGAGCGCCCAGACCCGGGGGAGCAGGGAGTTGCCGGACGCCTCCCAGACCGCCTTGTGGAACCGGACGTCCGCGTCGATGAACGCGGCCATGTCGTCGTCGGCGGCCGCCTCGTGCATCTCCTCGATGTGGTGCTCGAGGTCGGCGAGCACCTCGTCCGTAAGGTGCTCCACCGCGCCGACCACGGCGAACCCCTCGAGCGCAGCCCGGAGCTGGTAAGCGTCGCGCGCCTCCTCGGTCGAGACCTCGGCCACGAAGCTGCCGCGGCGCGGGACCTGGAGCACCAAACCCTCGTGGGACAGCCGCCTCAGCGCGTCCCTGACCGGCGCCTGGCTCACCGAGAGCTGCCGGGCGATCTCTGACTCGACGAGCCGTGTCCCCGGCTCGTACTCGTGCGCGATCAACCGGGCCCGGACCAGTTCGTACACCTGGTCCGACAGCAGCGCCTTGCTCAGCGGGCCGCCCATCGGCGCCGTATGTGATGACATCGTGACCTCGCGATCTCTTGACACTGCCATGACTATAGAGCAATCTAGCGGCTAACGATAAGCGACTATCGATAGGAGATGCACACATGGGCCGACATGGACGTTGGACCGTCGCGATCGGGATCGCCAGTACCGCCAGCCTCTTTCTGGCAGCGTGCTCCACCGCCGGAAACCAGGCGCAGCCGACTCAGTCGGGGAGCAGCGGGGAGAAGGTGAGCATCACCTGGGCAACCACGAACAGCGACTCCACCCTCGCCGCCGAGCAGAAGATCGCGGACGCGTTCATGGCAGCCAACCCGGACATCACGGTCAAGGTCGACGCGATCAACTTCGCCGACTACGACACCAAGCTCAACACGTCGCTGCGCTCGGGCCAGGGCCCCGACGTCTTCCGGGTGAACCACCCCAACGTGCAGGCGTGGACGAACGCCGGCTACCTCGCCGACCTCACCCAGCCGATCGCGGACACCGGTGTCGACACGGCGAAGTTCATCCCGGGCCTGCTCCAGATCGGACAGGTCGGTGGCAAGCAGTTCGCCCTCCCGATCGACACCGACGCGCGCGCCTTCTGGTACAACCCGAAGCTGTTGAAGAAGGCCGGCATCGACGCTCCGCCGGCCACCTGGGACGAGCTTCTGACCGATGTCGCGAAGTTCAAGGACAGCGGCACCTACGGCTACGTCTACCGGACCGACTCCGACTACGCGATGGCGTACGAGGCGGTCGGGCCCTACCTGAAGACCGCGGGCGGGCACATCCTGAGCACCGACACCCCGGCGCAGGCCGTGGCGGGCACCGACCCCGGCACGATCGCCGCGGTCACACTGCTGCAGAAGATCGCTGCGACGGGCGCGGTCCCGCCGGGTGAGTCGAACATGAGCGAGGCCACCAGCTACAAGCTGTTCGCCAGCGGCAAGGTCGCCATGATGACCGGCGGCCCGTGGGTCCGCGACGCGATCATGAAGAACAACCCCGACCTCACGTTCGGCACCGACTACGCACTGGCCGTCATCCCGGCACAGGAGGCCGGCGGCAAGTCCGGCAGCGCCGCGGGCGGCTGGCAGATCGCGGTCAACGCCAAGAGCAAGAACGCCGCTGCCGCGGCCAAGTTCCTGGCTTTCTTCGAGAAGCCCGAGAACCTGGTCACCCTGGCGTCCAACAACTCCTTCCCGCCGCTCGTGGACGGCATGAACGGCGAGCCGTTCGCGAGTGACCCGTTCTTCGACGCCTTCAAGCAGCTCCTCCCCAACAGCGGCCTGCCGATCACCCCGGTGGCGCAGATGGCCCAGGTCTCCGCAGCCTTCGAGGTCGCCGCTCGCGCCGCGGTCAACGAGGGCAAGGACGTCACCGCTGAACTCACTGCCTTCGACAAGAAGGTGAACGAGCAGATCCTCCAGTGAGCGACGTCGTGTCGGCACCAGCTCCAGAGTCCCCCGACCTTCGGGTCGGGGGCCTCCGGGCCGACCGGCGTCGGTGGGGTGGATGGGCACTGGCCGCGATCCCCGCGCTGGTCGCGGCCTGGCTCGTGGTGTACCCGCTCGGGTACAACCTGTGGATCTCCCTGCACATCAATCGGCTCAGCCCGAACGACGGTGCGTGGGTCGGCCTGAAGAACTACGTCCAGCTTTTCGAGTTCGGCGACCTGGGCGGAACGCTGTGGACCACGCTGGTCTGGACGGTGTCGGGCATCCTGCTCCAGGCGGTCCTGGGCTTCATCCTCGCGCTCGCGCTCGATCGTCCCGGACGCGGCATCACCCTCGTCCGCACGCTCCTGCTCACGCCCTGGGTCATGCCCGGCGTCGTGGTCAGCGCGGTCTGGCTCGGTATCTACAACCCGATCGGCGGGCTCGCCAACGAGGTCTTGTCGTGGTTCGGCGTCGCCGGTCACGACTGGCTCGGCGACCCGAACACCGCCCTGTGGGCGCTGGTGCTGACGAACGTCTGGAAGGCGTTCCCGTTCTGGATGCTGCTGCTGTCGGCCGGTTTGAAGGCCATCCCGGCAGAGCTCTACGAGGCGGCCTCACTCGACGGCGCCGGCTACCTGCGCACCGTGCGACACGTGGTGATCCCCGAACTGCGCAACGTCATCGTCCTCACCACGCTGCTCGCGTTCATCTGGACGTTCAACTACTTCGACCTGTCCTATGCCATGACCCAGGGCGGCCCGGGCACGTCGACGACCACCATCGCGTTCGACATCTACAAGACGTCCTTCGTCTACAACCGCCTCGACCAGGGTGCTGCGCTCTCGGTCCTCTCGTTCGTCCTGATGGCGGTCGCGATCGGCGCTTATGCGTTCGCGTCCCGGAGGAGGCCGTCATGACCACCCTTGCCGCGCCTCGGACGGTGCCGCACCGACCGGTCAGGGCACGGCGACGCCACGGCGGCCGCGCTCGCTGGATCGTCCTCGTGCTGGCGCTCGTGTTCGCCCTGGTTCCCATCTACTGGATGGTGATCTCGGCGCTGAAGCCGAACGAGGAGCTCGGCCTGCTCAAGCCGACGCTGCTCCCGTTGCACCCGACGCTCGTGCAGTTCGAGACCGCACTTGCGGACGGGTCGCTGCTCGCGGCCACGGCCAACTCCGGCCTGGTGGCGCTGCTGACCACTGCGGCGGTCCTGCTCTTCGGGTCGGCGGCCGCCTACGCGGTCACCCAGTGGCGCTTCCCCGGCGTCGGTGGTGTCCTCGGACTTACCCTGTTCACCCAGCTGCTGCCGCAGACCGCGACGCTCGTCCCGATCTACCTGCTGTGGAATCAGCTCGGCCTGACTGGTTCGCTCGGCGGGCTCGGCCTGATCTACAGCCTGCTGTTCCTACCGGTCGGGGTGTGGATGCTGATCGGCTTCTTCCGCAGCCTGCCCTATGAGCTCACCGAGGCGGCCCTCGTCGACGGCGCGAGCCGGCTACGTATCCTGTGGTCGATCATGCTGCCGCTGGCCTGGCCGGCGTTGATCTCGGTGGGTGCCTACACCCTGATCATCTGCTGGAGCGAGTTCCTGTTCGCCCTGGTCTTCCTCAACTCCGACGCCACCACGGTGACCGTCCGGCTGGCCTTCCTGATCGGCGAGCACGACCCCAACGTCGGTCCCCTGATGGCCTCGGCCACGATCGCGACCATCGCCCCCCTGATCATCTTCTTCGCCCTTCAGCGCTACTTCGTCGCCGGACTGACCGGCGGCGCGGTGAAGAGCTGACCCGCCATCCCCACCTCCGAGGAGTCAACACATGCACCCGCTTCGTTCCGCGACCGTCGACCTCGAACTCATCCGCACCCACCTGAGCTCGGCCGTCGTCTCGGACTGCCTGGACGCGATCGGCCTGCGACAGCAGTGCCTCGGCGCCGGGATCCACCCACTCGAGCCCGACCAGGTGATCGCCGGCTACGCGTTCCCCGTCGAGATCGAGCGCGTCGACGACGTGCCGGAGCAGCCGTTCCGCGGACTGGTGGCAGCGCTGGACGCCATCGAGGCCGACGAGGTCTTCGTCACTCCCACCGGACGCGCGACCGACATCGCCGTCTGGGGGGAACTTCTCTCCACCGCCTGCCAGCGCCGCGGCGCCGCGGGCGCGATCACCGACGGCCTCGTCCGTGACATCCGGGCCGTCCGGCGACTCGGGTTCCCGGTCGCCGGCGCCGGGGCAATCCCGTACGACAGCAAGGGGCGTCACGAGGTGGTCGCGCACCGCGTCGCGGCCGTGATCGACGGCGTCCGGATCGAACCGGGCGACCTGATCGTGGCCGACGTCGACGGCGTCGTGGTGGTTCCGGCCGCGCGCGCGGCCGAGATCGTCGCCGCGGCTGCGACCAAGCGCTCCATCGAGCGCGAGTTCCGGGCCGCCGTCGCCGACGGCATGGGGGCGACGCACGCGTTCGCGAAGTTCGGGGTGCTGTGATCCCTCGGGTCGCGGCGGACGCGCGGCTCGCGAACGACCGCCAACTCCTGGCACACCACACCGAACTCGTGCTGGACGGTCCGGGAGCGGGCACGCGCGTGTGCAGCGTCCAGCCGGACGGCGGACTGCACCTGCGAGTTCTCCTCGACCGCGGGATGGACATCGGCGCAGCCTGGTTCGCCGGACGTCCCCTTGCCTGGCTCTCTCCCTCCGGGGAGAGGACGCGCGGGTACGCCGACGCCTCAGAAGGCTGGCACCGCGGCTGGGCAGGCGGCCTGCTGACCACCTGTGGCCTGCGCCACATCGGACCGCCCGCGGTCACAGGTGGTCGACACGGCAACTACAGCGAGTGCCCGGTCGAGGACTTCGGCGTCGCACCGATGCCCGGCGGCGTCGGGCTGGAACTGCGCGGCACCGTCCGGGACACCGACGGCCTGGACCGCGGGCTGCTCCTCGAGCGCACGATCCGGGTCCACGCGCGGATGGGACTCCTGGAGGTCAGCGACGTCGTCACCAACGAGGGGCCGCGTCCGGTCGCCGCGCCCTTGCTGTACCACCTCAACCTCGGCCACCCGTTCCTCGGCGACACGAGCCGCACGCGGCTGACGAACCTGGCCGAGGGCCATGGCTTCACTCCCGAGATGGGCGCGCCCGCCGACGTCCCGGACGTGGTCGTCCGTCACCGGCCGCTCGGCGCGGGCGAGGCGTCCGCCGAGGTCGACTCCGACACCGGGCTGACCGTGCGGGTCAGCTGGGACACCGGACGGCTGCCGCTGGCCTACACCTGGCGGCGACGCACGCCCGGCTGCTACGTCCACGCGATCGAGCCTGCCACCGCGCACCTAAGCGCGGACGCCCACGCGTGGCCGGTCCTCGACCCGGGGCAGCAACGGGCAACGGGCGTCCGTGTCACGGTCCATGCTGACAACGAACAGCGAATCAAGGAGGTTCCCCGGTGAGCGAGATCTCGGACGAGTCCGTCGAGCAGGTTCTGGTGATGTTCAAGTGCCACCTCGACGTGGGCTACACCGACACCGAGGAGAACGTCCGCCGCACCTACCATCGCGAGCACATCCCACGGGCGATCGAGACCGCCGCGGCGTTGCGGAACGCCGGCGAGGACCGGTTCGTCTGGACGGTGCCGGCCTGGATGCTCTACCGGCACCTGCGGCACTCCGACGCCGACCAGCGCCGGCTCGCCGAAGAGGCGATCGTCGCCGGCGACCTGGCCTGGCATGCCCTGCCGTTCACCTGGTACACCGAGCTGCTCGACGCGTCGACCATCGAGGCGTCGCTCGGCTTCAGCGGTTGGCTGGACGACGCGTTCGGCCGCCGCACGACCGCCGCCCGGATGACCGACGTCCCGGGGCACACCCGCGGCCTGGTCGGGCCGCTGGCGAAGGCCGGGATCACGTTCCTCGACATCGGCGTCAACCCCGGCTGCAAGGCCCCCGCGGTACCGGCCGTCCCCGGGGTGGGCCTGCCGCCGTCCGACGCCGACCAGCCCGACCCCGACCTCGTCCGGTGGAACGCCGACGAGCCTGTCCACGCCGACCAGGGGACGCCGCAGGCCGAGCTCCGCCGACTGGCCACCGAGGGGATGAACGGTGACCGCACCCACCTGTTCCGGTGGCGCGACGACGACGACGACCGTGAGGTCACCGTTCTCTACCACCCGCGGGCTTACGGCAGCACCGTCCGCATCCCGGGGCTGCCGCTGGCCGTCTCGATGCGGGTCCACGGCGACAACCTCGGCCCGCACAGCCTCGAGTCGATCCGTCACGCGTACTCCAGCCTCCGCCGCAAGTTCCCGAACGCCGTCGTCCGCGCCACCGACCTCAGCACGATCGGCGACGCGATCCGGGCGAGCCGCACCGACCTGCCGGTCGAGACCAGGGAGATCGGCGACAGCTGGATCTACGGGACGGGTTCCGACCCGGCCAAGACCGCCGCGCTGCGCGAGGTCGTGCGGCTGCGTGCGGCCTGGATCGAGGACGGCGAGCTGGTCGCCGGCTCCGGGACCGACCTCGACCTCCTCGAGGAGCTGATCCCGGCACCCGAGCACAACTGGGGCCTGAGCACCTCGGTCTACTTGCGCTGCTGGACCGGCTACGACACCACCGAGTTGGCCGACGCCAGGGAAGGCGACGAGCAGTTCGTGGTGAACGACCGGGAGTGGGTCACCAAGCGCGACCAGCCGCGCCGGGCCGTCGAGTCCTTGCCGGCCGCGCTGCGCGAGCAGGCGCTGTCGCGGCTGGACTCGCTGCGCGAGCCCGCACCCGAACCTGCCGCCGGTGAGGCGACGGTCGGCCACCGCGACAACGGGGTGGTCAGGATCGGCGTCTCGCCCGACACCGGGGCCCTGATCGACTTGGTCGACCTTCGCACTGGTCGCCAGTGGGCGGGGCCGTCCGGCCTGGCCCGGTTCGGCTACACCGGCTACGACACCGGCGACTACGCGCGGTTCTTCCGCACCTACACCCACTCGCAGTTCACCGCCAACGACTTCGGCAAGCCGGGTCTGGAGGGTTACCACGTCCACCACGTCGAGTGGGCACCCGCCGCTGCCACCGCTGTCGCGACCGACGACGGGCTGCTCGTCGAGCTGGCACCCCCGTCGGGCATCAGCGAGGCCGAGCGGGGCGTCACGTCCTGGCCGCGCCGGGTCGTGCTCGAGTACCGACTGGCGCCCGACCGGCCTGTGGTCGACGTCACGTGCTGGGTCGCCGGCCACCGGGCGAACCGCCGGCCGGAGGCGCTGTGGCTGTCTTTCGACCTCGCCGCGGACGACGTCGCCGGCTGGAGACTGTACAAGGCCGGCGACAGGATCGATCCCCGCGCAGTCGTCGACGACGGCGGTCGGCGCCTCCACGGGATCGGACGCGGTGTGGCCTACTGCGACTCCGACGCTGCCTTCGAGATCGACTCCCTCGACGCCCATCTGGTCTCGCCCGGGGAGAAGGGTCTGCTTCGCTTCGACAACGACCCGATCGATCCGCGCGAGGGCATGCACTTCGCGCTGTACAACAACTTGTGGGGCACCGCCTTCCCGCAGTGGTATGACGCTGACATGAGATTCCGGTTCCAGCTCCGGCTCCCCGAGAGCGGTGACCCCCGATGAACGAGAGGTTCGACATCACCGGGCGCCGCGCCCTGGTCACCGGGGGGTGCCGCGGCATCGGCGCGGCCATCGCCCTCGCCTTCCGCGATCGCGGTGCCGACGTGGTGGTCCACGGCCGCGGGGACGGACGGGCGCGCGACTTCGCGGCCGCGCACGGGTTCCGGTTCCTGGCCGCCGACCTCGCCGATCTCGACCAGGTCGCCCCGCTCGCCGCGGCGGCGCTGGCTGAGCTGGGCGGGCTGGACATCCTGGTGAACAACGCCGGCATGGAGGTGAACGCGACCGTCGGGCATCTCGACCCACGGGCCGTCCACACTCAGCTCACCGTCGATCTGGAGGCTCCGATCCTGCTCACCCACCACCTGGTCGACGCGCTGAAAGCCAGCGGGCACGGTTGCGTGATCAACGTGTCCTCGATCCACGGCACAGTGCCGGCCTACGCGAACGCCGTCTACTGCGCGGCCAAGGGTGGCCTCGAGTTGTTCACCCGCACGCTCGCGGTCGAACTCGGGCCTGCCGGCGTCCGGGTCAACTCGCTGGCCCCCGGCGCGGTCGAGACCGACATGAACCGCGAGATCCTGGACGAGATCGACCGCCACAACTTCGCCGAGTGGATCCCGCTGGGTCGGGTCGGCACCGTCGACGAGATCGCCGATCCCGCGGTGTTCCTCGCCTCCGAGGCCGCCCGCTACGTCACCGGCGCCACCCTCACCGTGGACGGCGGGTACTCCCAACACCTTGTCCGCTACCGCATGGGCGGGCCGGAACAGGAAGCCGAACGATGATCCAGCTCGCCGAGATCCTCTCCCCGCGCCCCGAACCGTGGTGGGCGCTGCTGCGGCAGTCGGGGGTGAGAGAGGTCGTCTCGTTCCTGCGCGGCGCTGAGCAGGAGCAACGCATGTTCAAGGCGCTCGGCCTGGGAAGCGTGGCGGTCGACGCCGACGCCGAGCCGTGGGGCCTTGACGCGATCGCCAGGGACAAGGCGATGTTCGCCGAGCAGGGGTTCGCCCTCGCCGCCATCGAGGACACCGCACCGATGGACAACGTCCGCCTCGGCCTGCCCGGACGCGACGCCGAGATCGAACGGGTGATCACCCAGGTGCGGGCGATGGGCCGCCTCGAGATCCCGGTGCTCTGCTACAACTGGATGGCCTTGTCGAGCTGGGCACGCACCCAGGTCGCGATCCCGTCCCGGGGCGGGGCGCTGGTCACGGGCTTCTTCCTCACCCAGGCCGAGGACCTCGGCGGCCTGGTCGAACCTGGGGAGGTCACCCCCGACCAGCTGTGGGACGCGCTCGCTTACTTCCTGGACGCCGTGCTGCCGGAGGCCGAAGCGGCCGGCGTCCGGCTCTCGCTCCACCCCGACGACCCGCCCATCCAGGTCGTGCGCAACCTGCCCCGGATCATGAGCTCGCTGGACGGCTACCGCCGGCTCCGGCGGCTGTCCGGCTCGACCTCGAACGCGATCACCTTCTGCCAGGGCAACTTCGCCCTGATGACCGACGACGTGCCGGCCGCGATCCGGGAGTTCGCGGACGCGATCTCGTTCATCCACTTCCGCGACCTGCGAGGCACCGCGGAGGGGTTCGAGGAGACCTTCCACGACGACGGACAGACCGACATGGCCGCGTGCATGCGGGCGTACCGGGAGATCGGTTTCTCCGGGCCGATGCGTCCCGACCACGTCCCCACCATGTTCGGCGAGGCGAACGACCGTCCGGGCTACGCCGTGCTCGGACGGATCTTCGCGCTCGGTTACATCCGTGGGCTGCTGCACGCCGTCAACGGGCACCCGGCGGCGCGGCCGTGACCGGCGGCGGGCGGCAGAGAACCCTGTGGATCGGCACCTACCCGGTCGCCGGACAGGGTGCGCAGACCGGATCGGGCGAGGGCATCTGGCGCACCTTGCTCGACCTGGACACCGGGACGCTGTCGGACACCCGGCAGGCCGCGATCACCCCCGCGCCGTCCTACCTGGCGTGGGGTCCCGGCGGCGTGCTGTACGCGGTCAACGAGGAGCTCGACGGCGGTCTGACCGCGTGGCGCCGCAACGCCGGCTCGCTCGAACCGCTCGGCCACTCCGCCACACAGGGCACGCATCCCTGCCACCTCCACGTCCACGCCGAGACGTCCACGGTCGTGGTCACCAACTACAGCTCGGGCTCGGTGGCGGTGATCCGGCTCGACGCCAACGGCGTCCCCGAGGAAGGGGCACCGCACCTGCTCCGGTTCGAGGGCTCCGGCCCGCATCCCGACCGGCAGGAGTCGTCGCACCCGCACTACGTCGTGAGCGTCCCCGACCAGCCGTACTTGCTGGTGAGTGACCTCGGGGCCGACTGCGTGCGCCGCCTGCGCCCGGCACCGCACCGCGAGCTCCTCGCGGACGACGGGGTCGCGGTGCGCCTGCCCGCCGGCGCCGGCCCACGGCACGCGGCGTTCTCCGCCGACGGCCGCTGGCTGTACCTGGTCGGGGAACTTGACGGACGCGTCCACACGATCAGTTGGGACGCCGCCACGGGCACGGGCCAGGTGGTCGCGAGCGTCCCGGCCGAACCCGGCTGGAGCGGACCCGCGCACCTGGCGCACATCGCGTCCGCCGACGGGCGGTTGTGGATCGGCGGGCGTGACCACGGCCGCATCCTGACCCACCGGATCGGCGATGACGGCCTTCCCCGCTACGCGGGCGACCTCCCCCTCCCGGGACGCTGGCCGAGGCACCATGCTCTCGTGGGCGACTGGCTGGTCGTCGCCCAGCAGGAAGGCGGTGGCGTCGCCGCCCTCGACCGGGACGGCGCTGTTCGTGGAACCGCGGAGGTCCCGTCCCCGGCCTGCATCCTGCCCGAACCGCCGACCCCGACCTATGAGGAAGACCAGTGATGCTGCTCGAAACCCTGGCACGACACCGCGTAGTGCCCGTGGTGGTGCTCGACCGTGCCCAGGACGCCGCGCCGCTGGCGGACGCGCTGGTCGCCGGCGGGCTGCCGATGGCCGAGGTCACGTTCCGGACGGACGCCGCCCCGGCGGCGATCCGGGAGCTCGCCGCGCGCGACGACCTGCTCGTGGGGGCGGGCACCGTCCTCACCCGGGCTCAGGTGGACGAGGCGGTGGCGGCCGGTGCGCGGTTCATCGTGTCGCCGGGCCTCAGCCGCGCGGTCGTCGAACGCGCCCAGGAGCTGGGGGTGCCGGTGCTCCCCGGGGCGGTGACAGCGACCGAGATCCAGGCAGCTCTCGAGCTCGGACTGGACGCGGTGAAGTTCTTTCCGGCCGGCACGTCCGGCGGCCCGGCGGCGATCCGGGCGCTGGCCGCGCCGTTCGGGCAGCTCCGGTTCGTCCCGACCGGTGGCGTGGGCCCGTCCGACCTGGCGGAGTACCTCGCGATCCCGGCGGTCGCGGCGGTGGGCGGCTCCTGGATGGTGCCGGTCTCCGCGATCCGTTCCGGCGACTTCGCCACCATCGAACGGTTGGTCGCGCAGACCGTCACGACGGTCGGGGCGCTCGCATGAGCCTCCGGACCCGAGCCGCGGGGGGCTGCCGCTGGGACGCAGTGTCGCTGGGTGAGGTGATGCTGCGGCTCGACCCGGGCGAGGAACGCATCCACACGACCCGCCAGTTCCGGGTCTGGGAGGGCGGGGGCGAGTACAACGTGGCCCGTGGACTGCGCCGGGCGTTCGGTCTGCGCACCGGGGTGGTGACCTCGCTCGTCGACAACCCGGTCGGACGGCTGGTCGAGGACTGCATCCTGACCGGTGGGGTCGACCCCCTGATCACCTGGGTCCCCTTCGACGGCGTCGGACGCGCCGCACGCAACGGGCTCAACTTCGTCGAGCGAGGCTTCGGAGTGCGCGGGGCCCGTGGGGTGTCGGACCGCGGCGTGACCGCGATCTCCCAGCTCGGACCGGACGATGTGGACTGGGACCACCTGTTCGGCACGCTGGGCGTGCGCTGGTTCCACACCGGCGGCATCTTCGCCGCGCTCAGCGAGACCTCAGCCCAAACCTGCCTGGCGGCCGTCCGCGCGGCCCGTCGGCACGGGACGGTCGTCTCGTACGACCTGAACTACCGCCCGAGCCTGTGGGCGTCCATCGGCGGCCGGGACCGGGCCCAGGAGGTCAACCGCGAACTCGCCCGGTACGTGGACGTGATGATCGGCAACGAGGAGGACTTCACCGCGTCGCTCGGCTTCGAGGTCGAAGGTGTGGACGCGAGCCTCGCCGCCCTCCCGACGGAGTCGTTCGCGGCGATGATTACCGAGGTCGCGGCGGCCTACCCCACCTTCCAGGTGATCGCCACCACGTTGCGCACCGTGCGGTCGGCGTCCCGCAACGACTGGGGTGCGATCGCCTGGTCACGGGACACCGGCATCGTCCAGGCCATCCTTCGCGAGGACCTGGAGATCCTCGACCGGGTCGGCGGCGGCGACTCCTTCGCGTCGGGCCTGATCTACGGGCTGCTGAATGGCGAAGAACTCGGCGTCGCGGTCGAGTACGGCGCCGCCCACGGCGCGCTGGCGATGACCACCCCGGGCGACACCAGCATGGCCACCCTGTCCGAAGTCCTCAAGCTGGCCGCCGGCGGGAGCGCCCGGGTCGAGCGCTGACCCGGCCTCCCCACCACCGCGAGGCCTGACCGCAAACCGGTTCTCGCCAACCTCTTGCGCACCGCTCCGTCGAAGCCCTAGATTGGGCAAAGCGGTTTGGCAAAGCGGTTTGCAACGGAGCGAAGAAGTCCAGGAAGGCCTTGCATCGTGGTTTCCATCTCTGACGTGGCACGTCGGGCGGGTGTCAGCCCGACGACGGTCTCGCACACCCTCAGCGGCAAGAGGAAGGTGAGCGAGCAGGTCCGTAACCGCGTCTACGAGTCCATGCGCGAACTGAACTTCGTGCCCACCCGCGCCGCGCAGAACCTGGCCCTCGGACGGACGAGCGTCATCGCCCTCGTCGTGCCCGACATCGCCATCGAGTACTTCGCCGAACTGGCCAAGAGCATCGAGGGCGAGGTGTTCGACCGCGGCTACAACGTCATGCTCGCGACCACCGGGTTCGACGCCGAGCGCGAGGCCCGCTACCTCGAAATGGTCGCCTCGCGCGCCGTCGACGGGATCATCTTCGCCTCCGGCACGGCGCTGGGCGCCCGCACCCGCGACGCGCTCACCGGCGGACTTCCTCTCGTCCTGGTCGACGAGGAGATCGACGGCCTGGACCTGCCCACCATCGTCTCCGACAACGAGGCGGGCGGACGGCTCGCCGCCGAGCACCTCGCCGGCCTCGGCCACCGGTCGGTGCTCGAGATCGAGGGTGAGCACGCGGCCGTGACGAGCCGGCTCCGCAGCGAGGGCTTCCGCGCCGCGTGGGGTGCCGAGCGCACGATCGTCGCCGCGACCGGCGACTACTCGGCCGAGAGCGGACGCGCCGCGGTGCGCGAGCACCTCGCCTCGTTCGTCGACGGCACCTTCACCGCGGTCTTCGCGCACAACGACCTGATGGCGCTCGGCGTCATCGACGCGCTGCGCTCCGAGGGCGTCCGGGTTCCCGAGGACGTGTCGGTGGTCGGCTTCGACGACGCCTCGCCCGCGAGCCTCAGCTACCCCGGCCTGACCACGATCCGGCAGGACGTCCGCCAGCTCGGCGGTCTCGCTGCCACCCGGCTGCTGGACGCCCTGGCCGCCGGCGAGCCGCTCCCGTCCGTGCGGACGCTCGTGCCCGTCGAACTCATCGTCCGCAACTCGACCTCGGAGGCGAAGGCATGACCCCGCGCTACTCGGTCTTCCTCGGCGACGTCGCCCAGGACGAGTACTACACCGCTCCCTACTTCCCGGTCTCCGGTGACAAGGTCATCGTCGAGGCGCTCCCGGTGCAGTTCGGCGGCTCCGTCGCCAACTCGGCGTCCATCTACGCCCACTACGGCATGCCGACCTCGTTCATCGCCAAGCTCAACCCCGGCGCCCTCACCCAGCGCCTGATCGCCCAGCTGCGCGAGCAGGGGATCGACACCGACCACGTCATCTACGACGAGTCCGTGCCCGACTCGCACTGCATTGTGCTGCTGTCCGGCGACCAGCACATCGTGATCATCCCCACCCTGGGCATCACCGAGATCGAGCTCACGCCGCAGGCCTTCGAGCACCTGGCCGGCGCGGAGTTCGTCGTCTCCACGCTCACCGACGTGAAGCCGCTCCGCATGGGCGACGTCGGTGCCGCCGAGGTCCTGCGCCGGCTCCGCGAGCGGGGCACCAGGATCGTCGTCGACCTCGACGTCTACAACCCCGAGAACCAGGGCACCGGGCTGCTCGAGCTCTGCGACATCGTCTTCATGAACTCCCTCGGCGCGCAGCGGCTCGCCGAGTCGGGGGACTCCATCTCCGGGTTGCTCGCCGGCGGCGCGCTCGCCGTCATCGTCACCCGCGACTCCGACGGCTGCGAACTCCACACCGCCGACGGGGTGCACCGGGTGCCCGGCATCCCGGTCGAGGTCGTCGACGTGACCGGCGCCGGCGACACCTTCACCAGCTCGTTCCTCTACGCCTACTCCACCGGCGGCGACCTCGCCGCCGCGGCCGAGTTCGCCGGCGCCGCCGCGACGCTCTCGGTCACCAAGGTCGGTGCCCGGGGAGGTCTCACGACCCGGGCAGCCGTCGAAGAGTTCCGCCGGAGCCGGGTTCCGGTGGCGTGATCCGAATGCTTCGGACGGCGCCAGCCGATCCGAAGGACACCTACAGAAAGGGACGCCAACGATGGCTCCTCAGAGCAAGTTCGGACAATTCCTGACCGGCTACGGCCGGCTGACGATCTACCTGATCCCGATCGGGGTCGCGATCAACTTCGTGGGTGGTCAGATCGCCCTGCTGCTGAAACTGCCCGTCTACCTGGACAGCATCGGCACCATCCTGGTCGGCGCGCTCTGCGGCGGCTTGCCCGGCGCCGTGGTCGGCTTCTTGTCGAACGTGATCAACTCGATCACTTCGCCGACCACGTTCGCCTACGCCATCCTGAACGTAGGGTTCGGCATCCTGGCCGGCTACTTCAGCCGCATCGGTGTGTTCCGTTCTTGGTGGAAGACCCTCCTTTCGTCGGTGGCGTTTGCGTTCATCGGTGGCTTCATCGGCGCCCTGATCACGATCTGGGTGTTCGGCGGTCTCGTGGGCGGTGGCACGGGTCTCATCATTGGTGCCCTCATGGCGACGGGCATGGACGTGAACACGGCGAACTTCGTGGCGCAGGTGCCGATGGACGTCCTCGACAAGGTGCCCACCGTGCTGGCCGTCTACGCGATCATCAAGGGGATCCCGCGTCGCCTCATGGCGAAGCTCCCGCTCGGCTGGGTCTACCTGGGGCAGGAACGCCCCGGCGCCAAGGCGCAGCCGGCGACTGCCGTCCAGCCGTGACCGTGACATCGCTGCAGGAGGTCGCCGACGGCTACCGGCAGCCGCGCTCACTGGGGAATCCGATCCTCGATCTGAACCCGATCACCACGCTGTGCGTGATCGTGGCGCTCATCGTGACGGGGATCGCCCTGGGCGGCTGGGTCCCGTCGTTGGCGGTCTGCCTGCTCTTCATGGTGGCCGCCGTAGTCGCCGGACGCGGACGCACCTACCTGCCGTTGATCCTGAAGCTGTGGCTCGGCGTCGGGCTGATCCTGTTCCTCCTGCGTGCGCTCCTCACCCCCGGGCACGTCCTGATCCCGCTGGGCCGGATCGCGGTGACCACGGAGGGGATAGAGCAGGGACTGGCCTTCGCCTGCGTGGTGATGGCGATCTGCGGCGGGGTGACGCTGTTCTTCGAGTTCGTCCCGATGCGACACCTGACGCTCGCCCTCGAGCGGTTGGGCGTCTCCCCGCAGGCGAGCTATGTGCTGCTGGCGTCCTTCCAGGCCATCACAGACCTCGGCGCCACGGCCAAGGTGGTGCTCGAGGCGCAGACGGCCCGAGGGGTGGAGACCGAGGGCAACGTCTTCATGCGGGTGCGCGCCTTCTTCCCCGTCCTGGCCCCGGTGTTCCTGAGCGCGATGGCCGCGACCGAGGAGCGTGCGATCGCCCTGGACGCACGGGCGTTCAACAGTTCGACCAGGCACACGAGTCTCGTCGAGCTGCGCCGGACACGCAGGTGGGAACCCGTTCTCGCGGTCGCGCTCGGGGTCATCGCGGTGGGTGTCATCGTGGGAAGGGCGCTCGGATGGTTCTAGCAGAACTGCAGGACGTGCACTTCACCTACGCCTACGCCGACACGCCGGCCCTGAAAGGGGTGACCCTCACCCTCGAGCAGGGGATGCTGCACGGCATTGTCGGCCTGAACTCGAGCGGCAAGACCACCTTGTGTGGATTGTTGCGGGGGATCGTCCCGAGCTTCCACCACGGTGAACTCACCGGCCGCACCACGATCCTGGGCCGTGAGCTCGCCGACTGGAATCCCGACGAGCTGGCCACGACGATCGGCTGCGTCTTCGACAACCCGTTCACCCAGATCAGCGGTATCCGCGACACCGTGTTCGAGGAGATCGCGTTCGGGCTGGAGAACCTCGGCGTCGCGCGCGAGGACATCATCACGCGGGTGATCCAGGTGATCGAGCAACTCGGCATCGAAGCCCTGGCTGAGAAGAACCCGAACGAGCTCTCCGGCGGTCAGCGCCAGAAGGTCGCGTTCGCCTCGATCATCGCCATGGATTCGGACGTGATCGTGATCGACGAGCCCACCTCGCAGCTGGACCCCGAGGCATCCGAGGCCGTGTTCGAGATCATCGCCGGACTCAAGAAGCTGGGCAAGTCGATCGTGCTTGTCGAACACAAGATCGACCTGGTTGCCGAGTACGCCGACACGGTCACCGTCTTGCACGAGGGTCGTGTCGCGCTGACCGGCACCACCCGCGAGGTGCTGACCGATCCACGACTTCGTTCCTTCGGGGTGACGCCGCCCCAGGTGACCGAGCTGGCCGAGCGCCTCGCTGCATCCGGTCGTCCGCTGTCGCGGGTCCCGGTGACGCGCGCTGAGGCCGTCGAGTTGATCGGCGAACGCATGCGAGAGGAGGTCGGCGGTGGCTATCGAACTGCATGACGTGGGGTTCACCTATCCGGACGGCTCCCGGGCCGTGAGCGGAGTGTCCTTGCGCGTCGAGGATGGCGAGCGGGTGGCGATCGTGGGCCAAAACGGCGCCGGCAAGACCACAACGGTCAAACTCATGAACGGCCTCCTCAAGCCGACCGAAGGCGAGGTCATCGTCGACGGCGAGTCCACCGCGAAGCGCACCACCGCGCAGGTGGCCCGCACGGTCGGCTACGTCTTCCAGAACCCCGACGACCAGCTGTTCGCCGCCGACGTCCGCGCCGAGATCGAGTACCTGCCCCGCTACCTGCACTGGGATGACGCGAAGCGGGAAACGAGAGTCGCCCGCGCGGTCGAGCTCACCGGAATCGCTCCCCATCTCGACATCAACCCCAAGGACCTTCCCGCCGCCATCCGCAAATTCGTGGCAATCGCCGCGGTGCTGGTGTCGGAGTGCCGATACGTCATCCTCGACGAACCCACCGCAGGCCTCGACCAGCGCGGCTTCGCCCTCCTCGGCACCCTGCTCGACCGGCTCCAGGGCGAGGGCATCGCCGTGGTGACGATCACCCACGACATGCGCTTCGTGGTCGACACGTTCAGCCGGGTCGTGGCGATGGCAGCCGGCAACGTGATCGCCGACGGTCCGCTTCCCGCGGTGTTCTGCGACGACCACGTCCTGAACCGATCCCGCATCCGACGACTCGAGGTGGCCCAGGTCGCCCGAGACCTGCGGCTGGGCGACCAGGCTGTCAGCATCGACGACGTCGTCGCGCTCATCCCCTGACTCACGAGAGGACCACCATGCCCACCACTCCATTTCGGGCGACCTTCACCCAGCCGATCCCCGTCTTCGCGATGCTGCACCTGAAGGGGGAGACCCCGACCGAGCGGCAGGACCGCGCGCGCCGGGAGATCGACCTGCTGTGGCGGTCCGGCGTGGACGCCGTCATCGTCGAGAACTACTTCGGGACGGTCGACGACGTCGTCTGGGCGCTCGACCACCTCCGCGCCGAACGGCCGGACGTGCGGGTGGGCCTGAACGTCCTCAACGACGACTGGCGCGGCTTCGAACTCGCCCGGGCCTACGGCGTGGCGTTCCTCCAGCTGGACTCGGTCGCCGGCCACCTCACGCCGGACGACGACGCGGCGTTCGCCGAGCGGATCAACGCGGAGCGGGCCCGGACGGACGCGCTGGTGTTCGGCGGCGTGCGGTTCAAGTACCAGCCGTACCTCTCCGGTCGCACCCTGGCCGAGGACCTTGTGCTGGGGGCTGGGCGCTGCGACGCGATCGTGGTCACCGGCGAGGGGACCGGCCTGGTCACCCCGACCGAGAAGGTCGCCGAGTTCCGCGCCGTCGTCGGCCCGGAGTTCCCGCTCGTCGTCGGCGCCGGCGTGACCGCCGAGAACGCGGACGCGCAGCTCACCGGCGCGGACGGGGTGATCGTGGGCAGTGCCCTCAAGGACACCTTCGTCGACACCGGGGACGTGTCGGCCGAGCACGCCGCGGCGTTCGTGAACGCCGTCCGTTCGTTGCCGGGCCGGGCCGACCGCGGGGTGAGCGAAGGCGTCCGGGCATGACGCGGGTACTGCTGGCCGGTGAGTCCTGGTCGACCACCTCCGTCCACACCAAGGGTTTCGACTCCTTCTCCACTTCGGTCTACGAGGAGGGCGCGGGCGACTTCATCGCCGCGCTCGAGCGGGGCGGGGTCGAGGTCGACTTCATGCCGAACCACGTCGCCGCGAACAGCTTCCCGTTCACCGCGGAGGAACTCCGGTCCTACGACGTGGTCGTGCTCAGCGACATCGGCGCCAACACGTTGCTGCTGCCCCATCGCGTCTTCGGCCAGGGGCTGCGGACGCCCGACCGGCTCGCCGTGCTGGCCGACTGGGTGCGCGCCGGCGGTTCGCTGTTGATGGTCGGCGGTTACCTCAGCTTCCAGGGCATCGAGGCGAAGGCGAACTACCGGGCGACCGCCCTGGCCGCCGTGCTCCCGGTGATCCTCGAGGTCGGCGACGACCGCGAGGAGACGCCGCAGGGCGTGTCCCCGCGCCGGTTGACCAGGCACCCGGCGGTCGCCGGCGTGCCGCAGGAACTGCCCCACATCCTCGGCTACCAGCGCTTCCGGGCCCGTCCCGCCGCCGAGACCCTGATCGCCGTCGACGGCCACCCGCTGCTGGTGGTGGGCGAGGCCGGCGCGGGTCGCACCGCCGCCTTCGCCACCGACATGGGGCCGCACTGGCTCCCGGCGGAGTTCCTTGCCTGGGACGGTTTCGACGCCCTCTGGCAGAGCCTCATCTGCTGGCTGGCCGGGAAGGAGCAGTGATGAGCGACGTGATCACCGACGTGCCGCCGGCCGGCCTCGTCCAGGCCCAGCGCATCGCCATCCGGGTGGCCGAGCGCGCGGCCGCGTCCGCGTTCGCGGGCCAGACCGAGCGCGAACTGCACCGCATCGTCGACCGGATGGTGCTCGACGAGGGCGCGGTCGGGGTGTGGACGCCGACCACCGTGGGCTTCGGCGAGGGGACGCTGAGCTGCTACCCCACCGACGTGCCGACCGACCGGGCGCTGTGGAACCTCGACCTGGGGATGGTCGACGTCCACCCGATCACCCCGGACGGGTGGTGGGGCGACTGCACGCGGTCGTTCATCCGGGGCACGAACCACGCCCAGGCCGAGGCGCTGGCCACCATCGAGCGCATCCACGCCGCCGTGCTCGCCGCCGCCCGCCCGGGCATGCGCGCCTGCGACTGGTTCGCGGTGTTCGCAGCCGAACTCGACCGGACGCCGTACGTGCTGCTCGACCGGCTCCGCAACATCGGGCACTCGCTGACGGCCGACTCCTCCTACGACGACGGCTACATCGACGCCTCGAACGAGACCGTGATGCGGGGCGCCTGGGCGGTCGAACCGTTCATCGGGAACCACCTCTACGGCGTGAAGCGCGAGGACGTGGTCTGGTTCGGGCCGACCACCTGCACCGTGATCGCCTGACCGTGCGCTTCCTCGCCAACGACGGCTCCCTCCGCGACGCGGGGGAGGTCCTGGTCGTCTCCGACCTGGACTTCACCCTGCTGCGGAAGGACGCCTCGCTGGGCACGGCCTCGGTCCAGATCCTCCGCGGGCTGCTGGAGCGGGGCCTGCGGTTCAGCTACGCCACCGCCCGCTCGCAGCGCTCCGCGCACCGCATCCTGGGCGTGCTGCCGCTCGCCCTGCCGGTGGTCACCTACGGCGGGACGGTGCTCGCCGACCCGGTCACCGGCGCGCCCCACGACGTCCGTCACCTGCCGGTCGAGGCGCTCGACCGGATCCTGCGTGCCGTGGATCGTTCGGAGCTCGAGCCGATCGTCCACACCTGGGCCGACGGTGGCGACCGCCTGCGCTGGCGGGCGGGGAGGGAAACCGCGGGCGTCCGGTTCTTCGTCGATGCGCGGGCGGGCGACCCGCGGCTGGTGCCGATGGCCGGCTGGGCGGAGCTCGACCGGCCGACGGCCTTCTACGTCAGCATCCTCGGCGAGCGGGACGCGGTCACCGCGCTGCGCGACGAACTCGCCCCCGAGCTCGCTGCGACCTGCCGGCTGCTGCTCTCGGCGGACGTGTACACGCCCGGCATGCACTGGCTGGAGATCCACGCGCTGGACGGGTCGAAGGCGCACGGCGTCCAACGGCTCAGCGAACTGGTCGGCATCCCCTACGTGGTGGCCTTCGGCGACAACATCCAGGACATCCCGCTGTTCGAGCTGGCCGACGAGTCGTACGCGGTCGCCAACGCCGTCCCCGAACTCCGCGCGATCGCGAGCGCCGTCATCGGCGACAACGACGAGGACGCGGTGGCCCGCTGGCTGGCCCTGCGGCTGGTGGACTGACGCCGGGGCCGAGCCTCAGGTCAGCCGGGCCCGGAGGGCGGCCAGCTCCTCGTCCCCGATCGCGTAGGTGTGCTCGGCGCCCGGGAACTCGCGGGCGCGGACGGCGTCGGCGTACGCGGTGAGCCCGCGGACGGTCTCGGTGTGCAGGTCGGCGAACCGGCGGACGAACTTGGCCACGTGACCGGTGGTGAGGCCGAGCAGGTCGTGCCAGACCAGCACCTGGCCGTCCGTCGCGCCGCCCGCCCCGATGCCGATGGTCAGGCAGTCCAGCCGTCCGGCCAGCAGTTCGGCGACCGCGGCCGGGACCGCCTCGACCACGATCGCGAAGCAGCCGGCAGCGGCGAGGGCGTCCGCGTCCCGTACCAGCTGCTCGGCCCGGTCGGCCGTCCGGCCCTGCACGGTGTAGCCACCGAGCGCGGTGGCGGCCTGCGGGGTGAGCCCGATGTGGCCGACCACCGGGATCCCGGCCTCGATGATCGCCCGCGCCCGTGCGATCGAGGTACCGCCGCGTTCGATCTTGACCGCGTCCGCGCCGCCCTCCTTCACGAACCGCTGCGCGGTACGGACGGCGTCCTCGTCGCTCGCCTCGTAGGAGCCGAACGGCAGGTCGGCCACCAGCAGCGGGTGGGTGAGCCCGCGCCGCACCGCGCGCGTCAGCACCAGCATCTCGTCCACGGTGACCGGCACCGTGGAGTCGTAGCCGAGGACGACGTTGGCCGCCGAGTCCCCGACCAGCACCAGATCGACGCCCACCTCGTCGGCGACACGGGCGCTTGGGAAGTCGTACGCGGTGACCATCACCACCGGCTCGCCGGCGGCCTTCTGCCGGGCGAGGGTGGCCAGGGTGGTGCGTGTGCGCTGGTCGCGCTGTCCGCCGGACATGCTCACTCCTCCCCGGTGTCGTGCAGGGACGCGACGTCCGCGTCCACGGCGAGGACGCGGTTCGCGCGGTCCACGTGCACCACGACCGGCACGTAGGCGGCGAGCTCGTCGGGGGCGTACAGGCCGTACGAGATCAGGATCACGGTGTCGCCGGTGTGCACCAGCCGGGCGGCGGCGCCGTTGACCTTGATCTCGCCCGAGCCGCGTTCGCCGGCGATCGTGTAGGTCTCGAAGCGGGCGCCGTTGTCGACGTCCACCACCGCCACCTTCTCGTGGACGCTGATGTCGGCGGCCTCGAGCAGGTCGGGGTCGACCGTGATCGAACCGACGTAGTGCAGGTCGGAGTCGGTGATGGTGGCGCGGTGGATCTTGCTCTTCAGCATCGTCCGGATCACGGGTGGACCTCCAGGTTGTCGATCAGGCGGACGGGGCCGACCCGGGCGGCGAGCGCGATCAGGGCGGGACGGTCGACGGTGGTGACCGGGGTGAACGTGTCCGGGTCGAGGACGGCGACGTACTCGGCGGCCAGGTCCTCCTTCGCCAGTTCGTCGGCCACGATGCCGGCGAGCGCGGACGCGTCGGCCTGCCCGGCCGCGGCGGCGTCCCGGGCGGCGGCGAGGCCGCGGCTGAGCGCGAGCGCGCGGCGCCGGTCGTCGGCGTCCAGGCGGACGTTGCGGCTGCTCATCGCCAGGCCGTCGGGCTCGCGGACGATCGGCAGCACCTCGACGGCCACCGGCAGGTCGAGGTCGGCCACCATCCGGCGGACGGCCGCCACCTGCTGGGCGTCCTTGGCGCCGAAGAACGCCACGTCCGGCCCGACCATGTTCAGCATCTTGGCGACCACGGTCGCCACCCCGGCGAAGTGGCCGGGCCGGTGCGCGCCCTCGAGGACGTCCGCGATGCCGCCCACGGTCACGGTGGTCGCGAACCCGTCCGGGTAGACCTCCTCGACCGGCGGCGCGAACAGGATGTCGGCCCCGCACTCGGCCGCCAGCGCGGCGTCCCGGTCCTCGTCGCGCGGGTAGTTGACCAGGTCGGACGCCTCGTTGAACTGGGTCGGGTTCACGAACAGCCACACCACGACGAGGTCGCAGGAGGCGCGCGCGGCGCGGATCAGCGAGAGGTGGCCCTCGTGGAACGCGCCCATGGTGGGCACCAGCCCGACGCGCCCGCCGTCCCTGACCGCGGCGCGCACCGCCGCGACGTCCCTGACGATCCTCATCGGCGGGCCACCTCCACCATCGTGTCGTACAGCGTGAGCAGTTCGGGCGCGCGGACGGCCAGCGCCCCGCGGTGCAGCGCGATCGTGTCCTCGTCGCCGCGGGTGAGCGGGCCGGTCAGCGCGTCCGACCCGAGCCGGGCCCAGTTCTCGACCGTCGCGCGCACCAGCGGCAGGAGGTCGTCGCGGGTCAGGCCGGCGGTGCGTCCGACCCGTTCGGCGGCGTCCTCGAGCGCGACCAGGAAGTTCGACGCCATGGACGCGGCCGCGTGGTAGGCCGCCCGGTTCTCGTCCGCGATCGTGATCGGCCGCATGCCGAGCCGGCGGGCGAGGGCCTCGGCGACCGCGTCCCCCGAGACCGCGCAGGCGACCCCGCGGAAGTCGGTCGCGCCCGCGGCGGGCACGGTCATCAGCGGGTGGAGCGAGAAGCCGCGATGGGCGCCGAGTGGTGCCAGCGTGCTGACGCCCGAGCAGTGGCCCACGACCGGGCCGGACGGGATCGCGGAGGCGGCGGACGCGATCTCGCGGTCGGGAACGCAGAGCAGCACGACCCCGGCGTCCGGGCCGGGGAGTTCACCGCGTCGCAGCGGACCCTCGACGCCCAGCCCGGCGTCCGCCAGCGCCGTCGCGAGCGCGGTGCCCAGGCGCCCGGCGCCGACCACGGCAACTCGCTCAAGATCCCGCATCGTCCCTCACGGCTCATCGCGCCCACGCTGGCCCCGACGAGCCCCGTTCCGCGGAGGACAAGTCTAGTTGGCCGCCCGCGCAGGCCCCCCGTCCGCCTTCCGCCTCGCGAGACTGGCTCCCGCCGGCCACCCCCGGGTCACGCCGTCCGCCGTCCCCTCCACGCCGTCCCCTCCACGCTGGCCGCCGTCCCACCCGTCCACCTCGCGCCCGAATTGTCCCCTCGCCACCGGAATTCCGGTGGCGAGGGGACGTTTCGGTGGCGAAGTGCGCGGGGCCCTAGAGTGGTCGGACGCAAGGAGTCGGACGCCAGAGGGACCAGAGGGAGGAGTGCCGGTGAGCGCCCAGGCCTCGAGGGAGCAGCGCCAGCAGGCGATCCTGGAGATCCTGCACGCGGACGGCGCCGCGACCGTGGCCGACCTCGGCCAGCGACTCGCCGTGGCGGAGATGACGATCCGCCGCGACCTGGAGTCGCTCGAAGCCGCCGGCGTGCTCCAGCGCTACCACGGCGGGGCCCGACTGATCACCGCCAGCGCTTTCGAGCCGCCGATCGCCATCCGCGAGCGCACCAACGCCGAGGGCAAGCGCGCGATCGCCGCCGCGGTCGCCGGCCTGGTCGACGACGGCGAGACGATCGTCGTCGACGGCGGGTCGACCGGCGTCGCCGTCGCCGCGGCCCTGGCCGGACGGCGGATCACCGTCTGCCCGCTGTCGATCCGCGTCGCGTGGGCGTTCGAGAAGTCCGCGACGGTCGACCTGCTCATCCCGCCCGGGTCCGCCCGGCGCGGCGAGCTGAGCGTCAGTGGCGCCGAGACCATCGAATACCTCCGCGCCCACCACTTCGACCGCTACGTCCTGACCGCGAGCGCGTTCGCCCTAGACGACGGCTTCACCGAGTGGAACGTCGAGGACGCCGCCGTGAAGCGTGCGGCGATCGGGGCCGCCCGCACCGTCGTGGCGGCCGTGGACGCGAGCAAGTTCGGCCGCTCGGCGTTCGTCGAGATCTGCCCGCTTGGGCGCGCCGACGTGCTGGTGCTCGATCGGCAGGCCGAAGGCCCGCGCGCTGCCGAGTTGCGGACGGCCGCGCGCGCCCTGGTCGTCGCCGACGAGGTCACTGACTGAGCCAGGGCTTCAGGACGGACGCACACCCAGAGCGATCCGCGAGAGCTCGGCCACCGTGACGCCCGCCAGGGTGTCCACCCGCGTCCACTCACCGGCGTTGTCGAGGACGGCGTCGTGCGGCACCCCGATCGCGACGGTCCCGGCGGCGATCGCCGCGGCCAGCCCGGTCGGGGAGTCCTCGATGGCGATGCAGCGCCCGATCTCGACGCCCAGCGTCCGTGCCGCCAACAGGTAGGGCTCGGGGTCGGGCTTGCCCCGGGTGACGTGCTCGCCGGCAACGATCGTCGCGATCGCCCCCGCGGGCAGCGCGGCCGCCACGATCGCCGCCATCTCCTCCGCGGAAGTCGTCACGATCGCCTGCGGAACGCCGGCGTCCCGAAGCGCCTTGACCAGTTCGAACGCTCCCGGACGCCAGGTGACGCCGTCGCCGAGGGACGCGGTGACCTCGCGGGTGAGCCGGTCGATGACCTCCCCTCCCGGCAACTCGACGCCGGCGGCCCGCATCACGTCCGCCGTCTTCTCCATGTCCGCGCCGACCAGACCCAGGCCGTCGGCATAGGTCCAGCGGCCCCCGTGCTCGGCGACGAGGCGGAGCTGCGCCTCGATCCAGGTCGGCTCGGAGTCGATCAGCGTGCCGTCCATGTCCCACAGCACGGCGGCGATGGTGTGGCTCACCTGTGTCTCCTCTCTCGGCCCGTTGGCCGAGCCTAGCGCCCCGCCCCTTCCAGTAGAACATACCTGGTGTGAGTTTGCACACATCTCTTGTGCGAATGAACACCAGTGTGTGAGGATTGGCACATCAAGCTGTTCGTTAAGGAGCGATCGTGCGTCAACTGTTCAACACCGTCTACGGCCGCAACCTCGTCGCCGAGGTCCCCGCCGTCGTCTTCCGGCCCTACGTCGTCATCACCATGAAGGACCTGTGGCCGCGCTTCGAGGAGGCCCTGACCAGCCCGTACCTGGTCGAGGTGCACTTCGTGGATTCCCTCGAGATCACCGACCTCGACGCCCTCGCCGACCGGCTGAAGGCCGACGCGGTCGTCGGCCTCGGCGGCGGCATGGCGATCGACGTCGCCAAGTACATCGCGTGGCGGCGCAACGTCCCGCTGTTCCAGATCCCCACCTCGATGTCGGTGAACGCGCCGTTCGCGCACCGCGCGGCCGTCCGCGACGAGGGCGTCCTGCGCTACGTCGGCTGGAAGGTCCCCGAGGTCGTCTGGGTCGACTACGACGTGATCAAGTCCGCGCCGGAGTTCATGAACCGCTCCAGCGTCGGCGACATCGTCTGCTACTACACCGGTCATTGGGACTGGAAGATGGCCACCGAGGCCGGCAAGTGCGAGCCCAAGTGGCCGTACGACCAGGCGTGGGTGGACGAGGCCCGCGGCGTGCTCGACAGCGTCCTGAACGCCGCCGAGGACATCCGCGCGGTCAACGACGAGGGCATCCACACCCTGATGGAGGCCCTGCGCTGGGGTGGCGCCGCGTTCTCGAACACCGGCTGGAACCCGCGTCCGATCGAGGGCAGCGAGCACACCTTCTTCTACTCCCTCGAATACCTCACGCGCCGGCCCTACCTGCACGGCCAGATCGTCTCGCTCGGCGTCCTGCTGATGTCCTACCTCCAGGACAACGACCCCGAGTTCATCAAGGGCAAGCTGGACGCGATGGGCGTCGCCTACCAGCCCGAGGACATGGGCATCACCTGGGAGGACGTCCGCGAGGGCCTGAAGTACATGCCCACCTACTGGGAGCAGGCCGGCAACCTCTGGTACACGGTCGCGGTCGACCGCCCCATCACCGACGAGTACCTGGACGCGGTCCAGGCCTGGGTGAGCGGCGACGCGCGATGACCTCTCCCTACGAACTCGACATCGCCGACCAGCCGCGGGCCCTCACGGCCCTGCTGGCCGCCGACCAGCCCGACCTGGGCTCGCTGCGGGCGTCCGGTTTCGACAAGATCGTGCTCACCGGCATGGGCTCCTCGCACTACGCCGCGTACTCCACGTGGCGTGAGCTGCTGGGCGTCTACCCGACCTGGTGGGTGCCGACGTCGGAACTGCTCGACCTGCCCGGTCTGGTGGACGAGCGGACGCTGCTGTGGATCACCTCCCAGTCCGGCGCCAGCGGCGAGGTCGTCGAGCTGCTCGACCGGCTGGACGCGGGCGTCCGTCCGCACACGATCCTGGCCACCACCAACGAGCCCGACAGCCCGCTGGGCCGGCGCGCGGACCTCGTCCTCGGCCTGCACTGCGGCGACGAGTACACCGTCACGACCAAGAGCTACGTGAACACCCTCGTGGTGCACGCGCTGGCCGCCCGTCAGCTCGCCGGCACGCCCACCGAGCAGGTGCTGGTGGAGGCCCAGGGCCTGGCCCCGGTCATCCAGGCGGTGCTCGACGAGCCCCTCCCGGACGCGGTGATGGCCGCGCTCGACGGCGCGTCCACGCTCGCGATGGTGGGCGGGGTCGCCGGCGGGATCACCGCCCAGACCGGCGCGCTGATCACCAAGGAGTCGGCGAAGGTCGCCGTCGAGGGCTACGTGGGCGGCGCGTTCCGCCACGGCCCGTACGAGATGGCCGGACGCCCGGAGCTGTCGGTGATCATCTTCACCGCCGACGCCGACCGCACCACGTCCTCGTTGCGGCAGCTCAGCGACGACCTGGTCGCCGCCGGGACGCGCGTGGTCACCATCGGGCCGGACGCCTGGCCGGGCACCACCCACGTGCCGACGCCGGCCACCGGCGGCGAGCTGACCGAGCTGGTCACCGGCTTCCTGCGGGTCGAACAGCTCACCGTGAAGCTCGCCGAGCGCTCCGGCCTCGTACCCGGGAAGTTCTTCCACGGACAGAAGGTGACCTCGGCACTATGAGCGCCACACGCAGGATCGGGATCGACCTCGGCGGGACGAAGACCCGTCTCGCCCTGGTCGACGCGGACGGGACCGTGCTCGCGAACGCGAGCCGGCCCACCGCGGAGTACGGCAGCGGGACGGCCGCCGCCATCGCGCTCGCGTTCGACGTCCGCAACCTGGCCGGCGGCCAGGACCCCGTCTTCATCGGGGTGGGCGCGAGCGGCCCGGTCCTGGCCGACGGCACCATCGCCAACCCCGACACGCTGCCCGGCTTCAGCGGGTTCGACCTCGCCGAGCACCTGCGGATCGCCCTCGACGTGCCGTGCCGCGTCGACAACGACGCCCTCGCCGCCGCTCTCGGCGAGTGGCACCACGGGGCCGGCCGGGGCGCCCGGCGGCTGCTGATGGTCACCCTCGGCACCGGGATCGGTGTCGCGGTGGTCAGCAGCACCGGCGAACCCTACGTCGGCACGGACGGGATCGCCCCCGAAGCCGGGCACATCTCCGTCCCCGGCGAGGGCCACCCGTGCTACTGCGGGCTGGCGAACTGCTGGGAGCAGGTCGCGTCCCGTTCGGCCCTGCAACGGCTCGCCGTCGAGGCGGACGCGGGCGCGGCCCCGTCCGACCCCCAGCGGGCCGTCGCCCGGCTGGTCGCCACCGGTGACCCGCACGGCGTCTTCGAGGCCTACGGACGCGGCATCGCGCTCGGCCTGGCCACCCTGCTCACCGTCCACCGTCCCGATGTCGTCGTGTTCGGCGGCAGCGGGGCCGAACACCTCGACCGCATCGAACCCGGAGTCCTGGCCGGCCTGGCCGGACGCCCCGCCTACTACGCACCCCACACGCTCAGGTCCGCCGCCCTGGGTGACCTGGGTGGCGCCATCGGCGCCACCTGCCTGTCCAGCACCAGCACCAGTGAAGGAACACGATGAAACCCAACCGTTTGCTGATGACCGCGGCCGCGCTCGTCCTGGCCACGAGCCTCGCCGCCTGCGGCCAGTCCGCAGCGCCGCAGGCCGAGAAGGTCGACAGCCTCACGATCTTCCTGACCCCCTCCCCGACCGAGGACGCGATCAAGAAGCTCCTGCCCGAGTACGAGAAGGAGACCGGCATCACGGTCACCGTGGTCGACGCCCCCTACGACGACGCGCACCAGAAGCAGCTGCTGTCGTTCAAGTCCAAGCAGGGCGCGTACGACATCGTCCAGTTCGACAACCCGTTCCTCGCCACCTACGGCGACCAGGGCGCGCTGGTCGACCTCACCGACAAGGTGAAGTCGTCGTCCACGTTCGGCTACGACGACTTCGTCCCGGCCCTCCAGCAGTACGGCGTCTACGACGGCAAGCTGATCGGGCTCAACCTGTCCACCGAGCCGTTCCTGCTGTGGTACCGCAAGGACATCTACGCCGAGCTCGGGCTGACCGTGCCGAAGACGTGGGACGAGTACTACGCCAACGCGAAGAAGATCCAGGACTCCGGCAAGGCCGACGGCCAGGTGATGGCGTTCGCGAACCCGGTGAACTCGTGGTGGTGGCTGCAGTTCCTGTGGAGCTTCGGCGGCGACCTGACCGACGCCAACGGTGCCCCGAGCGTCACCAGCCCCGCGGCCGTCGCCGCGACCGAGTACTACAAGAAGCTGCTCGAGGTGAGCCCGCAATCGGCGATCAGCAGCAACGGCGACGACGCCACCAGCCTCTTCATCACCCAGGACGTGGGCCAGATGATCACCTACTCCGGCTACTGGCCGACGATCATGGACCCCAAGCAGTCCAAGCACGTCGACGACATCGGCTACGCGGCGATCCCGTCCGGCACGACCGACATCGTGCAGCTCACCGGCTGGAACATCGGCATCCCGTCCGACAGCAAGAAGCAGGACGCGGCCTGGAAGCTGCTGGACTGGCTGGTCGGCAAGCAGGGCTCGGCATCGCTGCTCAAGGCCGGCGGCGCGGCGATCGGACGCAACTCGATGGCGGCCGACACCGCCCTGGTCAAGGACAACCCGTACCTGCCGCTGCTGCCCGCCGCCGCCACCAACGGACGCCGCCTGCCCGCGCTGGTCGAGTGGCCCGAGATCTCCAACCAGATCGGCATCCGCGTCGCGGACGTGATGACCGGCAAGACGGACAGCCAGACCAGCCTCAACGAGCTGAACTCCGACCTGTCCAAGATCCTCGGCAAGTGACATGACAGCCTCCCTCACCACCCCGGCTCCGGGACGCGTCCGCAGCGACGCGCCCCGGGGCGGGGCCTCCGTCCGGGCACGGCGACGGCTGAGCGTCCACGCCACCTACCTGCTGCCCGCGTGGCTGCTGGTGGCCGCGGTCGTCGTCGTCCCGCTGGGGCTGAGCGTGTGGATGTCCCTGCACAACGAGACGATGCTGCGCAGCGGCCGGTTCATCGGACTGGAGAACTACACCGACGTCCTGACCGGCGACTTCTGGCCGGCGCTGGGGATCACCCTGGTGTTCTCGCTCGCCGCGATCGCCGTCCAGGTGCCGATCGGCCTGGGCCTGGCGATGGTCCTGAACCGGGAACTGCGCGGCACCCAGCTGTACCGCTCGGTGCTGCTGCTGCCGATGCTGCTCACGCCGGTCGCCGTGGGCCTGATGTGGCGGCTCATGCTCAACGCCGACACCGGCGTGATCAACGGGGTCGCCGGGATGCTCCACCTGCCGGCGCTGAACTGGCTGGGCGATCGCACCCTCGCGGTGGTCTCGGTCGTGCTGGTGGACGCCTGGCAGAACATCCCGTTCGTGATGCTGCTGTCGCTGGCGGGCCTCCAGTCGCTCCCGGACGCCCCGCTGGAGGCGGCCGCCGTCGACGGCGCGACCGGCTGGCAGTCGTTCTGGCACATCACGCTGCCGATGCTCACCCCCGTGCTGGGCGTCGTGGTGATGATCCGGATCATCGAGAGCATCAAGCTGTTCGACATCATCTACATCCTCACCCAGGGCGGCCCCGGCACGGCCACCCAGAACCTCAGCCTGCTCAACTACCGGGTCGGCTTCAGCTTCATGAACACCGGTCAGGCCGCAGCCCTTGGCATCGTCATCTGCGTGGTGCTGATCCCGGTGTTCTGGCTCCAGAAGAAGGTGAACGAGCAATGACGAAGACCCTGCGGAACCTCCCCGGCCACCTGGTCCTGGTGGTCGCCTGCCTGGCCGCGCTGTTCCCGATCTACTGGACGGTGCTGACCTCGGTGAAGAGCCGGGTGGACATCTTCGCCCAGCCGCCGACCTTCTGGGCGTCCGACCCGACGTGGGACAACTACGCGCAGGTGCTCGCCGACCCCGAGTTCGTCCGGGCGGCCCTGGTGACGATCGTGGTCACGCTGGCCTCGACGGTGCTGGCCACCTTCGCCGGGGCGCTCGCCGCCTACGGGCTGGTGCGGCGCGGGCGGTTCGGCGGACGCGGCTCGTTCGACGGCATGCTGATCCTGATCCGCGCCCTGCCCGGCATCGTGCTGGCCGTGCCGCTGTACAAGATCGTCGTCGACCTCGGGGTGTACGACAGTCCGGTCGCGCTGGTGGTCGTGTACGCAGCGATCAACCTGCCGTTCGCGGTCTGGCTGATGACCGGCTTCGTGCAGGGCGTCCCGTACGAGCTGGAGGAGGCCGCCCGGGTGGACGGCGCCAACCAGGCCGGCGTGCTGCTGCGGGTCGTGCTGCCGCTGATCGGGCCGGGCCTCGCCGCGACCACGATCTTCGTCGCGCTGATGACCTGGAACGAGTTCCTGATCCCGCTGGTGCTGGCCGACCGCAGCGCCAAGACGCTGCCGGTGTACGTCGGCGGGTTCGTCACCAGCCGGGTCATCAACTGGGGCGGCATGGCGGCGGCGGCGTCCATCGCGATCGTCCCGATCGCGCTGCTCACGAGCCTGGTGCAGCGCAACCTCGTCCGCGGCCTGAGCAGCGGCGCCATCAAGGACTGACCTCACCCCAAGGACGACACCGTGAACGCAGACAGGCGACGCCAGCGCATCCTCGAACACATGGCGGTCGACGGCCGGGCGAGCATCGGCGTCCTCGCCGCCGCGCTCGGCGTCTCGGAGATGACGATCCGGCGCGACCTCACCGAGCTGGAGACCACCGGGGCGATCGCCCGCGTCCACGGTGGCGCGGTGATCCCGACCGGCAGCAGCCACGAGCCGCCGTTCAGCGCCCGGACCCGCATCAACGCCGCCCAGAAGGCGGCCGTGGCGGCGTCCGTCGGTGCCCTGCTCGAGGATGGCGCCACCCTGTTCCTGGACGGCGGGTCGACCGGGGTGGCGGTCGCAAAGGTGCTCGCCACCCGCAACATGACGATCTGCACGCCGAGCCTGCGGGTGGCGGACGTGCTGAAGTCCGCCGGCGGCGTCCGGCTGATGATGACCGGCGGGCTGATGCGGCCGCGCGAGCACTCGCTGGTCGGCCCGCCCGCGATCGAGACCATCCGGAACCACCGGTTCGACTGGTACGTGATGACGGTCTCCGGGCTCGACCTGGAGGCCGGCTGCACCGAGTGGAACCTGGACGACGCCGCGGTCAAGCAGGCCGCCCTCGACAGTGCGCGGCGCACCCTGGTCGCCGCCGACTCCACCAAGGTCGGGGCGATCGCCTTCGCCCGGGTGTGCCCGGTCGAGCGGGTCGAGGTGGTCGTCACCAACGCGGACCTGGACGGCGGCGTCGCCGACGGCCTGCGCGAGCGCGGCGTGGGCGTCGAGCTCGCCGAGGACAACTAGCCGGGCGCGACGGCCGTCACGGTCTGGGGGACCGGTCGAGATCCGGGCGGAACAATCCCCTCAGCCGTGCCCACGGTGCCCAATCTCCGGGCGACACCCGGGGCGCCTGGTCCTCCCAGTCGGGTGTTCCGTCCGCCCGGTCGGCCTCCGACGATCCGGCACGGACCACACGCAACCGACCCTGTGCCCACACCGCGTAGTAGCCCATCGAGGTGAAACCGAGCATCGCCTGTCTCCCTTCACGCTCTTCCGGCGCGGAGTGCAACCGCTAGATGGCCGTGTAGCCGCCGTCGATGACGATCTGCTGACCGGTGAGGTAGTCGGACGCGTCGGAGGCAAGGAAGCCGACCAGGCCCGCCAGGTCCTCCGGCGTCGCCATCCGCCCCTGGGGGATCCGGGCGACCCAGTCGTCCTTGAGGGCGGGCTCGCGGTCGATGATCTGCTGGGTGAGGTCGGTGAGGACGTAGCCCGGCGCGATCGAGTTGACCCGGATGCCGGCCGCCGCCCACTCCACGGCCAGCGACTTGGCGAGGTGCGCCACCGCCGCCTTCGACGAGTTGTAGGACGCCGCCCACTGCGGCACGTTGACGATCTCGGCCGACATCGACGAAACCAGGATGGCGCTGCCGGGCAGGCCCGCCTGGAGCAGGCCGCGGCCGAACGACTGGACCGAGAAGAAGGTACCGGTCAGGTTGACGTCGATCACCTTGCGCCAGTCGGCCGCGGTGACGTCGATCGAGTCACCGTTGATCTCGATGCCGGCTGCGGTGAGGAGCACCTGCGGGACGCCGAGGTGCTCGCGGATCGCTGCGAACGCGGCTTCGGTCGCGTCCTGGTCGGTGACGTCGAGCTTCTGCCCCAGCGTCGCGACGCCGAACTCGGTCGACACCTGGTCGGCGGCGTCCGCGACAGTGTCCAGCAGGTCGAGCAGGGCGATCTTCGCTCCCGAGGACGCGAGCGCCCGGGCGACGGCGAGCCCGATGCCACGTGCCCCGCCGGTGATGACGGCGGTCCGGCCGTTCAGGTTGGTGTTCATTCTTCTCCTCGATTCTTGTGGTCGTCGAAACCGCGGCGGGCCGCGGAGATGAAGCGTGCAGCGGCGCGAGGTGGTGACTCGTCAAGAAGCACCCCGGACGTCGAGCCGGTCCCGTCGGCTCCGCTGCGCATGATCCGGTAGGCGTCCTCCGGTGTGCCGACCCCACCGGCGTGCATCATCAGCACGTCGGGAGCCAGGGCGCGTGCCTGCGCGTTCACATGCGCGATCCAGGCGCGGTCGGCCCCGCCGGCGTGGCCGATCAGCTCTGGCGGTTCGAAGAGCACGATCGTCGGGTGCAGCGGAAGCAGGCCGAGGACCTCGGCCTCGTCCCCGGCGCACACCATCGTCATCAGGCCGAGGTCCTGCGCGCGGCGGATGCTCCGGCGGAGCTGCGCAGGGTCGAGGGGGTTGCTGTCGTGGTTGAGCATGACCCCGTCCGCGCCTGCGTCCACCAGCGACTCGGGCAGCACCCGGCCCACGCTCGGGCCCAGGTCGTCGAGGTCCATGCCCTGGGCGAAGATGAATGCGTCGGGCGCGGAGGCCTTCGCCGGCGCGATCAGCGCCGTGGGGACCGTGAGGATCACACAGACCCGGTCACGCACGCCGGCGGCCTGCGCAGCGACGGAAACCGCGACGATGTCCGGCAGCCGCAGCAGGTTCTTCGGGCCGATCTCGAAGAAGGGGGCGGTCAGCTCCCGTCGGGCGGGCGCTGCCGTCCTCACTGGTTCGGAGTCCATGGTCCGCGTGCTCCCGGTCGTGGCGCTCAGGCCGGCCGGACCAGCTGGGGTTGGGCGTCGACCAGAACGACAGAGACGTTGGCCGGCATGGCCTTGATCGCCTCGTTGTCCGGGCCGGCGTCCGTGACCACGATGTCCACGTCATCCAGGTCGGCCACCCGGGAGAGCAGAACGCGTCCGAGCTTGGTCTGGTCGAAGGCGAGCAGCACCCGGTCGGACCGTTCCAGAGCCAGACGCTTGCCGGCGCTCTCGTCGGGGTCGTAGTCGGTCAGTCCACGAACCGCATCGACCCCGCTGATACCCATGACGTAGGTATCCACGTTGAAGAGCTTCAGGTCGTCGGCCATGGTGGAGCTCGACGTGACCATCTCCGAGGTCTTCAGGCGTCCGCCGAGGACGAAGATCTCGATCCCCGGCTCGTCGGCGAGTTCGGTGGCGACCAGCAGGCTGCGGGTGAGGACGGTCAGCGCCTTGCCGGATCCACGCAGCGCCCGGGCGATCGCGAGCGCGGTGCTCCCGCCGTCGAAGAACACCACTTCGTCTGCCGCGATGAGGTCGGCGGCGACTCGTCCGATCCGCGCCTTGACGCCGTGCATGCTGTCCGCGCGCGCCGAAAGACGGGGCTCGCGGCTCTTGGGATCGACCATCACGGCCCGGCCGCCGACCAGGCGACGCAGGACCCCGTCGGCCTCGAGTGCCTCGAAGTCGCGCCGGATCGTCATCTCGGAGACGCCGAAGTGGACGGCCATGGACGCGATGTCGACCTCGGTGTGATCGCTCATCAGCCGCTCGATCGCGGCACGCCTGTCCTGAGGTCCTTGTCCGCTCATCGTTTCCCTGCCTCTCGCTGCTCGCCCGGCCGGGGGTGCCCGGGCCTAGACGAGAAGATATCACAGCAATGTGCAACAGGATCACACCAACGGAGGAGATTTTGGGGACTCTTGTCAACCAACGTGTGATCTACTAACATCCGGTTGAGAGCACTTCACACCGCTCGGGTGGGAAGGATGCAGTCTCGAAGGAGTCCAGATGGACGTCGTGTCCCGCTCACTGACGATCGCCACCCCTGCACGCCCGGAGTTCTTCGACATCACCGAGAATCTCATCGCCCTGGTCGCCGAGTCCGGCATCGCGGACGGCATCGCGGTCGCGTACACCCAGCACACCAGCTGCTGTGTCCTGATCCAGGAGGAGTCCGAGGACGTGACCTACTACGGCACGCAGCTCATCCTTCAGGACACCCTGAACGTGTTCGCCAAGATCGCACCGCCGGCCCGCAACGAGGGCCAGTACCTGCATCCGGGACCGATCCACATCAGGAACGCCGCCGAACTGCGCGGCGAACATCCCTCTTGGGGACTGAACACCGACGCGCACATCATCTCCTCGATTCTCGGACGGTCGGAGACGATCCCGGTCCAGGGCGGGCAGCCGCTGCTCGGCGAGTTCGGTCGCGTCTACTTCGGTGACCTCGACTCGGTCCGCGCTCGCGATCGCGTCGTGTTCCTCACGGTGATCGGCAAGTGACTTGATCATCTACGCCGTCGACCTGGGCACGACCAACATCAAGGTCGCGCTCTATGACGAACACGCGCGCTTCCTCTCGAGCGCGCGGGCACCGATGACCTACCGGCGGGACGGCGCGTTCGTCGAGTTCGACCCGAACGCTGTTTTCGACACCGTGGTCGCACTGATCGGCGACTGTGCTCGCCGGGCCGACCCCGAGCCCGCCGATGAGGCCCGGATCGTCGTCACGGGTCAGGCGGAGTCGCTCGTCCTCCTCGACCAGTGGGGTCACCCCGTCGCGCCCGGCATCTCATGGATGGACGAACGATCCGTCGAGGAGGCTGCGGAGATCGCCGAGCACTTCGACCCGTCCCTGGCCTTCGCAGTGACCGGGGAGCCCGAACCGGTGCCGACCTGGCCCGCGACCAAGCTCCGGTGGCTGTCCAGGCATCAGCCGAGGGTCCTCGGTGCCGTGCGGCACGTGCTGATGATCAAGGACTACATCATCTTCCGGTTCAGCGGCCGCATGGTCGGCGAGGAGACCACCCGAGGCTTCACCTACCTCTACGACGTGCCGGGGCGTCGGTACTGGACGGAGATGCTCGAGTTCTGCAGCACCGACCCGGACGCGATGCCCGAACTCGTGCCCGCCGGGACCGACGTCGGCGCCGTCCTGGGCCCGGTCGCCGACCAGTTGCCACCCGCCGCGGGGTACATCGTCAATTCCGGTGCACTGGACCACTTCTGCGCGATGCTCGGGACCGGCTCGTACCGTCCCGGTGCGGTGAGCGCCTCGGCCGGCACGGTGCTCTCGCTGGCGATGCTCGGTACCGATTGGCACTTCGAGCCGTCCATGAAGGTGTCGTTCCACCGGGGCCTCCGCGCCGACGACACGGTCCTGTTCACCTGCGCGGACAGTGGCGGCGTGTGCATGGACTGGTTCCAGCAGAACGTGGCCTCTTCGGTGTCGTACGACGAGCTCGAACGAGAACTCCCGGGCCGCTCCCACGCGGACGCACCGATCTTCCTGCCGTACCTCACCGGGGTGAATCCCCCCGACTTCCTCGCCGGTGCCCGGGGTGGCCTTCTCGGCCTGCAACTGCGGCACGACCGGGTGGATCTGGCGTACGCGGTCATGGAGGGCGTCGCCCACCTGCTCCGGCGCAACATTGACTACCTGGCCGGGTACGGGCAGTCGGCCCGCAGCATCGTCTCCACCGGCGGCGGCACCGCGTCGGCGTTCTGGAACCAGTTGAAGGCGGACGTGTGTGGCCTCGAGTTCCGCACCCCCGAGGAGCCCGAGGCGACCTGCCGCGGCGCGGCCGTGCTCGCGCTGGCGGCTGCCGGCGTCATCGACTCCGTCACCGACACTGCCGGGCTCCACCAGCCGGAGGACAACACCTATCACCCCCATGACAACGCACTTCGGGCGGCCAGGTACGGCGAGTTCGACTCGCTCCTGCGGCGCCTCTACGGATCGGGGCCCACCGCCAGCGATCCCGACCCGCAACGAGAGAAGGACGTGTGATGCAGATCTGCTGCTCAAGCCCGATGGTTCCGGGCGCATCCCTCACGGAGAAGGCCGAGCGGCTCCGTGGCTGGGGCTACGACGCCATCGCCGTGTTCCAGCCGCAGGACGAGTGGACCGAGGAGGTCCATCGCGAACTTGTCGCCCTGGAGTCACGGACGGGCGTCCGCCCGGTTGAGTTCGTGCTGACGTCGGAGATCTACGGGCACGCGATGTCGACCGATGACGGACTCCGGGAGGCCTGCCGCGAGATGTACACCCAGGCCGTCGACGTGTGCGCCGAACTCGGGCTCGTGACCGAGATCGAGTTCGAGTACCGCCCGCAGGACCCCATGCCGCTCTTCGACCCCTACCAGCAGCTGACCTCCGACCAGGAGCAGCAGTTCATCGAGTTCTATCTGGAACTGCTCGGCCGCGCCGAGGGGTCCGCCGCATCCGTGCTGCTCGAACCGCTCAACCGCTACGAGAGCCGCTACCTCAACTCGGTCGCGGACAACCTCAGAGTCATCGCTCAGGTCGACCACCCCAACGCCGGCCTGCTTCCGGACACGTTCCACATGTCGATTGAGGAGGCGAACATTCCTGCGGCACTCAGGCAGGCCGGGGGCCAGGTGCGCCACGTCCACCTGGGCGAGAACAACCGGCTGCTGCCCGGCCTGGGCGCGCTCGACTGGGAGGCGATCTTCGGTGCCCTCAAGGACATCGACTACCGAGGCGCCGTGAACCTGGAGTGCTCGACGAGCGGCGACCCCGACCGGACCCTGCCCGACACGGCCCGGGCCCTCCGCGAACTGTGCGGCTGACCAATCAAAGAGCCGCGGACAAGAACAACCACTGAACGTCTGAACAGGAGTAAGGCAATGATGCGCAAGTCAGTACTCGCCCTTTCAGCCGCTGCGACAGCGCTGGCTCTCGCCCTGACCGGGTGCTCGACGGCCACCACCACAGGTGGGCAGGACGAAGTGGGACCGAATGGGTGGTCCCGGAAGTTCGCCGGCACGCAACTGAACGTGATCGCGGAGGCGACCGCCAACAGCGGAATCCTGGAGAAGCTCCTCCCGGAGTTCGAGTCGGAGACCGGGATCCACGTGACCCTCGAGCAGGCGCCCTACGACAGCCTGGTGCAGAAGGCCGTGCTCGACTTCACGACGAAGAAGGGCAACTACGACGTCCTGTCCATCCCGTACGAGTACCTCGGCAGCTTTGCGGAGAACAGCTACATCATGCCGATCGACAGCTATCTGGCCACTTCGCCGGTGAAGACCGGCAGTGACTTCTCGACCAGCGACATCCTGCCGAACCTCTGGGAGCCGTCCTCGAAGTGGAAGGACAAGTACTACGGGATGCCGTCCAACAGCGCCATGATGATGATGCTGTACCGGAAGGACCTGTTCGAGGACCCGGCCGAGGCCAAGGGTTTCCAGGCGAAGTACGGCTACGCCCTGGCGCCGGCCAAGACCTGGGACCAGTACCGGGACATCGCGGAGTGGTTCACCCGGGCGGCCGGCAAGGACGCCGGCGGCAAGGCCCTCGAGCAGCCCCTGTACGGCGTCACGCTGGCCGGCAAGCGCCATGTCTCCACCGTGCTGGAGTGGATGAACTACTCCTGGACGTTCGGCGGAGCGATCTTCGACAGCTCCGGGAACGTCGCGATCAACTCACCGGCGAACGTGGCCTCCCTGGAGTACGAGAAGTCCCTCACCGCCTTCGCTCCTCCCGGGTTCACCTCCGCGACCTGGGACGAGATCACCGCGCAGTTGCAGCAGGGCACCGCGGCCCAGTCGATCACCTGGGGTGACACGGCGGGCGCCATGGAGGACCCCACGTCGTCGAAGGTCGTCGGCAAGATGGGGTACGCCAGCATTCCCGTGAAGAGCGACGGCGATACCCCCGAATCGCACCTGGGTAGCTGGACGTACACGATCAACGCCGCATCGAAGAACGCCGAGGCGAGCTACGAGTTCATGGCGTGGGCGCTGTCGAAGCCCGTCCAGCAGAAGCTCGCCGAGGGCGGCGGCCTGCCCGCGCTGACGTCCGTGCTCACCGATGCCGGTCTGACGTCGAAGCTGCCGTACTGGAAGCAGATCTACACCAGCCTGACCCAGGCGAAGTCGCGTCCGCGCCTTCCGCAGTGGAGCGGCATCGCCGACTCGCTGGCCCTCGACCTGTCCCGGGCGCTGAGCGGGCAGGCGTCCCCGCAGGAGGCGCTCGACTCCTCGCAGCAGAAGGTGACAGAGCTCATGGCCGGAGCGCTTCCGGTCACCTATCAGTGACCCCTGCCGGACCGTTCGGCCTACCCTCACGGAGAGAACCGCAATGGGCATTCAAGCAAGCGTGGAGGTCGGTTCGGCGACCGCGGCACAACCGCGGACGCCGGGCCGTCGGCCCTCCCACCGGAAGCGGCGCGACTGGGCCGGGCTGGTCTTTCAGGCGCCGAGCCTGATCGTGCTCGCGGCCGTCGTGTTGTTCCCGCTGGCGTACAGCATCGACCTCAGCTTCCGCTCCTTCAGCCTGGTTGTTCCCGGAAGAACTGGTCAGTACATCGGCCTCGGGAACTACCAGAAGATGTTCCGGGACGGCGACTTCGGTCAGGCGCTGGCGACCACGCTCATCTTCATCGTGGTCGCCGTGACGCTCGAGACCGTTCTGGGTGTGGCGGCCGGCATGTTGCTGGACCGCCTGCGGCGCCTGAAGCGCCTGGTCACGTCGATCCTGCTCCTGCCGATGATCATCGCGCCGCTCGTGGTGGGCCTCGTCTTCAACTTCGCCCTCAACGCGCAGTTCGGCTATCTCACCTGGGCACTGCACGCGCTCGGTCTCCCCGGTGGTGATGGAGCCCTGAACTACGGCCCGACAGCACTGCTGGCCCTCATCCTCGTGGACGTGTGGGAGTGGGCCCCGTTCATGACCCTCATGGTCGCTGCCGGACTCAGCGCGCTGCCCAAGGAGCCGTTCGAGGCGGCGAGTGTGGACGGGGCAGGGCCGTGGCAGACATTCCAGATGCTGACGCTACCCATGCTGCGGCCGGTGCTGGCGGTGGCCATCCTCTTCCGTGCCACCGAGGCGATCCGGGAGTTCGACAAGGTGTACGTGCTCACCGGGGGCGGGCCGGGCTCCTGGACGACCGTCAACGACCTGTACCAGTACCGGGTGAGCTTCGCGGAGTGGGACCTGAGCTACGGCGCAGCTCTCGGCCTCGTGACCTTCCTCGCCGTCCTCGTCCTCGCCATCAGCGCCTTTCGGATGCTGGCCCCCAAGGAGGTGTGACCCACATGACCCGTCGCTGGAGAAGGATCCTGATCGGAACGGTCGCGGCCGTCGTGATCGTGTTCTATATCTCGCCGCTGATCTGGCTCGTGCTGGCGTCGTTCAAGAATCGCGTGGACCTGTTCACCCCCACACCGACGCTGTTCTTCTCGCCCACGCTCGACAACTACGTCCAGGCGTTCGTCAGCAAGGGGTTCACGCGCAACCTGGTCAACTCGCTCGTGGTCTCGCTGTTCGCCAGCGCGATCGCGCTGGTTGTCGGCGTCCCGTCCGCCTACAGCCTGACGCGTCGGTCCGGGCGCCTGCTGGGCGCCTACCTGTTGGGGCTGCTCGCGGCCAGGCTCCTGCCGGCCATGGTCCTGGTCCTGCCGTTGTTCATCCTCGCGACCAAGCTCGGGATCTCGGGCACGTACGTCGCCGTGGTGGCCGCGCACCTCACCTTCGCGATCCCGTTCACCGTCTGGATGATGCGCGGCTTCTTCATGGGCGTCCCCAAGTCGCTCGACGAGGCCGCCAGGATCGACGGTTGCGGGGAGTTCCAGGCGTTCTTCAAGATCGTGCTGCCGCTCACCAAGAACGGCCTGGTGGCGACCGCGATCTTCCTGGTCATCAACTCGTGGAACGAGTTCCTGTTCGGCCTGATCCTGACCAGCCGCGCGACCGCGACGATGCCCGTTGCGCTCCCGACGCTGCTGACGCCGATCGGGACGTTCTGGGGCCAGATCGCGGCGGTGGCCACGGTCACCGTGGTTCCGGTCGCCATCTTCGCCTTCGTCGTGCAGAAGCACATCGTCGCCGGAATGACGGGTGGCGCGTTGGCCGGTGAGTAGGGGCGGCGGCCGTGACTGGGGGCGTCAGCCCTTCACCGCTCCGCCGAGCAGGCCGGCGATGAACTGCTTCTGGAAGAACAGGAACACCAGCAGCAGCGGTAGCGTGGCGAGCAGCGAGCCGAGCATCAGGCCGGAGTAGTCCACCCGGGTGAGGCCGATCATGCGGTTCAGGGCCAGCGGGACGGTGTAGCTGGTCTCGGTGTTCAGCATCAGCAGCGGCCAGATGAACGCGTTCCACTGGCTCATGAAGGTGTAGATGACCAGGGCGGCCAGCTGGGGCAGCGCGACCGGCATCACGACCCGGTAGAACGTCCGCAGCTCACCGGCCCCGTCGATCCGCGCTGCCTCGACCAGCGAGTCGGGGAAGTCGAGGAAGGCCTGGCGCATCAGGAAGATGCCGAACGCGTTGGCCAGGAACGGCAGGATCACCGCCTGGTAGGTGTCGATCCAGCCCATGCTCGCCATCATCTGGAACAGCGGCACCAGCAGCACCTGCATCGGGATCATCATCGTCAGCAGCACCAGGCCGAGCAGCACCCCGCGTCCGCGGAACCGGAACTTGGCCAGCCCGTAGCCGGCCATCGCCGAGACGAGCGTGCTGAACGCGGTGTAGACCACGGCGATCCCCAGCGAGTTCAGCATCACCCGGGCGAACGCGGTGCTCTCCTGGAGCCGGGCGAGGTTCTCCAGCAGCTGGCCGCCGGGCAGCCACGGCAGCGGGGTGGCGAACAGTTCGGACGTGGTGTGGGTGGACGCGATCGCCATCCACCAGAACGGCAGCAGGCTGGCCACCGCGCCCACGACGAGCGCCAGGTAGGCCGCGGCCAGGCCGAGCCGCTTCACCGCGCGCTCCGTCGCGGACGCGCGTCCCGGTCGCGCGTGAACCAGAACTGCAACGCGGACGCGATGGTGATGATCACCACGAGCAGCCAGGCGATCGCGCTGGCGTAGCCGAAGTCGAACTGCCGGAACGCGACCTTGTACAGGTACAGCACCGGGGTGAGCGTGGCGTTGTTCGGCCCACCGCCGGTGAGGATGAAGTTCTCGTCGAACAGCTGGAGTGCGCCGATTGTCGAGGTCACCGTGGTGAACACCAGTACGGCGCGCAGTTGCGGCACCACGACCCTGCTGAAGATCGCCCAGGCGCCGGCGCCGTCCACCCGCGCGGCCTCGTACTGCTCGGCCGGGATCGCCTGGAGCCCGGCGAGGATGATCACCATGTTGTAGCCGGTCCAGCGCCAGGTGATGGACGCGATCACCGCGACCTTCGCCCACACCTCGTTGTTCAGCCAGTCGACCGGCGCGATGCCGACCAGGCCCAGCAGCTGGTTGACCAGGCCGCCGTCGGTGGCGAGCATCACCCGGAACACCACCGAGTAGGCGACCAGGGTCGTCACCGCGGGCAGGAAGTAGGCCAGCCGGAACCCGGTGCGCCACTTCAGCCAGGACTGGTTCAGCACGTAGGCGATGCCGAGCGCCAGCGCGATCATCAGCGGCACCTGCACCACCAGGATGATCCCGGCGTTCACCAGGGACTGGGCGACCAGCGGGTCCTCGGCCAGCCGGGCGTAGTTCGCCGTCCCGACCGGACGGGACACCCCGCCCTTGGTGCTGAAGAAGCTCTGGATCAGGGACGCGACCAGCGGGTAGGCGAAGAACAGGCCGAACAGTGCCAGCGCCGGCAGCGAGAACCACAGGCCCGGCCGGGCGAGCCGGCGGCCGAGGCGGGTGGATCCCCGCACCCGGCCGCCGGGCCGCGTCGCCGTCGCGGTCATCAGCCTGCGATCTGCCGGCCCGTCGCGGTTGCGATCTGCTTCGCCGCGTCGTCCAGGACCGTCTTCGGGTCCTTGCCGTTCAGCACCGCCGCGACCACGGCGTTGCCGACGATGTCGGACGCCTTCGCCGCGTCGCTGGTGAAGTTCACCGGCGGGATCTTGCCGGTCTGCTCGGCGAACAGCTCGTAGACCTTCTGGCCACCGAAGTAGGCGGACGGCTCGGTGAAGATCGGCTCCTTGAGCGCCGGCAGGTAGGACGGGAACAGGCCCTCGTTCTTCATCATCGAGGCCTGGTTCTTGGCGTCGGCCAGCACCCAGGCGGCGAAGTCGGCGGCCAGCGTCGGGTTCTTCGCCTGTGCGGGGACGGCGAGGTTGGAGCCGCCGTTGGCGGCCGTCCGGGCGCTGTCGCCGAATGCGGGCAGCGGCACCACGCCGAACTTGCCGGAGAGTTCCTTCATCTCCCCCTCGAGCGTGCCGATCCACCACACCGCCTCGGGGTGGACGGCGGAGTCGCCGGCCTTGGTGGAGCTGACCCGGCCGTCCCAGCCCTTCACGTTCTTCAGCAGGCCCTCGTCGTGGATCTTCTTCAGCACGGTCAGCGCCTGCACGGCCTTGTCGCTGTTGACCGAGACGTTGCCCTGCTCGTCGAAGATCCAGGCGCCCTGCTGCTGCATGAGCATGCCGAAGGTGGCGCCGCTGGAGACGTCGATCGACATCAGGGTGTGGCCGGTGGCGGCCTTGATCTTCTTGCCGGCCTCGATCAGCGCGTCCCAGGTGGTCAGGGAGTTGGGGTCGACCCCGGCCTCCTTGAGGTAGTCGGAGCGGTAGTAGAGGGCCACCGTCCCGGAGTCCCACGGGACCATGTAGATGCCGCCGTCGGTGCCGGTCGCGGCAGCCCACTTGGACGGGTCGAAGTCGGTCTTCTTGTCGCCGATGACCTGGTCGAGCTTGACGAAGCCCTGCGGGAACTGGCCGAGGTAGCCGGACGCGTGGTCGGTCTCGATCGTGACCAGGTCGGGGAGCCCGCTGCCGGCCTGGAGGCCGACCGAGATCTTGTCGTAGGCGTTGTCGTAGCCGATGTCGACCACGTCGATCGTGGTGTCGGGGTGGCTCGACTGGTAGTCGGTGGCCAGGCGCTTGAGCGCGGTCGCGGCGACGTCCCACGACCACACCGTGATCGAGCCGGTGGGCTTGGCGGACGCGGTCACGGCCGGGGCGGTGGACGCCGCCGGGGCGGTGCCGCCCATCGCGCAGCCGGTCAGGGAGAGTGCGGTCGCTGCCGCCAGGGCGATGGCGATGCGTCGCTTCATGGAAGACCTCCTCATTGAGTTCTCAATACTGTATTCAGAATACGGGGCGGCGTACAGGGGCGGCGGTCAGGTTCTTCGCCGGCCTGCTCTCCTGTCCGCTTCCCTCCCCCGTCCGCTTCCCTCCCCCCGTCCGCCTCCCTCCCCCGTCCGCTTCCCCCGGCCCCCGTGCAAACGCCCCCGAAGTTGACAAACGCCCCCGAAATTTCGGGGGCGTTTGTGAGTTTCGGGGGCGTTTGCGGGGGACGGGTGACGGGCGGACGGGCGTGCCGGGCTGGGCCGGACGGACGACGAGCGTGCCGGACCGGGCCGGACGGACGGGCGTCCGCGGGCTCAGAGCCGGACGAGGGGCACGGCGTGGCCGGTGATCCGCTCGGGACGGGCCTGGGCGAAGGCGCCGCGGACGCGGCGTCCCAGCTCGACGGCGCGAAGGTCCGACCAGCCCCAGCGCACCACGATCCAGCCGGCGTCGCGCAGGAGCGCCTCGCGACGCCTCTCGCGCATCACCACCTCGGTGACCTCGTCGGACGGTCCGATGTACTTCACCCTGCCGTCGAACTCGCCCAGGACCCCGAGCCCGAGCCAGCCGAAGTCGGAGCGGGCCAGCCAGTTGCCGGCGGCGTCGTAGACGTTGAGCTGGAGTTCGGGCGCGGGCAGCCGGGCGTCCGACAGCCGGATGCGGCTGAGCGACTCCCCGACGCTCTCCGACCGTCCGTCGGCGAACGCGAGGACCGCCCGCGCCGTCCCCACGCCGGACCGTCCGCGCGCGAGGGCAAGAGCGTCCGCGATCGTGGCCCGGTCGGCACCCGCGTGCAGCGCGGCGTCCAGGATCGCCACCCCCTTCTCGTAGGGCAGCGTGCGTGCGAGGTCGAGGGCGGTGCGTTCGATCGTGGTCACGCGGAGCCCCTCGACCTCGGTGACCTCGCCGGTGGTGAGGGGTGCCAGGCGCACCCGCAGGTGGGGCGCCGTCCGGCCGTGGCCGCCCGACTCGCGCGTGATCGACACCCGCTCCAGCATCCCGTCCCACAGCGGGAGCCCGTGGAGGACGGCCGCGCTCCCGTGGCTCAGCACCGCCGCTTCGCCGAGCAGCGTCCACGTCCCGGCGACGAGCTGGCGGTGCCGCGCGAGCGCATCCGTCCCGAGCTCGGTCGCGTACGCGCCATGCCGGACGCGGCCCAGCATCCCGGCTTTCGCCTGCCTCCGCAGCGCCTGGGGAGAGGTCCCCTGGTGCACGAGCTCCTGCGCCCTCGTCACGTCCATGACCCCAGCCGACAGCTCCGCGCGAGGCCTGCGCAAGGGCTCGGACCAGACGGACAACACCTGCGGGCAAATTGACAACACCCTGTGAGTCGCCGGACAACACCTGGCCCCGCCGGACAACACCGCCACCCCGCAGAAACGCCCCCGAAGTTGACAAACGCCCCCGAGATTTCAGGGGCGTTTGTCAGTTTCGGGGGCGTTTGCGGGGGACGGACGGCTGCGGCCAGCAGGGCCGGAAGGAGTCAGGCGGTCAGGTAGGTGCTGCTGGCCTGCATCAGGATGCGCTTGGCGCCGTTCACCCAGTTGGCCTGGAGGGCGTCCTTGGCGCCGGGGATGTCGCCGTCCTCGAGGCAGCGGGCGATTGCGGCGTGCTCGGCGGCCACGCGTCCCATCACGGCCTCGTTCGGCACCAGCAGCGACTCGTACCGGTGGAACGACTGCCGGACGGTCGCGATCAGCGACAGCAGCCTCTGGTTCGGGCACGCGCTCAGCATCACGCCGTGCCACTCGTCGTCGCGGGTCATGATCATCGAGTGGGCGGCCACCTCGCTGTCGAACTCGGCGGCCAGTTTGGCCAGTCGCGCGGCGAGCTTCTGCATCTTCGCCGGCGGGCTGAGCTCGATCGCCAGCCCCTCCAGGGCCGAGATCACGGGTGCCAGCTCCTCGAACTCGCGCGCGCTGAGGGCGGCGAACCGGAACCCCTTGCCGCTCTCGCTCTCGATCTGGCCCTCGGTCTCCAGCGCGATCAGCGCCTCGCGCAGCGGCGTCCGGCTCACGCCGATCTCGGCGGCCAGCTGCACCTCGTTGATGCCCTCTCCCGGCGTCACCGCCCCGGTGCGCATGCGGGTGAGGAGTTCGTCGCGGACCTGCTCACGCAACGCTCGGCGCTCGATTGCCATGGACTCCTCCTGCGGGGTTGGTCGGCAGCATACGGCCTGAGGTGCCCCGTCCGGCCGGTGGGGGCCGGAGGCTTGCGGTTTTGTATTCAGTATTCCTAGTGTGGCGGGTGGACGTTGAGCGTGCAACACAGTAGGAGGTGGCGATGACGCAGCCCTGGGCGGACCAGTCGCGCCTGCACAGCGGACGCCTGCCGGCTCGCGCCTCCTTCGTCGGCTACCCCGACGCCACCACCGCCTGCACCCTCCAGCGCGGGTTGAGCGACCAGTGGCTGAGCCTGGACGGGGAGTGGCGCTTCGCCTTCCACGACCGTCCCGACCTCGTGCCGGACGCCTTCTGGAGCGCACCCCAGGACTGGCCCGCGATCACGGTGCCCGGCATCTGGCAGACCCAGGGCTACGGGCGGCTCCAGTACACCGACGAGGAGTTCCCCTTCCCGGTCGACCCCCCGAACCCGCCCGCCGACAACCCCACCGGCGCCTACCAGCGCACCTTCCACCTGGAACCCGAAGACCTCGACCGGCACATCGTCCTGAGGTTCGACGGCGCCGAGAGCTTCCTCGAGGTGGCCGTGAACGGACGCCCGGTCGGCTTCTCCAAGGGCAGCCGGCTCACCGCCGAGTTCGACGTCACCGACCACGTGCAGGCGGGCGAGAACCTGCTCAGCGTCCGCGTGCTCCAGTTCTGCGACGGCAGCTACCTCGAGGACCAGGACATGTGGTGGGCGGGCGGCATCACCCGTCCGGTCACGCTCCTGCTGCGCCCGCACGCCCGGCTGGACGACCTCGTCGTCCGCACCACGTTCGACGACGCCTACCGCGACGCCACCTTGTCGCTCTCCGCCCAGTGCTCGGACGAGGTCGGCGCGCTCGGCTGGACCCTCCTCGACGCGGACGGGGCGCCAGTGGCGTCCGGCCAGTGCGGTGACGACTGGACGGCCAATGCCACGATCACCACCCCGCGACAGTGGTCGGCCGAGGACCCCTACCTGTACACGCTCCTGCTGAGCGTCCACGACCGCAGCGGCACGGTCACCGAAGTGGTGCCGCAACGCGTGGGCTTCCGGCAGGTCGAGATCCGCGACGGCGAACTCCTGCTGAACGGACGCCACCTCGTGCTGCACGGGGTGAACCGGCACGACCACGACGACCACGACGGACGCGCGGTCGGGCTCGCCCGGATGGAACGCGACGTCGTGCTCATGAAGCAGCACAACATCAACGCCGTCCGCACCTCGCACTACCCCAACGACCCGCGCTTCTACGAGCTGTGCGACCGCTACGGACTGTTCGTGCTCGCCGAGACCGACCTGGAGTGCCACGGGTTCGCGGTCGTCGGCGACCTCTCCCGGATCACCGACGACCCGTCCTGGCAGGACGCCTACGTCGACCGCATCGAGCGCCACGTCCGGGCGCAGCGCAACCACGCCTGCATCGTGATGTGGTCGCTCGGCAACGAGTCCGGGTACGGGGTCAACATCCCGGCCATGTACGCCCGCTGCCGCGACCTCGACCCCACCCGTCCGGTGCACTACGAGGAGGACCGGGACGCCGAGGTCGTCGACGTGGTCTCGACCATGTACTCCCGGATCCCCCAGCTGAACGACTTCGGCGAGCACCCGCACCCCAAGCCGCGCATCCTCTGCGAGTACGCGCACGCGATGGGCAACGGCCCCGGCGGGCTGTGGGAGTACCAGCAGGTCATCGACCGCTGGCCGAGCATCCAGGGACACTTCGTCTGGGAGTGGTGCGACCACGGCATCCTCACCACCACCGCGGACGGGACCCCCTTCCACGCCTACGGCGGCGACTTCGGCGACGTCCCCAACAACGGCAACTTCTGCATCGACGGGCTCGTGCTGCCCGACCAGACCACCAGCCCGGGGTTGCTCGAGTACAAGCAGGTGCTCTGCCCGCTCCGGGTCGAGTGGGACGGGGCTCAGCTGCTGCTGGCCAGCCGGTTCCAGTTCACCGCTGCCGGCGGGCTCGAGCTCGCCCTGGAGTGGCTGGTGGACGGGACGCCGGTGGCAGCGTCCGCTGTCGACGTGCCGTCCATCGAACCGGGCGGGACGGCTGCGGTGCCTCTCGCGCCCCCCGTGCTGCCGGACGGCGAGCAGCTGCTCACCGTCCGGGTGCGCCGGCGCGCCGCCACCCCCTGGGCTCCCGCCGGTCACGAACTCGGCGCCTTCTCCTTCGCCCTCGCCGTCCTCCCGGCCACCCCTGTCGTCCTCCCGGCCGTGATCTCCCCCTCGACCCGCCGCCGCAACCGCCTCTCGACCGTCCTGCGGGACGGACTCCTGGAGGTCACCGTCGCCGACGGCGTGGTCGCCTTCGACCGGGTCAACGGACGCCTCGCACGCTGGGTGCAGTCCGGACGCGAGCTGGTCACCGAGCCGCTGGCCTTCCACCTCACCAAGCCGGTCATCGACAACCACCGCACGCTGGCCGAGACCCTCTGGGAGCCGAACCGGCTGCGGGAGGCGACCGAGCGCTGCCTGGGCGTCGAGTGGCGCGTCGGGGACGGGTCGGTCCTGATCGAGGCCGAGTCCCGGTTCGCGCCGCCCGACCGGCCGTGGGGCGTCGACCTGCGCACCCGCTACGAGGTGCGACCGGACGGCGCCGTGGTGGTCGAGCTCTCCGGGGAGCCGGACGGCTACCGCGACCTCGTGCAGGCGATCGGCGTCGACATCGGCGTGGCGCGACCGTTCCGTCATTCGACGTACTACGGACGCGGCCCCGGCGAGAACTATCCCGACTCCCAGCAGGCCGCGCTGCTCGGCCGCTACGACGCCGACGTCGACCACCTCAACGTCGACTACGTGGTGCCCCAGGACACCGGCAATCGCTGCGACGTGCGCTGGTTCGCGCTCCGCGACCGCCTCGGCGCCGGGCTGCTCGTCGCCGGGGAGGAGCCGCTCGACGTCAGCGCCTGGCCGTGGACCGGCCGCGTGATCGAGGCCGCGCGGCACCGCCACGACCTGGTCGAGGACCCGCGCAGCATCACGCTCAACCTCGACCACCGGGTGCTCGGGCTCGGCTCCCACTCGTGGGGCCAGGAGGTCCTCGACAGCCACCGGGTGCGCCTGGAGCCGTTCCGGTTCGCGTTCACGCTGGTGCCGCTCACCGGCGACGCCGATCCCGGTGTCGTGTGGCGGGGTCTCGGCGGAACGGACGGGGGACGCCGATGCTGATCTTCGACACCCTCGAGGAGCTGGTGGCGGCCCTCGGAACCACCACGTGGCGACGCGCGGCGCAGGCCGTCCAGCGCGCTGACGAGGTCTTGCCCGAGGTCACGCTCTCGATCGGCGACTCGCTGACCTACCGGGTGACCGGCCGGCCCGACTGCCCGACCCTCACCGGACGCCGCCGCTACCTCGACGTGCGCGCGGTGCTCGACGGCGAGTCCGTGATCGAGGTGGCTGCCACGACCGACCTGACGGCGGAGGGCGACTACAGCGACCTCACCGATCGCGAGCACTTCTCCGGAGCCGGCGACAGCCACACGCTCACAGCCGGCCAGATCGCGGTCGTCGAGGCGCACGAAGCCGTCCGGGACGTGTCCGTGGAGGGCCGCGTCGTGGTGCTCCGCGTCACCGTCGAGGGCTGACGGGCTCGGTAACGATTCGGTAAGGGCAGCCTCACAACCATTGACGTCCCAGAACACTGTATGCAGAATACAAACGTCGAGCGACGTCCGAGCAGAGAGGCTTTCCACATGTCGATGCGCTCAAGAACCCACAAACTCCTGGCCGGCCTGGCCGCCGCAGCGCTGGCTCTCGGCCTGGCCGCGTGCAGCGGTGGCGGGGGCACCGCGTCCGCGCCGTCGACCGGCGGCAGCGCGGCGGGCACCCCGTCCGGCACCGTGGTCTGGTCCACCTGGGGCACGCCCGAGGAGCTCACCCGCTTCAAGGACTTCAACACCCAGTTCATGAAGAAGTACCCGACGATCAAGGTCACCCTGAACCCGGTCGCCTCGTACTCCGACTACCACTCCAAGCTGCTCGCCCAGCTCACCAGCAACACCGCGCCGGACGTGTTCTACATCGGCGACGACAAGCTCGGCCAGTTCGTGAGCGCGAACGTGCTGCTGCCCCTGAACGACCGCATGGCCGCTCCGGGCAGCAAGATCACCAAGGACGCCTTCTTCGACGGCCTGTTCGGTGCTGCCCAGACCGACGGCCAGACCTACGCCGCTCCCAACGACGTGAACCCGGACCTGTTCTGGTATGACAAGAAGGCGCTCGCGGCCGCCGGCATCACCGAGGACCCCGCGACCCTGGCCGCCAGCGACCAGTGGACGACCGCCAAGTTCCTGGAGATGAACGACAAGCTGAAGGCCGCCGGCCTCACCGGCTCGATGTACTGGAACTACTGGGCCACCCACTACAGCTGGATCTCCGCCCAGGGCGGCAAGGCCTACGACGGCAACACCTTCGTCGGCAACACCGATCCCAAGACGGTCGCCGCGGTCACCACGCTCGGCCAGTACTTCCAGAACAAGACGTTCGTCGTCGCCGACACGCTCCCCGAGGGCGCCGGGGCCGACAGCATCTTCGTCCGGCACAAGGCCGGCTTCTTCGTCCAGGGCCGCTACACCATCGGCACCCTGAAGTCCGCGGGCGTGCAGGCCGACTACGACGTCGTCCGCTGGCCGACCGCTGACGGCAAGGCCGCCCCGACCGGTGTCGCCGCGTCCTACCTGGCGATCAACAAGAACACGAAGAACGCCGACGCCGCCTTCCTGTTCTGGAGCGAGTTCCTGAACGCGGACGGCCAGAAGTTCCGTCTCGCCGGCGGCGGCAACGCCGTCCCGTCGGTGAAGGGTGCCGACGAGGTCGTCCTCGAGGACAACTACCCGGCCAACGCCCAGGGGATCCTCGACGCCCGCAACATCGGCTTCGTGAACTACCCGGCCGAGGCCAAGGTGCCGGCGCTGTCCTCCGACATCAGCGACCTGTTCCTGAAGCTGTACGAGGGCAAGGCGGACGCACAGGGCACGCTCGACGCGGTCGCCGCCCTGGCCAAGGAGAAGATCGGATCGTGACGACCACCCGTCCCGCGCCGGCCGTGCCCGCCGTCCGCCGCACCGCGGCGTGGCGGCGGCGCGACCGGCGCTGGGGCTGGGTGTTCGTCGGACCCCAGCTGATCGGCATGGTGCTGTTCATCCTGGGTCCGTTCGTGGCCAGCCTCGTGCTGGCCTTCGCCTCCTGGGACGGGCTCACCGCCCTGAAGTGGGTGGGGCTGGCCAACTTCGTCGACCAGCTCACCGACGAACTGCTGCTGAAGTCCATCGTCAACACCCTGCTGATCGCCCTGATCACCGTGCCGGTCGGCCTGGCGCTGGCCCTGCTGATCGCCGTCGCCCTGGAGAAGCTGCGGACGCGGTCGCTCTACCTCGTCCTGTTCTTCGCCCCGGTGGTGACCAGCACGGTGGCGGTCGCGATGATCTGGCAGCAGCTGTTCCGCGCCGACGGCGTGCTCAGCGGCTTCATCGCCAGCACCTTCCACATCGACCCGCCCGACTGGCTGGGCGACCCGCACCTTGCGCTGATCTCGGTCTGCATCGTCACGATCTGGAGCTCGGTCGGCCTCAACGCGGTGATCTTCCTCGCCGGCCTCCAGGGCATCTCGCCGTCCCTGATCGAGGCCGCGCAGCTGGACGGTGCCGGCGCCTGGTCACTGCTCACCCGGATCCGGATGCCGCTGATCTCGCCGATCATCTTCTTCTCCACGATCGTGGCGTTCATCTCCTCGCTGCAGACGTTCGACACGGTGTTCGTCCTCACCGCGGACGCCGGTCCCGACAACGCCACCCGCACGATCGTCTACCACATCTACGACCTGGGCTTCGGCCGCTTCGAGTTCGGCCCGTCCAGCGCCGCGTCGGTGATCCTGCTGGTGCTCACGCTGGTGATCACCGGCCTCCAGTTCGCCGCGCAGAAGCGCTTCGTCCACTACGAGAGCGACTGAGCATGGCTGCCACCGACACCATCGCCCCGGCGACCCTCGGCGACCGCCAGGCTCGCACCGGACGCACCCTGCGCAAGGTCGGCCTGCACGTCGTGCTGCTCGGGGCCGGCCTGGCCATGGTCTTCCCGTTCGTGTGGATGCTGCTGACCTCGTTCAAGACCCTGCCGCAGCTGTTGGAAGACCCGCTGAGCTTCCTGCCGAACCCGTGGACGATCGCCAACTACGTGCAGGCGTGGACGTCGGTGCCGTTCGGCCAGGCGTATCTCAACAGCGCCTACATCTGCCTCCTGTCGGTCGCCGGCACCCTGGTCACCGCGTCGATGGCCGGCTACGCGTTCGCGCGCATCGAGTTCAAGGGCGCCAAGGCGCTGTTCATCGTCTTCCTGGCCACCCAGATGATCCCCAAGCAGGTCACGCTGATCCCGTTCTACCTGCTGATGAGCAAGTTCGGCTGGGTCGACTCCCACCTGTCCCTGATCGTCCCGGCGATGCTGGTGAACCCGTTCGCGGTGTTCCTGATGCGCCAGTTCGTGCTCACCCTGCCCAAAGAGCTGGAGGAGGCCGCCCGCGTGGACGGCTGCGGGCGCTGGCGCATGTTCTGGCGGATCGTGCTGCCCAACCTGCGTCCCGGGCTCGCGGCGCTGGCGATCATCGTCGCGCTGGACGTCTGGAACAACTTCCTGTTCCCGCTGGTGCTGCTGAACACGCCCGACCTGTTCACCGTCCCGTTGCTGCTGACCAGCTTCCGCGGCCAGTTCGGCACCATCAACTACGGCCTGGTGATGGCGGCGTCCGCGATCGCGACCGTGCCGATGCTGGTCGCGTTCGTGATCGGGCAGCGCAAGATCATCGCCTCGCTCGCGTCCTCGGGGTTGGGCGGACGGTGACCCGGGCCGCCGCGCTGGCCGACGCCGCGGCCGCGTTCCTCGACCTCCGGACGCTGCCGTTCACGCTGCCCGGTTCCCGGCTGCTGGTCCGGGAGACCGACGGCGGGCTGTCGGTCAGCCGCGCCGAGTACGAGGTGGACGCCGACGACGCCCTCGCCGTGCGCCGGCTGCGGCTGTACGGCGCGGACGGGGAGGCCCTCGCGGTCAGTCGGGTCCGGGTCGACCGGATCGAGTTCGGCGACGGCTCGGCGTCCCTGACCTTCGGCGCCCCCGACGAGCTCAGCATCGGCGGCGCGGCCCGGTGCACGTTCGAGTTGCCCGACGGCAGCACGATCGGTGACAGCGGTCCGGGCGTTGCCCCGGACGCCGGTGCCCCGGAGGTCGGCGTCCTGGTGAGCGTGGACGCCGACCGCCGGGTGCGCGTCCGCCGCGACGCCGGGCACGCCGCGCGGCTCGCCCGCACCGAGCAGGTCTGGCTGGACTGGTTCGCGCGCTGCCCGGTGGTCAGCGCCGACCTGGAGGCGACCGCCGCGCACTGCTGGTGGGTGCTCGGTGCCAACCAGGTCGAGCTCGACCTCGCGCCCGGCACGCGGGCGGTGGTGCCGTCGAAGCTCGGCTACGTCGCCCTGTGGCAGTGGGACGCCTACTTCATCGCGATCGGCCTGCGGCACGGCGACCTCGACCTGGCGATGCAGCAGCTCGACCTGGCCCTCACCCACCAGCGCCCGGACGGGCAACTGCCCGACGTCGTCCACGACACGGGGGTGCTCGCCGGCAGCGACGACCTGCCGCCGGTCGACCAGGCGCGGCTGCGCGAGCTGGGCTCGCCGGCCGCCGACCCCGGCGTCCCGGTCCCGCTGACCAAGCCCCCGCTGACCGCGCTCGCGGTCACCCGGCTGATCGACGCCGGCGCACCGGCCGAATGGGTGCACCGGGTGCTGCCGGCGTTGCGCGCGTCCCAGCAGTGGTGGTTCGACCACGCTCTGGCCCCCGACGGACTGCCCGAGTACGCGCACCCGTACTCCTCCGGACTGGACGACAGCCCGGTGTTCGACGCCGACCTGCCGGTCGCCACCCCCGACCTGGCCGCCTACCTCGTGCTCCAGGACGTGCTGCTGGCCGACCTCTCCGACCCCGAACAGGCCGCCCGGCACCGCGGGCGGGCGGCCGACACCCGGGAGTTGCTGCACCGGCTCTGGCAACCGTCCGCGCACCGCTTCGCCCCGCGCGGTCGCCGCGGGCCGGTCGCCGCGCACACCGTCGTCGACCTGCTGCCGCTGCTCACCGGCACCCTGCCGCGCGACGTGGCCGCGTCCCTCGCCGACGACCTCGCCGACCCGGCCACCTTCGCCGCGGCGTTCCCCGTCCCCACGGTCGCGCTCGACGACCCCGCCTTCGACGCCGGACGGATGTGGCGCGGCCCGGTCTGGGTGAACACCAACTGGCTGCTCATCGAGGGACTGGAACGCAGCGGGTTCGGCGCGGCCGCGGCCGCGCTCGCCGCGCGGACGCTGGCCCTGGTCGGCGCCGGCGCGTGCGAGTACTACAACCCGCTGACCGGGGCACCCCCGCCGCGGTCGGCGCCCATGTTCAGCTGGACGGCAGCCCTGTTCATCGACCTCGCCGTCCGCTACGCCCGCCCTTGACCGGCACCCGACGTCGCCGGATACTGAATACAACATACAAAGTGCAGCCAGGAGGATGCCGATGAGCGCGCCGTACGTCCACCCCTACGTACCGAACACCGCGCCCGAGGCGAGGGCGGCGATGCTGGCCGCCGTCGGCGCCGCATCGGTCGAGGACTTCTACGTCGACATCCCGGACGCGCTGCGCCTGCACCGGCCGCTCGACCTGCCGCCGGCCCTGGTCGCCGAGCAGGACCTGGTGCGCCACGTCAGCGGCCTGCTCGACCGCAACCGGCCGGTGGCGCCGGGCCGCAGCTTCCTCGGCTCCGGCACCTACCACCACCACGTCCCCGCCGTCGTCGACGAGGTGATCGGACGCAGCGAGTTCCTCACCGCCTACGCCGGCGAGCCGTACGAGGACCACGGACGCTTCCAGGCGCTGTTCGAGTACGAGTCGCTGATGGCCGAACTGCTGGCGATGGACGTGGTCACGGTCCCGACCTACGACAGCTTCCAGGCGGCCTCCACCGCCCTGGCGATGGCCGGCCGGATCACCGGCCGCCGCACGGTCCTGGTCGTCTCCGACGTGCTGGCCGACCGCCGCTCGCGCGTGCACGACTTCGTCCGCAGCCACCTCGACCTGGTCGACGTGCCGACCCGCGACGGGGTGGCCGACCTGACCGCGGTGCAGGCCGCCCTCGACGGCGGCGTCGCCGCGATCTGGGTGGAGACGCCCAGCCGCACCGGCGCGGTCGAGACCGCGCTGGCCGCCCTCGCCGAGGCCGCCCACGCGGTGGGCGCCGTGGTCGTCGTCAGCACCGACCCGATCTGCTACGGGGTGCTCACCCCGCCGTCCGAGCAGGGCGCCGACATCGTCTGCGGCGACCTCCAGTCGCTGGGCCTGCACGCCCACTACGGCGGTGCGCACGGCGGGTTCCTCGCCGTCCACGACGACCCGCGCTTCGTGATGGAACTGCCGTCGCGGCTGTTCGGGCTGGCGACCACCGACGTCCCCGGCGAGTACGGGTTCGGCGACGTCGCCTACGAACGCACCTCGTTTGCGGTGCGCGAGGAGGGCAAGGAGTGGGTCGGCACGGCCGCCGCCCTGTGGGGCATCGCCGCCGGTGTCTACCTCGCGCTCCACGGGCCCCGGGGCATGGCCGAGCTCGGCGAGACGATCCTCGCGCGCACCCGGTACGCCCAGCAGCGGCTGGCCGCGCTCCCGGGCGTCGTGGCCGGCGACGACGCGGTCCACTTCCGCGAGTTCACCGTCGCGCTGCCCGTCGACCCGGCGGACGTCGTCCGACGCCTCGCCACGCAGGGGTTCGCCGCCGGCGTCCCCCTCGACGACCACCGCCTGCTGGTCTGCGTGACCGAGGTCAACACCGCCGACGACATCGACGCGCTGGTCGCCGCCGTCGCCGACGCCCTCACCGAGGAGCACCGATGAGCCTTCCCGTCGCCGCCAAGCCGGCGCTGCGTCGCTTCCACCAGGCCCGCTGGGACGAGCCGGTGATCTTCGAGCTGACCGCCGCCGGCGAGCGCGGCGTCGTCCCCAGCCAGGTGGAGCCGGGCGTCCGCGACAGCGTCGGCGACGTGCTCGCCGGGCTCCCGGACGGCCTGCGCCGCACCGCCCCGCCGGCCCTCCCCGAACTCGGCCAGCTGCGGGTGCTCAAGCACTACCTGCGCCTGTCGCAGGAGAACCTCGGCGCCGACCTGAACGTCGACGTCGGCCAGGGCACCTGCACGATGAAGTACTCCCCGAAGGTCAACGACCGGCTGGCCGCGCACGCGTCCCTGCTCGACCTGCACCCGCTGCAGGACCCGGCCGACGCGCAGGGCATCCTCGAGATCATCTGGCGCACCCAGCGCATGCTCGCCGAGATCTCGGGCATGGACGAGGTGGGCCTGCACACCCAGGGCGGATCGGCGGCGATCTGGACGAACATCGCGATGATCCGCGCCTGGTTCGAGGCGCGCGGCGAGGCCGAGCAGCGCACCGAGGTGATCACCACGATCTTCAGCCACCCGTCGAACGCCGCCACCGCGAAGGCCGCCGGGTACGACGTGATCACGATCTACCCCGACGCGGACGGGTACCCCGACATCGAGGCGTTCAGGCGGGCCCTGTCGCCGCGCACCGCGGCGATCATGGTGACCAACCCCGAGGACACCGGCATCTACAACCCGCGGATCGCCGAGTGGGTGGAGCTCGCGCACAGCGTGGGTGCGCTGGCGTCCTACGACCAGGCCAACGCGAACGGCATCCTGGGCATCACCCGGGCCCGCGACGCCGGCTTCGACGTGTGCCACTTCAACCTGCACAAGACCTTCGGGACGCCGCACGGCTCGGGCGGCCCGGGGGCCGGGGCGAACGGGGTGGCTGCCCACCTGGCGCCGTTCCTGCCGCGTCCGCTGGTGGTCCGGGACGAGGACGGCACCTTCCGGCTGGACGACGACCGCCCGCTCTCGATCGGAAAGGTGGCCCCGTTCTACGGGGTGGTGCCGAACATCGTCCGCGCGTACGCGTGGATCCGGGCGCTGGGGGCCGAAGGGCTGCGGGCGGTCGCCGAGACCGCCGTGCTGAACAACAACTACCTGATGGCGAGGGTGCTGGCGATCCCGGGGGCGTCCGCGCCGTACGCGACCGGCCGGCGGCGGATCGAGCAGGTGCGCTACTCCTGGCAGGACCTGTTCACCGACACCGGCATCACGTCGGAGGAGCTCGGCGTCCGCGCGTCCGACTACGGCATGCACTACTGGACGAGCCACCACCCCTACGTGGTGCCGCAGCCGTTCACGCTCGAGCCGACCGAGTCGTACTCGATGGCCGAACTGGACGAGTACGCGGACGTGCTGGCCCAGGTGGCGCGCGAGGCCCGCGAGACCCCGGACGTGGTGCGTACCGCGCCGCACAACCAGACCGTCCACCACACCCACCACGACGACCTCGACGACCCCGCGCGCTGGGCCACCAGCTGGCGGGCCTACCAGCGCAAGTACGGCTCGGGGACGTGACCGATGCCAACCGTCATCCCGACGCCCACCGGGATCCCCGGTTCAACGTGGCGGCGACGACGGGTTCCCGGCACAGGCCCGGGATGGCGGGGGGAGAAGGAGGTCCCGGCGAAAGCCGGGATCTCCGACTCGGGCTGGTGGTGAACCCGGTCGCCGGCCTCGGTGGCCCGGCTGGGCTGAAGGGCAGTGACGGCGCCGACACCCAGGAGCTGGCCCGCGTCCGGGGGGCCGAGCCGCACGCGGGCGAGCGGGCGATCCGGTCGCTGCGCGTCCTGGCCGCCGCCGTCCCGGACGCCGTGGTGCTGACCGCGGGCGGGCCGATGGGGGCGGACGCGGTGACCGCGGCCGGGCTGCGGCCCGAGGTGGTCTGGACGCCCGACTCGCCCACCACCGACGGCGCCGACACCACCGACGCCACGGCCGCCCTGGTCACCGCCGGCGCCGGCCTGGTGCTGTTCGTCGGCGGGGACGGCACCGCGCGCGACGTGGTCGCCGGGAACACCGCGGACGGGCTCGTGCTCGGCGTCCCGGCGGGGGTCAAGATGTACTCCTCGTGCTTCGCGGTCAGCCCCGAGGCCGCCGGTGCGGTCGCCGTCCGCTGGCTGGCCGAGGGCGTGCCGACCCGTGAAGCCGAGGTCCTCGACATCGACGAGGAGGCACTGCGCACCGGCCGCACCGAGCCGCGGCTGCACGCACTGGTCCGGGTCCCGACCTGGGCGTCCCGCACCCAGGCCCGCAAGGCGCCCACCCCGGAGTCCGAGGCCGCCGCCGTGTTCGCGGCCGCCGCCGGGCTGCAGGCCGGCCTCGAGCCGGGGGTGCGCTACCTGCTGGGGCCGGGCGGCACGGTGGCCGAGCTCGGTCGTCAGCTCGGCCTCGACGTCTCCCTGCTGGGCGTGGACGTGGTGCTCGACGGCGCGCTGCTGGCCAGGGACGCGTCCGAGGCCGAACTGTTCGTTCACGCCACCGCCGGCCCCGCTCGCGCGGTGGTCACGGTGATCGGCGGCCAGGGCTTCCTGCTCGGCCGGGGCAACCAGCAACTGTCGCCGCGGGTACTGCGCGCGCTGGCGTCCGAGCCCCTGTTGGTCGTGGCCACGCAGCGCAAGCTGCTCGACCTGGGCGGGCGTCCCCTGCTGGTCGACACCGGCGACCCCGCGCTGGACGCCGCGCTGGCCGGCCACGTCCGCGTGGTCACCGGGCCGGGCAGCGTCGCGGTGTACCCGATCGCTTCACCACAATGAGTTCGAACACGAAGGAGCAGCAGATGAGGCTGGCAGGCAAGGCGGCGATCGTCACCGGCGGTGGCGGCGGGATCGGGCGGGCGACCGCGCTGGCGATGGCCGCGGAGGGCGCGAAGGTGGCCGTCGTCGACATCGACGCGGACGCGGCGACGCGCGTCGCCGACGAGATCACGGCGGCCGGCGGGACGGCGATCGCCGCGCCCGCGGACGTGTCCAGCGAGGCCGACATCAAGGCCGTGGTGGCCGCCGCGGTCGAGGCCTTCGGCACGGTCGACGTGGTGTTCAACAACGCGGGCATCATCCGCCGCACCACCGTGGAGGACATCTCGGTGGACGAGTGGGACCGGGTGTTCGCGGTCAACGTCCGCTCGATCTACCTGATGTGCCGCGAGGTGGTACCGATCATGGCCGCGCACGGCGGCGGCTCGATCATCAACACCGGGTCGGGCTGGGGGCTGAAGGGCGGCGGCCGGGCGGTCTCGTACTGCGCGTCCAAGGGCGCCGTGGTGAACCTCACCCGCGCGCTGGCGATCGACCACGGCCCGCAGGGCATCCGGGTGAACTCGGTGAACCCCGGCGACGTGAACACCGACATGCTCCGCAACGAGGCCAGCCAGCTGCACCAGGACGCGCAGAGCTTCCTCGCCGAGGCCGCCGACCGTCCGCTCGGTCGGATGGGTGAGCCGTCGGAGATCGCCGCGGCGGTCGTCTGGCTCGCCAGCGATGACGCCAGCTACGTCACCGGCTCCGCGCTCAGCGTGGACGGCGGCGGCAACGCCTGACGGCAGGTCGTTCGGGACGGTCGGAGCGGGACGGACGGAGCGCGAGGGGCGCCGGGCCTACGTGGCGTCCGGTGGCGCGGTCTCGCCCGAGCCGCGCGGGACGTAGTGGACGCCGATGACGGCGGTCTCGGGCACCCCGGTCGGGTCCTCGAGTCGCTGGAAGGCGAGCTCGACCGCGCGGCGGCCGAGTTCGGCGGGGTCGTGGGCGATGACCGAGATGCCGAAGGCGTCCGCCATCTCGAAGTCGTCGAACCCGATCAGGGCCAGCTCGAGCCCGCGTCGGCGCAACTGGCGCACCGCGGCCACCGTCGCCCGGTTGTTGCCGCCCACGATCGCCGTGGGCGGGTCGTCGGAGTCGAGCAGTTCGGCCACGAGGTCGTCCAGCGACCGCTCGGGGTCATCCGAGGTGCGCTCCCAGCGGGCGGTGTCCTCGACGCCGGCCTCGGCGAGCGCCTGCCGGTACCCCTTCAGGCGCTCCTGGGTGGTGTGAATGGCCGCCGGGTTCGCCACGAACCCGATGCGCCGGTGGCCGTGGGCGACCAGGGCGGACGCGGCCTGGTAGCCCCCGTCGGCGTCGGCGAGCAGCACCGTGTCGGCGAGCAGGTTCTGGATCGGACGGTCGACGGCCACGATCACGGTGCCGAGGTGGCGCTCGCCGTCCAGGTAGGAGTAGTCGCCGCCCAGCGGCACCAGCAGGATCGCCTGGACGCGCTGCGCAACCAGCGTCTCGATGACGTCGCGCTCCCGGTCGGTGCTGTCGGTGGCCGAGGCGAGGATCATCGTGTACCCGCGTCGTGAGCACTCCTGCTCGATGCCGGCGGCGACCTGGATGTAGAACGGGTTGGTGAACTCGGCGGTCACGAAACCGATCGTCCGGGTGACGCCGCCGAGCCGCAGGTCCCGGGCCAGCACGTTCGGGGTGAAGCGGAGCCGTTCGGCCGCCTCGCGCACCCGCGTCCGGGTGTCGTCGCTCACCAGTTCGGGCGAGGAGTAGACGCGCGAGACCGTCTTGGCGCTCACGCCGGCGAGCTTGGCGACATCCGCCAGCGTCGCCCGGACCAGTGCAGCCATCGTCGTCCTCCTCCTGTCCGCGGGCCAGCCTAGCAGGGTCATGACATCGAAGGACAGTCATGCGCCGGGCCGCATCCTTGAACGAATTTTGCCATCTATCTTACCTAGTCAGAAAGCTGAAATCGACTTCCTGTGAACTAAAGCGCTTAATGTCAGCGTTGACATTGGATCGGACACGGAGCTACCTTTGCCGCGTCGTGACCCGAGCCCGCAGAGCCTGCCGGCCGGACCAAACAACCCAACTTCGAAGGAGAAGCAGTCGATGGCCAAGAAGCTCATCGCAGGCGTGGCGGGGCTCCTCGTCCCGCTCCTCGCGCTCACCGGGTGCGGTGCCACCGCGACCCCGAGCAGCGAGCCCAGCACCGCCGAGCAGGTCTCGGGCACGGTCAAGGTGCTGACCAACCGCACCGACCTGGTGCAGGACGGCACGTTCGACAAGTACGCCGCCGAGTTCAAGAAGCTGTACCCCGACGTGACCGTGTCGTTCGAGGGCATCACCGACTACGCGGGTCAGGTCGCGATCCGGCTCAACACCAAGGACTACGGCGACGTGCTGGCGATCCCCAGCAGCGTGAAGGAGTCGCAGCTGTCGACCTTCTTCGAGCCGCTGGGCGCGCAGGCCGACCTGGAGAAGACGTTCCGGTTCACCGCCGAGCACGCCGCGGACGGCCAGGTCTACGGCCTCGCGACCGGTGGCAACGCCAACGGCGTCGTCTACAACAAGAAGGTCTTCGCCGCGGCCGGCATCACCACGCTGCCGAAGACCCCGGAGGAGTTCCTCACCGACCTGCAGCTGATCAAGGACAAGACGGACGCGATCCCGCTGTACACCAACTACAAGGACGGCTGGCCGCTGTCGCAGTGGTTCGGCAACCTGGGCAGCGCCTCGGGCAGCGCGGACGCGAACACGCTCCTGTCCGACGATGACGCCCCGTGGACGCAGGGCAAGGACATGTACGCCATCGACTCCCTGCTGTTCGACGCGGTCAACAAGAAGCTGACCGAGGACGACCCGCTCACCACCAACTGGGAGAAGTCGAAGAACCTGATCGGCACCGGCAAGGTCGCCACCATGGTCCTCGGCTCCTGGGCGATCTCGCAGATGCAGGCCGCCGCCAAGACCGCCGGCGGCAGCGCCGACGACATCGGCTACATGGCCTTCCCGGTGACCGCGGCCGACGGCAAGCAGTACGCGGTCGACGGTGGCGACTACGCCTTCGCGGTGAACGTCAACTCCTCGGTGAAGCCGGCGGCGAAGGCCTTCGTCAATTGGTTCGTGACCAAGTCCGGCTACGCGGCCGACCAGGGCATGATCTCGGCCGACCGGAGCGTCGCACTGCCGTCCAACCTCAAGGACCTGACCGACAACAACGTCGAGCTCCTCGAACTGGCCCAGAACCCGACCCGCGACGAGCTCATCAACGAGTCGCAGATCGACCTGACCGGCAACACCTACCGGCAGAAGCTGGTCGACATCGCCCGCGGTGCGGCCAAGGGCGACATGGCGTCCTACTTCACCGAGCTGAACACCAAGTGGGCCAAGGCCCGCGTGGCCATCGGCTGACGACCCGGTGGGAAAGGGGCCGGTCCCCTTTCCCACCACCCGACGGACCAAAAGGGGACAGTCCCCCTTTCGGTCCGCCGGACCAAAAGGGGACTGTCCCCTTTTGGTCCGGCGGGAGCCGTCCGACACCCCCAGCTCGACGCAACGCAGCACGAAACGAAGGAGTCACCGTGTCCAGCGTCACCCAGCTCGCCGCGCCACCGGTCGCGGCCACGCCCGCGGCCCCGCGGCCGCGCACCACCCGGCGCACCGTGCTCTCCAAGGTCCTGCCGTGGCTGTTCCTGATCCTCCCGGTGGGCCTGCTCCTGCTGCTCACCTACCTGCCCGCCGCGAACATGGTCGGCTACTCGTTCACGAACTGGGACGGGCTGTCGAAGACCTCCCGCAACGTCGGCTTCAACAACTACGTCCGCATCTTCACCGACCCCGACCTGTTCCAGGTCTTCTTCGTCAGCGGCTACTACCTGGTGGGCGCGTTCCTCCAGATGGGGCTCGCGCTCTACTTCGCGACCGTCCTGTCCTTCAAGGTGCGCCTGGCCGGATTCTTCAAGGGCGTGCTGTTCTTCCCCTACCTGATCAACGGCGTCGCGATCGGCATGGTCTTCCTCTACTTCTTCGAGCCCGGCGGGACGCTGGACACGGTGCTGAACGGCCTGGGCCTCGGCGGTCTCGTCCACCAGTGGCTGGGTGACCCGGACGTGGTCAACTACTCCCTCGCCGGCGCCTCGATCTGGCGCTACCTGGGCCTGAACTTCATCCTGTTCCTCGGCGCCATCCAGTCCATCCCGGGCGAGCTGTACGAAGCCGCGTCCATCGACGGCGCCACCCGTTGGCAGCAGTTCTGGTACATCATCGTCCCCGGCATCCGGCGGATCATCGGGCTGTCGTTCATCCTGGCGATCTCGGGCTCGCTGTCGGTCTTCGAGATCCCCTACATCATGACCGGCGGTGCGAACGGGTCGATGACGTTCGTGATCCAGACCGTCAACACCGCGTTCAAGTTCCACAAGGTGGGCCTCGCCTCGGCGATGGCCATCGTCCTGCTCCTGATCGTGCTGGTGGTCACCGCCATCCAGCGCAAGATCTTCCCCGACGAGAAGGTGGACCTGTCATGACCCTTCGCGCGCTGCTCACCCCCGGCAAGTACCTCACCTTGATCCTCGCGGTGCTGTTCACGTTCGTCCCGCTCGTGGTCATCGTCATCGCCAGCCTGAAGACCGCGTCCGAGTTCGCCACCACCGGCCCGTTCACCCCGCCCGGGAACTGGCTGAACCTGGCGAACTACGCCACCGCGTTCACCCAGGGCGGGATGGTGCTCGGCTTCGTGAACACGGCGCTCATCATGGCCGCGTCGCTGGTCGGGACGATCCTGCTGGGGACGATGGCCGCCTACGCCATCGACCGCTTCGAGTTCCGCGGCCGCGGCGTGGTGATGGCGCTGTTCCTCATCGCGACGCTGATCCCGTCCGTCACCACCCAGGTCGCGACCTTCCAGATCGTCAACGCCATGGGCCTGTACAACACCCGGGGCGCGGCGATCCTGCTCTTCATGGGCACCGACATCGTCAGCATCTACATCTTCATCCAGTACATGTCGACGATCTCCAAGTCGCTGGACGAGGCCGCGATGCTCGACGGCGCGAACCGCTGGACGATCTACTGGCGGATCATCCTGCCGCTGCTGCGGCCGGCCATCGCCACCGCCGTGATCATCAAGGGCATCGCGATGTACAACGAGTTCTACATCCCGTTCCTGTACATGCCCGACAAGGACCTGGCCGTCCTGTCGACCTCCCTGTTCAACTTCAAGGGGCCCTTCGGTGCGCAGTGGGAGGTGATCTCCGCCGGCACCGTGCTCGTCATCCTGCCGACGCTGGTGATCTTCCTCGTCCTCCAGAAGCAGATCTACGCCGGAATGACCTCCGGAGCCACGAAGTGACCTCCGCCGGCCCGCCCGGGGCGCCGGCGTCCCACCCGATCCACGAAGGCTGGACGGTCCGGGCCGTCCGCGGTCCGGTGCCGTCCGGGGTTGCCGGACGGGAGGTGCCCGCGACCGTCCCCGGCTGCGTGCACACCGACCTGCTGGACGCCGGGCTGATCGCCGACCCGTTCGTGGACGACAACGAGGCCCTCACCCGCTGGGTCGGGCTCACCGACTGGGAGTACCGCACCGCCTTCGCGTGGGTGCCGGACGGGCACGAGCGCCAGCACCTGGTCTTCGACGGCCTCGACACGGTCGGCGAGGTCCGGCTGAACGGCGACCTGCTGGGCGAGGTCGACAACATGCACCGGACGTGGCGCTTCGACGTCACCGGACGGCTCCGCGCCGGCGCCAACGAGCTGGTCGTCGCGTTCCGCAGCCCGCTCGACCACGCCGCGCGCCGCAGCCTCGAGCTCGGCATGCTGCCCAACCCGTACCCGTCCGCGCCGTTCCACGCGATCCGCAAGATGGTGGCCAGCTTCGGCTGGGACTGGGGCCTCAGCACCGCCACCAGCGGCCTCTGGCGCCCGGTCACGCTCGAGAGCTGGTCGACCGCACGGCTCGACCGCGTCCTGGTCGAGGCGACACCGACGCCCGACGGCGGCCGGGTCCGCGTCCGCGTCCGGCTCGACCGCACCGACGACCGTCCGCTCACCGTCGGCCTGGTCGTGGCCGGTGCCGGCGCGCAGGCGAGCACCAGCGGCACCGACGTCGAGCTGGACGTCGAGGTCGCCGGCGTGCGCCGTTGGTGGCCGCGCGGCTACGGCGAACAGCCGCTGTACGACGCGTCCGTGACCCTCGCCGACGGCGAGCACCTCCTGGGCTCCGTCCAGCGTCGTGTCGGGTTCCGCAGCGTCGCCTGGGACACCACGCCGGACGCGCACGGGACGCCGTTCGCGCTCCGGGTGAACGACCAGCCGGTGTGGGTGAAGGGCGTCAACTGGATCCCCGACGACGCCTTCCTCACCCGCGTCGACCGCGCGCGGTACCGCGAACGCCTGCTCCAGGCCGTCGACGCCAACGTGAACCTCGTGCGGGTGTGGGGCGGCGGCATCTTCGAGTCCGACGACTTCTACGAGTTGTGCGACGAGCTCGGCCTGCTCACCTGGCAGGACTTCCTGATGGCGTGCTCGGCCTACTCCGAGGACGCGGCGCTGGTCGCGAGCATCGAGGCCGAGTCGCGCGACAACCTCGCCCGGATCGGGCACCACGCCAGCCTCGTCCTGCTCAACGGCAGCAACGAGAACGTCCAGGGCTACCAGGACTGGGGCTGGCAGCGGATGCTGGACGGCCGGCCGTGGGGCGCCCGCTACTACGACACCCTGTTCCCCGCGCTGGTCGCCGAGCTCACGCCGACGATCCCCTACATCCCGTCCAGCCCGTTCAGCCCCGGCGGAGAGCCGGCGAACGCCGAGGTGCACGGCGCGACGCACATCTGGGACCTGTGGAACGAGCGCGACTGGCTGGACTTCCGTGCCTACCGGCCGCGGTTCGTCACCGAGTTCGGCTGGCAGGGCCCGCCGGCCTGGACGACGCTGACCGACGCCGTCCACGGGGAACTCGCCCCCGAGTCGGTGCTGATGGAGGCCCACCAGAAGGCGCGCTGGGGCAACCACAAGCTGCTCGCCGGCCTGCTCCCGCACTTCCCCGTCCCCCGCACCGTCGACGACTGGCACTGGGCGATGCAACTCAACCAGGCGCTGGCCGTGCTGTGCGCGTTCGGCTGGTTCCGCTCGCTGGCGCCCCACAACAGCGGCGCGGTGATCTGGCAGCTCAACGACTGCTGGCCGGTGATCTCCTGGGCCACGATCGACGGGGCCGGACGGCCGAAGCCGGCCTGGTACGCGATGCGGGACGCCTTCGCCGACCGGGTGGTCAGGGTGCAGCCCGACGGCGACGACCTCCAGGTCGTCGCCGGCAACGACACCGCGCAGCCGTGGACGGGGACCGTCCGGCTGCGGCGGCTCACCTACGACGGGACGGTCCGCGCCGAGCTGTTCCTCGCGGCCACGGTGCCGGCCCGGGGCACGCTGCGGCTCCGCGTCGCCTCGAACCTCTCGGTCCCGGCTGATCCGGCGGACGAAGTGCTCGTCGTCGAGTTCGACGAGGCGCAGGACCACTGGTTCTTCGCCGAGCCCCGCGACAGTGCCCTGCGGCTGCCGCGGTGGGACGTCGCGGTCGAGCCAGACGGCGACGACCAGCTCGTCCGCGTCACCCCGGACGTGCTCGTTCGCGACGCCTTCGCGATGGTCGACCGGCTCGCGCCCGCCGCGCGCGTCGACACCGGCCTGTTCACCCTGTTGCCCGGGGAGACCGCCGTCCTGAGGGTCGCCGGCGCCGGGGAGTTCGACGCCGCGACGATCGCTCGCCCCGACGTCCTGCGCTGCGCCAACCAGCTGGTGGCCCGATGAAAGGAACGACTGTGCCCGAGCACGAACCCGGCCTGCTGCGGGTGGAGAACCCGGTGCGGGACTACGCGTGGGGGTCGCCGACGGCCATCCCCGAGGCGCTGGGCGCCACTCCTACCGGGGTGCCGCAGGCCGAGCTGTGGCTGGGCGCGCACCCGGGGGACCCGTCCGTCCTCACCGACGGGACGCGGCTGGACGACCACCTGGCCGGCCAGGGGCAGCGCCCGCTGCCGTTCCTGATGAAGCTGCTGGCCGCCGCGTCGCCGCTGTCGCTGCAGGTGCACCCCGCCACGGCGCAGGCGCAGGCCGGCTTCGCCCGCGACGAGGCCGCCGGGCTCGACCTGGCCGACCCCCTGCGCAGCTACAAGGACCCGTTCCACAAGCCCGAGATCATCGTCGCGTTGAGCCCGTTCGCCGCCCTGTGCGGCTTCCGGACGCCGGCCGCCGCGCGCGACGACCTGGTTGCGCTCCTTCCCGAACAGCTGGCCACCGGCATCGGCGGCGACCTCGCCGCCGCGCTGAGCCTGCCCGACGAAGCGGACGCGTTGCGCGCCGCCTTCGAGCTGGTGCTGTCCGGCCGTCCGGAGGTGCGGGCGCTCGCGGCCGCCGCCGTCGCCGCCACCGCCGACGACCACTCCACGCTGGCCCGCACGATCCGCTGGGTCGGCGAGCACTACGGAGACGACCCCGGCGTACTCGGCGCCGCGCTGCTCAACCGCGTCGACCTGGCGCCACGCGAGGCGCTGTACCTGGGGGCCGGCAACATCCACGCCTACCTGTCCGGGTTCGGCATCGAGGCCATGGCGCCGTCGGACAACGTACTCCGCGGCGGGCTCACCCCGAAGCGTGTCGACGTCGCCGGCCTGCTGGAGATCGTCCGCTTCGAAGCCCTCGTCCCGACCCGGGTCGAGCCGGTCACCAGCGAGCAGGGCGGCGTCCGCCTCACCAGCTACTGGCCGCCCGCCGAGGAGTTCTCGGTGCACATCGTCGACGCGGACGCCGGCCCGCGCACCCTGGCCGAGCTGACCGGCCCGGCCATGCTCATCGTGGCCTCCGGCCGCCTCGAGCTGGGCTCGGGCGCCGACACCCTCGTCGTCGAGCGCGGCCAGAGCCTGTTCCAGGCGGCTGGCGCGCCGCTCACCGTGCGCGCCCTCGAACCGGGCAGCACCGCCTACCTCACCACCACTGGAGCACTGACATGAGCCCTGAGATCCTGACCGAACCCCTGCCGAACCTGCCCTGGGAGGAGCGCCCCGAGGGCTCCACCGATGTGCTGTGGCGCTTCACCGGCAACCCGGTGATCGGCTGGAACCCCAGCCCGAGCACCGCCCGCATCTACAACAGCGCGGTGGTGCCGTTCGGCGACGGGTTCGCCGGCGTGTTCCGTGCCGACCACCGCACCGGCACGTCCGCCCTGCACGTCGGGTTCAGCCCCGACGGCGTCCACTGGGACGTCAACGACGAGCCGATCCGCTGGGTCGACGAGACCGGCGCCGACTACCAGCCGCGCTACGCCTACGACCCGCGGGTGGCGAAGATCGACGGCCGCTACTACGTGTGCTGGTGCGTCGACTTCGGCGGCGCCGCGCTCGGCCTGGGCTACACCGACGACTTCCAGAACTTCGTCCGGCTGGAGAACCCGGTCACGCCGTTCAACCGCAACGGCGTGCTGTTCCCGCGCACCATCGGCGGCACCTACCGGCTGCTCACCCGTCCCAGCGACTCCGGGCACACCCCGTTCGGCGACATCTTCGTCTCCGAGAGCCCCGACCTCACCTTCTGGGGACGCCACCGCCGGGTGATGACCCCTGACAAGGAGTACTGGTGGCAGTCGGTGAAGATCGGCGCCGGCCCGATCCCGATCGAGACGACCGATGGCTGGCTGCTCTTCTACCACGGGGTCTCCGGGACGGCGAACGGCCTGGTGTACTCGATCGGCGCCGCCCTGCTCGACCGGGACGAACCGTCGAAGGTGCTGCACCGCACCCGCAGCTACCTGCTCACGCCCGAGGTCGACTACGAGACCGCCGGCTTCGTGCCGAACGTGTGCTTCCCGTGCGCCGCGCTGTGCGACGGCGCGACCGGACGGATCGCCCTCTACTACGGCGCCGCCGACACCTTCTCCGCGCTCGCCTTCGGCCGGGTCGAGGAGATCGTCGCGCAGATCAAGGCCGACTCGCGGGTGCTTCCCGCCGACGCCGAGTCGTTCCGTGGCTGACGTCCAGACCCTGTCCGGACCCACCAGAGCCGCCGTCGACCGGGACGCGCTCGCCGCGCGCGTGCGGGCCGAACTGACCGGCAACGTGCTGCCGTTCTGGGCGGACGTCGCGGTCGACCACGTGCGGGGCGGCGTGCACGGCCGGGTGGAGGACGACCTCACCGTCGACGACTCCGCCGACCGCACCGCCGTGCTGTGCGCCCGCGTGCTCTGGGCCTTCGCCGCGTCCGCCCGCGTCCTCGACGACAGCGCCCACCTCGTCACCGCCGCGGCCGCCTACGACTACCTGGTCGCCCACTTCCTCGACCCGGTGCACGGCGGCGTCTTCTGGTCGGTGGACGCCGACGGCGCGGTGGTCGACGACCGCAAGCAGGTCTACGCCCAGGCGTTCGCGGTCTACGCGCTCGCCGAGTACGCCCGGGCCAGCGGCGCGGACGCCCCGCTGCGGCTCGCCGGCGAGCTGGTCGCGCTCATCGAGGCGCACGGCGCCGACCCCGTCCACGGCGGCTACCTCGAGGCCTGCGCCCGCGACTGGGGCGCGATCGGCGACATGCGGCTCTCGCCCAAGGACCTGAACGCGCCCAAGAGCATGAACACCCTGCTGCACGTGATGGAGGCCTACACCACCTACGCCGAGGTCACGCGGGACGCGGCCGCCCGCGCCCGCCTGGCCGCGCTGGTCACGGTCATCCTGGACGAGGTGGTGGACGACGCCCGGAACTGCTTCCGGCTGTTCTTCGCCCTCGACTGGACGCCGCTGTCGGCCACCGTCTCCTTCGGCCACGACATCGAGGGCGCCTGGCTGCTCGTCGCCGCCGCGACCGCCGTCGGCGACCCGGCGCTGCGGGCGCGGGCCGAGCGCGCAGCGGTCGCGATGGCGGACGCGGTGTGCCGCACCGGCCGGGACGCCGCCGGCGCCGTGCTGTACGAGTACGAGCCCGCCGACGACAACCGGCCGGCCCGCACCGACACCGACAGCCACTGGTGGGCGCAGGCAGAGGGGGCGGTCGGCTTCCTCGACGCGTACCGGCTGAGCGGCGATCCCCGCTTCCTCGACGCGAGCGCCGCCTGCTGGCGGTTCATCGAGGACCACCACGTCGATCGCGTCCACGGCGACTGGGTCAAGGTGCTCGACGCCGACCGGCGTCCGCGTCCGGAGTTCCCCAAGGTGGGGGCCTGGGAGTGCCCCTACCACCACGTCCGCGCCTGCCTGGAACTGATCCAGCGGCTCACCACCCCGGGAAAGGAATCCTCGCGATGAGGGCGCACACCATCGAAGAACTCCGGGCCGCTCACGAGGCCCTGCTCGCCCGGCCCAACCCCGAGGACGAGCGCTGGTACAACGGCATCCACGCCCGCTACGCGAACCCGGTGCTGACCGCCGCCCACGTGCCGCTGGAGTGGCGCTACGACCTCAACCCGGCCACCAACCCGCTCGGGCTGGAGCGGCTCGGCATCAACGCCGTGCTCAACCCCGGCGCGATCGAGGTGGACGGGAAGATCCTGCTGGTGTGCCGGGTCGAGGGCAACGACCGCAAGAGCTTCTTCGCCGTCGCGGAGAGTGGGAACGGCATCGATGGCTTCCGCTTCTGGGACACCCCGGTGGTGATGCCCGAGACCGACGTGCCCGACACCAACACCTACGACATGCGCCTGGTGCGCCACGAGGACGGCTGGATCTACGGCCTGTTCTGCACGGAGCGCAAGGACACCGACTCGCCCTCGCTGAGCGCGGCGATCGCCCAGGCCGGCCTCGCCCGCACCCGCGACCTGAAGACCTGGGAGCGACTGCCCGACCTGGTCACGTCCTCGCCGCAGCAACGCAACGTGGTGCTGCACCCCGAGTTCGTGGACGGCCAGTACGCCTTCTACACCCGCCCGCAGGACGACTTCATCACCGCCGGCAGTGGCGGCGGCATCGGCTGGGGCCTCGCCGACACCATGGACGGGGCGGTGATCGCGTCGGAGAGGGTGATCGAACCGCGGGCCTACCACACCATCACCGAGGAGAAGAACGGCGAGGGCCCGGCCCCGATCCGCACGGACGCAGGCTGGCTGCACCTCGCCCACGGCGTCCGCAACACCGCGGCCGGGCTGCGCTACGTGCTCTACCTGTACCTCACCGCGCTCGACGAGCCGTGGCGGGTGACGCACAAGCCGGGCGGCTACGTCATCGCCCCCGAGTTCGACGAGCGGGTGGGCGACGTCTCCAATGTCGTCTTCGCCAACGGCTGGGTGGCCCGCGCGGACGGCTCGGTGCTCGTCTACTACGCGTCCTCCGACACCCGCATCCACGTCGCCACCAGCACGGTCGAGCGCCTGCTCGACCACGTGCAGAACACGCCCGCGGACGGCCTGCGCTCGGCGGCCAGCGTGCAGCAGCGGCTCGCGCTGATCGAGGCGAACCGGGGGCTGGCGTGAAGGACCTGACCCAGATCATCAAGGCCTACGACGTCCGCGGCGTCTACCCCGACCAGCTGGACGCCGAGCTGGCCGACCGGGTCGGGGCTGCGTTCGCGCTGGTCGTCGGGGCATCCGCGGCATCGGGTGGTCCGGGCTCGGTGGTGGTCGGACGCGACATGCGTCCGTCCGGCCCGGAGCTGGTGGCTGCCTTCTGCCGGGGCGTCACCGCGCAGGGCGTGGATGTGGTCGACATCGGCCTGGCCAGCACCGACATGCTCTACTTCGCCGCCGGACGGCTCGGTCTGCCCGGCGCCATGTTCACCGCCAGCCACAACCCGGCGAAGTACAACGGCATCAAGCTGTGCCGGGCGGGCGCCGTCCCGGTCGGCCAGGACACCGGGCTCCGCGCCATCAGAGACATGGTCGCCGAACCGGTCCCGGCGGCACCGGTGCGTCCGGGGACGGTGACCAGCAGCGAACTGCTCGCCGACTACGCCGCGCACCTGCGTTCGCTGGTGCCGCTCGACGGCCTCCGGCCGTTGAAGGTGGTGGTCGACGCCGGCAACGGCATGGGTGGCTACACCGCCCCGGTCGTGCTCGACCACCCGGCGCTCACGATCGTGCCGCTGTACTTCGAGCTCGACGGCACCTTCCCCCACCACGAGGCCAACCCGATCGACCCGGCCAACCTCGTCGACCTGCAGGCGCGGGTGCTCGCCGAGGGCGCCGACCTCGGCCTGGCGTTCGACGGGGACGCCGACCGCTGCTTCGTGGTCGACGAGCGTGGCGAGCCGGTCAGCCCGTCCGTCCTCACCGGGTTGATCGCCGAGCGCGAGCTGGCCCGGCGTCCTGGGGCCACGATCCTGCACAACCTGATCACGTCGAGGGCAGTGCCCGAGCTGATCGAGCGCCTCGGCGGGGTGCCGTTCCGCACCCAGGTCGGCCACTCGTTCATCAAGGCGCACATGGCGGCGACCGGCGCGGCGTTCGGCGGCGAGCACTCCGGCCACTTCTACTTCGCCGACTTCTGGAACGCCGACTCGGGCATGCTCGCCGCGCTGCACACGCTGGCCGCGCTCGGCGGGACGCCGGTCGGGACGACGCTGTCGCAGCTCGTCGCCGGCTACGAGGTGTACGTCGCCAGCGGCGAGATCAACTCGGTCGTCGACGACGTGGACGCGGCCACCGGCCGGGTGCGAGCCGCGTTCGAGGACCGGGACGGGGTCAGCCTCGACTTCCTCGACGGCATGACCGTGAGCACGCCGGCCTGGTGGTTCAACGTCCGGCCGTCCAACACCGAGCCGCTGCTGCGGTTGAACGCCGAGGCCGCCACGGCGGTCGAGCTCGCGCAGCTGCGCGACGAGGTGCTCGGGCTGATCCGGGAGCCGGCGTCGTGACGGGTGCCCCGCTGCTGGCCCACCTGCGGGCGGCGGGCGTCAGCCTGGTGGTCGAGCTGACCGACGGGCTGCCGGCGGTCGTGCACTGGGGCGCCGATCTGGGCGACCTGCCCGCGTCCGACCTGGCCTGCCTCGCGCTGGCCGGGCGCAACGCGGTCGTGCCGGGCGGGGTGGACGACCCGGTGCGGCTGGCCGTCCTGCCCGAGCACCACACCGGCTGGGTCGGGCGTCCCGGTATCAGCGGATCCCGGCACGGCAGCGACTGGTCGCCGTTGTTCCGGCGGTGGGAGGCGCGTCTGGACGGGGTCGTCGTCGACGCGGGGCCGGGCGAGGGCGCGTCCGCGGTGACGGGTGGGCCGGGCGTGCTGGAGGTGCGGGCGAGCGACCCGGTCGCCGGGCTCGACCTGGTGCTTCAGTTCGAGCTCACCGGGGCCGGCATCGTGCGGTGCCGTGCCGAGCTGGCGAACAGCGCCGCGGACGACTACCACCTCGACGACCTGGTGCTGGCGCTGCCGGTGCCGCCGGTCGCGCGGGAACTGCTGGACTTCGGCGGCTACTGGGCCAGGGAGCGGGTGCCGCAGCGGCGGGACTTCACCGTCGGCACCCACCTGCGCGAGGGCCGCCACGGCCGCACCGGGGCGGACGCCGCCACCGTGCTGCACGCCGGCGTCCCGGGGTTCGGGTTCGCGAGCGGGGAGGTGTGGGGCGTCCACGTCGGGTGGAGCGGAAACCACACCCACTACGCCGAACGGTCGGCGACCGGCGGGCAGGTGCTGGGCGGCGGCGAGCTGCTGCTGCCCGGCGAGGTGGTGCTGGGGCCCGGCCAGACCTACGTCACGCCGTGGCTGTACGGCTCGTACGGGGTCGGGCTGGACGAGGTCGCGCGCCGGTTCCACCGGTACCTGCGCGCGCGTCCGCAGCACCCGGCGTCCCCGCGCCCGGTGACGCTGAACGTGTGGGAGGCGGTCTACTTCGACCACGCGGCGGCGCCGCTGATCGAGCTGGCCGAGAAGGCGGCCGCGATCGGCGTCGAACGGTTCGTGCTCGACGACGGCTGGTTCTCCTCGCGCCGCGACGAGCACTCCGGCCTCGGCGACTGGACGGTGTCGGCCGACGTCTGGCCGGACGGGCTGCACCCGCTGGTGAACCGCGTCCGCGACCTCGGGATGCAGTTCGGGTTGTGGTTCGAGCCGGAGATGATCAGCCCCGACTCCGACGTGGCGCGAGCGCACCCGGAGTGGATCCTCGGCACCGGCGGACGCCTGCCGCTGGAGGCGCGGAGCCAGCAGGTGATCGACCTGGCGAACCCCGAGTGCTACGCCCACATCCGGGACGCGCTGCTGGCGCTCCTTGCCGAGTACGACATCGGCTACCTGAAGTGGGACCACAACCGCGACCTGGTGGACGCAGGACTGCCGCCGTCCGGCCGTCCGGGGGTACACGCGCAGACGCTGGCGGTGTACCGGCTGATCGACGAGCTGAAGGCCGCGCAACCGGGGCTGGAGATCGAGTCGTGCTCCTCGGGCGGTGCGCGGGTCGACCTGGGGATCCTGGAACGCACCGACCGGGTGTGGGTGTCGGACTGCATCGACCCCCACGAGCGGCAGCAGCTGCTGCGCTGGACGACGCAGCTGATCCCGCCGGAGCTGATGGGCTCGCACATCGCGTCCGGCACGTCGCACACCACCGGGCGCACCCACGACCTGGACTTCCGGGCGGCGACCGCGCTGTTCGGGCACCTCGGCATCGAGTGGGACCTGCGGCGGGCGACGCCGGAGGAGCTCGCCGAGCTGACGGCGTGGATCGGGCTGTACCGCGAGCACCGGAGCCTGTTGCACGGCGGCGACCTGGTGCGGGTCGACTGCCCGGACGCGGCGCTGGTCGCGACCGGCGTGGTCGCTCTCGACCGGTCGCGGGCCCTCTACTCGTTCGCCCGGCTGGACGTGGCGCAGACCTCGCTGCTGGGGCGGCTGCGGTTCCCGGGCCTCGACCCCCACTACCGCTATCGCGTGGTGCCGGTCACGGTTTGGCGACGGCCGTCCGGGCTGCGGGCGCCGCTGTGGTGGGGTGCGGCCGCGGGTGCCTCACCGGTGACGCGGTGGGCCGGGGTGGAGCTCGCCGGGTCAGCGCTCGCCGGCTGCGGCCTCATGGACGCGCCGGTCCACCCCGATCACGCGGTGCTCTACCTCGTCGACCGGGTGGGCTAGGGAGGATCCGCCCCGGATTCGGCCTCCCGAGGCTCCGGACCTACCGGACCGGCGTCGACGGGGTGAATCCTCCCGCCCGCCCGCAGCCCGCGAGGCGCAGGCGCTGCTCGCCGTCGGCCTCGAGCTGCCGACAGACCGCGCCGGGGGCGCCGTGGAGGTGCTCGAAGGCGGCGTTGTAGGCGGCGACCCACACGCCGGCCGCCCAGGCGACCTCCACCTCGGTGGCCGTGAACGGGCGCAGCTCCTGGTACCGGTCGAGGGTCTCGGCGGTGCCGGCGACCGTGGTGATCGCGCCCGCCCCGGGCAGTTCGACGTGGTTGACCGCGAGGATCCCGGCCAGCACGCTCTCGGGTCGCCCGGCGAGGGAGTCCCAGTCGTGCACGATCGGGCCGGGGCCCCAGCGCACGTTGAGCCCGTTGAGGTCGCTGTGGCCGACGACGAGCGGGAGGTCCTCGGCGACCAGGCGTTCCCGGGCGGCCGCGGCGAGGCGTCGCAGCTCGGCCGGCACCCGTGGGGTCTCGGGGTCCCAGTGGGGCGACTCGGGCGCCGGCCAGACGCGGCCCGCGTCCGTGTGGTCGTAGTTCGCCCACGGTGGCGGCGGGTCGAAGAGCCCGGGTTCGAAGCCGGCGAGCGCCACCACGAGGCTGCGGAGCAGGGTCGCGTAGCGGGCGGCGGCGTCCGGCGGCAGGTCGGGGACGCCGTCGGGCCGCCACTCCTCGGCGCTCAGCCAGAGGTTGTCGAACTGGGTCGGGCCGGCGACGAGTTCGGGGCAGTCGATGCCCGCGTCCCGGGCGTGGCGGTGCGCCTGCGCGCAGGCCAGCACCCGGTCGGAGGCGTTGCGGAGCTTCAGCGCGACCCGGCGTCCGTCGGCGAGGACCACGCCCCGCACCGACGACATCGACGTCGCCGAGAAGAACTCCTCGACCGGCGGCGAGCCGAGCTGCTCCACGCACCACGCCCGCAGTCGTCCATCGGTCCCCGTCGCGTCCCACTCCACGCGCGGCAGCGTAGCCCGGCTCGGGCCCGACGCTGACCGGGGCCGCCGGGCCGGGAGGATCCGTCCCCGATTCGCCCTTCGCGTGTCCGTCCGCCGAAGATCCCGGTGTCCGGTGTGAGGATCCTCCCGCGCGGTGCGTCCGGGGCGGGCCGGTGCTTGCGGCGGTGACCTATCCTGACCGGCATGTCGCACGGTTACCTCCCGGAGACCCTCACCCGTGACGAGGCGGACGCGCTGCCCGGCGCCACGGTGCTCCAGTTCGGCACCGACTGGTGCGGCTACTGTCGCGCGGCGAAGAACGTCATCGAGCCGGTGCTGGAGGGCGTCGAGGGCCTGAACCGCGTCTTCGTCGAGGACGGCAAGGGCCGGCCGCTCGGCCGCTCCTACCGGGTCAAGCTCTGGCCCACCTTGGTATTCCTCGCCGACGGCGAGGAGGTCGCCCGGGTCGTCCGTCCGTGGAAGAGCGAGGACGTCAGCGAGGCGCTCGACCGGCAGACCGCGGCGCTCGCGTGCACGTAGGCAATCTTCCGCCCGGGTCGCCGGGTCGCCCGTGCGGGGACTTTCGACCGGACCCGCCCTCGGGGGATGGTGGTGGGGTGAAGTTCCTGTGCGCTGGTCTGATCGCCACGCCGCTGAGCCTTGTGCTGGTGGTGTTGGGCGCGGGGACCCCTGCGCCGGCGGCGGCCGCGACGCAACTCGCCGCGTCGTGTGCGCGCAGCACCACCGACGTCGTCGTGGCGGACGGCGCGTCCGTCCGGCTGAGCGTGCCGGCCGACGGCCCGCTCGAGGGCGAATCGCTCACCTCGCGGATCGAGTGCCTGACCGCCGCGGCCGGGACCCCGTCCGACGGTGCGGGGCAGGCGCAGCTCGGCCAGTTCCCCAACTGGACGGTCACCGCGGACGAGGACGGCCACCCGGTCTTCACCTCGACCCTCGCCGGCTGACCCACCCTTCTCGCTCCCGAAAAGCCCCTTCGCCACCGGAATTCCGGGCGCGAGGGGGCAATTCGGTGGCGAACTGAGCCGATCGGACGGGTGGCCAGCTCGTGATCCTCGGCGCCGGGCTCGACAGCCGGGTCTGGCGGATGCCGGAGCTGGCGTCCACCACCGTGTTCGAGGTCGACCAGCCCGCGTCCCAGAAGGACAAGGTGCAGCGCATCGGGGCCCGTGCGCCGCTCGCCCACCGGGTGCCCGAGCTGGCCGTCGACCTGGCCGGTGGCACCCTCGCCCGCGCCCTGGAGGAGTCGGGGTTCGACCCGCGAGCCGCCACCACCTGGGTGTGGGAGGGTGTGATCCCCTACCTGCCGGCGGCCGCCGTCGCGGCCACCCTGGCCGAGGTCGCGACCCAGTCAGCGCCGGGCAGCCGGCTCGTCCTCAACTACCAGTCACGCCAGCTGCGTCCCCTCCTCGGACGGACGCTGGTGCGCCTCGTGCTGCGGGCGTCCCGGCAGCCGGACCCCCTGACGACCGAGCCGTGGCGCTCGCTGTGGAAGCCCGCCGAACTCGCGAAGCTGTGCGCCTGAGCCCGTCCCCTCCCGGTTCGCTCCCGAATTGTCCCCTCGCCACCGGAATTCCGGTGGCGAGGGGACAATTCGGTGGCGAAGTGAGCGGGCGGGAGCGCCTCAGCCGACACCCTGCTCGGGGATTGAGGACGGCAGCGGGGTGAGCACGTGGGCCAGGTCGGCGATCAGCTCGGCGACGTCCTCGGGCGCCAGCCGGACGGTGGCCACGCACGTCGCGTCCTGCCACACCGACAGCACCACCCGCTCGGTCTCGGTGTGCCGGGCAATCCGAAGGGTGCGTCCGCGCCGGTCCCTCCCGGTCAGGATCGCACCGTCCCTCGGCAGCGGCGACACCGTCATCTCCACAGGATGGCACCCCACGAGCCCGGCGTCACCAGTCGGCCTCCCAACTTCGCCACCGAAAGGCGCCCTCGCCACCGGAATTCCGGGAGCAAGGGGACGTTTCGGGAGCGAACCGGACGGCCGGGGCGGCTGGGACGAGCGCGGAGTGGCTAACATGCCAGACGTGTCCAACCTCGTCCTCACCGTCGTCGGCGACGATCGCGCCGGCCTCGTCGCCGCGCTCGCCGATGTGGTCTCCGCCCACGGCGGCAACTGGGAGCACAGCCAGCTGGCCGAGCTCGCCGGCACCTTCGCCGGCATCGTGGTGGTCTCGGTGCCCGACGACCGGGTCGGCGACCTCACCGCTGCCCTCGGCGAGCTCGACGGGCTGCTGAAGGTCACCGTCCACCCCGGCACCGAACCGGCGGACGCGGCCACGCCGCGGGAGTTGACCCTCAGCGTGCTCGGCAACGACCACCCGGGCATCGTCCGCGACATCTCCGCGGTGCTCAGCCGCCACGGCCTGTCGATCGAGTCGCTCACCAGCGAGAGCCGCGAGGCGCCGATGTCGGGCGGACGACTGTTCGAGGCGAGGGTCGTCGCCCGCGTTCCCGGGGACGCCGACCCGGCCGCCATCAAGGCCGACCTGGAACGACTGGCTACCGAGATCCTCGTCGACATCACGCTCGAAGAGCTCTGACCAGCGCGCACGGAACACGCGCAAGGAACAAGAGCCGAAGACGCAGATCGCCCGCCGCCCCTCAGGGGCGGCGGGCGATCGCGTGTGTCGATCTAGGTGACGTGGAAGATGCTCACCCCACCGGGGCCGACCACCAGGCCGACCACGATGAGCACGATCCCCCACAGCATCTGGCCCCTCACCAGGGCGAAGATCCCCGAGACCACGAGAACCGCGGCCAGGATCCACAGCAGAAGTGCCATTGTCGATACCTTTCCTACTTCTTGAAGGCGTCCTTGACGTTCTCGCCGGCCTGCTTCACGTTGGCGGCGGCCTGGTCGGCCTTGCCCTCGGCCTCGAGGGCCTCGTTGTCGGTGAGCTTGCCCCACCCTTCCTTGAGCTTGCCCTTGGCTTCCTCGGCCGCGTTGCGTGCCTTGTCCTCGATGCCCATCGGCTCATCTCCTTCTCGGTCGATCCGTACGTGTTCCTGGTACCCGGTGCCGGGTTCGGCAAACCTGGTTGCCGCTCAGCCGGCCAGCGGCTCGCGCTCGGTGAGCGCGTCCCGGGCGCGTCCGAGACTGCGTCGCAGGATGCGGGACACCTGCATCTGCGAGACGCCGAGACGGCGTCCGATCTCGGCCTGGGTGCAGCCCTCCTCGAAGCGCCACCGCAGCACCAGCCGCTCGCGTCCGGTGAGCCCGGCGAGCGCGCGCTGGAGGGCGAGGCGATCGATGAGCGCCTCGGTGCCGCCATCCTCGGCCAGGGTGGCGCCGAACGTGGTGCCCGAGTCGGCGTCCACCGGTGCGTCCAGCGACCACGGACGGTAGCTGCCGTCGGCGACCGTGGCCTCGCGGACGAGGCCGGCGTCCACCCCCAGCTCGTCGACGAGCTCGGCGGTGGTGACCCGCCGCCCGAGCCGCTGCTCGAGCTGCTGGCCCTGCCGGCTGGCCCGGGCGCGCAACTCCTGGATGCGGCGCGGCGGCCGCACCATCCAGCAGTGGTCGCGGAAGTGGCGCTTCAGCTCGCCGGTGATCGTCGGGACGGCGAAAGCGACGAAGCTGCGTCCCTCGCCCGGACGGAAGCGGCGGACGGCGAGGAACAGGGCCACCCGGGCCACCTGGACCAGGTCGTCACGGTCGGCGCCCCGATTGGCGTAGCGGTTGGCGAGGGCGTCGCAGAGGCCGAGGTTCAACTCGACGACCTCGGCGGTGAGGGCTGCCCGTTCGGATTCGGCGGTGCAGGTGGCGAGCCGACCGAGGAGTTCGTCGGTGCGGAGTTCGCGGGTGCTGGGATCTGCGGTGACGCTGGAAGTGGACGCGTTTCCACGTGCCATCGTCTGCTCCTTCTGGAGTGACGCCTGAGTCGGCACGTGGTTTGACCGCTCTGACACTTCGAGACTCGCAGCGGCCCCGCCGGGGCGTCAACAAGGGGACCCCCGGAGACCACCCTGATCACGCTCAATTCGACGCCTCCGGTACGCAATTCCGCGCAGGTAAAGCGCTTTCATGGCCTCTGTGCGGACGCAGGCGCCCCTCCCCGTGGCTCGCCCGACGGCAGCTCGCCGGATGCCGCTCGCAGCGTCCGCAGCGGTGGGATAGTGGCAGTACCGAGGTGAGGAACATGCCGGCCAGCCCGTCCACCCGCCCGGCACGATGGGACGCGTCCCTGCTCCCGTCCGCCGAGGTGCTGGAACAGCTCGGCTCCGACGCCGACGCCGGTCTCAGCTCCGCCGAGGCCGCCGCCCGCCTGGCCACCCACGGCCCGAACCTGCTGCGCGTCCAGCCCGGCGTCCCGCTGTGGCGCCGCGTCCTGGCCCAGTTCGCCGACCCGCTGGTGTACCTGCTGCTGGTGGCGGTCGCGATCTCGCTGGTCGCCTGGGTGGCCGAGGGCGCCCACGGGTGGCCGGTGGACGTCCTGGTCATCCTCGCGATCCTGGTCGCGAACGCCGCGATCGGGGTCGTGCAGGAGCAGCGCGCGGCGGACGCGGTGGCCGCGCTGGCCCGGCTGACCGCCCCGACCGCCACCGTGCTGCGGGACGGCCGCCTGCTGTCGGTGCCCGCCGGCGAGCTGGTGCCCGGTGACGTGCTCGACCTCACCGAGGGCGACGCCGTGGCCGCGGACGCCCGGCTGGTCGCCGCGAGCGGCTTGCGGGTGCTCGAGGCAGCGCTGACCGGCGAGAGCGAGGCGGTCACGAAGGACCCCGCACCGCTGCCCGCGCGGGCCGGCGTCGGCGACCGGCTCGACATGGTGCACCGCGGGACCGCGGTGGTGCAGGGCACCGGACGGGCGGTGGTCACCGCCACCGGCATGGACACCGAGGTCGGCGCGATCGCCGAACTCCTGGAGTCGACCGCCGAGGAGCCCAGCCCGTTGCAGCGCGACCTCGCCCGGGTCTCGAAGATGCTCGGCGCCGGCGTGGTGGCGATCGCGGTGGTGGTGATGGTCGTCACGGCCGTGGCCAACGGCGTCCACACCCTCTCCGACGCGGTCAGCGTGCTGCTGCTGGGCGTGTCCCTCGCCGTGGCGGCCGTGCCCGAGGGGCTGCCGGCGATCCTGTCGCTGGTGCTGGCCATCGGCGTGCAGCGGATGGCCGGGCGCGGCGCGGTGGTGAAGCGGCTGCACTCGGTGGAGACCCTGGGCAGCGCCACCGTGATCGCGTCCGACAAGACCGGCACGCTGACCCGCAACGAGATGACCGTGCAGCGGGTGCTGACGCCTTCCGGCGAGGTCGAGTTGAGCGGGGTGGGGTACCGCTGCGCCGGTGCGGCGCGGGTGCGCTCGGGCGAGCTCGGCCCGCTGATGGCCGAGGTCGAACTCGTCGTCCTCGGCGGGGCGCTCGCGAACAACGCCAGCGTCGAGGAGTCGGACGCGGACGTGGAGGTCCACGGCGACCCGACCGAGGCGGCCTTCCTGGTCGCGGCGCGGAAGCTGGCCGGCCTGGAGGCGCGGGCGCGCGCGTTCGAGCGGCGCGGCGACATCCCGTTCACCGCCGAGCGCCGGCTGATGTCGTCGGTGGGCTGGCACGGGACGCTGGGCCGGCTCGCGATCGTCACCAAGGGCGCGGCGGACGTGCTGCTGGCACGGTGCACCGCCGTCCAGCGCGGCGACGAGGTGGTGCCGCTCGACGAAGCGGAGCGGTCCCGATTGGTGGACGGGATCGAGCGGCTCTCGGCGCAGGCCTACCGCGTCCTCGGCGTCGGGTACGCGTGGTTCGGGCCGGACGAGGGGCCGGACGTGCTCGCGCGGCTCGCCGGCGAGGACGCCACCAGCCTCGAGCAGGGGCTGGTGTACGCCGGCGCGGTCGGCATCATCGACCCGCCGCGCGCGGAGGTGGCCGCCGCCATCGCGGACGCCCGGCGGGCCGGCGTCCGGGTGTTGATGATCACCGGCGACCATCCCGCGACCGCGTCCCGGATCGCCACCGACCTGGGCATCGCGAACGCGGACGCGCCGGTGACCACCGGTGCCGACCTCGACAGCCATCCCGCCGAGTGGCTGGCCGGACGCGTCCGCACCGGCGCGGTGTACGCCCGGGTGGCGCCCGCGCACAAGCTCGCCCTCGTCCGCGCGCTGCAGGCGGGCGGGCAGGTGGTCGCGATGACCGGCGACGGCGTCAACGACGCACCCGCCCTGAAGGCCGCCGACATCGGCGTGGCGATGGGCAAGGGCGGGACGGAGGTCAGCCGCGACGCCGCCGACCTGGTGCTGGCCGACGACAACTTCGCCACGATCGTGGCGGCTGTCCGGGAGGGCCGGCGGATCTTCGCCAACATCGGCAAGTTCCTGCGCTACCTGCTCTCGTCCAACCTCGGCGAGGTGTGCACGGTGTTCGGGGGCGTGGTGTTCGCGGGCGCGCTCGGGCTGTCGGCCGTGGCGGAGGGCGAGCTGGCGGTGCCGCTGCTGGCCACCCAGATCCTGTGGATCAACCTCGTGACCGACTCGGCGCCGGCGCTGGCGATGGGCGTCGACCCGGAGGTGGACGACGTGATGGCGCGTCCGCCGCGCCGGGCGGGCGCGCCGGTGATCGACCGGGCGCTGTGGCTGCGGATGGGCGTGACCGGCCTGCTGATGGGGCTGGTGGCGTTGTTGGCGATCGACGCCTTCCTGCCCGGCGGGCTGGTGCCGGGGGAGGGCTCGATGGACGTGGCCCGGACGGCCGGCTTCACCACGCTGGTGTTCGCCCAGCTGTTCAACGCCTTCAACGCGCGCTCGCTCACCACGTCCGCGTTCAGCGGGCTGTTCTCGAACCGGTGGCTGTGGGCGGCCGTGCTCGTCGGGGCGGTGCTCCAGGTGGCCGTGGTGAACGTGCCGTGGCTCCAGGTGGCGTTCGGCACCGTCCCGCTCGAGCTGTCGCAGTGGGCGATCTGCGTGGGGTTGGCCTCGGTGGTGCTGTGGGCCGACGAACTGGTCAAGCTGGTCCTTCGGCGCCGCTCCTGAACGGGACGTGGACCGAAAGGGGACAGTCCCCTTTCGGTCCACCCGGGTTCGGGGGGCTACCCCGGGATGGTCCCGGACGCGCTCTCGAGGTGCGCGCGGACGAACCACTGGAACTTCTCCAGCTGGGCGGTGTGCTCGATCAGCATGTCCTGGGTGACCAGGTCGAGGTCCTCGAGCGCGTCCATGACCTTGCGGTTGGAGGCGACGACCCCGTCGTAGACCTTGTCGAGCTCGCGCAGGTGGTTCTCCACCAGGTCACGGCCGAGCGGGTAGTCGTCCCAGGTGCGGATCGCGATGATCGAGCCCGGTGTTCCCTTGGGGGACGAGCCCAGCGCGGCGATGCGTTCGCCCACCTCGTCGGCGTACAGCCGCACCAGGTCGACCTGGGGGTCGATCATCTCGTGGACGCCGATGAAGTGCGGCCCGACCACGTTCCAGTGCACGTGCTTGAGGGTGAGTTGCAGGTCGTTGTAGCAGGCGAGCCGCTCCTGGAGCAGCTCGACGACCTGGGCGGCCGCCTCGGCGTCGAGTCCGGGGAGGGTGAAGCGGGTCTTGGCTTTCGCCATGGGGTTCTCCTCACGTGAGCGTGTTCACCCTGTCCAGTACCCCCACCCGGCGGAACGAAAAGGGGACAGTCCCCTTTCCGTTCACCGGACCAAAAGGGGACAGTCCCCTTTCGGTCCGTCCGGGTCAGATGCCGGCCAGTACCGCGACCAGCCAGACCCCGGCGGCGGCCAGCGCCAGGCCGAGCTCGGCGATCAGGCCCAGCCCGGTGGCCTTCAGGCCGACCAGCGCGGACGCCCACGCGCGGCGAGGCTCGCGCAGCCGCGCGTACTCGGCGAGGAACAGGCCCAGCGGGAAGAACAGCAGCAGCCCGACCACCGGGACGACGAAGAATCCGACGATCCCGGCCAGCCCGGCAACCACCAGCGAGCGCCCCGGGACGCCCGCCGCCCGGGTGTGCTTGGCCTGGACGAACCAGGTGACCACCGCGCCGGCCACCAGCAGCACCGCGCACGCGGCGAACACGGCCCACGCCGGTCCGGTGCCGGTCACGATCGCCCAGACCAGGATCGAGAGCCCGATCAGGATCGAGCCCGGCAGCACGGGGATGACGATGCCGATGAGCCCGACCAGGATCACCAGACCGACCACGATCTCCAACAGCACGATTCCGTCCTCCGCACAGAAGCTTCTGCGAACAGTGTGCATGGCGGCTCCGCACGCCCGGGCTGGTTAGGGTGTGGGGGCCGGCGCCGTGGTGGCGCCGCGTCCAGGAGATCCGATGAACCCGCCCGCCGTACGCACTCCCGTCCACGCCCCCAGCAACGCCGCCTACGCCGCGGCCCGCACCCTCAGCGACGGGCAGGCCAAGCCACTCGGCGCGCTCGGCGACCTCGAGGACCTGGCCGCGTGGGTGACGTCCTGCCAGGGCACCTGCCCGCCGCGCCAGCTCGACGACGTCCGGGTGGTCGTCTTCGCCGGCGACCACGGCATCGCTGCGGACGGGGTGTCCGCCTACCCGACCGAGATCACGCCGGCCATGGTGTACGGCATCGCGGGCGGACACGCCGGCGTGTCGGCCCTGGCCGCCGCCAACGCGGTGACGGTGCGGGTCTACGACCTCGGGGTCGCGGTCGACTTCCCCGACCTGCCCGCGGAGGTAGGCCGGTTCAAGGTGCGCCGGTCGTCCGGCGCGATCCACCTCACGGACGCGCTCAGCCGCGCCGAGGTCGAGCAGGCGCTCGCGGCCGGCGACACCATCGCGGCCGAGCAGGTCGCGGACGGTGCCCAGCTGCTGATCGCCGGCGACCTGGGCATTGGCAACACCACGATCGCCGCGGCCCTGATCGCCGCCTCGCTGGGGGTGCCGGCCGCCGCGGTGACCGGACGCGGCACCGGCATCGACGACGGAGCCCTGGTGCACAAGACGGCCCTGGTCGAAGCGGCCCTGGCCCGGGCGGGCGGACGGGTGGTCGACCCGGTCGAGCGCCTCGCCGCGCTGGGCGCGGCCGACTTCGCGGCCGCGGTCGGGTTCGTCGTCGGAGCCGCGCGGCGCGGCGTCCCGGTGCTGCTGGACGGGGTGATCGCGGCCGCCGAAGCCCTCGTCGCCGAGGACCTCGCGCCCGGCACCAAGGCGTGGCTGCGGGCCGGCCACCGGTCCACCGAGCCCGGCCAGGCGCTCGCGCTGGACCGCCTCGGCCTCGCGCCGCTCATCGACCTGTCGACGCGGCTCGGCGAGGGCAGCGGCGCGGTGCTGGCCGTCCCGATCGTCCGCTCTGCGGTCGCCGCGCTCACCGGTATCGCCCAGCTCTCCGACCTGACATGAGCGGCTTCGCCGGGCTGCGGCTCGCGGTCGGGCTGCTGACCGTCGTGCCGGTGCGTCCGCCCGACGACCTCGGTCGTGGACCGGCGCGGACGGCGATGGTGCTCGCGCCGGTGGCGGTGCTGCCGGTGGCGCTGGTCGCCGCCGGGGTCGGGTGGCTCGGGGTGGGGGTCGGGCTGCCGGCGTCGTCGGCCGGCGTCCTGGTGGTGGCGGTGGTGGCGTTCGGTACCCGCGCGATGCACCTCGACGGGCTGGCCGACACCGCCGACGGCCTCGGCTCGGGCAAGCCTGCCGACCAGGCCCTGGCGATCATGCGGCGCGGCGACATCGGGCCGATGGGAACGGTGACGCTGGTCCTGGTCCTGGCGGCGGAGGCGCTCGCGTCCGGGGTGGTGCTGGGCCGGCCGTTCGGGTGGCTGTGGCTGGTGGCATTGCTCTGTGCCTCCCGCGGGGTGCTCGCGCTGGCCTGCCTGCGCGGCGTACCCGCGGCGCGTCCGGACGGGCTGGGCGCCCTGGTCGCCGACAGCGTCCCGCTCCCGACGGTCGCCGCGGTGTGGGTGGTGCTGGCCGCGCTCCTGACCGGCGTGGGCGTCCTGGCCGGTCAGGCGTGGTGGCTGCCGCTCATCGGGGTCGTGATGGCGCTCGGCCTGGCCTGGTGGCTGCTCCAACGCTGCGTCGACCGGCTCGGGGGCATCACCGGCGACGTCCTGGGTGCGTTGGTGGAGCTGTCCGCCGCGGTGCTGCTGGTGGTGGCCGCCGTCCCCTGAGGCTGGGTGGGAGGATCCGGCCGCGATTCGGCGGAGAGTTGAGCGGATCGCGCAGATCCGCCGTCCACAGGGGGAATCCTCCCGCCCGCACGCGGAAGGGGGCGTCAGTCCGCCGGCAGCGCAGCGTCGACGCGGGCGGCGATGCCGGTGAGTACGACGTCGAGGTAGTCCTCGAAGCGCTGGTCGGCGTCCGAGACCAGGTGCTGCCCGGCCGCCGTGACCAGCGGTACCTCCGCAGCGATCGCCGGGTCGGACGCGGTGAGGAGGTAGCGGTCGGTCGACGCGATCGACTGCTCCTCGATCACGAACCCCACGACGAGGGCGGTCACCAACTGCACTGCCGTGGCCGCGTGCGCGAGCTCGAGCCCGCTGCGGGTCCACCGTTCCATCCAGAGCTGCTGGGCCCGCAGCACCTCGGGGTCGGTGACGCGGGCACCGCTGAAGGTGCGGGCGCCGTCCCGGTGGAGCAGGTACTCGGCCCGGATCACCCGGGCGTAGGCGGCCAGGCCCTCGCGCCAGCCCGCGGGTTCGGGCTGGGCGGCGAGCGTGAAGGCCATCCGGCGTCGCACCTCGGTGGCCATCTCGTCGAGGATCTCCTGCTTGCTCGCCACGTGCCAGTACAGGGCGGGCGCCCGGACGCCGAGCCGGCCGGCGAGGGCGCGCGCGGTCACCCCCTCGAGTCCCTCCTCGTCCAGGAGTTCGAGGGCGGCCTGCACGATTCTCTGGCGGCTGATCCCTTTGGCCACGCGTCCACGCTAACACCGCCGCGGCCCTTGCCCGGACGGCGGCGCCGGTGGCGGCTACAGGGTGAGGGGCCGGCCGGCCACCATGAGCACGACCTCGTCGCAGGTGTCGCCGACCCGCTGGTTGATGCGGCCCAGGTGGTCGGCGAACAGACGGCCCGAGCGGTACTCCGAGACCAGACCCCAGCCGACCTCGTTGGTGACGACCACCACGTCCGGTTCGTGCGCCGACAGTGCGCTGACAAGCGCAGACACCTCGGCGTCGAGCCGCGGGGCCCAGTCGGGCGCGTCGGCGTCCCAGGAGTCCCAGGAGTCCATCAGCCGGGTGAGCCAGGTGCCCAGGCAGTCGATCAGGACCGGCCCGTCCGCGCCCTGCACGGCCGCGGCGAGGTCGAGGGTCTCGACCGTCCGCCACGACGGGGGACGGCGTAGCCGGTGCGCGGCCACGCGGGCCGCCCACTCGGCGTCCTTGGCCGGATCGGCGGGGTAGCCGGCGGTGACGTAGCTGACCTCGGCGTCCGTCGGCAGCAGGGTCTCGGCGTAGCGCGACTTGCCGCTACGCACGCCACCGGTTACCAGAACGTGAGCCATGGCTCGAACCCTACTAACCTCACCGGGGTGAGCGATCCCGACGCGTATGTGTCCACCGGACGGCTGGCGCCGCCGCTCGACGTCCGGCGCATCCTGGACGCCGTCCACACCGAGGTCGCCGGCGTCGACGGCGGCGAGAACTCCCCGATCTACCCGGCGCTGGCGCAGGCCGACCCGTCCCGCTTCGGACTGTGCGTGGCCGGCACCGACGGCGAGGTGTTCGAAGCCGGGGACGCGGGGGTCGGGTTCGCGATGATGAGCGTCGCCAAACCCTTCACGTTCGCGCTGGTCTGCGCCCACCTCGGCCCCGAGCGGGCCCGGCGCGAGCTCGGCGCCAACGCCACCGGCCAGCCGTTCAACGCGGTCGAACCGGTGCTGGCCGCCGAAGGTGGCCGGACGAACCCGATGGTCAACGCCGGCGCGATCGCCACCTGCAGCCGGCTGCCCGGGGACGGCGTCGAAGAGCAGTGGACGCGCCTGCGCGCGGGGCTCTCCGCGTTCGCCGGCCGCGAGCTCGCGCTCGACGGGGCCTTGTACGACAGCGTCAGCGCCACGAACTTCCGCAACCGCGAGATCACCGCGGCGCTGGCCCGGCAGGGCGCGCTGGCCGGTGACCCGGACGACGCCTTGGAGCTCTACACCCGGCAGAGCAGCCTGCTGGTGTGCGCGCGGGACCTGGCCGTGATGGGGGCGACGCTGGCCGACGGCGGCGTGAACCCGGTGACCCGCGAGCGTGTGGTGGACGCCGGCCTGTGCCAGCCGGTGCTGGCGGTGATGGCCACGTCCGGCATGTACGAGCGGTCCGGTGACTGGCTGTACGACGTGGGCCTGCCCGGCAAGTCCGGTATCGGCGGCGGCGTGCTGACGGTCTCGCCCGGCAAGGCCGGCCTGGGCACGTTCTCCCCGCCCCTGGACGGCGCCGGCAACAGCGTCCGCGGGGTGCTCGCCGCCACCCTCCTCGCCCGCGCTCTCGGCCTCGGCCTCTTCACCTCCCGCCCCGCCTGACCGGGGACGGTTCTTGAATCCGCCAGATTCCGGCGGGTATCGGGGACGGTTCTTCAATCCACCAGATTTTGGCGGGGAATGGGCGGCGCCGGCCGTCTGGCGAACCGGGAGTTGACAAGGGGGTTCAGCGAGACGCTACGAATTTCGGAACCGTCCCCGATTTCCGCCGTCAGGAGAGGAGGCCGGACGCGAGGCGCGCGGCGTCCGCGCGGTAGCCGGCGGCGTGCCTGTGCAGGTCGGGGTTGGACAGCTCGACGGCGGCGCGGTCGCTGAAGTCGGCGAGGTCGCGCAGGCGCTCGACCACCACCGGCAGCACCTCGGACGCGGTGAACGACCCGCCGTACGCCGCCACCAGCCGCTCCAGCCGCCCCGCCCGCTCGGACGCGGTGAACGCGCCGGCCTCCAGCGCCCCGTTGAGCGGCACCAGGGTGTAGGCGAGGTAGGCGAGGTCACGGATCCGCGGCCCCGGCGAGCAGTAGTCGAAGTCGATCACCCCGACCAGCCGGCCGTCCTCGAACACCAGGTTGTAGACGGCGAAGTCGTTGTGGCAGACCACCTCGGCCGGCTCCAGCACCGGCGAGCGCCAGCCGTCCCGCACCCCCGCGAGCCCCACGGACGCGTCGTGCAGCCGGCGCAGCAGGGACGCAGCATCGGCCAGCACCGACTCCGCCCACACCCAGTCCGGCATCGGGTAGGCGGGGACCACGCCGGGCAGGAAGCTCAGCCGCTCCCGGCCGTCGTCGGTGTACCCGAGCGGGCGTGGCGTCCCCTGCACACCGGCCGCGGCGTAGGCGTCCAGCAGCCGGTGGACGTTCGGCGTCCACGGCCCCGCGGTGCGCAGCACCTCCTCGCCCCGCCGGCTGACCGGGCCCATGTTGCCGCCCGCCAGCGGCTCCTCGTCGATCGGCTCCGGCCCCACTGCCCCAGGCCCCCCGGCTCAGGCCTGCGCGGTCCGGTACTCGGCGGTCGCCAACCGGATGCACGCCGCGGCCACCTGCATCGCCGTCCGCACCTCCGCCACCGGCGGACGCGTCGGCGCGATCCGGATGTTGCGGTTCGCCGGGTCAGCGCCGCCCGGGTAGGTGGCCCCGGCCGGGGTCAGCACCACGCCCGCAGCCTTCGCGAGTTCGACCACCCGCGCCGCCACCGGAGCGGTGGTGAACAGCGAGCTGAAGTAGCCGCCCCGCGGCGTCGTCCAGGTGGCGTACGCGCCGTCGGTGCCCAGTTCGGCCGACAGCACCTCGTCGACCGCTGCGAACTTGGGCGCGATCAGCGTCGCGTGGGCTCGCATCAGGCCGTCGATGCCGCCCGGGTACGCCTCCAGGAACCGGACGTGGCGCGCCTGCTCCACCTTGTTCGGCCCGATGCTCTGCGCGGCCAGCCAGCCCGTGAGCCACGCCACGTTCGCCACCGAGGACGCCACGAAGCCCAGCCCGGCGCCGGCGAACGTCACCTTGCTGGTGCTGCCGAACACGAACGCCCGGTCGGGAAACCCGGCCTCCGCGCACAGCCCCACGAACTCGACGGTCGCGTCCGGCTCACCGAGCGCGTGCGCGCGGTAGGCATCGTCGGCGAAGATCGTGAAGTCGGGCGCCGCGGTGGGCATGCCGGCGAGCCGCCGCGCCGCGTCCGCGCTGATCGTCTCCCCGCCCGGGTTGGAGTAGGTGGGCACGAACAGCACCCCCTTGATCGCGGGATCGGACGCCGCCAGCGCCGTGATCGCGTCCACGTCCGGCCCGTCGGGGCGCATGTCGACCACGACGAGCTCGAAACCCAGCGCGGTCAGCATGCCGAAGTGACGGTCGTAGCCGGGGACGGTGACGATCATCTTCGGCCGCTCGTGCACCCAGCCGCCCTGCGAGCCGCGGACGCCGTGCAGCAGCGCGAACGTCAGCACCAGCCCCTGGAGTTCGAGCGAGGAGTTGTTCCACACCACGACGTTGGCCGCGTCCACCCCCAGGTAGCGCCCGAACAGAGCCCGCGCGCTCGGCAGGCCGGCGACCCCGCCGGGGTAGTTGCGCAGGTCGAGCCCGTCCATCGTGACGTCGGACGGACCGAGCGCGGCCAGCAGGCCGTTCGAGAGGTCGAAGTCGGCGTCCGAGGGCTGCCCGCGCTGCAAGTCCAGCGTCAGGCCGCGGGCGACGAAGGCGTCGTACGCAGCCCGCGCGGCGGCCAGGTCGGTGGTGGCCCCGGCCATGCGCTCAGTAGCCGATCGCGGCGAGCGTCGAACGGATCGCGGCCGCCGACTTGTTCAGCAGGCCGATCTCGTGGGCGTCCATCGGGAACTCGAACGTGCGCCGGATGCCGGACGGGCCGACCAGGCTCGGCACCGACAGCGCCACCCCGGACACCCCGCGGTAGTCGGTGAGCACGCTCGACAGCGGCCAGATCTTGCGCTGGTCGCCCAGGATCGCCTCCACCAGCCGCGCCCCGGCCAGGCCGATCGCGTAGTTGGTGGCGCCCTTGCCCTCGATGATCGAGTACGCGGCGTGCACGGTGTCGTGCGCGATCTGCGCCAGCACCTCCTCGGTGAACACGCGGACGCCACCGGCGTCCGTCCAGTCCCGGATCGGGATCTGTGCGATCGAGGCCGACGACCAGATCGGGAACTCGGTGTCCCCGTGCTCGCCGAACATGGCCGCGTGGACGTTCGACAGCGCCACGCCCGCGCGCTGCGCGATCGCCCAGCGCAGCCGGGACGTGTCCAGCAGCGTGCCGGTCGACAGGACGCGGTTCACCGGCAGCCCGCTGACCTGGTGGGCGACCACGGTGAGCACGTCGCACGGGTTGGTGACCAGCACGAGGACGGCGTTCGGCGCCTGCTCGAGCAGGTCGGGCACGAGCTTGGTCATGATGCCGGCGTTCACCCCGGCCAGGTCGAGCCGGGTCTGGCCGGGCTTCTGGCGGGCCCCGGCCGTGATGATGATCACCGAGGAGTCCTTGACGACCGAGATGTCGGAGCCGCCGGTGACCACCGACGTCGGCGTGAACTGGGTGCCGTGCGAGAGGTCGTGGACCTCGGCCTCAACCTTCTTGGTGTCGATGTCGTACAGCGCGATCTGGCGCGCCGACCCGCGGATCAGCGAGGCATAGGCGATCGAGGTACCGACGGAGCCGGCCCCCACGACGGTGAGCTTGGAGTTGGCAAGGTTCTGGCTTTCGACGGACACCGGGGTCATGCCCCCAGCCTATCGAGGCTCCTCGCGGTCGGTCACAAGAGACTTCAGCAGCTCGGTCAGCTGGCGCCGGCGCGACTCGTCGTCGGGCTCGAGCCCCTGCAGCAGCGCGTTGATGCCGCTGTGCAGGTACACCGCGTGCAGCAGGTCGAGCGCCTCCTCCATCGGCAGCTGGAGTCGCAGCCCGACCCGGTCTACGACACCGCCCAGCAGGTCGCCGATCTGCTCGCCCATCCGCTCGTTGAGCGCGAGCAGGGGCTGGCGCAGCGCGGGGGCACGGACGGCGTACAGCCGCAACTCCATGCCGGCGACGAGGTCCTCGCTGCTGCGCGGCTGCGTGGCCAGGAACACGCTGAGCGCCAATTCGATCACCTCGTCGATCGTGCGCGCGCACAGCACGTCCTCACCGATGCTGGCGACGGCCTTCTCGGTGGCTTCCAGTTCGCGGAGGGCGTGCCGGTTCAGCACGGCCAGGCACAGGTCGTCCTTGTCGGCGAAGTTGGAGTAGAACGCGCCGCGGGTGAACTCGGCCCGCTCGCAGATCTCCTCGACGCTCGCCCCGAGGACGCCCTTCGCCGCGAACAGTGCGACGGCCGCGTCCATCAGTCGCTCCCGGGTCTGGCTGCGGCGAGCGGTCACTGTTGTCTCACTCATCGCATCTCCTGACTTTCAATACAGTTCTGTATTGAATACACTACCGTATCGAGCCTTGTTCCACCGACACTTCGGGGGAGCGCCGAAGCCGGGGAAGGGTCTTTCCGTTGTCATCATTCCTGTATCGCCTGGGACGCGCCAGCTATCGGCTGCGCGGCCGCGTCGTGATCGCGTGGACCCTCCTGCTCATCGTCCTCGGCGGCCTCGCGGTCACCATCGGCGGCCAGTACAGCGACGTGTTCGAGGTGCCGGGCGCGAGCTCGACCAAGGCCCTCAACAAGCTCAAGGTCACCTTCCCCGAAGCCGCGGACGCGACCGCGACCGTCCTGATCACCGCGCCCGCCGGGTCGAAGCTCGAGGACGCCGACGTGAAGAAGGCCGTCAAGGCGTGGGAGAAGGAGGTCGAGAAGCTGTCGTTCGTGCGGGGGATCATCGACCCCTACAACGAGAACATCGACGGCTCGATCAGCAAGGACGGCGCCAGCGGCATCGCGAACGTCCGGGTCGAGGGCACCGCGTCCACGGTGACCGACGCCCAGCGCGAGGAACTCACCGCCGCCGCCAAGACCCTGGAGACCACGCTGCCCGGCGCGAAGGTGCTGGTCGGCGGCGAGGTGTTCAGCGTCCACGTGCCGCACATCACCGTGATCGAGGCCCTCGGCCTGGGCGTGGCGATCATCGTGCTGGTGATCACGCTCGGCTCGGTGGTGGCGTCGATGATGCCGGTCGGCACGGCCGTCGCCGGCGTCGGCATCGGAGTGCTCGGCGTGCAGATCGCCGCCGGTGTCATCTCGGTGAGCTCCACCACGTTGATGCTCGCGGTCATGCTCGGCCTGGCGGTCGGCATCGACTACGCGCTGTTCATCATCTCCCGCCACCGTGACCAGCTCGCCGCCGGCATGGAGGTGGAGGAGTCCGCCGCGCGCGCGGTCGGCACCGCCGGATCGGCGGTCGTGTTCGCCGGCCTCACCGTGATCATCGCGCTGGTCGGGCTGAGCATCGCCGGGCTGCCGTTCCTCACCGTGATGGGCGTCTTCGGCGCGCTCACCGTGGCGTTCGAGGTGGCGCTCGCGCTCACCCTGCTGCCCGCGTTCATGGGGTTCGCCGGGGAGCGGCTGCGTCCGAAGCCCGCCAAGGAGCGCAAGGGACGGACGCGGGCCTCGCGCACCAGCGGCGGCCCGGCCGGCTGGTGGGTGCGCATGGTCACCGCCTGGCCGGTCGTGACGATCGTGCTGGTGCTGGTCGGCATGGGTGCGCTCGCGTACCCGGCCAAGGACCTCCAGATGGCGCTGCCCACGTCCGGCCACTCGCTGCCCGGCACCCAGGACCGCGAGACGTTCGACGCGATCACCCAGAAGTTCGGGGTCGGACGCAACGGCCCGCTGATCCTGATCGTCGACATCGTTGAGCTGGACGACCCGATCGAGGCGCTCGACGGCCTGAAGGCCGACATCGAGGCCATGCCGGGTGTGGAGATGATCGCCGCGTCCACGCCGAACGCCAACGTCGACACCGGCATGGTGCAGATCATCCCGACCACCGGCCCGGACGACCCGGCCACCGCCAACCTCGTCGAGCGGCTGCGCGAGCGGCACGACGAGTGGAAGAAGGCCTACGACGTCGAGACGGCGGTCACCGGCTTCACCGCGATCCAGATCGACGTCACGTCCCAGCTCGAGGCCGCGCTGCTGCCGTTCGGCATCTTCGTGGTCGGCCTGTCGCTGGTGCTCCTGACCATGGTGTTCCGCTCGATCTGGGTGCCGCTCAAGGCCGCGCTCGGCTACCTGCTGAGCGTCGCGGCGGCGTTCGGCGCCACCACGCTGGTGTTCAACCAGGGCTGGTTCTCCTCCCTGATCAACCTGCCCGAGCCCGGACCGGTGATCAGCTTCCTGCCGATCATCCTGATGGGCATCCTGTTCGGCCTGGCCATGGACTACGAGGTGTTCCTCGTCTCCCGGATGCGCGAGGAGTACGTCCACGGCAACACCGAACGCTCGGTCGAGGACGGCTTCGTGCACTCCGCGCGGGTGGTCGTGGCCGCCGGCCTGATCATGTTCTCGGTGTTCGCGTTCTTCGTGCCGCACGGCGAGGGCGCGATCAAGCCGATCGCGTTCGGCCTGGCCGTCGGCGTGGCGCTGGACGCGTTCGTCGTGCGCATGACGCTGGTGCCGGCGGTGATGAAGCTGCTCGGACGCCACGCCTGGTGGCTGCCGAAGTGGTTGGACGCGCGGCTGCCGTCCCTGGACATCGAGGGCGAGTCGTTGACCCGCCAGGTGCACCTGGCGTCGTGGCCGTCGCCGGACGACACGTCCGCGATCGTAGGCGAGGGGCTGGTCGCCCGGGTCGGTGAGCGGACGCTGTTCAGCGACCTCGCGCTGGGCGTGCAGCCCGGCGGGGTGCTGGTCGTCGAGGGCGAGCACGCCCAGCGGCAGGCGCTGCTGCTGGCACTGTCCGGACGGGTGAAGCTCACCGACGGCAAGCTCAAGGTGCTCGGCCTGGTGCTGCCGGAGGAATCGCCGGTGCTCCGGCGCCGCGCGCTGCTGCTCGGCCCGTCCGTCACCCACTTCGGGCGGGTACTGAAGAACGTCTCCGGCGGGATCGTCTGCGTCGACAACGCCGACGAGCTCTCCGACACCCAGGACCGGTCCCTGCGCCGCGCGCTGGCCGCGTCCGCCACGTCCGGGGAACCGACCACGTGGGTGCTGGGCGTGATGCCCGGCTCCGATCTCGAGGCGCAGCTGCCGGTGCCGTTCACGGTGCTGAAGCTGGCGTCCCACCTCGCCCTGGAAGGAGCGAACCGATGAACGTCGAACAGCTGAACTCGCGGCCCGCGCGCTGGTACACCCTGCTGGGCCTGGTGCTGGTGCCGATCCTGGTGGCCGGCGGCTTCCTGCTGGCCGGGGTCAACTCGACCAGCCGGCTGCACACCGTCCAGGCCGCGGTGGTGAGCCTCGACGACCCGGTCACGATCGACGGGCAGTACACCCCGCTCGGCCGGCAACTCACGTCCAACCTGGTCGACTCCCAGCGCACCGAGAACCTCACCTGGGTGCTCGACAGCGAGGAGAACGCGCGCGCCGGGCTGGCCACCGGCACGTACGCGGCGATGGTGGTCATCCCGAAGAACTTCTCGGCGGCGGCCACGTCGTTCTCCAAGGACGCGGACGAGGCCGAGCAGGCCACGATCGAGGTGTCGACCTCGCCGGTCGCCGGGGTGGCGGACGCGACCCTCGGACGGCTGGTCGCCAGCGAGGCGGCGGCGACGCTGAACCAGACGCTGACCGAGAGCTACCTCACCCAGATCTACATCGGCTTCAACGACCTCGGCGACCAGTTCGTGACGCTGGCGGACGGGTCGTCGCAGCTGGCCGACGGGGCCGAGAAACTCTCCGACGGCATCGGGGACGCGGCCGACGGCGCGGGTGAGCTGTACACCGGCTCCAGCAAGCTGGCGAACGGGCTGCAGACCTACGCCGCCGGGGTCGGCACACTGGTCGACGAGAGCCAGTCGCAGCAGAAAGCTCTGGCGAAGAACGTGAAAAAGCTGGCCGACGGGGCCAAGGGCATCGACGCCGGGCTGGGCACCTACCAGTCGAGCCTGGAGAAGAACGCCAGGGCGGCCGCGGACGGGGCCGACCAGATCACCGGGCTGCTGACCGCGCTCGGCCAGGGCCAGGTCGCCCCGGAGGTGGTCATCGGCGCGATCAAGCAGGCCTGCGACATCGACACCGACGCAGCCGGGCTGGCCGTCAACGGGCCGGTGTGCGTGGCGTCGCTGACCGCGTCCTCGCGCGCGCTGGCCGGTGCGGCGGCCGGGCTGGACCAGAAGGACCCCGACACCGGGCAGAGCCTGAAGTCGGGCACGTCCGCGCTCGCCGACGGGGTCGGCCAGCTGTCGTCCGCCCTCACCAAAGCCGCGAACGACGAGAAGACCGCGGCCCAGCTCAAGCAGCTCAAGTCCGGCGGCACGAAGCTGGCCGGCGGGGCCGCGGAACTGGCGTCCGGCATCGACCAGTTCGAGGCCGGGCTGATCGACGCCCACACCGGCAGCACGAAGCTGGCCGACGGGATCCGGAAGATGGCCGACGGCATCGCGGAGGGCAAGGACAAGCTGCCGAGCTACACCAAGTCCGACCGGGAGAACCTGTCGACCGTGGTGGCGTCGCCGATCGACACGTCCGCGTTGAGCGGGCTGGCGAACCCGAACATCGGCTGGATCAGCCTGGTGCTGGTGCTCGCCCTGTGGCTCGGTGCGCTGGCGACCTACGCGATGGTGAAGGCGATCGGTGCCGGGTTGCTGCACTCGTCCGAGCCGACGCTGGTGCTGATCGGACGCGCGCTGCTGCCCGGCATCGCGGTGGTCGGGACGCAGGCGATCCTGGTGGCTGCGCTGAGCCGGTTCGGGCTCGACCTGGACGGGCGGGAGTGGCTGGCGATCACCGGCGTGCTCGTGCTGGCCGGCATCACGTTCGTGGTGGTGAACCACGCGCTGGTGGCGTGGTGGGGCGGCTTCGGACGGCTGGTCTCGGTGCTGCTGGCGGTGCTGACTGCTGCGTCCGCGCTGACGGGGGCGGCGCCCGCGGTGTTCGCGGCCCTGCGTCCGTTCTCGCCGTTGACCCCTGCGCTGGACGCGGTCCGCGCGATCCTGACCGAGTCGAGCGGGGCGGTCACGTCCACGCTCACCCTGGTCGGCTGGCTGCTGGTGGCGCTGACCGCGAGCGCGGTGGCCGTCGCCCGGAAGCGCAGCACCACCCTCTCGGCGGTGGTGGCCGGCGCCTGACGCGGGCTCCGAAACAAAAGGGGACAGTCCCCTTTCGTTTCGCCTGGGTGGACCAAATGGGGACAGTCCCCTTTTGGTCCACCCAGTTTCAGTTGGCGCGGGTGGCGTCCTCGGACGGGGCCTCGATCGGCTCCGGCGGCTCGAGCGGCGGCAGGTCCGGCGGATCCAGCGGACGCACTTCGGCGGCGGCCGCGCGGGCCGCGTTCTTCTCGGCCTGGGCTGCGGCCGTCCGCAGCGCGACCGCGCGGGCGAAATCGGCCTGGGTCGGCATGCCGTAGGCGCGGGCCGTGGTGTCGTGCATCTCGACCACGTAGCGGTGCAGTCGCTCGGAGAACTGGTGGGCGATCTCGCCGGGGGCCGCGCGCAGCGGGCGTCCGAAGACCACGTGGACGTGAGGGCGTCCGGGCACCGGGACGGTGGCCCCGTACGGCATCGCGGCGTACGCGCCGACCAGCGCGATCGGCAGGATCGGGACGTTGCGCGAGATGCTCAGTGCGGCGGCGCCGGGCGTGAAGTTGGCCATCGCGCCGGTGCGCGAGCGCGTCCCCTCCGGGAACAGCAGGATCGGGATGCCGTCGGCCAGCAGGCGTCCGGCCAGGCCGCGGTGGCCGTTGCGGTTGGCGTGGCCCTGGCGCACGACCGGGAACGAGTTGAAGAACAGCGTGGTCGGCAGCGCCTTGTACCAGTTGCTGAAGAAATAGTCGCCGGCCGCGGCCGCCGCCAGGTTCTTCGACAGCCGGCGCGGCAGCGCGCCGAAGATCAGCGGCGCGTCCAGGTGGCTGGAGTGGTTGGCGATCACCACGAACGGGCCCTTCAGGCCCTCGAGGTTGCGGGCGCCGTGCTCGTGGACGGTCACCGCAGACCAGATGTACGGCTTCATGATCAGGTGCTGCGCCATCAGGCGGGCGGCTCCCGGCCCGGCGGACGTGTACCTGCTCAGCTTCGGCTCACTCACCCGTTTCCTCTCGATGGAACCGTGCCATTGTGACCTACTCCTGGTAAGCCGGTCACTACCGGCGCGTCCCGGTGAGAATTCGTTCGGGTCGCTCGGGCGTTCAGCCGGGGACGGCCGCGGCCCCGTCCACGTCCAGTTCGGCGAGCGCTTCGGCCACGCAGCGGTCGGCGTCGGCCCATACGCGTTCGGGGATCGCGGACACGCTGAACGCCGAGCCCTCGTGGAATTCCGAGCGCAGCCACTTGGGGAGCAGCGCGGTCACTTCCACGCCGGTGCCGGCGAGTTCGGCGGCGAGTTCGTCGGAGTACGCCTTCACCCACAGCCGGATCGCGGAGTGGTGGCCCTCCGCGATCCAGGTGGCCAGCATCGCCACGTTGACGATGCGCCCGTGGCCGCGCTCCCGCATGGCCGCGCCGGCGGAGTCGCCGAGGGTGCGGACGGCCAGGCACATCACGTCCAGCGCGAAGTCGCTCTCGACGAGGCCCGGGTCGATGGCCAGCTGGCGGGGTCCGAACCCGGCGTTGTTGACCAGCAGGTCGACCGGCAGAGACGGGTCCTCGACGTGCGCGGCGACCCGCTCGATGTCGGCGTGGTCGGACAGGTCGGCGACCACCGTCGTGACCTCGACGGCGTGGACGGCGTGGAGCAGGGCGGCGGTGGCGGACAGCCGGACGGCGTCCCGGGCCACCAGCACCAGCCGGTACCCGCGTCGCGCCAGCGCTCGGGCGAACGACATGCCCACTCCGGCGGTCGCGCCAGTGATCAGCGCGGTGGGCATGGCTGCACCGTAGTGGTCAGGGGGTGGGCGCCTCGGCTTCTCACAGCCAAATCAGCAATTGCTGAATATCGACCGCGTGGGGGCGGGGTCATGCGCAGAGCAGTTCGGCCTGGGTGGCGAGCCTGCGCAGCGCGCGGGAACAGCGCCAGCGGACCAGTTCGGGCGTGGTGCCGAGCTCGATCGCGGCCTGGGCGCTGGTGCGGCCGCCGACGTAGACGGTGAGCAGGGTGCGGTGCGTGAGCTCGTCGATCAGGCCTAGCGCGCGGGCCTCGGCGAGGGTGGACGCGGCGTCCGTCTCGTCGGTGGGTGGGGCGGGCGGGTCGAGTTCGCCCCACGCGGCGTCCGGCAGGGCGCGCGGGAGTCGCCGGTGTACCGTCCACGCGAGGTTCGACGCGATGGACCGCGGACGCCGCTCCAGCGGGTACTCCACGATCGCGAGCCACAGCTCGGAGATGGCCTCGGGAAGCAGGCCGGGACGCCCCGCGCAGAGTTTCACGAGCTTGCCGAGCATCGTCTGCAGCACCACCCGGTGTGCCAGCGGCTCGCCGGCGCGGCCGAGCCGCAGCAGGGCGGCCAACACCGGGTCGGGACGGCCGCGGACGAGCGCCAGCACGCCCGCGAGGTCGGCGGCGCCGGCCAGGTCGGGCTCGGTGGCCGCCCACGCTGCTGGGTGCCCTTCGAGCTGCTGCCATTCGGTGTTGAGCGCTGCCAGCGCGTGACGTCCGTCCATGGCGGCAGCGTGCCGGGCAGGTGTTGTCCCAGGTGTTGTCACATCGGACGTTCACCGATGTTCATGCGAGACGTCCGTGGGCGCACTGTTGTCAACGCCGGACGGCGTGGCGCGCACGGTTTCTAACAATCCGGCTACGAAGCGTCTCAACACGCGACTGAATCGTTGAAGCCCCCTACCATGAGAGCGTACTCATCAGGGGGTGGCGGCCAGTTCCGTCTACATGTTCGCCCAGGGGGACGCTCGGGTATCCAGCGGCCCCCTGGTGCCATTTCCGGCCCCCTCCGCTCGCAAGCTGTGGGTGGGCCGCGATGTCGCCGCGTAACTCGCAGTTTGTGGGGCTAGCGGATGACGAGGGCGTTGAGTTCACCGACGGGCAGGGTGCGGGTGCCGGTGTAGGTGCCGGGAAGGGAGCCGGAGACGCCGAGTGCGCTCCAGGTGATGCGCCAGTTGGTGGTGGCGGTGATGGTGTAGTTGCCGTGGGGCAGGGACGCGGTCTGGTAGGTGTAGCCGCAGGTCGGGGAGGCGGCGCCGGGTTTCACGCTCTTGGTGTACGGGGTGGCGCTGGTGCAGTTCACGGTGTGGCCGTCGCCCATGGTGTAGCTGGTGGACAGCCAGGTCGCGCGGAGGGTGAAGGTGATGCCGGACGCCCGGACCCTGCTGGTGACGGTGCGGGGTCCGTTGGTCCACAGCCACAGGGGGTAGCCGACCGCGGCCATCTTCCATTCGTTGACGGTCGGGTCGGGACCGACCTGCGGGGTCGGGTCGGGCAGTTGGAGCCGCACGATCAGGGTCCGGGCCATCGCGCCCAGGTCGAGCATCAACGTGGCCGGCGAGATCGCCTGCCTGCGCCCCGTCGGCGTCGTGCAGGTGAACACCTGGTTCATCCGCCGACACATCCCCTTCAACGCCCGCCATTCCTCCAGCGTCAGGTCGTCTTTCGTGGTCTTGAACGTGGTCTTGGTCGTCGAGCCTGAATTCGAGGTCTTTCGTTTGGTCTCGACCTTGTTCTTTCGCTTCTGGGACTGGTCCATACGGCCCTTGTAGGTGCCATTTCCCCCGCTGACGCCCACATCGATGGAGCTCCCCTCCGCGAGTGCGGGGGATGCGGGTGCAAGAGCTAGGAGCGACGTCGCCAGGACGAAGACTAAGAGCTTGAGCATTTGCCCTCCTGCTGTCCGTCTGCGCCTTGAATCTTCATCGCGTCGCCAAAGCGACCGAAGTACAGGAGGTCCTCAACCATGAAGCCCTTGCCGGTCTTCTTGCCATGCTCGAAGACAGTTGTCGAGCGCGCGTCAACGCATGCCTTCATCGCCACAAGTGAAGACTCCTTCACAAGGCCGGGTGCTCGGGCTAGGCGAACCAAGGTGATCTCGCCGCCGACGAGCTTTCGCTCGTCCTTCTTCAACGATCGGTACAGAGCCATGGAGTCGTCGAGAAATGCGCCCGTGGTGGTCTCGAGAAGCACTGGCGTGGGCTCGGTGATGCCGCCGGCCCGGAAGATACGCGAGTCTTCGGCGAAGAACTTGCGGTAGACGGCTTCCGCCTCGGCGTAGAGCTTGTCCTTGGCGACCATGTCGTCGTACTGGTGCTGGGAGCAGCTGAACTGTTCGCCGCCGGCTTCGGGGGTGCAGGTCCAGCTGGGCGCCGGTGTCGGGGTGGGGGTGGTTGCCGGTTGGCAGCCGGTCAGGAGGCAGGCGGCAGCGAGGATGGTTACTGCGAGTCGCCGTGGCCGGGTGAGCATAGGCACCTCCTGGGGTGGCAGGAGTCTGGCACAGGCGAGGTGCCCGGAAACAGAGCAGGGCCGGGTTATCCACAGGGCGGGGCGAAACTCGTACAGTCATCCACAACCTGACGGCCGGCCGCGACGGTACGCGAATCGCCCTCGATCAGTCGGTGGGTGGGCCGATCGAGCCGGACCGCCCCGATCCAGGGCAAATCTCGCCGACCGAGGCAGGGCTACCGCTCGGTGTAGGCGGTGAAGGCGCGCGCGAGGAACTCGTGGAGGTCGCCGGTCTCACCGTCGCGGCCGCCGCGTCCGATCACCAGGGTCGGCGGGGTGGGCTCGGGCTTCACCCCGGTGAACCGGGCCAGCGCCGAGCCGGCGGTGACCAGCTGGTAGTAGGTGCCGTCGGGCGCAACCGCGAGGGTCTGCGCCTTGTTGAGGTACCAGCCGACCAGCCCGGTCTTCACCCGGACGCCGGTCAGCAGGGTCGCCTGGAGCGGCTCGGGCGAGGCCCCCGCCGTCCGCAGGTCGGCGACGAACGCGTCCAGCAACGCCTGCGCGGCCTGCGCCTCGGCCATCGCCGCCCCGTGCGCCAGCTCGTGCCTGCGCCGCGCGTCCGCCTGCCGTTGGTTCTCCTCGACCATTGGCCAAGGCTAGTACCGGCACACGCCGGTTGCCCCGGCCTCCTACGCTGGGGTGCGCTGAAGTTCGCAGGAGGGTGTTGATGGAGCCGATCACGGAGACCGGGACGACGACTCGTCGCCTCGTCGACCGGGTGGCCATCGGCATCCTCATCGGGGTCGTCGCCATTTCCGTGGGTGGGGCTGCTCTGCTCACCGTGTACCTCAACCGCATCGGGGACGCGGCCGAGCACCTCAACCGGGTGGACGGGCTCGCCGCCTACGACGGACGCCCGGAGCCGGTCGTGGTGGACGGCTCCAACGCCATCAACTACCTGCTGATGACCGCCGACGAGCAGGGCGGCCTCCAGGCCGTCGTGATCGCACACCTGTCCGCGACCCGTCGTGACCTCACGCTGGTGGCGCTGCCGTCCGACCTGCTCGCCGACGACGGCACCGGCACGGTGACCCTCGCCGCGAGCTTCGCTGCCGATCCCCGCCGCACGGCGCGCGCGGTCGAGACCCTCACCGGTGCCCGCATGGACCACCAGGTGCAGCTCGGCCTGGACGGTTTCTCCCAGGTGGTCGACATCCTCGGCGGCGTCGACCTCGGCAAGGGCAAGCTCAACGGCCGTCAGGTGATCGCCACGCTCGAGGCGACCAGCGACCCGCTGAGCCGTTCGCTGATGACCGCGCAGATGATCAAGGGTGCGATGTCGCAGGCGAACATGGCGGCCGCGATCGCCGACCCGAACCGGTTCGACAAGGTGATGGACGCGCTGACGCCCTGCCTGGTGGTCGACGACCAGCTCACCGGCGACGAGATCCGCTCGACGATGGTCGAGTCGCGGGTCCGCGGCGACCAGGTGGAGGCGGTGGCCCTCGCCACGACCGCGCCGGGCAACGGCGGCGCGGAGGCCGACCCCGCAGAACTCGCCGAACTGCGCACAGCCCTGGCCACGGACGCGTTCATCGCGCCCACGTCCACCGCCAACGCGTCCGGTCTGGGCACCGCGCCGACCGCGATCGTCACGTCCGCCACCCCGACGGTCTCGCCGGAGGTGCCGGTATCAACCCCCGGGCCCACGGAGACTCCGACCGACGCGTCCTTCAGCCCGAAGGCGGACGTCGCCACCGCGACCGCCACCCGCTGACCGTCCCCACCGCAGCGCCCCGACCGCGCAGGTAGGCTCGGCGTCGTGGGAAAGCTCCTGGGATGGACGGTGGTGCTGGCCGGTGCGGCCTACGCCGCCTGGTGGTACTGGCAGTCGTCCAACGAGGCGAACACCGAAGCCTGGGCATCGGCCACCGACCGCATCCGCTGACCGGCGCTCAGTCCAGGTAGTCGTCGTACTGCGGACGCTCCTGCTCGAGCACGTGCCCGAGCGCCTCGCCGACCGCGACCGCGTGATCGGCCGGATCCTCCATCGAGTTCAGCCGGCTGGCCAGCTCCGGGTCCTCGGACGCCGCCCACGCGAGCAGGTCGAACACCTCGAAGCTGATCTGCACCGGATCGCCGTGCCGGTCGAACGAGATCCACAGGTCGAGGCTCGCCGGCGGCCAGGACGCGCCGTGCGACTCCTCGATGCCGAGCCCCGGATGGGCGTGGACGAACGACTCCGGGTCGGCCACGAACAGCACGGACGTGCCCATGTCGTCGTCCTCCTGGACGGCTCCGAACTCGAAACCGTAGGGAGCCAGCTCGTCGGTGAGCTCGTCCGGGTAATCCTCTGGGATCGGCATTCCCCCAAGCTAGCCGTGCTCGGGCCCGGCGCCGCGCGTTTCGCACCGAAGACGGTGACGCCGGACCGAAGAACGAGGGTGGAGCTCAAGATCATGCATCAGATGACATGGCTTTGCAATCATCCGGCTAGCCCGCCTGCATCAATCCGGTTTGGAGTGCTGCAATCGTCCGCCTGGCCCAAGTTGGGAGGTAGGGTTTCGGGCATGGACACGGCGACTCTGCTCGGCCACGAATACCGACCGCGAGTCATCGACGGCCCCTTGCGGCGTGCTCTTGCAGCCTCCGGCGCGGTGGTGGTTGAAGGGGCACGTGCAAGCGGCAAGACGATGACCGCCCTGCACGCTGCGTCCTCTTTTGTCTTCATCGACGACGCCGAGGTCCAGCGGCTCCTCGAGGTGGCGCCGCGGTCGCTTCTTGAAGGTGAGGCACCCAGGCTGCTCGATGAGTGGCAGGTTGCGCCGGAGCTGTGGAATCTCGTTCGTCGCGCGGTCGACTCTGCGGTGGAGCCGGGGCGATTCATCCTCACAGGCTCCGCGGTTCCTCCTGACGACGTCACGCGGCACACCGGGGCAGGGCGATTCCTCAGGCTCCGCCAGCGAACCATGTCATGGTGGGAGAAGCTCGACGCACCCTCGGAAGCGGTCAGTCTCGCCGACTTGTTCGCAGGCGTGCGACCAAGGACCGATCTTGGCGCAGGTTCTGACCTGGACACCGTCATCGACAACCTGCTGCGATCGGGCTTCCCAGCGATGACCACGCTGTCGGTCAGGCAGTCAGCGGACCGATTGCGCGGCTACATCGACGACGTCGCGCGCATCGACATTCGCCGCATCGCCGAGATTAGGCACGAGCCCGAGGTGATCAAGCAACTCATCGTCGCTCTTGCACGCTCGGTCGCCTCCCAGGTCACGTACAAGACGCTTGCAGCCGACATCCGTGCGGTCGCCCCAGCCATCGACCAGGAGACCGTCAGCAACTACGTGGGCCTCCTCCAGCGGTTGTTCATCGTCGAAGCGCAGCGACCATGGACCCCGGCCCTTCGATCTCGCGCGCGGGTACGCACGTCACCGAAACTCCACCTCGTCGATCCGGCGCTCGCTGCTGCCGCACTAGGTGCTGGACCTGAACAACTGCGCGGCGACCTGCAGACCCTCGGCGTGCTCTTCGAGAGCGCGGTCATCCATGACCTGACCGTTTTCGCCTCTGCGATTGACGGCGAGGTCAGCCACTACCGCGATTCCAACGGCAAGGAGATGGATGCGATCATCACCCTCCCGGGCGGCCGCTGGGGGGCCGTCGAGATCAAGCTCGGTGGCGGGCAACTCACCGCGGCAGCAGCTTCGCTGCAAGCCGCGATCGCACAGGTCGACACCGAGGCAGCGGGAGAGCCGGCGTTCCAGCTCGTCGTCACAGCAACCGGACCAATCCTGGTGACCGATGACGGCACCGTGAGCGTTCCCCTCAGTGCGCTCGCTCCCTGAGCGCGCCACCTGGGAACATCATCCGGAAGGGTTCGCCGGCCACTCGCTCGAGGACTGCCGCCTGAGCTTCGAGCCGTCCGGCAGCTGCAACCACTTCATCGTCCACGTCGGGCATCTATGCGGCGACACGGTCGATGACCCCCACTCGGGCTGTGTGTGGCTTGGCGCAATCGGACACGGAGGGTGTCAATCTGTCGGCCGCCCGTTCGCCAAATTGTTCTGACAAGGGCGGACGGGGTGGAGCATAGGGGACTCGAACCCCTGACCCCCTGCTTGCAAAGCAGGTGCTCTACCAACTGAGCTAATGCCCCGCGCGGCGCCATTCTTCCATCCCCGCCGAGCGCCGCCAAACCGGTGCGCGAGCGTCCCCGAATCGAGAAATTGGGGGGCGCCATCTACCCTTGAACCCATGTGGTCCCGGCGGGAAGAGGTCGACTATGCCCTGCAGCGGCGCAATACGCTGCAGGCGCTGAAGCGACCCCAACGCGTTCTGGACGGCTCCGACGTCTGCGACGCCGACCCCCTGCTGATGCGTGCGGCCCTGCACCACGGCGAGGAGTCCGGGGTCGCCTGCCCGATCTGCTCGCATGCGCGGCTGGTCAACCTGAACTACGTGTTCGGCGACCAGCTCGGCCAGTTCTCCGGACGCATCAAGTCCACCGCCGAACTGGACGCGATGCAGTCCGAGTACGGCGAGTTCACCGTCCGCGTCGTCGAGGTGTGCGTCGACTGCGGCTGGAACCACATGATCGCTTCCTATCTCCTCGGAGACGGAGTGAAGCGACGACCGCCACGCCGCCAGAAGACCGTCGAGGACATTTATGGCTGACCCGAAGCGCTCCGCGGGCACCCGGAACGCGCCGAAGACCACTCGCAAGGGACGCAGGAAGCGTCCGCTGGTCGTCCGCATCCTGCTGTGGATGCTGGCCACCCTGCTCACGTTGGGAGTCATCGGCTCCGGCGTGGTCGCTTACGCGTACATGACTGTGAAGCTGCCCGACCCCAACTCGGACTTCAGCACGAACACCACCTTCGTCTACTACAACGACGGCAAGACCAAGCTCGGCTCCTTCCAGGTGCAGAACCGGCAGTCGATCGACTACGAAGAGATGCCGCAGCACGTGAAGGACGCCGTCGTCGCCGCCGAGAACCGCACCTTCTGGACCGACCCGGGCATCTCTGCCACCGGCCTGTTCCGCGCCGCGCTCGGCCTGGTCGGCCTCGCGCCGGCGGACGTGACCGCGTCCGGCGGCGGCTCCACGATCACCCAGCAGTACATCAAGATCATGTACCTCTCGCAGGAACGCACCTTCAGCCGCAAGGCCAAGGAACTCCTGCTCGCGGCCAAGATGGGCCAGCAGCTCAGCAAGCAGGAACTGCTCGAGGGCTACCTGAACACCGTCTACTTCGGACGCGGCGCGTACGGCATCGAAGCGGCCTCCCAGGCCTACTTCAACATCCCGGCCTCGAAGCTCAGCCTGGCCCAGTCGGTGGCGCTCGCCGCCATCCTGAACGCGCCCGGCAACCTCGACCCGGCGGCGGGCAAGCAGCAGGCCGCCGACCTGCTCGAGCGCTACCAGTACACGCTCAACGGCATGGTCGAGATGAACGCCATCACCGCCGCGGAGAAGGCCGAGATCTACGACAAGCTGCCGAAGTTCCCCAAGCAGGCGAAGGATTCGGCGTTCGGCGGTCCGAAGGGCTTCCTGCTGGCCATGGTGAAGAAGGAGCTGCTCGCCAACGGCTTCACCGAGGAGCAGATCAGTGGCGGCGGCCTCAAGGTCGTCACCACCTTCGACTCCACGCTCCAGGACGCGGCCGTGAAGTCGGTCCAGCAGCAGACCCTGGCCGCCGCGGCCGGCAGCAAGAAGGCAGCCAAGCAGCTGCACATGGGCCTGGCCTCGGTCGACAACGCGACCGGTGGCGTGGTGGCGCTCTACGGCGGCCCCGACTTCCTGCAGAGCCAGTGGAACTGGGCGACGAACCCGCGTCCGACCGGTTCGACGTTCAAGACCTACGCGCTGGCCACCGCGCTCGACAACGGCTGGACGCTGTCCGACAAGCTCAACGGCAGCTCCTTCATCCCCAAGGGCGACTCCAAGCCGGTGACCAACGCGGACGGCAACCACGGCACCGTCACGCTCCAGAACGCCACCACGCACTCCATCAACTCGGCGTTCGTCGACCTCGTCCAGCAGATCCCGGACGGTCCGGCGAAGGTGCAGGAGATGGCCGAGGCGGCCGGGCTGCCGGCCGAGGGCCACTGGGACCTGAGCAACCGCATCGCGCTCGGCAACACCGAGGTGAGCCCGCTCAACCAGGCGAACGCGTACGCGACCTTCGCCAACGGCGGGGTGGCGCACACCGCGCACGTGGTCTCCAACGTCGAGGACAGCAGCGGCGCGACGCGCTACGAGGCCGACACCGAGGGCACGCTGACCGTCGCGGCCGACACCGCCACCGACGTCACCTACGCGCTCACCAAGGTGACCCAGGACGGCACCGGCTACCGCGCGGCCCAGCTCGGCTACCCCGTGGCCGGCAAGACCGGCACCGTCGGCTACCCGGTGACCGTGAAGAAGAAGGTCGGCAACAGCACCTACACCTACACCGAGCGCCAGACCAAGGCGGTGTGGTTCGTCGGCTACACCCGGCAGATCTCGACCGCGGTCGTGCTGGTGAAGGGCAAGCAGGGCACGTCCGACCTCGGCCGGATGTACGGCTCCGGCTACCCGCTGTCGGCCTGGCTCGGCTACATGACGACCGCGATGGACGGGATGGAGAAGCTCTCCTTCGACCCGCCGACCTCGCGCACCTCGACGCAGAAGCCGACGAACAAGCCCAAGCACACCGCCACCGCCACGGCGACGGCCACGTCCACTCCCACGCCCACCGAGACGGCGACCACCGAGCCGACGACCGAGCCGACGACGGAGCCGACGGCGACGAGCGACCCGACGAAGACCACGTCACCGAATCCGAGCGTTACAGCGAAAGCCCCATAGGATCGCGGCGTGAGCAACCCAGCACCGGCGCTGTCGAAGGTCCTCGGCAGCCCGCTCGGTCGCCATGCCCGTCCGGGGGGCCTGTGGTTCCAGCCCGCCCCGTGGGCCTTCCTGGCCCTCACCGCATCCTGGCTGATCGTGATGGTCCGCCAGATCCCCTGCCAGCAGACCAGCAACCAGTACCTGCCGTGGATGTGCTACTCCGACATCCCCGTCCTCTACTACTGGCGCGGGCTGAAGGACGGCCAGATCCCGTTCCTGCAGACCGACCTGGAGTACCCGGTGCTCACCGGGGCCTTCATGGAGCTGTGTCGCCGCTTCGTCCTGATGCTCGGCGGGCAGAGCCGTCCGGGGCTCAGCGACGCGGAGGTCGCACACTCGGCCAGCCTGTTCTTCGGCGTCAACGCGGTGCTGTTGTTCGTGCTGATGGGGGTGCTGATCTGGGCGCACCTGAAGATGAGCCGTCCGTGGGACGCGATGTTCATCGCGATCTCGCCGGCCATCTGGACCGCCGGCCTGATCAACTGGGACGCGCTCGTCCTCGCCCTCACCGCGCTCGGCCTGCTGGCCTGGTCGCGCAAGCGTCCGGCCTGGGCGGGGATCTGGATCGGGCTGGGGGTCGCGGCAAAGCTCTATCCGGCGCTGCTGCTGATCCCCCTGACCGTGCTGTGCGTGCGCACGAACAGGATCAAGCCACTGTTGCTCACGTACGCCGGCGCGGCCGGCTCGTGGCTGGCGGTCAACCTGCCGGTCTACCTGCTTGCGCCCGAGGGCTGGCTGAACTTCTGGAAGTTCAACGTCGAGCGCGGCGGTGACCTCGGTTCGATCTGGTACGTGCTGAGCCTGATGGACATCGAGATCGAGTCCGCGTCGCGCCTCGAGGCTGCCCTGCTGGTGGTGGGCACGGTCGTGATCTGCGCCCTGCTGCTGCTCCTGCCACGGCGTCCGCGGCTCGCCCAGGGCGTGTTCCTGATGGTGGCGCTGTTCCTGCTCGTCAACAAGGTCTACTCGCCGCAGTACGTGCTCTGGCTGCTGCCGCTGCTGGTGCTCGCCCGGCCACGCTGGGTGGACTGGATCGGCTTCACCATCGGCGAGACCGTCTACTTCGCGGCCATCTGGGGCCACCTCGACAACGCCCTGGCCAACGGCGCCGGGCAGGACCGGCTCTACTGGATGGCGGTCTTCCTCCGGATCACCGTGCAGCTGTGGCTGTGCGTCCGCGTCGTGCAGGACATGATCGACCCGAAGCGGGACATCGTCCGGGCCGGCGGGCTGGACGACCCCGACGGCGGCGTGCTGGACGGGGCTCCCGACGCGGCCTGGCTGTCCCGGTTCATCCGGACGCCCGCCCCTTCGTGAGCCCGCTCGCGCACCGCGCGGACGCCCGCGCCGCCCGGCTCGTGGTGCAGACCTGGGTCGGCACCCGGCTGGTGATGCTGGTGGTGGCGGTCTGGGTGATGCTCACCGAGCACCGCGCGATCGCCGACGTGTTCGGCAACTGGGACGTCGCGCACTACCTGGCCATCGCCCGCGACGGCTACGCCGAGGCCAACTCGATCGCGTTCTTCCCCGGCTGGCCGCTGCTGGTGCGGCTCGGTTCGGCCTCCGGCCTGGCCCCGCTGCTGGTGGGGATCGTGCTGGCGCTGGCGGCGTCCGCGTTGGCGGCGTGGGCGCTGTTCCGGCTGGGCGGGGCGCCGGCGGCGATCGCCTGGCTGCTCGCGCCGACCGCGGTGTTCACGCTGGTGCCCTACACCGAGTCCATGTTCTGTGCGGCGGCGTTCTGGGCGTGGGAGCGGGCGGCCAAGCGCCAGTGGGCGGCCGCGGCGGTGCTGGCGGCGGTGGCCGCCTCCGTCCGTGTGTCCGGGATCTTCCTGATCGCGGCGCTGGCCGTACTCGCGCTGACCCAGGCCGGTGCGGCGCGCGAGCGCGGGCGACGGCTGCTGTGGCTGGTGCTGCCGGTGTCGGTGGTGGCGGCGTACGTCGGCTACCTCTACGCGGTGACCGGACGCTGGACCGCCTGGTACGACGCCCAGACCGCGGGCTGGGCGCGCGGCTTCGCCTGGCCGTGGGAGGCGCTGCGCCACACCCTGGAGGTCCTGGAGCCGGGCGAGTACGCCGACCACCCCGAGTGGCACTGGGTGTTCCTGGCCGAGATCATCAGCATGGCCGTCGGGCTGCTGGTGACCGCGATCTGCCTCGTGCAGCGCCGCTGGGCGGAGGCGACCTGGGTCGGGGTGCAGCTGGTGGCGTTCGCCACGTCCTACTGGTTCATGAGCGTGAACCGGGCCGTGCTGCTGTGGTTCCCGCTGTGGATCCTGGTGGGCCGCATCCTGGAGGGACGGGACCGGCTGCCGGTCTGGCGGGTGGTCGTCAACACCGTCCTCGTGCTGGTGGCGCTGGCCGTCCAGGCCGTGTGGGCCTGGCTGTTCTTCACCGGACGCTGGGCCAGCTGACCGCGGCCCGTCCGCCCCTCGACCCCGCCGTCCCGCTCGCCGACAAACGCCCCCGAAGTTGACAAACGCCCCCGAAATTTCGAGGGCGTCTGTGAGTTTCGGGGGCGTTTGCGGGAGAGGGTGGCGGGTGGACGTCCGCGCACCTAGATCCGGCGGACGTCGCGGGCGCCCTCGGCGATCTCCGGATCGCTGAGCAGAGTGGTCGGAGATGCGGCGCCCGCGGTGCCCTCACCCGGCGAGGCCAGGACGTTCCAGTTCGTGGCCTCGGGGCGCTGGTCGGCCCCGGCGTCCCGCTGGAGACCACTCAGCGAGTCGGCCAGGGCAGCGAGCCTGCGGTTCAGTTCGTCCTGGGTCTCGGTGGTGGCGCGTTGCCGCTCGTTCAGGCGACGGAGCTCGCGACGGATCGAGGCCAGGAGGATGATGATCACGATCGGGACGGCGATCGCGCACAGGCTGAAGGCCGCGCTCAGGAGGACTGTGGGGAGGCGTGAGCCCATGCGTCTTCTTCCGGGGGTGAGTCGTGGGTCTCGTCCCAACCTAGGGCATCGCCCACGAACGCGCAGGGTGTGGGGCAAGGCTGCGCATGGAGCGCGCCGCGGGCGGAGCCTACGTTGGAAAGAGGGCATCGAACCGAGGGGAAGGCGGGAGCACCATGGCAGCAGCCGAATCGATCAGGACGACCAACGGCCGCGGACGCCGCTACGACAGCATCCTCGACACCGTGGGTGACACCCCGGTCGTCCGCGTCAACAACGTCGGCGTCGAGGGGGTGACCATCTACGTGAAAGCGGAGTACTTCAACCCGCTGTCGTCGGTGAAGGACCGGCTCGCGATCAACGTCATCGAGGACGCCGAGCGCCGCGGCCTGCTCACGCCCGGCCAGACGGTGGTGGAGGCGACGAGCGGCAACACCGGCATCGGCCTGGCCATGGTGTGCGCCCAGAAGGGCTACCCGCTGGTCGTGACGATGGCCGACAGCTTCTCGGTCGAGCGCCGCAAGCTGATGCGCATGCTGGGGGCCCGGGTGGTGCTCACCCCGCGCGCCCAGAAGGGTTTCGGCATGTACCGCAAGGCGGTCGAGCTGGCCGAGGCCAACGGCTGGTTCCTCGCCCACCAGTTCGAGACCGAGGCGAACGCCGACATCCACGCGGCCACCACCGCCCGCGAGATCGTCAACGACTTCGCCGGCTCCCGGCTCGACTACTTCGTCACCGGCTACGGCACCGGCGGCACCGTGGCCGGGGTCGGACGGGTGCTGCGTCAGGAGCGTCCGGACGTGAAGATCGTCCTGTCCGAGCCCGCCAACGCCCAGCTCGTCGGCAGCGGCACCCCGCAGGAACGGGACGCCGAGGGGCAGCCCGCGGGCAGCCACCCCGCGTTCGAGCCGCACCCGATCCAGGGCTGGACGCCGGACTTCATCCCCAAGGTCCTCCAGGAGGCCATCGACGGCCACTACTACGACGAACTCGTCCCGGTCGCGGGTGCAGAGGGCATGAAGTGGGCGCAGGAGCTGGCCCAGAAGGAGGGCATCTTCACCGGCGTCTCGGGCGGCTCGACGTTCGCGGTCGCGCGGCAGGTGGCCGAGCGGGCCGAGCCCGGCTCGGTGATCCTGGCGATGCTGCCCGACACCGGCGAGCGCTACCTGTCCACCCCGCTGTTCGACGCCATCCCCGCCGACATGTCCGAGGAGGAGGTCGCGCTCTCCCGCTCGACCCCCGGCTACCAACTCGACTGACAAACGCCCCCGAAACTCACAGACGCCCCCGAAATTTCGGGGGCGTCTGTGAACTTCGGGGGCGTTTGCGCGGGGGCGGGACACTTGACACCTATGGTTACGTAACCGTAAGTTAGGTGTTCTGCCGGAGCCCCGACGACCAGGAGATCCCTTGACCGAGCCCGCAGGCACCGACGTCTTCGCGGTTGGCGACGAGCCGATCCAGTTGCTCGATCCGAGCGGACGCCGGGTCGACCACCCCGACTTCAGCTACTCCGGCACCGACGCCGACATCGCCTCCCACCTGCGCGACATGGTGCTGGCCCGGCGCATCGACACCGAGGCCACCGCGCTCCAGCGCAAGGGCGAGCTCGGCCTGTGGCCGCCGGCCCTGGGCCAGGAGGCCGCCCAGATCGGTTCCGGACGAACGCTGCGCGACCCCGACCTGATCGTCCCGTCCTACCGCGAGCACGGCGTGGCGTGGTGCGCGGGCATCGACCCGGTCGACCTGCTCGGCACCTTCCGCGGCACCGCGATGGTCGACTGGCCGTCCCGGCCGGACGGCTTCCACCTCTACTCCTTCGTGATCGGGACGCAGGCCCTGCACGCGGTCGGCATGGCGATGGCGCTCCAGCGTGACGGCCAGGTCGGCAACGACGACCCCGCCGCCAACGGTGCCGCGATCGTCTACTTCGGCGACGGCGCCACCAGCCAGGGCGACGTCAACGAGGCGTTCGTCTTCGCCGCGTCCTACGCCGCCCCGGTGGTCTTCTTCTGCCAGAACAACCAGTACGCGATCAGCGAGCCCGCCTCGTTGCAGTCCCGCGTCCCGCTCTACCGGCGGGCGGCCGGGTTCGGTTTCCCCGGCCTGCGGGTCGACGGCAACGACGTGCTCGCCGTCCACGCGGTCACCCAGTTGGCGATGGACCGGGCGCGGCGCGGCGAGGGCCCGGTGCTGGTCGAGGCCTACACCTACCGGATGGGCGCGCACACCACGTCCGACGACCCCACCAAGTACCGCCTCGCCGCCGAGCAGGACGCCTGGAAGGCCAAGGACCCGATCGAACGCGTGAAGACCTATCTGCTCTCGACCGGCGCGATCGACCAGGCCTGGCTGGACGCCCTCGCGGCCGAGTCCGAGGCCCTTGCCGAGCGCCTGCGCGCCGGCTGCCTGGCCCTGCCCGAGCCCGCCCTCGGCGAGCAGTGGCAGCACGTCTACGCCGGGATGCCCCCGGCCCTGGCGCGCCAGCGCGAGGAGTACCTGGCCTACGAGGCCTCCTTCGAAGGGGCGTCCGAATGAGCACCATGACGATGGTCAAGGCCCTCAACGCCGGCCTGCGCAGAGCGCTGGCGGACGATCCCAAGGTGCTGCTGGCCGGCGAGGACATCGGCCAGCTCGGCGGCGTCTTCCGCGTCACCGAGGGCCTCCAGAACGAGTTCGGGACCGACCGGGTGGTCGACTCCCCGCTCGCCGAGGCCGGCATCGTCGGCACCTCGATGGGCCTCGCGCTGCGCGGCTACCGTCCGGTCGTCGAGATCCAGTTCGACGGGTTCGTCTACCCGGCGTTCGACCAGATCGTCTCCCAGGTGTCGCGGATGCGGTTCCGCTCCCACGGGACGATGTCGGTGCCGATGGTCATCCGCATCCCCTACGGCGGCGGCATCGGCGCGATCGAGCACCACAGCGAGTCGCCGGAGGCGTACTTCGCGCACACCCCCGGGCTCAAGGTCGTCACCTGCTCGAACCCCCACGACGCCTACTGGATGATTCAGCAGGCCATCGCCGACGACGACCCGGTGATCTTCCTGGAGCCCAAGCGCCGCTACCACGAGAAGGGCGAGGTGGACACCGAGGCGTCCCCGCTGCCGCTGTACGACGCCAGGGTGGTGAAGCCGGGGACGGACGCGACCCTGCTCTGCTACGGCCCGATGGTGCGCACCTGCGTGGAGGCCGCCGTCGCCGCCGAGGCCGAGGGCCGCAGCCTCGAGGTGGTCGACCTGCGCTCGCTGTCGCCGCTGGACGACGAGACAGTGTTCGCCTCCGTCCGGCGCACCGGGCGCGCGATCGTGGTGCACGAGGCGGTCGGGACGCTGGGCATCGGCGCGGAACTCGCCGCCCGGATCCAGGCGGAGTGCTTCTACGAGCTGGAGGCGCCCGTGCTGCGGGTCACCGGCTACGACCTTCCCTACCCGCCCAGCCGGGTGGAGGATGGCTACCTGCCCGACCTGGACCGGGTGCTCGACGCGGTCGACCGCTCCCTGGCGTACTGAGAGGCCACAGATGCACGAGTTCAAGCTGCCGGATCCGGGTGAGGGCCTGCTCGAGGCCGACATCGTCTCCTGGAAGGTGTCGGTGGGCGACACGGTCGCCGTGAACGACACCCTGCTCGAGATCGAGACCGCCAAGTCGCTGGTCGAGCTGCCCTCGCCGTACGCCGGCGTGGTCGCCGAGATCCTGGTCGCCGAGGGCACCACCGTCGAGGTGGGTGCCCCGATCATCCGCATCCGGGGCCTGGACGAGGCTGTGGACGCGGACGCCCCTCGTGACGCCTCGCTCGCTCCTCACGAGGCTCCTCAGGGAGCGTCGAGCGCCTCCGCGGCCCCGGCCTCCCCGTCCGCCGGCGCCCCGGTCACCACCACCCCCGTCGTCCCGGCGAATGCCGGGATCTCCGGGTCCGGCTCCAACCTGGTCGGCTACGGCACCAAGGCCGGCGCGGTGACGCGGCGCGCACGCAGGACCGACGCCCCTGCGGCCGCGGCCGCCGCTGTCCCGGCTGCCCCCGTCGCTCCCGCCCCGGTTCCGGCTGCACCGGCCGCCACCCCGCCAGCTTCCGCGGCGCCCGCGTCCGCAGGGCGTCCGCTGGCCAAGCCGCCCGTCCGCCGGGTGGCCCGCGACCTGGGCGTCGACCTGTCCACCGTGGCGCCGACCGGTCCGGGCGGCACCATCACCGCCGACGACGTGGTGGCCGCAGCCAGCAACACCGGCGAGCAGCGGATCCCGCTGCGCGGCGTCCGCAAGGAGATGTTCAGGGCGATGACGGCCTCGCTCGCCGTCCCGCAGGCCACTGCGTTCGTCGAGGTGGACGTGACCGCCACCGTCCAGCTGATCGAGACCCTCAAGCGCCGACGCGACTTCACCGGATTGCGGATCTCCCCGCTGGCCGTGTTCGCGAAGGCCGCCTGCCTGGCGATCGAGCGGGTCCCGGAGCTCAACTCCAGCTACGACGCCGAGCGCAACGAGATCGTGCTGCACGAGGACGTCAACCTCGGCATCGCGGCGGCCACCCCGCGCGGGCTCCTGGTGCCCAACATCAAGCGGGCCAACGAGATGAACCTGCTGCAGCTCACCCAGGCCATCAACGAGCTGGTGCCGCAGGCCCGTTCGGGCAAGGTGCCTCCGGAGGCGATGTCGGGCGGCACGTTCTCGATCACCAACGTCGGCGTGTTCGGCGTGGACGGCGGCACGCCGATCCCCAACAACGGCGAGGCCGCGATCATGTGCCTGGGCACGATCCTGCGCAAGCCGTGGGTGGTCGGCGAGGGGGAGAACGAGCGCATCGAGCCGCGCTCGGTCTGCACGGTCACCGTCACGTTCGACCACCGCCTGGTGGACGGCGAGATGGGCTCCAAGTTCCTGGCCGACGTGTCCACGATCATGTCCGACCCGGCGCTGGCCCTGCTCTTCTAGCCCCTTCCCGGGCTCGCCCGCCGCGGGGCCACCGACCGAAACGGTGCCATTCGGCGACGGGGGTGGGTTACCGTGCCGGGCATGGCCGTCACGTCCCCCCGCCTCGGCATGCTCATCGCCGGCTGCGTCCTCGCCCTCACCGCCGGTTGCGCGATCGCCTCGCCGACCGCCATCCCTGACCGGACGGCAGGTGCCGTCGCGCAGGCGATCACCCTCCCCGCCGAGAGCCTCACCGTCCCCGCCCAGGTGCTGCCGGCCGCGTCCACGCCGGTCAAGAAGCCGGTCTGGGTGCGGCGTATCGACCCCGGGCAGACCGGGTGGTTCTCCTCGCCGTCGCTGGTCGACCTCGACGGCGACCAGAAGCTGGAGATCGTCGCGCCGCTGTACTCCACCTACGTCTACTCGGCGACCGGCACCAAACTGGCCACCGGCACCGCCACGTCCGGACGGGTCTACGCCCCGTCGGTGGTGGCGGACCTCGACGGCGACGGGGTTCGCGAGATCGTGGTCGGGGGCAGCGGCACCGTGGCCGCCTACGAGTGGCGCAACGGCACCCTGGTGACCAAGGCCGGCTGGCCGGCGTCCGTGAAGAGCGGCGGCCAGACGCCCGAGGTCCGCGGCCTCGCCGCCGCCGACCTCGACGGGAACGGCAGCGTCGAGATCGTCGCCACGACCACCAACACCTCCTCGACCGGGTCGCAGGTGTTCGTGTTCTCCGCGAACGGCAAGACCTACCAGCCGGCGGGCGGCCACAGCCCGGCGTGGCCGCGGTACAACCAGCTCAGCGGCACCGGCAACGACAAGGACTTCAACGGCCAGGGCAACGACGGCTACGGCGCGTACGGCGAGAACGTCGGCATCGGACAGCTCGACGACGACCCGGAGCTCGAGATCGTGGTCACCTTCGACAACCACCAGATCAACGTGTTCAACCACGACGGGACGTCGGTGCTCGCGTCCGACTGGTACACGAACCGGGCCAGCGCCTACGCGGGCGAGCGGCTCGGCTGGGGACAGTTCATCCGGTGGTTGAGCATGTCGGTCGAGGACGCCCAGTGGCACGCCCACACCGGGTCGTGGCCGAGCCCGAAGAGCAAGTCGTGGCTGCAGTGGACAGCGTCCCCGCCGTCGATCGGCGACCTCGACGGCGACGGCGACGCCGAGGTGATCGGCATCCCGAACGTGGAGAAGAAGATCCCGTACGAGACCCAGTCGCACGCGGTGATGGTGCTCGACGGGGCGCAGGACGGCGGCGTCCGTTCGGGACGGCGGCACGCCGGGTTCGAGGTGCTGCCGCGGACCGGCAAGCCGGTCGTCCGCAAATCGGGGGACTGGTACCCGCCGGACGGTATCCCGGCGCCGACCCTCGTCGACCTCACCGGCGACGGCCACCCCGAGATCGTGTTCCCGGGCAACGACGGCTACGTGTACGCGATCAGCTCGACCGGAAAGCGGCTGTGGCGCTACGGCTACGCGCCCGGCAAGAAGCGGACCTTCGCCTCCGAGGTGGTGGCCGCCGACCTGAACGCGGACGGCGTCCCCGAGCTCGTCTTCGGGCAGTACGGGCTGTCGTCCGGCAGCGGACGGCTGATCGTGCTGAGCGCGTCCGGGAGCAAGATCGCCAACCTCAAGGTGCCGAAGCAGGCCAAGGACGGCAACGGCATCGGGATCGCGGCGGCGCCGTCCGTCGGCGACCTGGACGGGGACGGCACCCTGGAGATCGTCACCACCTCGATCGACCACGGCCTCGACGTGTGGACGGTGCCCGGGTCGGTCGCCGGCACGACCCTCTGGCCCACCGGACGCGGCTCGCTCCTGCGCAACGGCACCGCCGCCTGATCCGTCCCCCTCCCCGTCCCGCCCCTCTCCCCGTCCCTGCCCCTCTCCCGCAAACGCCCCCGATACTCACAAGCGCCCCCGAAATTTCGGGGGCGTTTGTGAGTATCGGGGGCGTTTGTGCGGGGCCGCTTCGTGACGCGTCCGCTCGTTCCTCACGGACGCTCCCAGGGGCGCGGACGGTCCCTGAGGAGGCTCGTGAGCGCAGCGAGCGAGGCGTCACGATGGGCCGGCGACGATGGTGTTCTAGAGTGCTGGCGTGTCCGCGCGAGCCGAAGTCCTGGTCAGTGTTGCCGACCTGCCTGCCAATGGGCAGCTGCTCGACGTCCGCTGGAACCTCGGTGAACAACACGGCGCGGGGCGCGCGAAGTACGCCGCCGGCCACCTTCCCGGCGCGCGGTTCCTCGACCTCGAGGCGGTGCTGACCGGCCCGACCACCGACCCGACGCTGGGCCGGCACCCGCTCCCGGACGCCGCCCGTCTGGGCGAAGGGCTCGGCGCGCTCGGCGTCGACCCCGAACAGCCGATCGTGGTCTACGACGAGCCCGGTTCCTTCGCCGCCGGCCGCGCGTGGTGGGTGCTGCGCTGGGCGGGGCTGGACGTCCGCGTCCTCGACGGCGGCGTTCGCGCGTGGGTCGCGGACGGGCGTCCGCTCGAGACCGGCGAGCCGGACGCCACCCCCGGCGGGCCGCTGGAGTTGGTCACCGGCCAGCTGCCCACGCTGGACGCCGACGAGGTCGCCGGGTTCGACGGCGTCCTGATCGACGTCCGCGCCCCCGAGCGCTTCCGCGGCGAGACCGAGCCGATCGACCCCCGCGCCGGCCACATCCCCGGGGCGGTCAACCGTCCGGTGGGCGGCTTCTGGAACGCCGCCGGACGACTGCCGTCCCCGGCCGAGCTGGACGCGCTGGTCGACCTCCCGTCCGACCGTCCGGTCGCGGTCTACTGCGGCTCCGGGGTCTCCGCCGCCCAGGTGGTGCTCGCGCTGGCCAGCCTGGGCATCGAGGCGTCCCTGTACGCACCGAGTTGGTCGGGCTGGTCGAACGACCCGGGACGCCCGGTGGCGGTCGGCGAATGATCGAGCCGCCGGTGCTCGCGACCACGCGCCTCGACCACATCCGCGCGAACCTCGACGCGATCCGCGCGCGGGTGGGCGACCGGCTGGTGCTGGCCGCCGTGAAGGCGGACGCCTACGGCCACGGCGCGATCGAGGTGTCCCGGATGATCGAGCGCACCGGCGCCGCCGACTGGCTGGGCGTGGCCAACGTCCGCGAGGGCGCCGAACTGCGGGCGGCGGGCATCCGGATGCCGATCCTGAAGCTGTCGGTGGCGCGCGGCGAGGAGGTCGCGCTGGCCGTCGGTATCGGGCTGACCCTGTGCGTGACCGACGCCGCGTCCATCGCCGAGGCCGGCGCGGCCGCCCAGGCACAGCGCGAGACCGTCGACGTGCACCTGAAGGTCGACACCGGGATGCGCCGCATCGGCTGCCCACCCGAGGACGCCCCCGCCCTCGCCCGGCAGATCGACGCGACGCCCGGCCTGCGGCTCGAAGGCCTGTACTCGCACCTGCCGATCTCCGACTCCCCGCGCGGGGAGGAGTTCACCCGCGGCCAGGTCGAGCTCTTCGCCGCGACCGTCGCCGCCGTGGAGGCCGCGCGCGGCCCCGTCCCCCTCACCCACCTGGCGAACTCCGGCGCGGTCCTGGGCCACCCCGACGCATGGTTCGACATGGTGCGTCCGGGGATCATGATCTACGGCGCCCTCCCCGACCCGGAGGCGGCGCGGACCGTCCCGCTGCTGCCCGGCCTGGAGTGGCGCACCCGGGTGACGTTCGTGAAGCCGGTGGCTGCCGGGGAGACCGTCGGCTACGGCCGCACCTGGACGGCGTCCCGCGACACGTGGATCGCGACCGTCCCGGTCGGCTACGGGGACGGCTACTCGCGGCTGCTCTCCAACCGCGGGCGCATGTTGATCGGGGAACGGAGCTACCCGATCGCCGGCCGGGTGTGCATGGACCAGACGATGCTCGACCTCGGCCCGCAGACCGACGTGCAGGTGGGGGACGACGTGGTGCTGGTCGGACGCAGCGGCGCCGAGGAGATCACCACGTCCGAACTGGCGGAGCTGATGGGCACGATCCCCTACGAGGTCACCTGCCTGATCACCCGCCGGGTCGCGCGAAGCTCCGTGGAGTAGCGCCGAAACGAAAGGGGACAGTCCCCTTTCATTCCGCAAGGATCGCGGGGCGGTCCCCTTCCTACGGCTAGAGGCGGGGGATGGACGCCCGGTGGCGGGCGATGAACTCGCGCTTGGCGTAGCCGGCCAGGCCGAAGGTGAGCCAGCCGTCCACGGCCGCGCCGACGCCACCACCGACCAGCGGGATGCGTCGCACCACGACCACGGCGAGGTGCTTGCCGCCGAGGCGTCCGGCGAGCGAACCCATCACGCGCTCGCTGATGACGCGGTCGAGGTTCGGGTCGAAGACCGGGGCGGTCGCGATGGCCAGCGGGGTGCTGGGCAGCTTGCCGTCCGCGACGAGGCGACGCACCTCGTCGTCGCCGAGCATCGCCAGCGTGAGTGCCGCGCGGACCCGCCGGTCGTCGACGTCGTAGCCGCGCAGGTGGGCGATCGAACCGATCATCCGGACGCTCAGGATCGCCATGCCCGCGATGTTGGCGGGCAGGCCGACCGGCAGCGTGATCAGGCCGCCGACGCTGGTCAGGAAGCCCTGCATCGAGGCGGCGCCGATGTGGTAGCGCACCAGCGAGTCGATCGCGACCTCGCGGTCGCCCTTCGACTGCAACGTGCGCGCTGCGGTCGCCTTGGCGCCCGGGAAGGCCGGGCTCCCGTCGATCGCGAAGTCGACGATCGTGCGCAGCAGCCCTCCGGCCACCTCGGGAGTGCGGGTGACCAGCTGCTTGCCGAAGTCACTGGCGGCGTTCGCCATGTGGAGTTCCTCTCGTGCGGACGCTCCCAGCGTAGGCCCGGCATCCGCGCCCGTCTCCGGTGGCGACCCCCGAGCCGACCCCGGGCGACCCCTTGCCGGTACACGATCTGCCCTGTCGCGGGCGCGAATCGCCGGATTCGGCCGATTCCGGCCATCGCGAGGGCGGATTGCGTAACCCACTCCCGGGTGCTGTCGGGCCCGGCTGGCAGAATCGAACCATGGCACGCCGCCCGGGCATCTTCGGGCCTCCCCAGAGCTGGCCGGCGCAGGACCTGATCGCGTTCTCCGCCGAGTTCGACGAGGCCCTGGTGCTGGCCGCCTACACCGAGGGCGTGTTCCCGATGCCGCTGCACGAGTCCGGGTTCGGGCAGATGGGCTGGTGGTCGCCGCTCCACCGGGGCGTGCTGCCGCTGGACGCGCTCCGCGTCCCCCGCTCGCTGCGGAAGTCGGCCCACCACTACACCACCACCGTCGACGCCGCCTTCACCCAGGTGCTCGAGCGCTGCGGCGACCCGGCGCGTCCGCACGGCTGGATCGACGCCGACATCCGCCGGGTCTACGGCACGCTGCACGAGATGGGCCGCGTCCACTCCGTCGAGACCTGGGACACCCACGGACGCCTCGTCGGCGGGCTCTACGGGGTCTCCCTCGGCGGCCTGTTCGCGGGGGAGTCGATGTTCCACGACCCCGTGCTGGGGCGCGACGCGTCCAAGGTGGCGCTGCTGGCACTGGTGGAGCTGCTGGCCGACGAGCATGCTGAGGACCGCATCATCGACGTCCAGTGGCAGACCGACCACCTCGCCAGCCTCGGCGCGATCGAGGTCGAGCGGGACGAGTACCTGGGGCTGCTCGGGGAGGCGCTGGCGGTGCCGGAGCCCGCGTGGCCGGCGCGGAAGGAGGAACATGCCTGAACTGCCCGAGGTCGAGGCGCTGCGCGTCTTCCTCGTCGACGCGTGCGTGGGCAAGACCGTCGCCCGCACCGAGCTGGCCGCCTTCTCCAGCCTCAAGACGTTCCAGGTGCCGCTGGGCGCCCTGAACGGCCTGGAGGTCGACGACGTCGAGCGGCACGGCAAGTTCATCTGCCTCTCGGTCGGAGGCCTGTGGATGGTGTTCCACCTGGCCCGCGGCGGCTGGCTGACCTGGAAGGAGACGGTGCCGCTCACCCCGGCCCGCCCCGGACGCGGCCCGCTGGCGCTCCGGGTGGGCTTCGACGACGATTCGGGGTTCGAACTCACCGAGATGGGCACCCAGAAGCGGCTGGCGATCTACGTGGTCAACGCGCTCGACGAGGTGCCCGGCATCGCCACCCTCGGCCCCGACCCGCTCGCCGACGCGTTCACCCCGGCCGTGCTCGACGGCATCCTCGACACCGCCGGACGCGCCCAACTGAAGGGCGTCCTGCGTGACCAGCGGATCATCGCCGGCATCGGCAACGCCTACTCCGACGAGATCCTGCACGCCGCGAAACTCAGCCCGTTCAAGCCCTCCAACGGGCTGGACGTCGAGGAGCGAGCCACCCTCTACGCCGCGATCCGCAGCGAGCTCGCCGACGCCGTCGCGCGGTCGGCCGGCCTGGCCGCCAAGGAGCTGAAGGGCGACAAGAAGCTCAACCTCCACGTTCACGGGAAAGCCGGCCAGCCGTGCCCGGTCTGCGGCACCACGATCGCCGAGGTGTCGTTCGCCGACAGCTCGTTGCAGTACTGCCCGACCTGCCAGACCGGCGGCAAGCTGCTTGCCGACCGTCGCATGTCGAAGCTGCTGAAGTAGCGCCGCGAACGGCCAACGCCGCCTGTCGCGCGCGGGTTCGCATCGTTACGCTGGTGCCGACAGAACTCGCGGGGGGTGGCGCATGGACGTCGAAATTGCCGAGGAACGCATCCTCGTCCTCACCGACCGGTTCACCCTCGACCACGCCGAGGGCCGCGCGTGGTCGCGGCGCGCGGACGCGTTCGGCACCGTCGCGAAGCTCGGCGGCCTGCTGAACCGGTCCGCGTCCGAGGACTACGAGTGCGTGTACCGCGAGCGTCGGCTGCAGCCGTTCTGGCGGTTGCACGTGGTCGCCGTCGCCGGGTACGAGCGGACGCGGAGCTACGCGGTGACCCTCGCCCCGAGCGTCCGCAGCGTCCAGCTGCTCGGCCAGACGCTGCCCAGCGAGCAGGGGCAGCTGCGGTTGTCGGGAGTGGAGACGTGCCGAGACGAAACCGCGCGCGACTACCTGTTCGACGGGCTCACCCGCGCCGAGAGCCCGGGCCTGGGCAACTACCTGCAGTTCCCCGGCACCGTCGTGGACGCCGCCGCGCTCGCCGAGACGGCGCGTGCCGGGACGGTGGTCGTGCCGCCGGACACCAAGGCGTCGATGCTGGTGCGGGAGGTGGTCCCGTCCGCCATCGGCAAGATCGACGCCGATCGGGTGCTGGAGGAGCGGGTCAGCGTGGACGTCGTCGACCTCGTGTACCGCCCGGTGTACGCCTTCCGGTACCGGCACGGCGGCAAGGAGTCGGTCATGGAGTTCGACGGCCTGACCGGCGAGATCCGTCCCGACGGCGCGACGTTCGAGCAGTACCTGGGCAAGATCCTCGACCCGAAGTTCCTGCTGGACGTCGGTGTCGAGGCCGTGAACATCTTCGTCCCCGGCACGCAGCTGGTCCGGATCGTCGTCGAGGCCGGCGCGAAGCAGTTCTCGCAGCGGAACCCGACCCCGAACGGCGCGTAGGCAGGGACGCCGTCCCGCGCGGACGGCCCGAGACCTGACCGTTACTTCGTACGGGTAGCCTGCTGGGCGGAGTGGTGGCGGCTACGAGAACGGGGTGCGGGGTGAAGAGTGTGCTCGCACGGCTGCGCCGCTTTCTCAGGACGCCGTGGCTGAGCGATCCACGCTGGGCGATCGGGCTGATCGTCGCCGGCGCCGTCATGATCCTGGGGGTCGCGCTGTGCGGCCCGTCCTCGGTGACGCTCAAGCTCGGCCCGCGCACCAGCTACCTGCCGCCGTGGTACCTGCCGGTGGGCATGGTCTCCCTGAGCGAGTGGGTGGCGGTGCCCGCGCTCTGGCTGGCGATCGGGATGGGTGCACTGGGCCTGCTGATCGCCTGGCGGGCGGTCAACTCCGGGTGGCGTCCGAACAACCGCCGGCTGTTCCTGCTGGGCTCGTTGCTCAGCATCCTGACCAGCCTGGTGCCGCCGATGACGTCCGCGGACGTCCTGATGTACGCGGCGTACGGACGCCTCCAGGTGCGCGGCCTGAACCCCTACGACATCACCCCCGCCGAGATCTTCCGGCAGGAGTACGACCCGCTGCTGGTCTGGACCGAGCGTCCCTGGCAGGACACCCCGAGCGTGTACGGCCCGCTGGCGTCCGCCTCGCAGTGGCTGGCCGCGTGGCTGGGCGACGGCAACATGCACGACACCGTCTTCTGGCTGCAGATGTTCGCGCTGCTGCCGTTCCTGGTGATCGGCGCGATCGCGGTCGTGCTCGCCCACGACGACCACAAGATCCAGACCCGGGCGATCCTGTTCACCGTCCTCAACCCGCTCATGATCTGGTCGGTGCTGGCCGGCGCGCACAACGAGGCGCTCACCCTGGTGTTCGCGATCGTCGGGTTGCTGTTCATCCGGAAGAGCCCGTTCGTGGCCGGTCTGGGCATCGGTCTGGCCGGGACGGTGAAGGTGTCGCTGGTCTACTACGGCATCGCCATGGCGTGGGGCTACCGCCGCGACTGGCGGAAGCTGCTGATGCTGGTGGTCGGTGCGGCCATCCCGCTGGGCATCGGCTACGGGCTGATCGTGCCCCGGGCACTGCTCGCCGCGAGCCGGAACACCGGCTACATCTCGGCCGGCTCGTGGGCGCCGTGGTTCCAGTGGCTGCTCACCCCGATCGTCGGCGACTTCGTCACCCACAGCCTGATCGGCTGGGCGGGCTGGGCGATGATGATCGTGGTCGCATGGATGCTGTCCCGCGTCCTGCCCTGGCGGCTGGTGCCCGGCGTCCCGGACGACGAGGACCCGCGCCGCGACCCGCTCACCATCGCTGTGCGGACGGCCGCGATCCTCACCGCGTCCTGGCTGGTCACGTCGCCGTACACGCTGAGCTGGTACGACCTCACCACGTGGGTACCGCTGGGGCTGATGATCGCCTCCCGGCTCGACGTGCTGATGATGTGGCGCGGGCTGTGGTTGTCGGTGGCCTACGTCACCGGGCGGTCGGTGCAGTTCAGCGAGGCCATGCAGGGCATCGCGAACTTCGTCCGCGACTACGTGTGCAGCGGCGCGCAGATCCTGGTGCTAGTGCTGATCGTGCACTGGTGGTGGACGTGGGGCCACGAGCTGCCGAAGCTGCCCTCCTGGGTGCGGCTGCCGAGCCGCGGACGCGTCCGCGAACCGGTGGCGAAGATCGCCGCCTGAGCGGACCAAAAGGGGACAGTCCCCTTTTGGTCCGGGGGGTCCGGGTGGCGAAATGAAAGGGGACAGTCCCCTTTCATTTCGGCTGGTGGGACGGTCCCGTCTGCTGCGGCGTCCGCGGACGGGGAGCGCTGCGGCGGCGCCGATAGGCTGAGCGGGTGCTCGGATACTTCGGACCCGCGGGAACCTTCACCCACCAGGCGCTGATGACCTTCTCCGACGCCGAGGCCGTTCCGTTCGCCACCGTCTCCCAGGCCCTGGACGCCGTCCGCGCGGGCTCGGTCGAGGCCGTCCTGGTGCCGATCGAGAACTCGGTGGAGGGCGGGGTCTCCGTCACCCTGGACGCCCTCTCGGCGGGCCGGCGGCTGATGATCGTCCGCGAGGTGCTGCTGCCCGTGCAGTTCAACCTGTACGCCCGCCCCGGCACCCGGCTCGAGGACGTCCGCAAGGTGGTCACCCACCCGCACTCCGCTGCGCAGACCCGGGAGTGGATGGCGTCCCACCTGCCACAGGCGAGCGTCACCGAGGGCGGGTCGAACGCGGCGTCCGCGCTGGAGGTGTCCGACCCTGGCTCGCGGTTCGACGCTGCCATCTGCGGCGAGATCGCCGGCGAGATGTACGGGCTGGAGGCGATCGCCACCGGGATCGCCGACAACGCGTCCGCGGTCACCCGGTTCGTGCTGGTGTCGCGTCCGGCCGAGCCCCCGCGGCGCACCGGCCACGACAAGACCACACTGGTGGCGTTCATGCAGACCGACCGCGCCGGCGCCCTGCTCGAGATCCTCGAGCAGTTCTCCGGCCGCGGGGTGTCCCTGAGCCGCATCGAGTCGCGTCCCACCAAGACCGGCATGGGCAACTACTGCTTCAGCATCGACGCGGAGGGCCACCTGCGCGACCCGCGCCTGGCCGAGGCCATGCAGGGCCTGCACCGCATCTGTGAGGACGTGATCTTCCTCGGCTCGTACCCGCGCGCCGACGGAGTGGACGCCCACGTCCCCCGCGGCTTCGCCGACAGCGACTTCGCCGCCGCCAAAGACTGGTACACCTCCCTGGTGCACCCCGGCGACGAGTGACCCCACCCTCCGACTTGTCAGAATCTCAGAACGCCAGAGCGACCTGAGACTCTGACAAGTCGGAGGGGCCGGACGCTGGCGGTAGGCTTTCGGCCCGTGATCGACCCGAAGCTGCTGCGTACCGACCCTGACCTCGTTCGGCGCTCCCAGGTGGCGCGCGGCGAGTCCGTCGAACTGGTCGACTGGCTGGTTTCGGCCGACGAGGCCCGGCGCTCGGGGATCGCCTCGTTCGAGACGCTGCGCGCCGAACAGAAGGAGCTCGGCAAGCAGGTGGCCCGCGCCCAGGGCGAGGAGAAGGCCGCCCTGCTGGCCCGGACGAAGGAGCTCGCCGCCCAGGTGAAGGCCGCGCAGGCCGACTCCGACGCCGCCGGCGCCCGGTTCGACGAGCTGATGAGCGCGCTGCCGAACCTCGTCATCGACGGCGTCCCGACCGGCGGAGAGGACGACCTCTACGTGCTGGAGACCATCGGCACCCCCCGCGACTTCGCGGCCGAGGGCATCGAGGTCAAGGACCACATCGAGATCGCCGAGGGCCTGAAGGCCATCGACATGGAGCGCGGCAGCAAGGTGTCCGGCGCCCGCTTCTACTTCCTCACCGGGGTGGGTGCGCAGTTGGAGTTCGCGCTGCTCAACCTGGCCATGGCGAAGGCGGCCGAATGGGGCTTCACCCCGATGATCCCGCCGGCACTGGTGCGTCCGTCCGCGATGGCGGGCACCGGCTTCCTCGGCCAGGCCGCCGAGGACGTCTACTACCTCGAGCGGGACGACCTGTACCTGGTCGGCACCAGCGAGGTGGCGCTGGCCGCCTACCACTCCGACGAGATCCTGGACGCGGGCACGCTGCCGCGGCAGTACGTCGCGTTCTCGCCGTGCTACCGCCGCGAGGCCGGCTCGTACGGCAAGGACACCAAGGGCATCTTCCGGGTGCACTGGTTCGACAAGGTCGAGATGTTCATCTACTGCGCGCCGGAGGACGCCGAGGCCTGGCACGAGAAGCTCCTGGGCTTCGAGAAGGAGTTCATCTCGCTCCTGGAGATCCCCTTCCAGGTGCTGGACGTGGCGTCCGGTGACCTCGGCCTGTCGGCCGCGCGCAAGTACGACTGCTACGGCTACGTGCCCAGCCAGGGCCGCTACCGCGAGATCACGTCCACCTCGAACTGCACCGAGTTCCAGGCGCGGCGGCTGAACATCCGCATGCGCGACGGCGACACGGTCGCCCCGCTGGCCACCCTCAACGGGACGCTGTGCTCGATGGCCCGCCCGATCATCATGCTGCTGGAGAACCACCAGCAGGCAGACGGGTCGGTCTACGTCCCCGCCGCGCTGCGGCCCTATCTGGGCGGCCAGGAGTACCTGCGTCCCTGACGCCTCATCAGGGCGGTCGGGACGCGCGTTCGGCGTCCGGACGGCCTGCGTTCACGTCCCCGTCATGAGGGCGAGCTAACGTAGATGCCACATGAATACACAGGAAATGGCGGCCTGGAGGCCGCAGGTGGTTGCACTCGACATCGACGGGACGCTCGTCGACCACGAGGGAGTGCTACCACACGAGGTGCGCCGATCGGTTCGGCGCGTAGTGGACGCCGGGGTTCCGGTCGTCCTCACGACGGGACGCAGTTGGCACGCCACGCGTCCGGTCTTCGAGCAACTCGGGCTGCCCCACGGCCCCGCGGTTGCGTCCAACGGCGCAGTGACGGTCTCGTTCCCGCCCTTCCAACTCGAACAGGTGATCACCTTCAACCCGGCCGACGTGATCGACAAGGTGCTCCGCGAGCACCCCACGGCTGCGCTCGCCGCCGAGGTGATCGGCCAGGGCTACCGGGTGACCCGGCAGTTCCCGGACGGCGACCTGAGCGGTGACATCGAGGAGGTCAGCGTCGACGACCTGGCCGGCAGCGACGTCACCCGCATCGTGGTGCGCGACCCGCACTCCTCCGACACCGAGTTCATCCGGCTCGCCGAACGCCTCGGCCTGCACGGCGTGAGCTACTCGGTGGGCTGGAGCGCCTGGCTCGACATCGCGCCCGAGGGCGTCAACAAGGCGTCCGCGCTGGCCGATGTGGTTGCCGGGCTCGGGTTCCGGGCCGGCGACGTGCTGGCGATCGGCGACGGTCGCAACGACATCGAGATGCTGGCCTGGGCCGGACGCGGGGTGGCCGTCGGCGACGCCTGCGCCGAGGTCCGGCAGGTGGCGGACGCCGTCACCGGCACCTTCGCCGAGCGCGGCACCGCCCGGGAGCTCGACCGCTGGTTCGGCGTCCACCGTGCCCGCGGCCGCGTTCCCCAGCCCGCGACGCTCGCCTCCTGACCCGCCCACCGACTTGTCAGAAGCTCCGGACGCTCCGGCGTCCTGACGTTCTGACAAGTCGGGGGCGGCGCTACCCTGAATCGGTACAGCCGAGCCGAGGGAGCCGCCAGTGGTGCATCCGTACCTGCGCGAGCCGGAGTTCCTGACCGAACTGAAGGACGGCACGGTCAAGCAGCTCAACCCGTTCAGCGGCACCGAGGTGTGGACCGTGGCCGGGCGCGGCAACCGTCCGCTCGGCATCGTGCTGCCCGACCCCGTCCCGCTCGACCAGACCCTGCACGGCCGGTTCTGCCCGTTCTGCGAGGGGCGCTACCTGGAGACGCCGCCGGAGAAGTCGCGGGTGATCCGGCTGCCCGACGGCGCCTGGGAGACCCGCTACCGCATTCCCGCGCAGGAGCTGGACGCCACCGTGGCCGAGTTCCGGCGCATCCCCAACCTGTTCGAGATCCTCTCCTACGACTACTGGCACGAGAACTACGGTTACGAGCTGCCCGCCCGCGTCCGCGACCGCAAGGCCGCCTACCTCGCCTCGCCGGCCGGACGCGACCACGTCCTGGCGGTCGTGCGCGCCAAGCTGCGGGCCGGCGGACGCACCGACGCCCAGATCGACGCCCTCGGCGAGGACGGGCGGATCGAGGCGGCGTCCGGGTTCTTCGGGGGCGGGCACGACGTGATCGTCGCCCGGCGACACTTCGTGGACGGGGCCACCGACAACACCCAGCTGGCGGCATCCGGCACGCTGACGCCGGAGGAGCACCAGCGCTTCATGGCGTTCACCGTGGAGTCGGTGGCCGCGCTGTTCGACCTCAACCGGTACGCCCGCTACGTGGCGGTGTTCCAGAACTGGCTGCGTCCCGCGGGGGCGTCCTTCGACCACCTGCACAAGCAACTGGTGGCGATCGACGAGCGCGGCGTCCAGCACGAGCAGGCGATGGAGCGGCTGCGCGGCAACCCGAACATCTACAACGAGTACGGGCCGAACTACGCCGCGTACCACAACCTCGTGATCGCCGAGAACGACAACGCGATCGCCTTCGCCGGCTACGGCCACCGCTACCCGACGATCGAGATCTACTCCAAGTCCGAGGCGTGCGACCCGTGGAACCACACCGAGGCCGAACTGGCGGACATGTCCGACCTGGTGCACGCGATGCACGCCGCGACCGGGGTGGAGGTGCCCAGCAACGAGGAGTGGCACTACCGTCCGATCGACGCGGACCTGCCGATGCCCTGGCGCGTGATGCTGAAGTGGCGGACGTCCACGATCGCCGGCTTCGAGGGTGCGACGAAGATCTACCTGAACACGATCGACCCGTACTCGCTGCGGGACCGGGTGGTGCCGAGGCTGTTCATGCTGCGCGAGCAGCGCGCGATCGCGAACATGCGGATCGCCACCGAGTGCCCCTGCCGTCCCAACTCGCTGCGGTACCGGGCGAACCGCTCCTGACGCCGAAACGAAAGGGCCCAGTCCCCTTTCGTTTCGGACCCGGTGGGCGCGGTGCGGACCAAAAGGGGACTGTCCCCTTTTGGTCCAGACCCGGGTTGCGCGCTGGGCTAACGTCGGACGCATGATCCCCAGCCACACGCTCAACGACGGCCACGCCCTGCCCGGGATCGGCTTCGGCACCTACCCCCTCGGCGGTCCCTCGGGCGTCGACTCCCTGGTCAGCGCGCTGCGGCAGGGCTACCGGCTGATCGACTCCGCCGTGAACTACGAGAACGAGGGCGCGGTCGGCGAGGCGATCCGGCGGGCCGGGGTGCCCAGGGACGAGATCGTCGTCACCTCCAAGCTGCCCGGACGCCACCACGCCTACGCCGAGGCGATCACCTGCGTCCACGAATCGCTGTACCGGATGGGCCTGGACCACCTCGACCTGTACCTGATCCACTGGCCCAACCCGCGCATCGACCGCTTCGTCGAGGCCTGGCAGGCGCTCGTCGACCTGCAACGCGAAGGCGTCCTGCGGTCAATCGGGGTGAGCAACTTCCTGCCCGAGCACCTCAGCCGGATCATCGCCGAGAGCGGGGTGACGCCGGCGGTGAACCAGGTGGAGCTGCACCCCTACTTCCCGCAGGTGCGCCAGCGCGAGGTGCACGCCCAGCTCGGCATCCGCACCGAGTCGTGGAGCCCGATCGGCCGCGCGGGCGAGGTCATGGAGGAGCCGGCGGTGGTCGCCGCCGCCCGCGCGCACGGACGCAGCCCCGTCCAGGTGGTGCTGCGCTGGCAGCTCCAGCTGGACGCCGTCCCGCTGCCGAAGGCCGCCGGGGCCGGACGCCAGCTGGAGAACCTGTCGGTCTTCGACTTCGAACTGGACGACGAGCAGATGGCGGCGATCACGGCCCTGGGACGGACCGACGGACGCCTCTGGGGCGCCGATCCGCTCACCAACGAGGAGCTGTAGACCCGGCTCCTACCAGGGGCGATCCTGGGGAGTTCACGCTGTCGGAACCGGTGGCTAAGGTGGCCGGGTGCCAGTGATCGAAGCCTCCGAGCTCACCAAGACCTACGGCGAGCTCCACGCGGTCGACGCGATCTCCTTCGAGGTCACCCCGGGGGAGTCCTTCGGCCTGCTCGGCCCCAACGGCGCCGGCAAGTCCACGACGATGCGCATGATCGGCGGCACGACGCTGCGCACGTCCGGCACCCTGCTGGTGAACGGGCTCGACCCCGAGGTCCGCGGGCCCGAGGTGCGTGCGAACCTCGGAGTGGTGCCGCAGCAGGACAACCTGGACGTCGAACTGCGGGCGCGCGACAACCTGATCATGTACGGGCGCTACTTCGGCCTGCCGTACTCCTACCTGCGTCCGCGCGCCGACGACCTGCTCGAGTTCGCCCAGCTCACCGAGAAGTCGAACGAGAAGGTCGACAACCTGTCCGGCGGCATGAAGCGCCGGCTCACGATCGCGCGAGCGCTGGTGAACGAGCCGCGCATCCTGCTGCTCGACGAGCCCACCACCGGGCTCGACCCGCAGGCCCGCCACATCCTGTGGGACCGGCTGTTCCGGCTGAAGGAGCAGGGCGTCACGCTGATCGTCACCACCCACTTCATGGACGAGGCCGAGCAGCTCTGCGACCGGCTGATCGTCATGGACCACGGCCGCATCGTCGCCGAGGGCAGCCCGGCCGACCTGATCCGCCGCTACTCCACCCGCGAGGTGCTCGAGGTGCGGTTCGGCTCCGACCGCAACGCCGCGCTCGTCGACCGCCTCCGGTCGTTCGCCGACCGCATCGAGCCCCTGCCCGACCGGGTGCTGCTCTACGCCGACGACGGCGAGCGCACGCTGGAGGCCGTGCGCAAGGACGGCCTCGTCCCGCTCACCTCCCTGGTGCGCCGTTCGTCGCTGGAGGACGTGTTCCTCCGGCTCACCGGACGGAGCCTCATTGACTGATCTGATGGACACCAACGCCCTGGCCTACTCCGGCCGGGCGCCCGACCCTGCCCGCCAGGCCGCCCTGGTGCGCCGGTGGGGCTGGTGGTACCAGGCCGAGTTGCGGCTGTGGTCGATGAAGGCGTACTGGTCCTCGATCATCGGCACCGCGCTGCTGACGCCGCTGCTGTACGTGGTCGCGATGGGCATCGGTCTCGGCTCGCTGGTGGACGCCACGTCGGGCGGCATCGACGGGGTGCCCTACCTCGTGTTCGTCGCGCCCGGGTTGCTGGTGAGCACCGTGGTGATGTCGGCCACGAACGAGACCTCCTACCCGGTGATGGCCGGGTTCAAGTGGGGACGCCAGTACTTCGCGCGCGCCACCACGGCGGCCAGCCCGGCGCAGGTGGCGATCGGCGAACTGCTCGCCGTGGGCCTGCGGCTGCTCGGCGAGGCGCTGGTGTTCTGGCTGGTGCTGGTGGTCATGGGAGCGGTCGAGCCGACCTGGTCGTGGCTGATGGTGCCGGTGGCCGCGCTGGCCGGCATGGCGTTCGGGACGCCGCTGGCCGCCTACGCCGCCACGCTCGAGGACGAGGGGCCGGAGTTCGCGTCCATCCAGCGGTTCGTCGTGATGCCGATGTTCCTGTTCGCCGGCACGTTCTACCCGCTGACCACGATGCCGATCTACCTCCAGTGGATCGGCTGGATCTCCCCGATGTGGCACGGCACCCAGCTGGCCCGGCTGTTCGGGTTCGGCCTGCCGCTCGGCGGCTGGGAGATCGTCGGGCACCTCGCGTTCCTGCTCGCGCTGGTCGGGCTCGGCGGCTGGCTCGCCGTCCGCAACTTCGGACGGAGGCTGGCCCGATGAGCGCCGTGGTCGACCGCGTCCGTCCGGGCTCGGGGCTGAACGCCTGGCTGGTCGCCAACTCCTCCGGCAACGCGCGGGCGGTGGTCGAGCGCGGCTTCAAGGTGATCCGCAACCAGAACTGGGTGATCGTCCTGTCCGGCTTCTTCGAGCCGGTGTTCTACCTGCTCAGCATGGGGTTGGGACTGGGGTCTCTGATCGGGACGGTCGCCGGGCCGGGCGGGCAGCAGATCTCGTACGCGGCGTTCATCGCGCCCGCGCTGCTCGCCACGTCCGCGATGAACGGGGCGATCTACGACAGCACCTGGAACGTGTTCTTCAAGCTGCGGTTCGCGAACCTCTACCAGGGCATGCTCGCCACGCCGCTGGGGCCCTTCGACGTCGCCGCGGGCGAGATCTTCATGGCCCTGTTCCGCGGGTTCCTGTACGCGCTCGGCTTCACGGCCGTGATCGCCGGGATGGGCCTGACCACCTCGTGGTGGGCGCTGGCGATGATCCCGGTGGCGTTGCTGATCGCGCTCGGGTTCGCGTCCCTGGGCATGGCGGTGACCAGCTACTTCACCACCTTCCAGCAGATGGACTGGATCAACATCGCCCTGCTGCCGATGTTCATGTTCTCGTCCACGCTGTTCCCGATCTCGGTGTTCCCCGAGGCCGTGCAGTGGTTCATCATGGCGCTGCCGCTGTGGCACGGCGTCGAGCTGATGCGGCAGCTGTCGGTGGGCCACTTCGAGGCCAGCACGTGGCTGCACCTGGGCTACTTCGTCGTCATGTCGGTGCTCGGCATCGGCTTCACCACCCGGCGCCTGCGATCGCTGTTCCTGCGCTGATGGAGATGCACCCGGGGCAGCTCAGCCTCAGCGTCGGGCAGGTCGCCCGGCTGGTGGCCGCGCAGTTCCCGGCCTGGTCGGGCCGGCCGGTGCGCGCGGTCGCGTCCGCGGGCACGGTGAACGCGCTGTTCCGAGTGGGGGACACTCTGGTGGCCCGGTTCCCGCTCCTGGGCGACGACCCGGACGCGGTGCGCCGCGACCTCGAGCGGGAGGCGGCGCGGACGGCCGAGCTGGCGGCGAGCACGGCCGTGCCGGTGCCCCGGCCGGTGGCGCTGGGCGAACCCGGGGAGGGCTACCCGCTGCCCTGGTCGGTGCAGACCTGGCTGGAAGGCGTGGACGCCTTCGTCGACGACCCGGGTGATTCGACCGGCTTCGCCCGGGATCTCGCCGCGTTCGTCGGAGAGTTGCGCGCTGTCGACACCCGCGGACGCAGCTTCGACGGTGGCGGACGCGGCGGTCTGCTGCCCGCGCACGACGCGTGGGTGGAGTCCTGCTTCCAGGCCAGCGGTGAGCTGGTCGACGTGCCGCGGCTGCGTCGGCTGTGGGAGGCGTGGCGGGTGCTGCCGCCGTCCGGGCCGGACGTGATGAGCCACGGCGACCTGATCCCCGGCAACGTGCTGGTGCGGGACGGACGGCTCGCCGGCGTGCTCGACGGTGGCGGCTTCCAGGCCGCCGATCCGGCCCTCGACCTGGTCGGCGCCTGGCACCTGCTGGAGTCGGGCCCGCGCGAGGTGTTCCGGGACGCCGTCGGCTCCGCCGAGCTGGAGTGGACGCGTGGCAAGGCGTGGGCCCTCGAACAGGCGATCGGCGCCGGCTGGTACTACCACCGCACCAACCCGGTGATGAGCCGGATGGCCGTCCGCACCCTTGAGCGCCTGCTGGCCGACACCCCCTCCTGACGCCGAACGCCACCGTTCCGGTCAAACGCCACCGCCCAGGCAGGAGCGTTTGACCGGAACGGTGGCGTTCGGCGGGACGGGGCGCTACGCGGTGCTGGGGGCCTGCCAGAGGTTGATGCCGCCCTCGGTGGCGTAGCGGTCGATCTCGGCGAGCTCCTCGGGGGAGAAGCCGAGGGTGCGGACGGCGCCGAGGCTGTCCTCCAGCTGCTTGACGCTGGAGGCGCCGATCAGCGCCGAGGTCACCCGGTCGTCGCGCAGGACCCAGGCCAACGCCATCTGGGCGAGGGTCTGGCCGCGCCGCTGCGCGAGCTCGTTGAGCGCCCGGATGTGGGCCAGGTTGGCCTCGGTGAGCAGTTCGGTCGACAGCGACTTGTCCTGCGCGGCCCGCGAACCCGCCGGCACCCCGTTGAGGTACTTGTCGGTGAGCATGCCCTGGGCGAGCGGCGAGAACGCGATGCAGCCCAGCCCGGTCTCGCCGAGGGCGTCCAGCAGGTCCTCCTCGATCCAGCGGTTCAGCATCGAGTACGACGGTTGGTGGATCACCAGCGGCGTCCCGAGGTCGCGAGCGATCGCGACCGCCTCGCGCGTCCGCTGCCCGGAGTAGGAGGAGATGCCGACGTACAGCGCCTTGCCCTGCCGGACGGCGGTGTCGAGCGCCGCCATCGTCTCCTCGATCGGCGTGGTCGGGTCGTAGTGGTGGTGATAGAAGATGTCGACGTAGTCCAGCCCCATCCGGGCCAGCGACTGGTCGAGCGACGCCAGCAGGTACTTGCGCGAGCCGAGGTCGCCGTACGGCCCGGGCCACATGTCCCAGCCGGCCTTGCTGGAGATGACCAGCTCGTCGCGGTACGGGCGGAAGTCCTCGCGGAAGTGGCGGCCGAAGTTGGTCTCGGCCGCGCCGTAGGGCGGCCCGTAGTTGTTCGCCAGGTCGAAGTGCGTGACGCCCAGCTCGAACGCCCGGCGCAGCGTGGCCCGCTGGTTGGCGAACGCGACGTCGTCGCCGAAGTTGTGCCACAGGCCCAGCGAGATCGCCGGCAGCTTCAGGCCGCTGCGCCCGACGCTGCGGTAGGGCATGCGTCCGTCGTAGCGGTCGATGTCGGGGGAGTAGGTGTCCAGGATGGGCATGCGTGGCCTTTCAGCACTCGATGACGTTCACGGCGAGGCCGCCACGGGCGGTCTCCTTGTACTTCACACTCATGTCGGCGCCAGTCTCGCGCATCGTCCGCAGCACCGAGTCGAGGCTGACGATGTGTGTCCCGTCGCCGCGCAGCGCCGTCCGCGCGGCCGTGACCGCCTTGACGGCGGCGATCGCGTTGCGTTCGATGCACGGGATCTGGACGAGGCCGCCCACCGGGTCGCAGGTGAGCCCGAGGTTGTGCTCCATCCCGATCTCGGCGGCGTTCTCCACCTGACCGGCGTTGCCGCCCAGCACGGCGGCCATACCGCCCGCCGCCATCGAGCAGGCCGCCCCGATCTCGCCCTGGCAGCCCACCTCGGCGCCGCTGATCGACGCCAGGTTCTTGATCACGACCCCGATCGCGCCCGCGGTCAGCAGGAAGCGGACGACGCCCTCGTCGCTCGCGCCGTGGACGAACCGCCGGTAGTACAAGAGGACCGCGGGTACTACGCCGGCCGCACCGTTGGTGGGCGCGGTCACCACCCGTCCGCCGGACGCGTTCTCCTCGTTCACGGCCAGCGCGTAGAGCGTGATCCAGTCCATGCCCCGCAGCGGGTCGGACGTGTCCGCCTCGACCTGCAACTGGTGCAGCAGCTCCGGCGCCCGCCGGCGCACCCGCAGGCCGCCGGGCAGCACGCCCTCGGTGGTCATCCCGTGGTGGATGCACTCCTGCATGACGTCCCAGATGTGCAGCAGGCCGGCGTCGATCTCGGCGTCGGTGCGCCACACGCGCTCGTTCTCCCGCATCAGCCGGGCCACCGAGAAGCCGGTCTCCGCGCACGCGGCCAGCAGCTCCTCCCCCGTCCCGAACGGGTGCGGCAGCTCGGTCGTGTCGGGGACCACGCGGTCGGGGCCGGTCTCGGCCTCGTCCAGCACGAAACCGCCGCCCACCGAGTAGTAGGTGCGCTGGGCGAGCACCGTGCCGGCCGCGTCGGTGGCGGTGAAGACCATGCCGTTGGCGTGCACGGGCAGCGTCCGGGTGCGGTGCAGCACCACGTCGGCGTCGGGGTCGAACGCGATCTCCACCCCGCCGTCCAGCACCAGTCGTCGGCTCGTCCGCGCCTGCTCGACCAGCGGACGCACCGCCCGCGGGTCCACCGTCTCGGGGTGCTGCCCGGCCAGCCCGAGCACTACCGCGGCCACACTGCCGTGCCCGTGGCCGGTCGCGCCGAGCGAGCCGAACAGCTCGGCGGTGACGCGCGCCACCCGGCCGAGCAAGCCGTCCGCGGCCAGGCCGGCGACGAACCGTCCGGCGGCCTTCATCGGCCCGACGGTGTGCGAGGACGAGGGGCCGATGCCCACTCGGAAGAGATCGAAGACGCTGAGCGCCATACCTCGACACTAGCCCTCTCCCGGGCCGAGTGGCGCGTGGCTAGGATCGCTCACGGGTCAGGGCGACGGAGCCCCGGCGCCACGCGAAAGGTGAGTAGGGATGGATCCCAGGGAGCAGTCGTTGCTGGACGCGGTGCCGACCGGCCTGCTGATCGGCGGCCAGTGGCGGGACGCGTCCACCGGCGCACGGTTCGGCGTCGACGACCCCGCCACCGGCCAGCAGTTGACCACGGTCGCGGACGCCTCCCCGGCCGACGCGATGGCGGCTCTCGACGCGGCCGCCGCGGCCCAGGAGGAGTGGGCGGCGACCGCCCCGCGCGTGCGCGGCGAGATCCTGCGCAAGGCGTTCGAGCTGATCACCGCCCGCGCCGACGACTTCGCGCTGCTGATGACGATGGAGATGGGCAAGGCGCTGCCCGAGGCGCGCGGCGAGGTGGCCTACGGCGCGGAGTTCCTGCGCTGGTTCAGCGAGGAGGCCGTCCGGGTCGCCGGCCGCTACCAGACCGCCCCCGACGGCAAGTCGCGGTTCCTGGTGCTGCGCAAGCCGGTCGGGCCGTGCCTGCTGATCACGCCGTGGAACTTCCCGCTCGCGATGGCCACCCGCAAGGCGGGCGCCGCCATCGCCGCCGGCTGCACGATGGTGATCAAGCCGGCCAAGCTGACCCCGCTGACCACCCTGCTGTTCGCCCAGGTGATGCTGGAGGCCGGGGTGCCGGCCGGCGTCCTGAACGTCATCCCCACCTCGTCGGCCGGCTCGACCACCGGGCCGCTGATCGCCGACCCGCGGCTGCGCAAGCTGTCGTTCACCGGCTCCACCGAGGTGGGCGTGACGCTGCTCCAGCAGGCTGCCGAGAACGTCCTGCGCACCTCGATGGAGCTCGGCGGCAACGCCCCGTTCCTGGTCTTCGCGGACGCCGACCTGGACGCCGCCGTCGACGGTGCCCTGGCCGCCAAGCTCCGCAACATCGGTGAGGCCTGCACCGCCGCCAACCGGTTCTACGTGCAGGCGCCGGTCGCCGAGGAGTTCTCCCGCAGGCTCGCCGAGAAGGTCGCCGCCAAGCGGGTCGGACGCGGCACCGAGGACGGCATCGACATCGGCCCGCTGATCGACGAGCGCAGCCGCGACAAGGTGCACGCCCTGGTCACGGACGCGGTCGCGCGCGGCGCCCGGGTGGTGACCGGCGGCGGGCCGGTCAGCGGTCCCGGCTGGTTCTACCAGCCGACGGTGCTCAGCAACGTCCCCGCCGATGCCACCGTGGCGACCGAGGAGATCTTCGGTCCGGTCGCCCCGATCATCACCTTCGACACCGAGGACGAGGCCGTCGAGCTGGCCAACTCCACGCCGTACGGGCTGATCGCCTACGCCTACACCACCGACCTGAACCGCGCCCTGCGGCTGCCCGAGCGAATCGAGTCGGGCATGCTCGGGCTGAACTCGGGCGTGATCTCCAACCCGGCGGCGCCGTTCGGCGGCGTCAAGCAGTCGGGCATGGGCCGCGAGGGCGGTTTCGAGGGCATCGACGAGTACCTGGCCACCATGTACGTGGGGATCCCCAGCCCGTTCTGATCCCCGGAGCGGGGCGGAGAGCCCCGCGAGGACGAGGCCGAAATCGTCCGGGAGGACGAGCGGTTCGGCCTGCTGGGAGGATGCCCGGACGCACAGCCGGCTCCTAGCCTCGGATCTCGTGACCACAACCACCCCGGTACGCGCCGACGCCATCGCCTCGGCCTTCGACCTGACCAAGACCTACGGCGGCGGCGAGGCGGTGGTGCGCGCCCTCGACGGCGTCACCGTCAGCTTCGCCCCCGGCTCGTTCACCGCGATCATGGGGCCCTCCGGCTCCGGCAAGTCGACCCTGATGCACTGCCTGGCCGGCCTCGACCGCCCCACGACGGGACGCGTCGTGCTCGGCGGCGCCCCGATCACCGAGCTGTCCGACCGCGAGCTGACCGCCGTCCGCCGCGACCAGGTGGGCTTCGTGTTCCAGGCGTTCAACCTGCTGCCGACCCTGACCGCCGAACAGAACATCGTGCTGCCGCTCGATCTCGCCGGACGGCGTCCGGACGCGGTGCTGCTCGCCGAGCTGATCGACTCGCTGGGCCTGCGCGACCGCGTCCGGCACCTGCCGTCCCAGCTGTCCGGCGGCCAGCAGCAGCGGGTCGCGATCGCCCGTGCCCTGATCACCCGTCCGGCGGTCGTGTTCGCCGACGAGCCCACCGGCGCCCTCGACTCCCGCTCCAGCCACCAACTGCTCGACTACCTGCGCTACACCAGCCAGGCCCACGGCCAGGCCATCGTGATGGTCACCCACGACCCGAACGCCGCCGCCTACGCCGACCGGACGCTGCTGCTGTCGGACGGCCGGATCGTCGACGACCTGGTCGCACCGACGGCTGATTCGGTGCTGGCTGCGATGAAGCGGCTGGGCGCCTGATGCTGCAGCAAGCCTGGTCCGAGGTCCGGCACCACCCCAGTCGGTTCATCTCGACGATCGTCGCGGTCGCGATCAGCGTCGCGTTCCTCGCCGGTTCGGCGGTCTTTGTCGCCACCGAGGGACGCGCCCAGGGGCGCGCGCTCAACGTCGCGATCTCGGCCGCCGACCTGGTGGTCACCGCGGGCGACGACGCGCCCGCCACGACCGTGCGCGAAACCCTGGCAGGAGTGCCGGGCGTGGCCGCGGTCTCCCCGGTGCTGTCCCTGCCGCAACTCGTGACCACCGACACCGGGTCCGAACTGCTCGCGCTGGTCAACGTGCCGGCCGAGCCGCTGCGCTGGGCCACGCTGAAGGTCGGCCGCTGGCCGGACGCCGCCAACGAGGTGGTGCTCAGCACCGGCGCGGCGTCCTCGCTGGGGGTGTCGGCCGGCGGGTCGTTGCGCCTGTCGGGCACCGACCGGACCCTGGTCGTGGTCGGGGTGACCGACGAGCCCAGCACCGTGTTCGCCAAGACCGGGTACGCCGCGGACGCCGCGTTCGCCGCGGCCGGCATCGACCCGGCCACCGGCGGTTCGCAGTGGTCGGTGAAGGTCGCCGGCACCGATCCGGCCGCCGCGCTCCCGGCGGTGAAGGCGGCGATGGCCGCGATCAGCCCGAAGCTGTCGGTGGAACTCGCCGCGACCGTGCAGGACAAGGCGGTGGCCGACGTGGCGCGCGGCTTCGACGTGCTCACCAACGTGCTGTGGGCGTTCGCGGCGGTCGCGCTGGTGGTCGGCATGATCACGATCTCGAACACGTTCACGATCACCCTCGCCCAGCGCCGCCGGCAGACCGGCCTGCTGCGGGCGGTCGGTGCGTCCGGCGGACAGGTGCGGCGCCGTTTCCTGGCGGAGGCCCTGATCCTCGGGGTGGTCGGCTCCGCCCTGGGGCTCGGCGCCGGCGTCGGGATCGCCGCGCTCGCCGCGACCTGGAGCGGCTCGGTGTTCTGGGGCCTCGCCCTGCCCACCGTGCAGCTGCTGATGGCGTTCGGGCTCGGCGTCCTGACCACCGTGGTGGCGGCCTGGGTGCCGATCGTCCGGGGCACCCGGGTGGCGCCGCTGGAGGCGCTGCAGCCGGTGCTCACCACCGAGCAGGCGCGGCGCGCGTCCGCTGGACGGGCGATCACGTGCGGAGTGCTGCTGCTGGGCGGGGCCGGGCTGGCCGTCGCCGCGGTGGTGCCGGCCACCTCGGTCGGCTTCCTGCTGGCCATCGGCGCCGGGCTGCTGATCTCCCTCGCCGTCCTGTTCGGCGCACCGCTGTTCGTCCCCGGCCTGCTGCGCCTGTTCGGACGCCCGGTGCGCCGGCTCGGCACCGTGCCCCGGCTCGCGGCGGACAACGCCGAACGTAACCCGCGCCGCGCCACCGCGACCGCCACCGCGCTCATGCTCGCCATCGGTCTGGTGGTGACGCTCCAGGTGGCGGCGGCGAGCATCCGCGAGACCACCCTCAACCAGATCCAGGAGCGCTACCCGGTGGACGTCGCCGTCACCTGGCCGGGCTCGGACGGGAATGCGGCCGCCGTGCCGTCCGACGTCCGTGACCGCCTGGGCGCCACCCAGGGCGTGAGCGCCTCGGTGTCGCTGGACGGCGGCCTGGCCGAGGTCAACGGCGACGGTGTCACGCTGCTCGGCTGGAAGGGCCCGATCGCGCGGGTCACCGGGCAGGGCAACGGCGTCGCCGACGACCAGGTCCTGGTCAACCCCGACGCGTCGGAGGGCTGGCCGGCCACGGTCAGCGTGTCCGGGTCGCAGGGCCGGCTCACGCTGAAGGTCGTGCCGTCCCACCTCGTCGACTACGGGCAGGCGATGGTCTCGGAGAAGAACCTCGCGCGGATCACCACGGTCACGCCCGACTCGATGGTGTGGCTGTCGGTGCGGGACCGCTCACAGGCGGTGTCGGTGATCGCCGCGGTCAGCACGATCGTGGGGTCGCAGGGCCAGGTCAGCGGCGGGTTGCCGATGGCGGCCACGTACCAGCAGATCCTCAACGTGGTGCTCACGATCACCACGGCCCTGCTCGCGGTGGCGGTCGTGATCGCCCTGATCGGGGTCAGCAACACCCTGGGCCTGTCGGTGCTGGAACGCACGCGGGAGTCGGCGCTGCTGCGCGCGCTCGGCCTGCAGTCCCGGTCGCTGCGCTGGATGCTCACGGTGGAGGCCCTGCTGGTGACCCTGGTCGGGGTGGTGGTCGGCGTCGCCGCCGGAGCCTTCTTCGGCTGGCTCGCGGTGACGTCGCTGGCCCGGTCCGCGCACTTCGACAACGCCGTGTTCACCGTGGAGGTGCCGCAGACGCTCGGCATGGTGGCCATCGCGGTGGTCGCGGCCGCGCTCGCGTCCGTCCTGCCCGGACGCCGGGCGGCGAAGGCGGCTCCGACCGAGGCGCTGGCCGACATCTGAGCCGGTTCTAGGATGCCGTCATGGTGCAGCTCCCCGACGGTCGCCCGCTCACCGGGAGGGTCGTCCGGCTGACCCCGGTGGTGGCCGACGACCTGCCGGCGCTCGCGCAGCTCCTGGCCGAGCCGGCGGTGTACGGGTCGGGGTTCGTGATGTGGCGTCGTCCGCGCGACGCGGACGCGGCGCTCGCGCTGGCCCGGACGCAGTACCTCGACCTGCCGCCCTTCGACGGCAACGGACGCGGCCGGGTGGCGTACGCCGTCCGTCTCGTCGAGGACTCGGCGCTGGGCGCGGCCGGTGAGGTCGTGGGCACCACCTCGCTCGGGGAGGCGTTCGCGGCTCACGAGCGGCTGCACCTGGGGTGGACGCTGTACCACCCGCGGGTGTGGGGCGGCCCGGTGAACCCGGGGACCAAGTACCTGCTGCTGCGGCACTGCTTCGAGGACCTCGGCCTGGGCCGGGTCAAGATCCAGACCGACGCCCTCAACACCCGCTCGACGGCGGCGATCGGACGGCTCGGCGCGACCCGCGAGGGCGTCCTGCGCCGGCACACCCGCCGTGAGGACGGCAGCTTCCGCGACACCGTCGTGTTCAGCGTGATCGCCGAGGACTGGCCGCGCGTCCGGGACGGGCTGCTGGCCCGGCTCGGTCGAACGGGTGAGTGACTAGCTGGAGAAGAACAGCCCCGAGAAGCCGCCGCGGCGGTAGCGCTGGTTGCCGTGGGACCCCCACGCCGGCCCGTAGCCGGGGGCGGCCGGCGGCTGCGCGGCGAAGCGGCTCTCGAACTGGGTGAGGTGCTCGAGCTCGCCGAAGTCGAGGAACACCCCGCGGCAGCCCTGGCACTGCTCGAGGTGGATGCCGTTGCGCTCGTAGGTGCGCATCGGTGCCCCGCACTTGGGGCAGGTCATGGCCCCGGCGGCGGGCTGCGGGGTGTAGGGCTCGTAGCGCGGCGGATCGGTCGGCTGGGTCATTCAGCCAGTCTGCATGCGCGCACAAGCCGCCAGCAGTTGGGCGGCGACCTCCCCGCTGTTCGGCGTGCGGAGGGCCTGGACGGCGGCCACCAGGACGGCGGCGCGCGCCGGCAGGTCCAGCGCGGGCCACGGGTCACCGTCCGGTGGGACGGCGGGGCCGCCGGCTGCGCGGTAGGCGTCCAGGAAGGTGGCCCAGGCGTCGTCGTCGAGCAGGCCGGCCGCCCAGAAACCGGCCGGGCGGGCGAGGTCCCAGGCCGGGTCGCCGATGCCGAAGTCGTCGACGTCGAGCAGCTTCCAGCTGCGCCGCAGCGGGGTGTGGCCGAGCTGGCCGAGGTGGAAGTCGCCGTGGGCGAGCGTGGCGAGCGGCAGCTCGGCGAGCGTGGCGGCGAGGCCGTCCCCGTAGTCGGCGAGCCGGGCCAGGTCGTCGCGTCCGCTCGTGCGCAGGAAGGCGATCGCGCGGGCGAGCCGGGAGTGGCCGCCGAGGCGGGGCAGGTCGTCGAGCAGCGGCATCCGGTGCAGCCGGGCGAGCAGGGCGCCCACGTCCGCCCACGGCGGGGTCTCGATCGTGGACAGCACCGTCACCCGCGGCCAGACGGTGGCCAGCCGGTCGTTCGGCGCGGGGAGCGGGGCGTAGCGCAGCGGCTGGATCCAGAGGCGGTCCATGTCGGTGGCGCCGATGCCGTGGAGCCGGCGGGTCAGGCGGTCGCGGTCGGTGCCCGCGCCGTGAAGCTTCACGATCACGCCCGCGCAGATGAAGACCTGGGAGTGCTCGGGGGCGACCGGACGGGTGGCGAGCCCGCGGGTGACCAGCGGCACGACGGGGGTGTTCGGGCCGACCCGGGGGTCCTGGGTCGCCGCGACGCCGCGGATCCAGTCGGCGAGTTCGGGGTCGTTCGTCGGCATCGCTGTCGGCGTCCTCCCGTCCTCCTCGCCCGGCCCGCCGAGCCTACCCCGCGTCCGGGTTGCGGACCGAAAGGGGACAGTCCCCTTTCGGTCCACGCGGGGTCAGGCGGCCTCCGAAACGAAATGGGGACAGTCCCCTTTCGTTTCGGACGGGGTCAGGCGGCCTCGGCGACCTCCAGCGGCTCGACCGCGCGCGAGCGCAGCCGCCGGACGTCGGGGAAGCACAGCGCGAACACGGTGGTCGCGATGCTCACCACGCCGGTGCCGATCAGCGCCGCGTGCGGGCCGAACAGCGTGGCCGCGGGGCCGGCGAGCAGCAGGCCGATCGGGCCCAGCATGAGCGAGCCGAGCGCGTCGTAGGACGCCACCCGCGACAGCGACTCGGCCGGCACCTCGTGCTGCATGGTGGTCATCCACAGGACGCCGAACAGGTCGAAGCCGACGCCCATGAAGAACATCGAGACCATCACCACCCACAGCGGCGCGCTCGCGCCGAGCAGCAGCTGCGGGGCCGCGGCGGTGAACGTGAGCAGCGTGGCCACCAGGATCGGGCGACGCGGACGCCACACCATCGCGATCCCGACACCGACGATCGCCCCGACCGCCTCGCTGGCCAGCACCGCCGTCCAGCCCGCCGGGCCGCCGAGCTCGGCGTTCGCCACCACCGGGCCGAGGACGCCCTGGGACGCCTGGAGCACCATCAGCAGCACCGCCCACTGCAAGACGCAGACGAACAGCCACTGGCGGCTGCGGAACTCTCCCCAGCCCTCGCGGAGCTGCCGCAGCGGGCTGTGCTCGGGCGCGGCCAGCGCGCCCCCGCGTGGCAGCAGGCCCGACAGGGCGGCTGCCATGAGGTAGAGGCCGCCGCTGACCACCATCGCCCAGCCGCCGCCGAGCCACACCACGACCGCGCCGCTCGCGACGAGACCGGCGAACCGGGCCGCGCTGGCGCCCATCGACAGCCACGCGTTGCCCTGCTGGAGCAGGTGCGCGGGGACGAGGTCGGGGATGATCCCGCTGAGTGCCGGGTACACCGCCGCACCGGACATGCCGGCGAACGCCGCCGCCACGCACAGCAGCCACAGCGGCGTGACGCCGGTGAGCATCATCACCCCGATGCCGCCCCAGGACGCGGCCGCGAACAGCTGGCCCCAACGCAGCACGAGCGCGCGGGGGTAGCGGTCGGCGATGACCCCGCCGATGAGCATGAACGCCACCAGCGGGATGGTCTGGGCGGCCAGCACGATCGACAGCGTCCCGGCGTCCGCTCCCGGCAGGGCGAGGACGCCGAACGCCAGCGCCACCGGCGCGAAGGACATGCCCAGCATCGAGATCGTCCGGGCAGCCAACAGCACCACGAACGGGCGGTTCGCACGGAGTTCGCGGGTCTGGCTGGACGCGGGCATGACAGTTCCTGGGCTCGAAAATGGGCAGCCTTCAATGCTCCCACCGGCGGCGTCGCGCGGCAAATCGTGGACTGGACGCCGAGCGTCGCCCACGGTTCGATGGACTCATGCTGATCGTGCACGTAGCCGTCCACGTCCTGCCCGACGCCGTCGACGCCTTCATCGAGGCCACGAAGGCGAACGCCGAGGCCTCCGTCCTCGAACCGGGGATCGCCCGGTTCGACGTGGTGCAGTCCCTGGAGGACCCGACCCGGTTCGTCCTGGTCGAGGCCTACCGCACCGAGGACGCCGCCGGCGCCCACAAGGAGACCGAGCACTACGCCACCTGGCGCGACACCGTCGCCGACCTGATGGCCGAACCGCGGAGCTCCGTCCGCTACCGCGACGTCGCCTTCCCCGATTGAGGGCGGCGGGAGATCCCGTCCCTCACCTCCACCCCGGCCTCCGTCCACAAACGCCCCCGAAGTTGACAAACGCCCCTGAAATTTCGGGGGCGTTTGTGAGTTTCGGGGGCGTCTTGCGCGGACGCCGCCGGCCCTTCGTGATGCTCGCCGGCGCTCGCCCCTCAGGGGCCGGCGAGGTGCGCGACCGACCATGATGTGAAATAGTCAAGCTCCGAGTTGCGAAATACCCGCCGGGCCCTCGATAGTTAGGTGAGGCTCACCTAACTTTGCAGAGGAGGCGCACGTGCTGGGCAACTTTCTGATCGGCCTGCGCGAGGGGCTCGAAGCGACCTTGGTCGTCAGCATCCTGATCGCCTACCTCGTCAAGACCGACCGCCGCCACCTGCTGCCCAAGGTCTGGCTCGGCGTCGGGTTCGCGGTCGTCGTCTCCCTCGGCTTCGGTGCGCTGCTCACCTTCGGCCCCAAGGGCCTGAGCTTCACCGCCCAGGAAGCCATCGGCGGCAGCCTGTCGATCCTCGCCGTCGGCCTCGTCACCTGGATGATCTTCTGGATGGCCGGTGCCTCCCGCACCCTCGCCGGCGACCTCCGCCGCCAGGTGGACGCCGGCGCGAACGACTCCTGGTCGCTGCCGCTGATCGCCGCGCTGGCCGTGGGCCGCGAAGGCCTGGAGACGGCGCTGTTCATCTGGGCCGCCTCGCAGGCCGCCGCCGCCCAGGGCGGGTCGACGTCCGGCCCGCTGCTCGGAGCGCTGCTCGGCCTGCTGGTCGCCGTCGCCCTCGGCTACGCGCTCTACGCCGGCGCCGTCCGCATCAACCTGGGCAAGTTCTTCGCCACCACCGGCGTCTTCCTGATGCTGGTGGCGGCCGGCGTCCTGTCCTACGGCGTCCACGACCTCCAGGAGGCCGGCATCCTGCCCGGCCTGAACACCCTCGCCTACGACGTGTCCGCGACGATCCCGCCGGCCGGCGTCCTCGGCACGCTCCTCAAGGGCATCTTCAACTTCTCCCCGGCAACCACCGTCCTCGAGGCCGTCGTCTGGGTCGCCTACGTCGCGATCGTCGGCACCCTGTTCATCCGAAAGGTCCGGCGCAAAGCGCCCACGACCGCCAAGCCGGCGGCTCAGTCCGCCGTCGTGTCCGCCTGAGCGGACGACCGAAGAGATACCGAAAGGCACCATGAAGACCCGCGTTCCCGCATTGCTCGTCGCTGCCCTCCTGCTGGCCGGCTGCACCGACAACGCCCCCGCCTCCCCCGCCGGATCCGCGGACGCGCTCGACGCGCGCAAGCTGACCGTCGAGGCCAGCGACACCGCCTGCACGCTGAGCGCGGTGACCGCCCCGTCCGGCACGCTGACGTTCTCGGTGACCAACACCGGTTCGCAGGTCAACGAGTTCTACCTGCTCGCCTCCGACGGGCTGCGGATCGTGGCCGAGGTCGAGAACATCGGTCCGGGGCTCACCCGTGACCTCGTCCTGAGCGCGCCGGCCGGCACCTATTTCTCGGCGTGCAAGCCGGGCATGGTGGGCTCGGGCATCCGGGCGGGCTTCACCGTCACCGACTCCGGCGAGCCCGTCGGTCCCACCGGTGACGACGCCGCCCTGGTGGACGCCGCCAACACCGCCTACGCCGCCTACGTCGGCGACCAGGTCGACCAGCTGCTCGCCGGCACCAAGGAGTTCGTCGCGGCTTACACCGCCGGCGACGACGACAAAGCCCGTGCGCTGTACGCGCCCACCCGCGTCCACTGGGAGCGCATCGAGACCGTCGCCGAGTCGTTCGGCGACCTCGACCCGAAGATGGACGCCCGCGAGGCCGACCTCGAACAGGGCCAGAAGTGGACCGGCTGGCACCGGCTCGAGAAGGACCTGTGGCCGGCACGGGCCAAGGGCTACAAGCCGCTGACCACCGCCGAGCGCAAGACCTACGCCGACGACCTGCTCGCCAACACCGAGGTGCTGCACGAGCGCGTCCAGACCCTCACCTACACCGTCGACGGCATCGCCAACGGCGCCAAGGGCCTGCTCGACGAGGTCGCCACCGGCAAGGTCACCGGCGAGGAGGAGTACTGGTCGCGCACCGACCTGTGGGACTTCCAGGCCAACGTGGACGGCGCCCGGGTCGCCTGGGAGGGCCTGCGGGACCTGCTCAAGCGCAAGAACGCCGCCCTCGACACCCAGATCGAGACCAGGTTCACCGAGCTCCAGAAGCTGCTGGACGCGACGAAGTCCGGCGACGGGTTCGTCACCTACGACAAGCTCGACAAGGCGCAGGTCAAGGCCCTGTCGGACGCGGTCAACGCCCTGTCCGAGCCGCTGTCGAAGCTCGCCGGGGCCGTCCTCTCGTGACCAGGGACGCCTCCGGGCTGTCGCGCCGCGGACTGATCGGGTCCGCGGCGGCCGGTGGCGCGCTGGCGCTGGCCGGGGCGGGGGCGATGGCCGCGTCCGCCTCGACGACGACCGCGGCGCCGGTCTGGAGCACCGTCGACTTCCACGGTGACAAGCAGGCGGGCATCACCACGGCTGCGCAGGACCGGCTGCACTTCGCCACGTTCGACATGCTGCCCTCGGCCACCCGCGACGACCTGGTCGCGCTGCTGAAGGACTGGACGGACGCCGCCGCCCGGCTCACCCAGGGCAAGGGTGCCGGCCCGGTCGGTCCGCTCACCGGGCCGTACGACGCCCCGCCCGACGACACCGGCGAGGCGATCGGGCTCGACCCGGCGAACCTCACGATCACGTTCGGCTTCGGCCCCACGCTGTTCACCGGCACCGACGGCAGCGACCGGTTCGGGCTCAAGGCGCGCCAGCCCGCCGCGCTGGCCAGGCTGCCGCACTTCTCCGGCGACAACCTCGACCCGAACGGCAGCGACGGCGACCTGTGCATCCAGGCCTGCTCGAACGACCCGCAGGTGGCCGTGCACGCCATCCGCAACCTCACCCGGATCGCGTTCGGCCGGGCGGCCGTCCGCTGGTCGCAGCTCGGCTTCGGGCGGACGTCGTCCACGTCGCAGGCGCAGGTCACCCCGCGCAACCTGTTCGGGTTCAAGGACGGGACGGCCAGCCTCCGCGCCGAGGACACGGCGAACATCGACGCGCACGTGTGGACGACACCGTCCGGGGATCCGGCGACCGCCTGGCTGGACGGCGGTAGCTACCTGGTCGTCCGCAAGATCGCCATGCACATCGAGACCTGGGACCGGGGCAGCCTGCGCGAGCAGGAGCACATCATCGGGCGGACCAAGGCCGAGGGCGCCCCGCTGTCGGGCGGCGGGGAGTTCACGGCCGCCGACTTCGCGCTGGCCGGTCGGGGCGGCACGCCGCTGGTCGATGAGAACTCGCACCTGTCGATGGCGCACCCCGACCACAACGGAGGCGTCCGGATGCTGCGGCGCGGCTACAACTACGTGGACGGCAGCACTCAGCTCGGCCGGCTGGCCGCGGGCCTGTTCTTCATGGCGTACGTGACGGATCCGGCCACGCACTACATCCCGATGCAGACCGCGATGGCGTCCTCCGACCTGCTGAGCGAGTACCTGCAGCACATCGGCTCGGGCCTGTGGGCGGTGCCGCCCGGCGTCCACGAGGGCGAGTTCGTGGGCCAGGCCCTGTTCTCCTGACCCGCTCGCACGCCTCACTCGACAACCGACTGACCGTCCCCTTCGCTCCCGAAAAGCGTCCTCGCTCCCGAAATTCCGGGAGCGAGGGCAGGTTTCGGGAGCGAACCGACTCAGCGGCGGCGTTCGGGAGCGAACCGGCTCAGTGGCGGCGCTGGGGAGCGAACCGGCTCAGCGGCGGCGCTGGGGAGCGGAGTGGCCGCAGCAGTACCAGTCGACGTCGAGGGCGCCCAGCCGCGCCAGGTCGGCCAGACCGCGCTGGGTGTCGCTCATCAGGAAGGACGGCACCGGGCCCAGCCGGCCGTCCTTGCACAGGGCGGCGTCGCCGGTGAACAGCACCCGGCCCGCGCGGAAGGCGTGGTGGCCGGGGGTGTGGCCCGGGCTGGTGAGGGCTGACAGGCCCGGCCAGACCTCGGCGTCGCCGTCCAGCAGGTGCAGGTTGGCGGGCAGCTCGGCCAGCGCGACCCGGGCGCTGAACCGCCGGAACGGGGTGGCCGGCGGAGGCACCGCCCCGGTCAGGATGGCCGCGTCCGCCGCCCCGAGCCAGACCCGTGCGCCGGTGCGGCGCTGCCACTCGGCGGCGGACTGGGCGTGGTCGGTGTCGTAGTGGGTGAGCAGGATGTCGGTGACCTCGTACGGCGACCGTCCGGCCGCGCGCAGCTCCCGGGCCAGCCGGTTCAGGCCGAACGTCATGCCCGGGTCGATGATCGCGGTGCGTCCGTCGGCGTCCAGCCAGTAGCAGTTCGCTGCCACCGAGGACTCCAGCCAGAACGCGTGGTCGGTGAGTTGCTTCATGAGGTCTCCCGGACACGGCGACGGTTGATGGTGAGGCCGACGATCCGCGACACCGCGACCGCCAGGTACAACATGCCCGCGATCTGCTGGATCATCACGATCGCGCGGGCGACGGGCTTGATCGGCACCACGTCCGAGAGCCCGGTGCTGGTCATCGTGGTGGTCGACAGGAACAGCAGCTCGAGCCAGGTGCGCTGCGCGTCCGGGTTGACCGCCGCCGTGAACGAGCCCGGGACGATCCCCTGGACGGCGGAGTAGGCGTACGCCCACAACCACACGGCCACCGTGAACGTGGCCCCGATGGCCCAGATCTCGTCCTTCGTGACCTCCTCGTCGGCGAACATGTACCGCAGCAGGCCGGTGAGCGTGTAGCCGTAGAACGCGACGTGGACGAGGTCGGACGCGAGGTGCCAGGCGGGATCGCCGGTGGCCCAGTCGACCACGGTCAGGATCACCGCCGGGACGCCGATCAGCACCCCCAGCCAGGTGTAGGTGGGCGTGGCCCGCACCACGGCCAGCGCGAGCACCACCACGAGCATCCCGAACAGCGACAGCAGCAGGCGTCCGGGGGAGCTGGCGGCCACGTCGTCGACGAACGCGTAGAGCAGGATGCCGAGCAGCTGGACGACCAGCAGGGTCGCGGACGGGTTCGCCCGTACCCACCGCCAGGCCCTCGTCCCCCACGCCATGGCATCACGATACAGAGGCTCCGATTTCAGGATATTCTGAAATCGTGAAACCAGCCGACGAGCCCCTCTACGAGATCAAGGCCAACCTGTTCCGGGCCCTCGCCCACCCCGTGCGGATCCGGGTGCTCGAGCTGCTCGTGGCCGCGTCGAAGGCTCCCGGCTCCGGCGAGGTCAACGTCGCCGACCTGCTCGCCGAGCTCGGCGGGTCGCCGTCCCACCTGTCCGGGCACCTCGGCGTGCTGCGGCAGTACGGGGTGGTCACCTCGCGCCGCGTCGGCTCCCACGTCCTGTACCGCACCGCCCACCCGGCCGTCGTCGACCTGCTCACCAGCGCGCGCCGGTTCCTGCTCGACAGCCTCGACAAGGGTGGCCAGCTCGCTGCGGCCGCCACCCTCCCCCCGCTCTCGTGACCGCCACCGAGACCCGGGCCACCGAGCCGGACGCGCCGCACCACCGGGTGCCCGAGCACATCCGGCGCCACCTGCGGACCCTGCTGCCGGGGCCGGACGACCTGCGTCCCCTGCGCACGAGCTGGCGCCGCGACCTGCTCGCCGGCGTCACCGTCGGCATCGTCGCGCTGCCGCTGGCCCTCGCGTTCGGCGTGAGCTCGGGCATGGGCGCGGCCGCCGGTCTCGTGACGGCGATCGTCGCCGGGCTGGTGGCGGCGATCTTCGGCGGCTCGAACGTGCAGGTGTCCGGTCCCACCGGCGCGATGGCGGTGATCCTCGCGCCGATCGTGGCGCAGCACGGCCCGTCCGCGGTCATCTCGGTGTCGGTGATCGCCGGCGTGCTGCTGGTCGCGGCCGGCGCGCTGCGGCTGGGCCGGGTGGTGGTGTACATCCCGTGGCCGGTGATCGAGGGTTTCACGGCCGGGATCGCGCTGATCATCGCCCTCCAGCAGGTGCCGCTGGCTTTGGACGCATCGGTGCCGACCGGCGAAAAGACCGTGTTGGCTGCGTTCGACGCGATCCGGACGGCCGACTGGTCGCACGCCTGGCTCCCGCTGTCGATCACGGTCGGCGTCGTGGTGCTGATCGAAGTGTTGCGGCGCGTGCGCAGTACGCTGCCGGCCGCGCTGATCGCGGTGGTGGTGGCGACGGTGCTGGCCGAGGTCGGCGGGCTCGGCGTCGACCGCATCGGCACGCTGCCCACGCACCTGCCGCTGCCGACCCTGCCCGCCGTCGACCCGGCCACCGTCGAGCAGCTGTTCGGTGCGGCCGTGGCGGTGGCCGCGCTGGCCGCCATCGAGTCGTTGCTGTCCGCACGGGTGGCCGCCGGCATGGCGCCGACCGGACGCGTCCTGCCCGACCGGGAGGTCTTCGGCCAGGGGCTCGCGTCCATCGCGTCCGGGTTGTTCGGCGGCATGCCGGCCACCGGTGCGATCGCCCGGACCGCGGTCAACGTCCGCGCCGGTGCCCGGTCGCGCCTCGCTGCCGTGACGCACGCGCTGGTGCTCGCGGTGGTGGTGGCCGCCGGCGCCGGGCTCGCGTCCCGGATCCCGTTGGCCGCGCTCGCCGGGGTGCTGATCGCCACCACCCTGCGGATGGTCGACGTCCACGAGGTGTCGAACCTGCTCAAGGTCGGACGCAGCACCGCGGCCACGTTCACCGCGACCATCGCCTGCACGGTGCTGTTCGACCTGATCACGGCGGTGGAGATCGGCGTGGTGCTGGCCGCGTTCTTCGCCCTGCGGGCGCTCGCCGACACCACCCACGTGACCCGCGAGGAGCTGCCCGGCGTCCCGGCGCCCGGCGACGAGCACATCGCCCTGCTCGCTCTGGAGGGCTCGCTGTTCTTCGGCGCCGCCGACCGCGTGATGGACGACATCGCCGACAGCGACGCCTGGGTGGTGATGCTTCGGCTGTCGAAGGTCGAGCTGCTCGACCCGACCGGCGCCCACCGGCTCACCGAGATCATGGAACTGCTCGAGGCCCGGGGCGTGACGGTCCTGCTCAAGGGGCTGCGCCGCCGGCACGAGCGCATGGCCGGACGGGCGGGCGTGCTGGCCGCGCTGCGCACCCGCGAGCACCAGTTCGACGACCTGGACGTGGCCGTCGCGCACGCCCGCGACCACGTCGCCCGCCAGCTCGCCGGCCAGCCGGTGCCGAAGCGGCGCTAGCGTCGGCCTTCTCGTCCGCGGTTCGGGCGGCGGCTGCCCGAGCCCAGCGGGGCGACGCGGCGACCGTCGTCGCCCGGGGCGAGCCCGCCCTGGCAGGTGGGGCAGTAGAACATGACCCGCTCGCGGGTGGGCGGGCCGATCGGCGCCACCCGGACCGTCGTGCCGCAGCGGCGGCAGGGCCGTCCCGAGCGTCCGTGGACGTAGGTGTTCTCGCCCTCGCGGCGGGAGCCGGTGGAGGTCTGGACGGGGGAGTCGGACGTGGCCGCGGCGCTCATCAGGCGACGGGCGCGCGCGACCAGGCGTCCGAGGAGTTCGGGACGGGGGTCGGTCGCCCAGGGCGACGTGCGTTCGGCGAAGAGGGTTTCGCTCGCCCACAGGGTGCCGATGCCGGCGAGGTTGCGCTGGTCGAGCAGGGCGGCGCCGATGCTGGTTCGGCTCGCGGCCAGGTTCGCGACCGCGTCCGTGGGGTCGAAGTAGGGGTCGAGGATGTCGGGTCCGAGGTGGCCGACCAGGGTGCTCTCCTCGGACGTGCGGACCAGGTCGAGCTGGCCCAGCCTCAGGCCGAGCGCCGTCCACGGGTCGGTGACCAGGATCGCGCGGACGTCGTGGCTCGGGTAGCGGCGCTCGAGGTCGGCGGCTCGGGGCGTTGCGGCCCTTCGTGACGCCCCGGGCTCGTTCCTCGCCCGGGGCTCCTCAGGGACCGTGGGGTGGGGGTGGTGCTCCTCATCCACCGTCCGCTCGATGCGCCACTGGCCCTCCATCTTCAGGTGGGAGTGCAGGGTCCACCCGGTGTCGAGGCGCAGCAGGATGTGCTTGCCGCGCGGCACCACGCCGGTGACCACCATGCCGTCCAGGCGCGCGGTGGACAGGCTCGGCCAGCGCAGTTGGGCGGCCAGCAGTTCGCGTCCGGCGAGCGCCTCGTGCAGGCGTGCGCAGGTGCGGAAGACGGTGTCGCCCTCGGGCATCGGCTACCGCCGCAGCCTCAGGCCGCGCGGGGTCAGCCCGAACCCGGCGGCGGCGAGCGCCCGCGCCAGCGGCTGGTTGGAGCCGAGCACCGACTCCCCGTCCACCTTCTCGACGGTCAGCTTGCCGAGCGCCCCGGCGTGGACGGCTCCGGCCAACGCCACCGCTGCCGGCTCCAGCAGGGACGCGTCGTCGGTCCAGGACAGCAGCGTGCGTCCGCCCCGCTCGACGTAGAGCACCAGCCGGCCGTCCACCAGCACGACGAGGGCGCCGGCCTTGCGCCCGGGCTGGTGGCCGTGGCCCTCGGCGTCCGGGCGCTGCGGCCACCCCAGCGCGGCGCCGTAGGGGTTCGCCGGGTCGGCGGCGGCCAGCACCAGCGCCGGGCCGGTCGGGGCCACCTCGAGCGGACGGGCCATCGACCGCAGCCGGTCGACCGCCCCGACCCCGCCGAACTGGGCGGCGCCGAGCCCCTCGACGAAGTAGCCGCGGCGGACGCGCCCGGTCTCCTCGGCGGCGGCCAGCACGCGGTAGACCGCGGCGAAGCCGCCCGGCAGGTCCTCGGCGGCGACGCTGCCGCGGGTGACCACGCCGTAGCGGTCGAGCAGCAGTTCGGCCCGGGCGAACGCCCTGGCGGTGGGGTCGGGTTCGAGTCCCGGCAGCGCTGACCAGCGGCCGGCGGCCTGGGGCGGTCCGGCCCGACGCGGCAGGGGTGCCCGCGGCAGGGCGCGTCCGTAGCGTCCGCGGGCGGGTGCCGCCGGACGCGACCGGTGCGCGGGGCGGCCCTGGCCGAGCAGCGCACGCAGCGGCGCGAGGGTGTCGTTGCCGAGCAGGCCCGCCCAGACCAGGTTCCAGAGGGCGGCGGTCAGCTCGTCGTCGGTGACGCCCAACTGGTCGGCCAACGGACGGAAGAAGTAGCCGCCGCCGCCGATCGTCGCCAGCACCGAGTAGCTGAGGTCGTCTGGCACCTCCTGCGACGCGGCCAGCGTGAGCGGCGCCAGCTCGGCGGGATGCAGCGAGACCCAGCCGTCGGTGCCGGCCAGCGCCGCGTGGCCCTGCCACAGCACCTCGCCGGCCGCCGTCAGCTCGTCGAGCATGGCCGGCTGGTAGTCGCGCACCCGTGCCGGCAGGATCAGCGACTCCAGCGCGCTGGCCGGCACCGGGACCCCCGCCAGCTGCTCGACCGCGCGCAGCACCCCGTCCACCCCGCGCAGCTCGCCTACGCCCTGCCAGCCGGGCAGGAACCGGGCGAAGTCCTGCGCGGCGACCGGCTCGACAGCTTCGCGCAGGGCGGCCAGCGAGCGGCGGCGCAGCAGCCGCAGCACCTCGGCGTCGCAGAACTGGGTGCGTTCGGTGGTCTCCGCGGGCGCCTCGCCGGTGTGCGCTGGCCCGCGCGGCGTCCACCCGACCGGACGCAGGTCGCCCTCGACCAGGCGACCGGCGGCGACGAGACGGCGCAACACGTCCCTGGTCACGGCGACACCGAGCTCGAGCCACGCGGCGGCCTCGCCGGCGGTGAACACCGCGTGCGTGCGCGCGTAGCGGGCGAGCAGGTCGCCGAGCGGGTCGGGCACCGGGGCCAGCAGCGCCTCGGGAATACCGACCGGCAGGGGGACGCCCAGGGCGTCGCGGAGGCGTCCGGCATCCTCGACGACCGCCCAGCGCGACCCGCGGCTGCCGGGCAGCTCGATCACCCTGCGCTGCCGGACCAGGTCCACGAGCCAGTCCGGTGCGGCTTCGGGGTCGGCGCATCGTGCGGCCGCCCCGGCGGTGTCGAGCGGACCGATCGAGCGCAGCACGTCGGTGAGGTCGTCGGCGTCCCGGGCGCGGCGGCCCTCGAGCAGGTGCTGCTGTTCGAGCTCGGTGCGGGTCAGCGCGTCCGGGTCGAGGAGTTCGGCCAGCGACAGGCCCTCGGTGGTGCCGAGCAGCTCGGCGAGCAGCGACGGGTCGAGGGCCAGCGCGGCCGCCCGGCGCTCGGCCAGCGGTGAGTCGCCCTCGTACAGGAACTGGGCGACGTAGCCGAACATGAGCGAGGACGCGAACGGCGACGGCTGGGACGTCTCGACCGCCACCGTGGTGATGCGGCGCGAGCGGACGCCGGTCAGCAGCTCCACCAGGCCGGGCACGTCGAACACGTCGTTCACGCACTCCCGGACCGCCTCCAGCACGATCGGGAAGCTCGGGTACTGGCTGGCCACCTCGAGCAGCTGGGACGCCCGCAGACGCTGCTGCCACAAGGCCTGACGTCGGTCGGGACGCCGCTTGGGCAGCAGCAGCGCGCGTCCGGCGCACTCCCGGAACCGGGACGCGAACAGCGCCGAGCCGCCGAGCTGCTCGGTGACGATCGCCGCGATGTCCTCGGGGTCGGGGAAGATCAGCTCGAGCAGCTCGTCCATCGGGCCGGCGGGGGCGTTGGTGTGACGGCGTCCCCTCGTGACACGTCCGAGCGCGTCGTCACGAAGGACGCCCCCGTCCTCCTCCATCCAGTCGGTGTCGGGCAGCCGGAAGACCAGGCCGTCGTCGGCGTGCATGGCCTGCACGTCGACGCCGTAACGCTCCCGGAGCCGGGCGGCGACCACCAGCGCCCACGGGGCGTGCACCTGGGCGCCGAAGGGGGAGTGCACCACGACCCGCCAGTCGCCGATCTCGTCGCGGAAGCGCTCCACCACGAGCTGGCGGTCGTTGGGCAGCCGTCCGATCGCCTCGGTCTGCTCGCCGAGGTAGCCCAGCAGGTTGTCGGTCGCCCACTCGTCCAGCCCGGCGGCGGTGACCCGGGCGCGCGCCTTCGCCGGTGACAGCGAGCCGACCTCGCGCAGGAACGCCCCGACCGCCGCCCCGAGTTCGGCGGGCCGACCCAGGCTGTCGCCCTTCCAGAACGGCAGCCGCGCGGGCACGCCGGGCGCGGGGGTGACCAGCACGCGGTCGTGGGTGATGTCCTCGATGCGCCAGTTGGAGGTGCCGAGCGCGAACACGTCCCCCACCCGCGACTCGTAGACCATCTCCTCGTCGAGCTCGCCGACCCGGCGTCCAGGACCCTCCGCGCCGGCGAGGAACACCCCGTACAGGCCGCGGTCCGGGATCGTGCCGCCGCTGGTGACCGCGAGCCGCTGGGCGCCGCGGCGTCCGGTGAGCGTGCCCTGGGCGCGGTCCCAGACCAGGCGCGGACGCAGCTCGGCGAACTCGTCGGACGGATACCGCCCGCTGAGCATGTCGAGCACCGACTCCAGCACGCCGCGGGTCAGGCCGGAGAAGGACGCCGACCGGCGCACCAGGGCTTCGAGGTCGGCGACCGTCCAGTCGTCCATCGCCACCATCGCGACGACCTGTTGGGCGAGCACGTCCAGCGGGGTGGCGGGCACGCGCAGCGACTCGATCTGCCCGGCGCGCATGCGTTCGACGATCACTGCGGTCTGCACCAGGTCGCCGCGGAACTTCGGGAACATCACCCCGCGCGAGGTCGCGCCGACCTGGTGGCCCGCGCGCCCGACCCGTTGCAGCCCGGAGGACACCGACGGGGGTGCCTCCACCTGCACGACCAGGTCGACCGCGCCCATGTCGATGCCCAGCTCCAGCGACGACGTGGCGACCACGGCCGGCAGCCGCCCGGCCTTGAGGTCCTCCTCGGTCTCCTGGCGCTGCTCGCGGCTCACCGACCCGTGGTGCGCGCGCGCCAGCACCGGCGGCACTCCCTGGCTGATCGCCGACTGCGCCATCACCTGCGCGGGCGCGCGACTCGGCACGGCTCGTACCTCGCCGGCGCTCCTCAGGGACCGTGGATCGTCGTCCGGGGCTCGTCCCGGGATCTCCTCCGCCGCCTCGAGGCGCTCCAGCCAGATCTCGTTCAAGCGGGCGGTGAGCCGCTCGGCCAGCCGCCGGGAGTTGACGAAGACCAGCGTCGAGGAGTGCGCGGCGATCTGGTCGACGATGCGTTCCTCGACGTGGGGCCAGATCGAGGTGCGCTCGGGGTCGCCCGCCGCCGGTCCGCTCAGGTCGCCGGTGGGCTGGCCGATGGCGCCCAGGTCGGGCACCGGCACGACCACCTCGAGGTCCCACTTCTTCTCACTCGGCGGGGTGACCAGGCTGACCTCGCGTCCGCCGGCGAGGAACCGGGCCACCTCCTCGACCGGTCGAACCGTGGCCGACAGCCCGATGCGCTGGGCCGGGCGCTCCAGCAGGGCGTCCAGCCGTTCCAGGCTGAGCGCGAGATGGGCGCCGCGCTTGGTGCCGGCGACGGCGTGCACCTCGTCGATGATCACCGTCTCGACGCCGCGCAGCGACTCGCGCGCGGCCGAGGTGAGCAGCAGGAACAGCGACTCGGGGGTGGTGATCAGGATGTCGGTAGGGTCGCGGGTGAACCGGCGGCGCTCCTCGGCGGGGGTATCGCCGGAGCGCACGGCCACTCGTACGTCGGGTTTCGGGAGGCCGAGTCGGGTGGCGGCGTGGCCGATGCCGACCAGGGGCGAGCGGAGGTTGCGCTCCACGTCGACCGCGAGCGCCTTGAGCGGCGAGATGTAGAGCACGCGGCACCGCCGACGAGGGTCGGGCGGCGGCTCGGTGGCCAGCCGGTCGAGTGCCCACAGGAACGCCGAAAGGGTCTTGCCCGAGCCGGTCGGGGCGACCACCAGCGTGTGCCGGCCCGAGGAGATCGACTCCCAGGCGCCCGCCTGGGCCGCGGTGGGCGCGGCGAAGTTGCTCCGGAACCACGCCCTGGTGGCCTCGGAGAACCGCTCGAGCACGTCCCCCGCCATGGTGGGACCACTCTGCCACGCACCCCAGACACTCAGCGTGTGACGTTGTGCCCCGAACTCGGTGGACAACGTCACGCGTTGTCCACAGCCGCGAATTCGGGTGAACACAATCGGCTCGTCGTGCCGATAGTGAAGGGCGTGATCCCGCGCCGCTACCTGCCCCCAGAGCTGCTCCGCCTGGCCGCGCGCCAGTCTGCGACCCTGTCGTCGGCCCAACTCGACGGGTTCGGCATCACCGATCGGGTGGTCGAGCGGATGGTGGCGCAGCACGTCCTCACCCGCCTGGCCAGGGGTGTCTACGCCACCGCGGACGGCGCCTGGCGGCAACAGGCTTGGGCGGGCGTGCTCCTCGGCGGACCGAGCGCCGTGCTGGGCCTCCATGCCGCTGCCTTCCTGCACGGGTTCGTTCCTCGACCCCCGGACTGCGTGGCCGTCTTCACCGCTGGACAGGCGCGGGCCAGAGACCCGCGGTGGCGCTTCATCCGGTCACTTCGCCTGGGATCGGGAGAGCCGCCTCGAACCCGGGCAGCACAGACGGTCATCGATGTGGCGGCGGTCTCCGACACCGACGAGGTGGTGGCGCTGCTGGCCGAAGCCGTCGGCAGCGGTCGGGTTCGCCCCGGTGAGTTGCGGTCCGGCCTTGCCGAGGCGGCGCGTCATCCCCATCGGCGGCTGCTCGAGGAGCTCGTGGCTGAGGTCGCCGCCGGATCCCGGAGCCCGCTCGAGTTGCGCTACACCCGCGACGTCGAGAGCCGGCACGGGCTGCCGACCGCCTTGCGCCAGGCCAGCCCACTCGGACGCCACCGGCCGGACGCCTGGTACGAAAAGTTCGGCCTGCTGGTCGAGCTCGACGGGAGGGCCTATCACCGGGGAGCGACGGCCCTCGCGGACATGGACCGGGACAACGATCACCTCATCGCGGGGCTGCTCACCCTCCGGTTCGGCTGGAAACAGGTGGTGGGAGACCCGTGCCACGTGGCCCGGCAGGTGAGTGCCGCGCTGGCCAATCTCGGCTGGACCGGCACGCTGAAACCCTGCCCGCGCTGCCGCTCGCGCAGCGTGTGACGTTGTGCCCCGAACTTGGGGCACAACGTCACACGATCACGCCGCCACAGCCTCAGGCGCCTCCTTCGCGGCCCGCTTGGCACGCCAGGTCTCGAGCAGGTCGTAGAGCACCGGCACCAGGATCAGCGTGAGCAGCGTCGAAGACACCAGGCCGCCGATCACCACGATCGCCAGCGGCTTGGAGATGAACACGCCGCCGCCGGTCAGTCCGAGGCTCATCGGCACCAGCGCGAACACCGTGGCCAGGGCGGTCATGATGATCGGCCGCACCCGCAGCCGGGCCCCCGCCTGGATGGACTCGTCCACCCCGAGCCCGAGTTTCCGCTTCTGGTTGATCAGGTCGATCAGCACGATCGCGTTCGTCACCACGATGCCGATCAGCATCAGCAGGCCGATCATGCTCGGCACGCCCAGCGCGGTGTCGCTGACCAGCGAGAGCCCGATCGCGCCGGTCGCCGCGAACGGCACCGACACCATCAGGATCAGCGGCTGGAGCAGCGAGCCGAACGTGGCCACCATGATCAGGTAGACGACGAAGATCGCCACCAGCATCGCCAGCCCGAGCTGGGCGAACGAGTCCTGCTGCTGCTGCGAGACACCGCCGACGCGGACGGTCACCCCGTCCGGCAGGTCGAGGGCGGCGATCCCCTCGTTCAGCTCGGTGGTCACCGTGCCGAGGTCGGAGGACTCGGAGGTGGCCGTCAGGGTGGCGGCGCGGGTGCCGTCCACGCGGCTGATCCTGGCCGGAGCCTTGACCACCGACACCTCGGCGACGGCGTTCAGCTGGATGGCATCGGCGGTCGCCTCCTGCGCGTCCTTGGACGCGTCGGAGATCGCCTGCTGCTTGTCCTGCGCCTCCAGCGACTTGCTGCGCGAGGTCGCCAGCGCATCGAGCTGCTTGTCGACCGAGGTGATGCCGGCCTTCGACTGCGCAAGCGCGACCGAGAGGGACGCGAGCTGGCTCGCCGCCGCCGACAGCTGCTGCGACACCCGGAAGATGCCCGAAGCGAGCGGCAGGCAGTCCGGGTCGGCCGGATCGCTCTGGCACTTCGCCGGGATCGCGGCCAGCTGCTTCTGGTAGCTGGCCACCTTCTTCTTCGTCGAGCTGACCTGCTTGGTCAGGGTCCGCACGGCCTTCTTGGCCTGGGCCTTGCTCTTCTTCAACGCCCGCACCTGGTCGTTGTAGGCGTCGGTGGCCTGCGCCTTGGAGTCCTTCGACAGCGCGTCCGAACGCTTGGTGACCTTGTCGAGGGCGTCGGACCGGGCGTCCGCGTTCATCAGCTGGGTGACCGGCAGGGTGATGTCGCGCAACTCGTCCACACTCTTGACCGGGCTCTGCGAGCGCACGTAGACGCTCAGCGTGTCGTCGCCCTGCGCCATCGTGCCGATCTGCTGGCCGCGGACGGCGCGCGCCACCGCCTGCCCGATCGAGGCCTGGGTCATGCCGTAGTGGGCGGCCGCCTTGTCGTCGATCTTGACCTGGAGCATGTCGCGGGCGTCGGTGAGGTCGCTGTTCACGTTGGTCAGTCCCGCGATGCCGGACAGCACCCCGGACACCTGGTCGTTGGCCTGCTTGAGCTTGGTCAGGTCGGTGCCTTCGACGTACACCACGACGCCGCTGGACGCGCTGCCCTCGCTGCCGATCGACACCTCGACCTCGCCCACCCCGCTGCCGAGGTCGCCGATCGCCTGGCGCAGCCGGGTCGCGGTGTCTGCGGCCGAGGCCCCCGACTTCAGCGGCACGGTGTACGTGGCCTGGTTGGTGTCGGCCTGGCTCCCCATGAACACGCTCGTCGAGCCGCCGATACTGGTCGTGTAGGACTCGACGGACGGGTCGGCGGCGAGCACCTGCTCGATCTGGCGCGCGGACGCGTCCGTCTGGGCGAGGCCGGTACCCGAGGGCAGCTTCTGTGAGATCGACAGGCTGGTGGTGCCCATGCTGCCGATGAAGTCGGTCTTGAGCAGCGGCGAGAGCGCGAGCGTGCCGACGAACAGCAGCAGGGCGAGGCCGATGGTGATCCAGCGGCGGTGCAGTGCCCAGTTGAGCACCGGCATGTAGGCCCGCTGCAGCCAGGTGTCCTTCTCCTCGGACTCGGCGGCGGCCGCGATCCGCTCCGCCTGCTTGGCGGTCGGGCGCATGAACCAGGACGCGAGCATCGGCACCACGGTCATCGCGACGAGCAGGGACGCCAGCAGCGAGACCGTGACCGCCACGGCGAACGGACGGAAGATCTGCCCGGCCTGGCCGCCGACGAGGCCGATCGGCAGGAACACCGCGACCGTGGTGAAGGTGGACGAGGTGACCGCGCCGGCCACTTCCCGGACCGCGTTGGTGATGGACTTGCGGCCGAACTCCCCGTACCCCTGGTGCCGCTTGATGTTCTCGATGACCACGATCGAGTCGTCGACCACGCGTCCGATCGCGACGGTGAGCGCGGCCAGGGTGATGATGTTGAGCGTGTAGCCGCCCACCCACAGGGCGATCAGCGCGATCAGCAGCGACAGTGGGATCGAGATGGCCGTGATCAGGGTGGGACGGATCGAGCCCAGGAACACCATGATCACGAGCACGGCCATACCCAGGCCGATGCCGCCCTCTACGCTCAGGTCGCGGATCGAGTCGGTGATGTAGGGGGACTGGTCGAAGACCGTCGCGAACTCGGCGCCGTTGCCCAACTGCTTGGCCAGGCCGGGCAGCGCCGCGACCACCTCGTGCGCGACGGTGACAGTGTTCGCGTCCGGAGCCTTGGTGACCATCAGGGTGAGCGACGTGCGTCCGTTCACCCGGGAGATGCTGGTGGTCTCGACCGGCAACTCCTTGACGCTCGCGATCTTGCCGAGGCGGACGGGGCCGTCCGTGCCCTGGAGGCGCAGGTCGGCGATCTGCTCGGCGGTCGACAGCGAGGTTCCGGTCTGCACGTCGTAGTTGACGGTGTCGGTGCGCATCGTGCCGGACGGGATCGCGCTGGAGCCGGCGGCGAAGTACTGGGCGATCGTGGACGGGTCGATCCCGTACTTGTCGATCTTCTTCTGGTTGTAGGTGATGACGATCTCGTGCTTCTCCTGGCCCGAGACCGACACGTCCCGGACGCCGTTGAGCGTCTTCAGCGCGGGCGTCACCTGGTCGGTGACCTTGGTGGACAGGTCGGTCAGGCTGTCGCTGGAGGAGAGCGCGAGGATCACGACGGGGATGTCGTCGGTGCCACCGGTGACGACGGTGGGGTCGACGTTGCTGGGCAGGCTCGCCGAGACGGAGTCGACGGCGCTGCGGATCTTGTTGGTGATGTCGTCGGTGTTCAGCCCGTACTCCCACTGGGCGGTGACCTGCGAGACGCCGCTGCTGCTGGTCGAGGTGACCGAGGTGACGCCGTCCACGGCTTTCACCGCGCTCTCGATCGGCTTGGACACCTGGGCCTCGATCACGTCGGGGGAGGCGCCCGGGTAGGCGCTGATGATGCTCGCGCGCGGGACGTCGATGGACGGGATCAGCTCCTGCTTGAGCGCACCGGCGGCGTAGACGCCGAGCCCGATGGTGAGCAGGCTCAGCAGCAGGATCACCGTGCGGTGGGCCAGGCTGATCTTGGTCAGACGAACCACGGTCGTTCCTCTCTCCGGGCTCCCGTACAGGGAGCACATGGCCGCGTCACAGCGGCATCGGTTAGCATAGCTCTAACTATTTCTGCCAAGGAAAGCGATTTTGCGTGGACCGCTTCGAGGTGACGGGGCTCGACGACGAGCGCGCAGCGCTGGCCCGCGAGCTGTTCGACCTCAATTCCGCCGTGCACGACCGCGCGATGGGGCTGGTCGGCCCGATGCCCACGCCGCCGGACCTGACCATGCAGCAGTTGCGCGTCCTGGGGCACGTGGTCAAGCAGCCCGGGATCGCCGGGCACGAACTCGGGACGCAACTGGGGGTCAGTGCCCCCACCGCCAGCGGCCTGGTCGAGCGACTGGTGGAGAAGGGGCTGATCGCCCGCACCGACGACCCGGCCGACCGCCGCGTCCGCCGGCTGCACCCGACCGAGACCGGACGCGACATGATGCGCGAGATGGACTCGATGTTCGGACGCGTCCTGGGCGTGGTGCTCGGGGTGCTCTCCGTCGAGGACCTCGACCTGCTCTGCCGGGGCTCCCGCGCGATGCTGGACGCCCTCGAGCGCGCCCGGAACCTCCAGACCGCGTCCGTGGACTGAAAGGGGACAGTCCCCTTTTGGTCCGCCTCCTGCTCCGACTGCTGGGGTTGGGGACGGTTCCTGACTCGGTCCGGGTCCG
>JAIUOS010000002.1 GCA_020161755.1 Actinomycetota bacterium
CCCGGTTCGACCGTCCCGCTGAAGGACACCATCGAGTCGTTCAAGATGATCTGCGACGGCGAGGTCGACCACGTCGCTGAGCAGGCGTTCTTCAACGTCGGTGGCATGGACATGGTGATGGAGAACTGGGACCGCATCCAGAAGGAAGGCTGACGTGGCAGACGTCCTGCGCGTCGAGGTGGTCTCGGCGGACGGCATCGCGTGGGAGGGCGACGCGCTGAGCGTGATCGCCCGCACGACCGAGGGCGACCTCGGCGTCCTGCCGAACCACGAGCCGTTCCTGGCCGCCCTGGTGCCGTGTGCGGCCGAGGTACTGACCGCGGACGGCAACCGGGAGGTGCTCGCGCTGGACGGCGGCTTCATCTCGGTGGCGGACAACCGGGTCTCGGTGCTGTCGCAGTTCGCGAAGGTCGCCAAGGAGATCGACCTGAAGGCGGCCGAGCACGAGCTCGCCGCCGCGGAGAAGCGCCTGAACGCCGGTGAGCTGGACGAGGAGACCCGTCAGCACTTCCTGCGGGCGCAGGCCCAGGTCCGCGCCGCCCACCTCGCCCAGCAGTCGAAGTAGGGCCTCGCTGATGGACTGGCTGGGCATCACCGAAACGGTGGCGCTCACGCTGGTCGTCCTCCTGCTGCTGCCGGTGGCGTTCCTCGGCATCCGGCGACGATGGCTGTCGCGGCAGGGGGGACTGTTCGACTGTTCCGTGCGGTTGTCGACGAAGACGCCGGGTACCGGGTGGGTGCTCGGCGTCGCGCGTTACTCCGGCGACAACCTGGAGTGGTTCCGCGCGTTCTCGATCTCGGTGCGGCCGCGGCTGATCTTCCCGCGCTCGCAGGCCCGCGCCGGCCAGCAGCGCGAACCAGACTCGATCGAGTCCGTCCTGCTCTACGACGACCAGCGGATCGTCCGCATGGAGATCGCCGACGGCAGCTCCTGGGAGCTGGCGATGTCGGTGCCCTCCCTGACCGGCCTCCTGAGCTGGCTGGAGTCCGCGCCCCCCGGCTCCCGCTACCGCTGACGCGCCCCGCTCCCTGAGGAGCGCTGGTGAGGAACCAACCAGCGCGTCACGAAGGAGCCCGTGGCCTGGAACGCCCACCCGTCTCCCGGGATTCTCGGCTTTTCGCGGCCGCTGGCGACCGTCGCGTCAGTGCTTCCCGAGGTCCTCGCATTATCAGGGTGAGTTCAGGCTCCATAGCCCGAGTTTCTCGGTAGTCACCGCGAGGGCGGCCGTGAGCCGCCCTGAGAACCCGAGAAACGCGGGATTCACTCGCCGATGCGGGGAAGGCGTGCGGGCGGCCCTACGTGACGCCGACCGTCTCGTTCCTCGCCGGGTCTCCTCAGCGACCGTACCCGCGAACCGATTCGGGCCGGTCAGTGGGTGAGGCGCTTGCGCTGCTTCCTGCCCTTCGGGTCGGCGACCTCGCGGTCCTTGCCGGGGATCCAGAGGACCTCGCCGGCGTCCTGGCCGACCACGCGGGCCAGGATGAACAGCAGGTCGGACAGCCGGTTCAGGTACTGGAGCGCCAACGGGTTCACCCCGCCGGGACGGCCGTCCGCCGCCTCCTGCGTGCCGTAGGCCTCGACGGCCCGCCAGCCGGCCCGCTCGGCCCGGCGGACGACGCTGCGCGCCAGGTGCATCATCGCCGCGGTCTGGGTGCCACCGGGCAGGATGAACGACCGCAAGGACGGCAGCGGGTCGCCGAACTCGTCGCACCAGCCTTCGAGGCGGTCGATGTTCGGCTGGATGATCCGCAGCGGTTCGTACGGCGGGTCGGCGGCCAGCGGGTTCGACAGGTCGGCGCCGCAGTCGAACAGCTCGTTCTGGATGTGGCGCAACACCTCGCGGATGCGCGGCGGCAGGTCCGCCCGGCTCGTGATCATGCCGAGCAGGGAGTTCGCCTCATCGACGTCGCCGTACGCCTCCACCCGCGGATCGGTCTTCGCAGTCTCCGACAGGTCCGACAGCCGGGTGGTGCCGGCGTCGCCGGTGCGAGTGTAGATGCGAGTGAGGTTGACCATGCGTCCAACCTACCGAACGCTCGTGGGGAGCCCGGACGACGGTGGGTGCGCGGGCCGATCGGGGCAGGGGTGTGGGAGGGTGGGGCGGTGAAGAAGCTGATCCTGCTGCTGCCGGTGGCGATGCTCGCCGCGCTGATGTCCGCCTGCACCTCGAGCACGCCCGCCGCACCGGCGTCCACGTCCGGTGTGAACTGCACCTACACCGCGTCCGGTAGTGCGGCGAAGAAGGTGTCCCTGCCGCCGGCGACGAACGTGCCGAACACCGGGACGGTGCCCTACACGATCGGGCTGAACGCCGACAAGATCACCGTGACTCTCGACCGCGAGCACACGCCGTGCACGGTCAACTCGTTCATCTCGATCGCCCAGCAGGGCTACTTCGACGGCACCTCCTGCCACCGCCTGGTCGACGGCGGCATCTTCGTGCTCCAGTGCGGCGACCCGACGGCCACCGGCTCCGGCGGTCCCGGCTACGCGTTCCCCGACGAACTCAGCGGGACCGAGACCTACACCGCCGGCACCCTGGCGATGGCCAACGCGGGTGCGAACACCAACGGCTCCCAGTTCTTCATCGTCTACGCCGACAGCCAGTTGTCGCCGAACTACACCGTGTTCGGCCACGTCGACGCGGCCGGGATCAAGGTCGTCGAGGCGATCGCCAAGGGCGGGCAGGACGACAGCTACGGCGACGGGTCCGGCAAGCCGAAGCTGCCGGCCGTGATCACGAGCGTGGTCGCCGGCTGACCTCGTCCACGGTCTCCGCGAACTCCACCAGGGCGGACGTCACCGCCCCGGGCTGGTCGGCGTGCACCCAGTGCCCGGCACCGGCCACCACCCGGCGCTCGACGGCGGGGAACAGCCGGCGCATCGCCTCCTCGTGCTCGGGACGCACGTAGGCCGAGTTCTCCCCGGTCAGCCACAGCACCGGACCGCGATAGCTCACCGGCCCCGGATCGGGCCAGTCGCCGATCTCGCCCAACGCGTCGCCCAGCATCGCCAGGTTCGGCTGCCAGTGCCACCCGCCCTTGTGGCGCAGGTTCTGCAGCAGGAACAGCCGGACGCTGTCGGTCGGCACCTGCGCGCGCAGCCGCGCGTCCGCCTCGCCCCGGGAGCCGAGGGTGGCGAGGTCGAGCGAACGCATCGCCGCCACCAGCGGGGCGAAGGTGTCCACCTGGTCGGAGTGGCCGGGGGCGATGTCGATCACCACCAGGCCCGAGACCAGTTCGGGGTGGGCGAGCGCGGTGAGCATCGCGACCTTGCCGCCCATCGAGTGCCCCACCAGGATCATCTCGGCGGCCGAGCCCAGCCGCACGTCGATCTCCGCGGCCACCGTCTCGGCCATGCCCGGGTAGCTGAAGGCGTCGGTCCAGCCGCTCGCGCCGTGGTCGGGCAGGTCGAACAGCACGACGGGGAGGTCCTGTGCGGCGAGTTGCTGGGCGATCGCGGCGAAGTTGCGGCCGCGGCCGAACAGGCCGTGCAGGAAGGCGAAGCGCGGACGCCCGGAACCGACCAGTTCGGTGTACAGCCCCATCACTGCCGCCGCTGCCAGCAGGAGGTGTGCCAGTGCCGGCGCTCCTCGACGGCGGAGGCCGATCCGAGGCTGGCCTCGCGCGGCCAGGTGACCACGTGAGCCGTCCCGGGCGGGAGTTGCTGGTTGCAGCCCGGGCAGCTGTAGGACTTGGTGGCCGCGTCCGCGGGCATCGTCTGCACCATCCACGGCCCGTCCGCCTTCTGCTCCAGGCGCGCGAACGCGCCCGAGGACAGCGGTCGGGGCTCGCGCAGGTGCTTGGACGGACGCTTGGCCATGGAGCCCAGCCTATGGCCTCGCTACGATGGCCCGAATCCCGACCCGAGGGGGCCTGATGACCGACGCCGAGACCACCGCCTTCCTCGATGCCGTCACCCCGGCGGTGCGCCACCGGGACGCGCTGACCATGGTCGAGCTGCTGCGCCGGGTCACCGGTGAGGAGCCGCGGATGTGCTACTCCTCGATCGTCGGGGCCGGCCACTACACCTACCGCTACGACAGCGGACGCGAGGGCGAGGGCCCCTCGACCAGCTTCTCCCCGCGCAAGACGGCACTGACGGTCTACCTCGCGGACGGGACGGCCGCCCACGCCGACCGCCTGGCGCGCCTCGGTGAACACACCAGCGCGGTCGGGTGCGTCTACCTCAAGGATCTTGCGAAGGTCGACCTGGCCGTCCTGGAGGAGATCATCTCCGCCTCCCACCGTGCGTTGACCGCGGGTGTGTACACCGCTCGCGCCCGGGAGGGTGGCCGGTCCTGATCCGGCGCCGTTCCGGGCGTCCGGCCGTGTAGGTTGTCCGGGTGCGTTTGCTGATTGCCCGCTGCCAGGTCGACTACGCCGGACGCCTCTCCGCACACCTCCCGATGGCCACCCGCCTGATCATGGTGAAGGCGGACGGGTCGGTCTCCGTCCACGCCGACGACCGCGCGTACAAGCCCCTCAACTGGATGAGCGCGCCGTGCACCCTCACGGTCAGCGCCCCCGACGCGGTGGACGCCGTGACCGGCCCGGACGCGGCCTCGCTCAGCGAGGTGTGGGAGGTGCGCAACGGCGACGGCGACACCCTCCAGATCGCGATCGGCGAGGTCTTCCACGACTCCGCCCACGACCTCGGCATCGACCCGGGCCTGCAGAAGGACGGGGTGGAGGCGCACCTCCAGGTGCTGCTGGCCGAGAACCCGGCGACGTTCGGCGAGGGCTGGACGCTGGTCCGCCGCGAGCACCCGACGCCGATCGGACCGGTCGACCTGCTGTTCCGCGACCAGCGCGGCGCCTACGTCGCGGTCGAGGTGAAGCGCCGTGGCGAGATCGACGGCGTCGAGCAGCTGACCCGCTACCTCGCGCTGATGAACGCCGACCCGCTGTTCGCCCCGGTGCGCGGCGTGTTCGCCGCCCAGCTGATCAAGCCCCAGGCGCGCACCCTCGCCGGCACCCGCGGCATCGACTGCGTCCTTGTGGACTACGACACCCTGCGTGGCCTCGACAACGCCGAGGACCGCCTCTTCTGACCCGTCTCAGCTGCGGTCGAGGTGCGGGAGCAGAACCTCCCGGTAGAGCAGCAGCAGGGCCGCCATCACCGGGATGGCCAGGACTGCGCCCACGAAACCGGCCAGGACGCCGCCGGAGATGGCGGCCAGCATCACCAGCACCGCCGGGATCTGCACCGAGCGCGAGAAGATCCTCGGCTGGATGACGTAGGCGTCGAACTGCTGGTAGGCCAGGAAGAAGATCAGCGTGATCAACCCGGTGGTCGGCGAGAACGAGAACGCCACGATCGAGACGATGATCATCGAGATCGTGGTGCCGATCAGCGGCACGAAGGCGAACATGCCGACCACCACCGTGAGCGCGAGCGCGTACTGGGCCAGGCCGACGATGTTGAGGAACAGGAACGCGACGGTCATCGCGATCAGCACCACCAGGAACAGCCCGGACACGTAGCCGCCGACCCGCTTGAACATCTCGCTGGCCAGGTACTTCACCCGCGGGCGCCGCGAGGCGGGGGCCAGCTGGTAGATGACCTCCTTGATCGTGGGCAGCGTGGTCAGGAAGTACAGCGTCAGGACCGTCGTGACGATCACCGAGAACACCGTGTTGGCCACCACCGCGCTCGCGCCCAGCAGGCCGCCGAACAGGCTCGAGATCAACTCGCCGGAGGTGAGGAACGACACCGCGCGGTCGATCACCTTCCACTGGGCGTCCAGAGCCGCGATCTGCGGGTTCTGCCGCAGGTTCTCCAGGTAGCCCGGCGCCTGGAACAGCAGTCGGTTGACCTGCTCGGTGACCACCGGCACCAGTGCCCAGCCCGCCAGCACGATCAGCCCGATCAGGCCGAGCGCCACCATCAGCACCGCTAGCCCGCGCCGGATGCCGCGGTGGTGCAGCCACTCCACGGCGGGGTTCAGGCCGAGCGCGATCGCCAGCGACAGCATCACCAGCACGATCACCGTGCGCAACGAGACCATCAAGGTGACGACGCCGAACGCGGCCATGCCGCCGATGGCCAGGAAGAAGCCGATCTGGAACGGGTTGCGGTCGAGCAGGGACGTGCGCCGGTCGAGCGTGGTGCCGAGCCCGTCGTTGAGATCCGGGGGAGTGGGCTGGGTGGTTCGCCGCCACTTGCGCAGCCAGCTCCGCGTGGCCGGCGGGCCGGACGGGGTGCGGGCGGACGCGGGCGTGCGCCCCGACGCGCTCGAGCGGACGGGCTGCGGGGCGGGTGGGGTTTCGGCGTCGGGCGTGGCGCCCGCCTCCGGTTCGGACGAGGTCACTGCTCGGGGTCTCCGTCCCCATAGCCGGCCGCGCTGGTGCCCGCCAGGGCGGAGAGCTCGCCGAGCTGGGCGACGATCGCCTTGCGGCGTCCGATCAGCTGGGCGATCTCGGCCTCCAGGCGCGCGACCTCCGCCTGGGTGTCCTTCAGCGCCTCCGCGCGGTGCGCGGCGGCGGCGGTCTCGGCGGCGGCGGTGATCTTCGCGGCCTCGGCGTGGGCGGCGGCCTTGATCTGCCCGGCCTCGGCGTGCGCTGCCTGCCGGCGCTGGTCCCAGGTGAGGGCGTCGGCCTCCAGCCGGGCGGCGTAGCCGGCGGACTGCGTGCGGGCCTTCTCCAACAGTTCCTCGACCTCGGCGGCGGCCGCGGTGTGGGCGGCGGTGACTTCGGCCAGGGCCACCTCGCGCTGCGCGACGACGCCGAGGCGGTGCTCGGCGGACTCGCGTTCGGCGGCGACCAGCGTGGCCTCGGCGCTGAGCCGGGCCTGTTCGGCGATCGCCGCGGCCCGCGTCTGCGCCTCGTTGATGACCTCGGCGGCGGCGCGCTGGGCGAAATCGCGGACGGCGGCGGCCTCGTCCTTCGCGGCCTGCAACTCGGTGGCGGTCTGCTCGCTGAGCCGCCGGCGCAGCGCGTTCAGCTCCTCGGTGGAGGTGGCCTGGGCGGTGTCGAGGGCGAGTTGGGCTTCCAGCGCGGTCTTCTCCGCGTCCGCGTGCGCCTGCGCCACGATCTGGCGGGCACGGTGCTCGGCGGAGGTGACCAGCTCCTCGGCCTGGGACTCGGCGACCTTCAGCAGCCCGCGGGTGTGCCCGCCGAGCTTGGCGAAGTCGGTGTCGTGCGCGCGGGTGTTCGCCTCGGCGAGCTGGCGTTGCTGGTGGCGCACCTGGGTCTTGGCGCGGGCCAGCTGTGCCTCCACGTCACGGACGTAGGCGTCAACGGCCCCGCGGTCGTAGCCGCGCAGGGTCTGCGGGAAATTCCCCACCGCCGAGGCCGTCTCGTCGAACAGCTCCAGGCCCGGAGTCACGTCGGTCATGGTCGTTCTCCCCTTTCGCCTCCGGCTCTGATGCTACTGGCCCGGTCCCCACGGGTCCCGGGCCAGCAGCGCGTGCCTACCGGATCAGTGGGCGGAGGCGGCCGGCTCGACGATCTCGAGCAGGATGCCGCCGGTGCTCTTCGGGTGCGCGAAGTTGATCCGCGAACCGCCGGTGCCGATCTTGGGCGTGTCGTAGAGCAGCGTGACGCCGCGTTCACGGAGCTTCGCGCTGGCCACGTCGATGTCGGCGACCCGGTAGCAGACCTGCTGCACGCCGCCGCGTCCGCCGTTGCGCTCGATCCACTTCGCGATCGTGCTGTTCTCGTTCAGCGGCGCGAGCAGCTGCACCTGGGCGTTCTCGGTGAGCTGGTCGCCGGTGCCGAGCATGGCCTCCTCGACGCCCTGCTCCTCGTTGGTCTCGCGGTGCAGCACCCGCCAGCCGAAGACCTCGGTGTGCAGCTTGATGGCCTCGTCGAGGTTGGGGACGGCGTAGCCGACGTGGTCGATACAGATGAAGACATCGTCGTTGTTCATGTCGCCAGCCTATTCGAAACTGGTCAGGCCAATACGCCGTCGACCACTTCTTTGGCCTCGGCCTGGACCTGTGCTAGGTGCTCGGGGCCCAACAGGCTCTCGGCGTAGATCTTGTACACGTTCTCGGTGCCCGACGGACGCGCGGCGAACCACGCCGACGCGGTGGTGACCTTCAGCCCGCCGATCGCCGCGCCGTTGCCGGGGGCGTGGGTCAGGGTGGCGGTGATCGGCTCGCCGGCCAGTTCGGTCGCGGTCACGTCGGACGCGCTGAGCTTGGCGAGCTTCGCCTTCTGCTCGCGGGTCGCCGGCGCGTCCACCCGGGCGTAGCTGGACGCCCCGAAGCGCGCCTCCAGGTCCGCGTAGTGCTGGCTGGGCGAGGCGCCGGTGACGGCCTGGATCTCGCTGGCGAGCAGCGCGAGCAGGATGCCGTCCTTGTCGGTGGTCCAGGTGGAGCCGTCCTTCGCCAGGAAGGACGCTCCCGCGGACTCCTCGCCGCCGAAGCCCAGGTCTCCGGTCATCAGGCCGGGCACGAACCACTTGAAGCCGACGGGCACCTCGACCAGGCGCCGGCCGAGGTCGGCGGCGACCTTGTCGATCAGGGACGAGGACACCAGCGTCTTGCCCACCCCCGCGTCCGGACGCCAATTCGGACGGTGGCTGTACAGGTACTGGATGGCGACCGCGAGGTAGGCGTTGGGGTTCATCAGTCCGGCGTCCGGCGTGACGATGCCGTGCCGGTCGGAGTCGGCGTCGTTGCCGGTCGAGATGTCGAACCGGTCGCGGTTGGCGATCAGGCTCGCCATCGCGTACGGCGAGGAGCAGTCCATGCGGATCTTGCCGTCCCAGTCCAGCGTCATGAAGCGCCAGGTCGGGTCGACGGTCGGGTTGATCACGGTGAGGTCGATGCCCAGCCGGTCGCCGATGTAGCCCCAGTACTGCACGGACGCGCCGCCCAGGGGGTCCGCGCCGATGTGCACGCCCGCGGAACCGATCGCGTCGATGTCGAGGGCGTTGCGCAGGTCCTCGCAGTAGGCGCCCAGGTAGTCGACGCGGGTGACGTCGGCCGCCGCGCGCTCGTACGGTGTCCGCTTGATCGCGCCGGGGTTGCGCAGCAACTCGTTGGCGCGGCCGGCGATCCAGCCGGTGGCGTCGGTGTCGGCCGGGCCGCCGTGCGGCGGGTTGTACTTGAAGCCGCCGTCGCGGGGCGGGTTGTGGGACGGCGTCACCACGATGCCGTCGGCGCGGGGGCCCTCGTGGTCGCGGTTGTAGACGATGATCGCCCGCGACACCGCCGGGGTGGGCGTCCAGTCCTCGTCGCGCTCGGCCCGGATCGCGACGCCATGGGCGTGCAGCACCTCGATGGCGGTGCGCCACGCCGGCTCGGAGAGCGCGTGGGTGTCCTTGCCGATGAACAGCGGCCCGGTGATGCCCTGGCCTGCGCGGTACTCGACGATCGCCTGGGTGGTGGCGGCGATGTGCGCGTCGTTGAACGCGGTGTCGAGGCTGGAGCCGCGGTGCCCGGACGTGCCGAACACGACCTGCTGGTCGGGGTTGTCAGGGTCGGGCACGAGGTCGTAGTAGGCCCGGATCAGGGCGTCGACGTCGATCAGGTCCTCGGGCAGTGCGACCTGCCCGGCGCGTTCGTGAGCCATGGGGCCATCTTGCCCGCTGGCCCACCCGGTTGGGGAGGCGGCGGCCAACATTCGCCCTGTTCTGGACAGGCTGGCAGAATGCATGGACGTGACTCCCGCAGGCTTCAACCCTTCCCGTGCCATGGACCTCTCCGGCATCGTCGCTGCCGCCAAGGCTCCGCCGCCCCCGCCCGGCGCCACCTTCGTGATCGACATCGACGACGCCACCTTCGAGGCCGTGCTGTCCCAGTCGGTGCGCTACCCGGTGGTGCTCGAGCTGCACTCGCCGCGGGCGAACGCCGAGGCGTTGTCCGAGGCCCTGGCCGAGCTGGCCAACGAGGCCGGCGGCGCCTACCTGCTGGCCCGGGTGAACGTCGACACCAGCCCCCAGATCGCGCAGGCGTTCGGCATCCAGGCCGTGCCGGCGGTGATCGGTGTGGTCGGGGGGCAGCTCGCGCCCTTGTTCCAGGGCACCAAGAGCAAGGAGGAGGCCGGCGCCTACATCGCCCAGTTGCTCCAGGCCGCCGCCGCCAACGGCATCGTGGGACGGGCCGAGCCGGTCAGCATCAACGCCGACGCCGGTCCCGACCCCCGCTTCGCCGACGCGGACGCCGCGCTGGCCGAGGGCAACTTCAGCCTCGCCGTGGAGGAGTTCGACAAGCTGCTGGCCGCATCGCCCAACGACCCCGAGGCGAAGGCCGGCCGCGCGCAGGCCGCGCTGCTGGCGCGGCTCGGTGCGTCCGATCCGGCGGAGGTGATGGCGAAGGCCGCGGCCGCGCCCACCGACGTCGAGGCCCAGTTCGCGGCCGCGGACGCCGAGCTGATGGGCGGCGCCACTGCGCAGGCGTTCGCCCGCCTGGTCGAGCTGATCCGCAACACCGGCGGCGCCGACCGCGAGTCGGCCCGGGTGCGCCTGCTGGAGCTGTTCGAGACCGTCGGGCAGTCCGACCCGGCCGTGCTGAAGGCCCGCCGCGACCTGATGAGCGCCCTGTTCTGAGACGTCGGGTTGTAGGCCGCGCACCCTAGGCTGTCGGGATGGACGTCCCCGACGGCGTGATCGAGTGGTTGCTGGAGTCCGACCCGGCGCTGCGCTGGCAGGTGCAGCGCGATCTGCTGGGCGCCGAGGAGCCGGTGTGGCGGGCCGAGCGCGAGCTGGTCGAGACCCAGGGCTGGGGAGCCCGGCTGCTCGCCCTGGAGGACGCGGACGGGCAGTGGGACGGGGGCGCGTTCTGGCCCGCCGGCTTCACCGAGGACGACTGGCGCCGTGACCGCCAGCCCTGGACGGCGACCTGCTGGGCGCTCTTCCAGCTGCGCGAGTTCGGCCTCGACCCCGCGAGCGCCGCGGCCCGGCGGGCCGTCCGGCTGGTGGGGGAGAACTCCCGCTGGGAGGAGGGCGGCCAACCGTTCTGGGACGGCGAGGTCGAGGAGTGCATCAACGGCCGGACGGTGGCGATCGGCTGCTACTTCGGCGTCGACATGGCGTCGCTGGTGCAGCGGCTGGTCGGCGAGCGCCTGGCCGACGGCGGCTGGAACTGTGAGCGGGCGAACGGCTCGGCGCGGTCCTCGTTCGACACCACGATCAACGTGCTGGAGGGCCTGCTGGAGTTCGAGCGCGCCACCGGCGGCACGCCCGCATCCATCGCGGCGCGGGAAGCAGGGGAGGAGTACCTGCTGGCGCGCTCACTGTTCCGGCGACTGTCCACCGGCGAACCGGCGGACGAGGACTACCTCCGGCTGTTGCACCCGAGTCGCTGGCGCTACGACGTGCTGCGGGCCCTCGACCACTTCCGCGCCTCGTCACTCCTGGCCGGCACGCCGCCCGACCCGCGCCTGGCCGAGGCCGTGGAGATCGTCCGGGGGCGCGCCGTCGACGGGCGCTGGCCCCTGGAGACCGACCTGCGCGGACGGGTCTGGTTCACCCTCGACGACGGCGTCGGGCTGCCGTCCCGCTGGCTCACGCTGAGGGCGCTCCGCGTCCTCGACTGGTGGGCTCCGGGTCCCTCCGACTTGTCAGAATCTCAGGCTGCTATAGCGACCTGAGATTCTGACAAGTCGGCAGAGGGCGACTACTTGAAGACGCCGAGCTTGCCGAACTTGTCGGCGAGCAGGTAGTACACGGTCGCACGGCTCTTGCTGCGATCGTCCTTGAGCACAGTGACGACCTCGGCGATGCCGGCGTCCAGGGCCGCGTCGTCGAGGGTGAGGCCGAGCTTGCCCTTGAGGAACTTCTCGCGAACGGTCTCCAGCTCCTTGGGGTCGCTGGCCGCGACAGTGGCGGAATCCCGGTTGCTCAAGACCAGGCGGTAGGTCGACAGCAGCTTCGCGATGACGGCGTCATCGGCGTTCGGTGCGTACTTCTTGATGTCTGCTGCCCAATCGGTAGCCATACCTGCTCCTTCATTGGTTGTGGTTGCGCGCCCTGCGCCACCTGACGACCACACGGTACGGGCATCACCGGTCGAAAGGGATGGGGACGGCACGAATTCATCGTGTCGAGTTTCAGGAGGCGGTGTCGGCGGGGCTGCTCGCCGGCGCGGGAACGACGCTCCGTTTCGGGTACAGCGCCAGCAGCAGCGCAGCCAGCAGGGAGGCCACCAGGGTGGAGAGGTAGATGCCGCGGAACCCGCCGTTGAGCGTGGTGGCGAAGGTCTGCTCGATGATCGGCGCGCGCTTGTCGATCTCGGCGAGGTAGTCGTCCTTCGCGGTCTCGAACGCGCCGGGGACCGCGTCCCTCAGCACGGTGAGCTTGTGGGCGGTGTCGGCCAGGTCGCTGCGGGCGGACGCCAGTTCGTCCCGGGTGGCGACCAGCGTGCGCCGGTCCTTGATCGCTGCCGCGAGCTTGCGCTCGACGGTGGCGAGCTGCCGGGACAGCGCGGCCCGTTTCGCGGTCAGGGACGCACGGCTGCGCACCAGGGCGGCCCGTTTCGCGACCAGTGCGGCCCGACCCTTGCGCGCTCCCTTCACGGCCGCCTTGAGGCTGTCGATCTTCGCGTGCAGGTCCTGGGCGGGCGGCGGTTCCGGGGTGCCGGGCGGCAGGGCGTCCATGATCGCGTGGTAGGCGGCGCGGACGCCGGCGAGCGCTGCGGTGAGGTCGGCGAGGTCGTGGTTGATCTTCACGAGCCCGGAGGACATGCCGCGGACCCCCGAGGTCATGCCCGCGATCCCGCGGGTCATCCCGGCGATCCCCGAGCGCATCCCCTTCGCCGCCTTCCGCATGCCGGTGATCCCGGCGTCCACGCCCTTCACGGCCTTGACCAGCTTGTGGTGGGCGGACGCGACCTCCTTCTCGGCACTGTGCAGGCTGGTCAGCCCCGTGTCCACCCCGTCGGTGATGTCGGCGATCACGGACGGGGTCTGCTCGGCGAACATCCGCTCGGCGACCACCTTTGTGCGGGCGGTGATCGTGGTCACGTCCGCGGTCTTCAGCAACTCGACCAGGTCGGCGGGCAGGCTGCCGCCGCCGTCGGCGCTGATGTCGATGGTGGTCTTCGAGGCGAGATCGGGGAACTCGACGCCCTTGAGCTCGTCCTTCAGCCGGTCGTCCTTCTTGAGCTCGGCGAACGTGGCCTGGAGTTCGGCGGCGTAGGGCAGGGCCGGGGTGCTGACCTGCGTGGGCAGGTCGGCGGTGATCGCGGCCTGCAGGTCGGTGCCGGCGTGGGCGAGGAAGCCGACCAGGAACGCCGGCGCCAGGGTGGTGCCGATCGAGCGGACGAGCGACAGCGTGGCGAGCGCGGAGTTCGACTCCGACTCCGCCGTCCGGTCGAGCATCATGTAGTTCAGCGGCGAACCGATGGTGAACCCCAGGCCCAGGCCCATCAGCGCGAGCGTGGTGCACACGCTCGTCCACGACGGGGACGGGATCGCCCACCACACCCCGGCAGCCGCGGCGATCGCCGAGATCACCACGCCCAGGCCGAGCACCGGCTTCGGCCCGAACCGGTCGGTCAGCCGGCCCGACAGTGGCGCGCCGATCCCGGAGGCGAGGCCGAGGATGATCACGAAGTAGCCACCCTCGCCGCTGGGGATGCGCAGGGCGTTCTCGGCGAACTGCGGGACGAAGACGACGCCCATCAGGATCACGCCGGCCAGGAAGGCCAGCAGCAGGGTCACCCCGATCGCGAAGTCGGTGAAATAGCCGAGGTTCAGCACCGGGTCGGCGGCTCTGCGCTCGGCGAGCAGGAACAGCGGCAGCAGCAGCACGAAGCCCAGCAGGTAGGGGTAGACGTCGGTGCTGGTCAGCGAGCCGGCGACGTCGAAGAAGTCGATGTTGCGCAGCCCGTACAGCAGCAACAGGATCATCGAGACCAGCAGCGTGGTACCGAGCAGGTCGATCCGGGCCACCTTCTCGACCTTGTGGTTGGGCAGGAAGACCAGCCCGGCGACGATGATCACCGCGCTGATCGGCACGTTGACGTAGAAAATGAACTGCCAGTTCGACGTGCCGAACACGTCCAGGATCAGGCTGCCGGCGCTGGAGCCGAAGATGTTGGCGACGCCGTACACCCCGCCGACCAGGCCGAGCGCCATCCCGCGCTTCTCCGGCGGCACGGACGTGCCGAACTCGGCGGTCGCGATGGGGACGATGCCGCCGCCGCCGATCGCCTGGACCGCCCGCGCCGCGATCAGCATGCCGAAGCTGCCCACGTCCTGGCTGAGCCCGCACAGCAGCGAACCGACGCCGAACAGCGTGATGCTGAGCAGGTAGATCGGCTTGCGCCCGTACCGGTCGGCGAGCTTGCCCATCACCGGGATGGACGCGGCGTAGGCGAGCGTGTAGATGGTGAGCATCCAGATGCCGGTCTGCTCGTCGACGCCGAGGTCGTTCTGGATGATCGTGCGGGCCGGCGTCACGATGCCGGTGTCGATCGCGCCCATGAAGATGCCCAGCAGGTACACCGCCATCAGCACCCCGAGCCGTCGGGGGGCGGCGGGCGTCACCGCGCGCTCCGTCCGCGACTGCTCAGCACGCGGCCAACTTAGCGCGGACACCCGCGCGTGCCGAGACCCCACGGGTTGCGGGCCGGCCTACCGTGGAGGCATGGGTGAGAACGCGTTGGCGGCGCTGCGGCGCTGGGAGGCGTCCGGGGCCACCTGGGAGCTGCGCACGCTCGACGACGCCGGCGCGGACGTCGACCTGGTCAGCTGCGACGGCGGCGAGGTGATGGGACGGCTGGTCTCGGCCGACGCCGACTTCGTCGCCGATGTCCGGGCGACGGCCGTCGCCCCTCGTTGCTGACTTCCTCTGCTTCAGCTGATCCTGACCCCGGCCTCCAGGTAGAACGTGCGTCCCTCCGCGCGGGCGGCGAGGGCACCCAACAGGCGCCCGCGGGCGAACGGCGCCATCCGGGCGGCCGCATCCTCGGGCTCGAGCCAGTGGACGGCCCGGATCTCGCGCAGGTCGGGGGTGAGCAGCGGCACGGCGTGCGCGGTGAGCTCATGGCCGTCGAAGATGAGTTCGACCGCGTCCTCCCAACCGAGGAAGGGCGTCAGCCAGTCCACCACCAGCAGGCGGCCGACGCTGACCGTGTGGTTAAGCTCCTCCTGGATCTCGCGCACCAGCCCGGCGCGCGGGCTCTCGCCGTGCTCGAGGATCCCGCCCGGCAGCTCGAAGTCGGGCTTGAACGTGGTCTCCAGGATGCAGACCCGTCCGGCCTCGTCGGTGAGCAGCAGGTGGCTGATCAGGCGCTTGCGGGCGGTCACGGTGTTCATCACGGCCGTGAACGCCTCACGTCCGCCCACCGCCTCGTCGCGCAGCAGCGCGTAGCGGGCGACGTCGACCGGCCCGTCCGGTCCCGTCGCCGCCTCCCGGGCCACGCCCTCGAGCCGGAAGCCGGCGCGGTGCAGGGCCCGGCGGCGCAGGGTGTCGAGCGTGCACACGTCCACCTCGACCCGCCGCACCTCCGTGTCGGCGAACAGCAGCCGACGGGTGGTGGTGAGCAACAGGTCGAAGCGCTCGGGTGCGTCGTCACCCCGGAAGTCGACGGACGCGACCCCGTCGACCACCGCGGCCGGCAGCGAGTCCCGGATCACTCCTCGCCGGCGTACTCGAAGAACACCGCACCCAGCGGCGGCACCACGATGGTCGCGCTGGCCGGCTGGCCGTTCCAGCCCTCGTGGGTCGCCTCCACCTGGCCCAGGTTGCCGTGGGTGTCGGAGCCGTCGTAGATGCCGGAGTCGGAGTTGAAGATCTCCTTCCAGGTACCGGCCTTCGGCAGGCCGAGGCGGTACCGCGTCCACGGCTCGGAGGAGAAGTTCACCGCCACCGCGATCTGGCCGCCGTTGGCGTCCTTCCGCACCCACGAGTAGGTGTTCGACCCGGCGTCGTCGGCGTTCAGCCAGGCGAACCCGGCCGGGTCGGAGTCGAGCTCCCACATCGCAGGATGCGCGCGGTACAGCTCGTTGAGATCCTTGAACATGCGCTGCAGGCCGTGGTGGCCCCACAGGTCGCTGACCCACCACTCCAGGCTGTTGGCCTCGTTGAACTCCGAGCGCTGGCCGAACTCGCAGCCCATGAACACCAGCTTCTTGCCCGGGAACGCCCACATGTAGGAGTAGAAGGCGCGCAGCGTCGCGAACTGCCGCCAGGTGTCCTGCGGGATCTTGTTGATCATCGATCCCTTGCCGTGCACCACCTCGTCGTGGCTGATCGGCAGCACGAAGTTCTCCGAGTAGGCGTAAACCATCGCGAACGTCATCTCGTTGTGGTGGTACTGCCGGTGGATCGGCTCCAGCGCCAGGTAGCGCAGCGAGTCGTTCATCCAGCCCATGTTCCACTTGAAGCCGAACCCCAGGCCGCCGTGGTGCACCGGCTTGGTGACGCCGCCGAACGAGGTGGACTCCTCGGCGATCATCACCACGCCCGGCACCCGCTCGTACAGGTGCTTGTTCACGTAGCGCAGGAAGTCGATGGCCTCGAGGTTCTCGTTGCCGCCGTAGATGTTCGGCACCCACTCGCCGTCGTTGCGGGAGTAGTCCAGGTAGAGCATGGACGCGACCGCGTCCACCCGGAGCGCGTCGATGTGGAACTCGGTCACCCAGTACAGGGCGTTGGAGACCAGGAACGACTTCACCTCGTTGCGCCCGTAGTTGAAGATGTACGTGCCCCAGTCCTTGTGCTCGCCCTGGCGCGGGTCCGCGTGCTCGAAGAGGGCGGTGCCGTCGAAGCGTCCCAGCGCCCATTCGTCCTTCGGGAAGTGGCCGGGCACCCAGTCGAGGATGACGCCGATGCCGGCCTGGTGGAGCTTGTCGACCAGGTGCCGGAACTCGTCGGGACGGCCCAGCCGCGACTGCGGGGCGAAGTAGTTCGTCACCTGGTAGCCCCAGGACGGCTCGAACGGGTGCTCGGTGACCGGCATGAACTCGACGTGGGTGTAGCCCTGCCAGGTCACGTACTCGACCAGCTCGTCGGCCAGTTCGAGGTAGGTCTTGCCCTTGCGCCACGAGCCCAGGTGCACCTCGTAGATGCTCATCGGCTCGGCGTGCGGATGGCTGTGCTCCCGCTTCTCCAGCCACGCGGCGTCGTCCCAGGCGTACTGGCTGGTGTAGACGATGGACGAGTTCGCCGGTGCCTGCTCGGCGAAGAACGCCATCGGGTCGACCTTCTCGCGCCAGACCCCGTCCGCGCACAGGATGTTGTACTTGTACAGCGCGCCGGTGCCGACGCCCTCGACGAACAGCGTCCAGATGCCGGAGCCGGGCAGCAGGTGCATCTGGTCGCCGGTCCACCAGTTGAAGTCTGCGTTCAGCCGGACGTCGTGAGCGTTCGGTGCCCACACCGCGAACCGGGTGCCCTTGATCTCACCACGCTCGTCGTCGAACACGGTGGTCTCGTGGGCGCCCAGGCGCCGCCAGCACTCGGTGTCCCCACCGCTGTGGAATCCCTCCATGTCCCACCCGGTGAGCCCACCTGCCAGGTCGTGTGCCATCACTGCTCCTTCTCGGTAGCTGCCGGGGGATCGAGCGAGACCCTTCTGGCCTCGTCCTGGACCGCCCGCCAGGGAATGTGTGCCCAATTGGGACGATTGCGTACTTCGTAGACGACTTCGTAGACCGCCTTGTCGAGTTCATAGGCGCGGAGCAGTGCCGGCTCGGCCCGGTGGTCGCCGCAGTAGCCGTCGAGGAAGGCGTCGCGGGCGGCCGCGCACCACTCGCGGGCGGCCTGGCCCTCCGGGTCGGGGTGCGCGCTCCGCGCGTAGTCGAAGCTGCGCAGGAGCCCGGCGACGTCGCGCCAGACCGAGTCGAACTCGCGGCGCTCGGCCAGGGTCTTCAGCGGCTCGCCCTCGAAGTCGATGATCACCCACGGCGCCTCGCCCGCCACCGCGCGGTGCAACACCTGGCCGAGGTGGAAGTCGCCGTGCACGCGCTGGGTGGCCAGCCGGCCGGTGCTGGGCGCGGCGAACAGCAGTTGGACGGCGTGCCGGTAGGCCTCCAGTTCGTGCACCTGCTCGGCGGCAGCGTTGAAGCGGCGCAGCATCTCGGACGCGAGCTCGCTGCCCGGACGGGACGCCGTGCCGAACGCGTCGGCCAGCCGGGTGTGCAGGTCGCGCAGTTCGACGCCGAGGCGGCGGCAGTCGTCGGTGATGTCGGTGCCGGCAGCACAGGCGGCGGTCGCGTAGACCCACCCGTCGGTCACGCCCTGGATGCGCTCGCAGAACATGGCCAGGTCGTAGCCACCGGCGCTGAGCACGCCGTACAGGTCAGGGGTGATGCCCGATCCGCTGAGCGCGCCGAGCACCTCGGCGTCCAGGTTGCGGCCGGGTTCGAGCTTGCGGAACAGCTTGAGCAGGGTGTGGTCGCCGATCATCACGGTGGTGTTGCTCTGCTCGCCGGTGAACAGCCGCATCGGTGCCGCCGGGTCGGCCTGGGAGGCGTCCGCCCAGTCCATGCCGGCCGGCGGGCTCTCGACCAGCGCCCGGACCAGCGCGGCGACGGCCGGCGGGTGGCTCGGCGCGTCCACCACGTCGACCTCGCCGAGGCCGTCCAGCGTGGTGGTACCGACCGGGAGCCCGGCCGGTGCGGTGCCGGCCGGCAGGTAGGCGACCAGCAGCTGGTAGTACTCGGTGCGTCCGTCGGTGTAGGCGATCTCGGCCAGCTCGGAGCGGACGGCCGGCCACTCGCCGCCCGCGGTGTACCAGGGCAGGGGGGTGAGGCCGGCGACCCGGGCGCCCAGGCCCTTGCCGCCGAACCAGCGGGCCTGGCGCAGGTAGCCCTCCCAGGCGGACGCGGTGTTCACGGCCCGGCCCTCAGCCTCGCTGGACGTGCAGGATGTGCGCGGGGTTGGCCGGGCTGAGCCGGATGAAGTTCCGTTCGCCCCAGGTGAAGGTGGCGCCGGTCAGCTCGTCGCGCAGGTCGATCGTCGGCCCGTCCACGCCCAGCCAGCCCAGGTCGAGCCGGACGTCGCTCTCCACGCCCTGGTTGGGGTCGAGCGAGCAGATCACGATCACGGCATCGTCGCCGTCCCGCTTGGCGAAGGCGATGACGCCCTCGTTCGGGGCCTCCAGGAACTGGAGCTGGCGCAGTTGCTGCAGGGCCGGGTGGTTGCGCCGGATCTGGTTCAGGCTGCCCAGCAGCACGTTCAGGTTGGGGGCGGCGTTGAAGTCGCGTGGGCGGTACTCGAACTTCTCGGAGTTCTTGTACTCCTCACCACCCGGCTTCAGGGCTTCGTGCTCGAACAGTTCGAAGCCGGAGTAGACCCCCCATGACGGCGTCAGGGTCGCGGCGAGCACGGCCCGGATCGCGAACGCGGCCGGGTTGCCGGACTGGAGGAAGAACGGGTTGATGTCGGGGGTGTTCACGAAGAAGTTCGGACGGTAGAACGCGTCCGTCCGCGTGGACAGCTCCGTCAGGTACTCCTCGAGCTCCCAGCGGGTGTTGCGCCACGTGTAGTAGGTGTAGCTCTGGTGGAAGCCGATCTTGCCGAGCGTCTGCATCATCTCGGGCTTGGTGAAGGCCTCGGCGAAGAAGATCACGTCGGGGTCGCTCTCGCGCACCTGCTTCATGATCCAGGCCCAGAACTGGACGGGCTTGGTGTGCGGGTTGTCGACCCGGAAGATGCGGACGCCGTGCGACATCCACAGCTTCAGCACCCGGAGCGCCTCGTGGTAGATGCCCTCGGGGTCGTTGTCGAAGTTGATCGGATAGATGTCCTGGTACTTCTTCGGCGGGTTCTCCGCGTAGGCGATGGTGCCGTCCAGCCGGGTGGTGAACCACTCCGGGTGCTCGGTGACCCACGGGTGGTCGGGCGACGCCTGGAGGGCGAAGTCGAGCGCCACCTCCATGCCCAACTCCTTGGCCTTCGCGACGAACCGGTCGAAGGACTCCCAGTCACCGAGGTCGGGGTGGATGGCGTCGTGGCCGCCCTCGGGGGCGCCGATCGCCCACGGCGAACCGGGATCGCCCGGGGCCGGGATCAGCGTGTTGTTGCGTCCCTTGCGGAAGGAGGTGCCGATCGGGTGGATGGGGGGCAGGTAGACGACGTCGAACCCCATCGCGGCCACCTCCTCGAGCCGCTCGTGGCAGGAGTCGAAGGTGCCCGACGTCCACTTCTTCGTGGTCTTGTCGTAGGTCGCGCCGATCGAGCGCGGGAAGAATTCGTACCAGCTGCCGTACAGCGCGCGCCGGCGGTCGACGAACAGCGGGAAGTCGGCGGTGGGGGAGAGCAGCTCTCGGGGCCCGTACTGCTCCATGGCGTGGCGGATGCCCTTGGCCGTGGCGACCTCGATCAGGTCACCCGCCGGGCGCTCGGGGATGAGCAGCATGGCGGTGGCCTTCAGGATCGACGCCTGCACCGGGTCGCCGGCCTTCTCGGCGATCGCGGCGGTGCGTTCGAGCAGGTCGCGGCCCTCCAGACAGACCAGTTCGATGTCGACGCCGGCGGGCAGCTTCGCCTCGGCGTTGTGCAGCCAGGTGCCCCACGGGTCGGACCAGCCCTCGACGCGGAACGTCCAGGCGCCCGGGGCGTCCGGACGCACCCACGCCTCCCACGGGTCGAGGCCGCGGGGCTCGAGCGGGGTCATGTCGACGCGCTGCTCGCGTCCGTCCGGCGAGGTCAGGATGACCGACGCGTTCACCGAGTCGTGGCCCTCGCGGAACACCTTCGCCCGGATCGGGACGAGTTCGCCGACGACGGCCTTGGCCGGATACGCCCCGCCCTCGATCACCGGGCTGACGTTGCTGACGGGGATGCGTCCGAAACCACGGGGCACCGTGACGGACGGGGTGAGGTCGAGCGGCGCGGCAGCGGCCGGTGCGGGCGTGGCCGGCGGCGCTGCCGGGGCGGAGGCGGCCTGCTGCCGACGCGGGCGGGACGGTTTCGCTGTAGCGCTCACGGTGCCAACCTAGCGTCTGGTCCGGGGCTGCGGGAGGGGCGTGCCCACGTGAGGTGTTCGACCGTCGAACCGGCGTCCGGCAGCTATGGTCCGACCCGGATCAGGATCTCGCCGTGGACCACGCCCGTGGGTGTGGGCCCCGCCGATGGGGGCATGGCTACCGAGCGTTCCCCGCGGGGTCCCGACGCCCGGACTAGCCTTGGGCACAGGAGGCGTGGTTGCCATGGCGAAGCACAAGAGGTGGGACGAGTTGTCCCCGTTGGCCAAGGTCGCGATCGTCAAGCTGGCGGTCATCGACATCGGGATGAGGACGTGGGCGCTGGTCGACGTCGCCCACCGGCGTCCGGACCGGATCAAGGGCTCCAAGACCGGCTGGGTGGTCGCGCTCACCCTCGTCAACAGCGCCGGCGTGCTGCCCGCCGCCTACCTGCTGCTGGCCCGCAAGCCCGACTGAGCTTCCGCGCTACGCCGGTGCCTGCTCCCCGTACTGGTCGGGCAGCGACGGCCACCGCTGCGACGCCCACTGCGACCAGGTCGAGAAACCGGCCGGGACCGGCGGCACCACCGAGCCCTCCAGTTCGTCGCTGTCGGGCGCCTCGAACTGTCCGCGCCACTGCTCGAGTTCGACGTCGCTCATGTGGAACGTCTGCTCGGGGGTCGCGGCGAACCGCGTGAGCACGCGGCGGCGCTGCTCCTCGGGGTCGATCGGCAGGTACACCACCCGGCAGTCCACACCGAGCGTGCCCGCGATCCAGCGCAGCGCGGAGCGTTCGTCGCGGCCCCAGAAACCGAAGTCGAACACCACGTCCGTGCCCAGTTCGGCGGCCCGCAGGCCGAGGTGGAGCAGCTTGCCCTCGACGAGGTCGCGCAGGTCCGGCGGGTTCGCGTCACCGAACAGCAGGATCTGCCACTCGTCCGGGGTGAACCGCAGCGCCGGTCCGGCCTGCTCGAGTTCCTTCGCCCGCGTGGTCTTGCCCGCCCCGGGCAGGCCGACGACCAGGTGGACGGTCGCGGGCCGCGCGTCCGGGTCTCGCCCGGTCACCACGGGGGTCGGCACGGTCAGGCCTTGGTGGCGCCGACCACCGTCTCGGCCTCGGTGTCGGGGGTCGGCTCGGTGTCGGGGGTCAGCGGGGAGGCCGTGACCAGCTGGGCCACCGTCCGCACCTCGGCGGCGAAAACGACCACCGTGCGCCCGGGCAGCGTCACCGTGGAGCCCGGCGCCAGCTTCTTGCGCGGCAGCTCGTTCGGCAGCCCGGTGTGCGCGACCACGCTGTACCGCAGCGCCCACGGGGCGCCGGGCAGCGAGACGTCGACCGGGTTGTCACCGGCGTGGAAGTAGATCAGGAACGCCTCGTTGTGGTCGGAGACGTACATGCCGAGCGTGCGGCGTCCCGGGTCGTGCCAGTGGTCGTTGTTCATCTCGGTGCCGGACTCGGCGAACCACGCCACCGGAGAACGGCCCAGGCCGTGCCCGTTGGCGTCCGTCACCTCACCGTGGTAGCGCCAGCGGTCGGGACGCAGCAGCGGGTGCTCGGCGCGCAGCTTCAGCAGCGTGCGGGTGAGCTCCTCCTGGGCGCCCCAGTCCTCCCGGTCGTACCAGTTCAGCCACGACACCGGCGAGTCCTGGCAGTAGGCGTTGTTGTTGCCGCCCTGGGTGCGACCCATCTCGTCGCCGGCCAGGATCATCGGGATCCCCGCGCTGAGCACGAGCGTCGCCATCAGATTGCGGGCGGTGCGCTGCCGTTCGGCCACGATCCGCGGGTCGTCGGTCTCGCCCTCGTAGCCGTGGTTCCACGACCGGTTGTCGTCGGCCCCGTCGCGGTTGCGCTCGGCGTTCGCCTCGTTGTGCTTGAGGTCGTAGGTGACCACGTCCCGCATCGTGAAGCCGTCGTGCGCGGTCACGAAGTTGACCGACGAGGTGGCCGGACGGCCGCCGTGGTCGAAGATGTCGGACGAGCCGGACAGGCGGGTGGCCAGCTCCTGCACGCCGCCGATCGCACCTCGCCAGAAGTCGCGCGCGAAGCCCCGGAACCGGTCGTTCCACTCCGACCAGCCCTGGCCCCAGCGTCCGACCTGGTAGCCGTAGGGGCCGAGGTCCCACGGTTCGGAGATCATCACCTTGCCCGACAGCACCGGGTCGGCGGCGATCGCCTGCTTGAACGGGTGGTTCTGATCGACATGGTGCTGGGCGTCGCGGATCAGCGTGGTCTGTAGGTCGAACCGGAACCCGTCCACGCCCATCTCGACCGCCCAGTAGCGCAGCGAGTCGAGCACCAGCTGGAGCACGCCGTCGTTCGCGGTGTCGACGGCGTTGCCGCAGCCGGTGACGTCGTAGTCGTTGCGGTGGTCGTCGGTGAGCCGGTAGTACGCGCCGTGGTCGATGCCGCGGAAGCTCAGCGTCGGGCCGTCGTGGCCGCCCTCGCCGGTGTGGTTGTAGACCACGTCCAGGATCACGGCGATGCCGGCCTCATGGATCGCGGAGACCATCTCCTTGAACTCGGCCACCTGGCCGCCCAGCGTCCCCGCCGTCGAGGACGCGTACGCGCCGTGCGGGGCGAAGAAGCCGAGGGTGTTGTAGCCCCAGTAGTTCGTGAGGCCGCGGCCGACCACGAACGGCTCGGAGACGAAGTGCTGCACCGGCAGGAACTCGACGGCGTTGACGCCCAACTCGACGAGGTGCTCCACGACCGCCGGGTACGCCATGCCCGCGTAGGTGCCGCGCAGGTGCTCGGGGACGGCGGGGTGCTGGCGGGTGTAGCCGCGCAGGTGGGTTTCGTAGATGACCAGTTCGGCGGCCGGGATGGGCGTGGACAGCGGCGTCGGGGGAGGGGTGTCGGCCACCACGACGCTCAGCGGCACGGCCGCGAACGAGTCCTCGAGGTCGGGCAGGAAGTTCGACTCGGGGGTGTGGTCGGTGATCGGGCCGGAGTAGTCGACGCCACCGGTGATCGCCTTCGCGTACGGGTCGAGCAGCAGCTTCGCGGGGTTGAACCGCTCGCCGGTCTCCGGCGACCAGTGGCCGTGGACGCGGTAGCCGTAGCGCTGGCCGTCGCCGACCCCGTCGATGTGCACCGACCAGATGCCGTCGTCGGTCTGGCTGAGGTCGTAGTTGGTCTGCCGGCGGTGCTCGTCCACCAGGGCCAGTTCGACCCGGGTCGCCCGTGGAGCCCACAGCGAGAACGTGGTGCCGCCGCCCTGGACCCGCGCGCCGAGGACAGGTCGGGGCCTGCCGGCCTCCGACTGTTCCGCCACTGTTGAATCCAAAGGACTCAGCTCCCCCTCCTGGAATGTGAACGTTCCATAGTGTCGCCTAACCTTCGTGGAGGGTCCAACCGCGACCCTCCGAAATGGGAAATCGTTTCACTGGCTCTCAGGGAGGAGCACCGATGGTCGCCCGCACCTACTTCGACCACGCGGCCTCCTCGCCGACGCTGCCCGAAGCGGTCGCCGCGATGACCCGGGTTCTCGGGGCAGCCGGCAACCCGAGTTCGCTGCACGCGTCCGGACGCGCGGCGCGGAGCGTGCTCGAGGACGCGCGGGAATCGCTGGCCGGGGACCTCGGCGCGCACCCCACCGAGGTGGTGTTCACCTCCGGCGGCACCGAGGCCAACAACCTCGCGCTGCTCGGTGCACGCAGCGATGCCCGGCCGGTCCTGGCGGTGTCGGCGATCGAGCACCCGTCGGTCGCCGCGGTGCGTGACCGGCCGGGCGAGGTCGTGGTGCTGCCGGTGGCCGCGTCCGGTCATCTCGAGGTGGCGGCCGCAGGTGAGCTCGTCGACGAGCGCACGGGGCTGGTGTCGGTGATGTGGGTGAACAACGAGACCGGGGCGGTGCAGCCGGTGGCGGAGGTCGTCGCGCTGGCCCACGACCGTGGCGCGCTCGCGCACTCGGACGGCGTGCAGGCGTTCGGTCACCTGGCGGTGGACTTCGCCGCCTCCGGTCTGAACCTGCTGAGTGTGTCCGCCCACAAGCTCGGCGGCCCGGTGGGCATCGGTGCGCTGCTGGTGCGGCGGGGGACGGTCCTGCGTCCGTCGGGCTTCGGCGGCGGCCAGGAGGCCCGGCTGCGGTCGGGCACGGTGCCGGTGGCGCTCGCGGCGGGGTTCGCCGCCGCCTCGGGGGCGGCGTCCGTTCGTCTCGCTGCGGAGGCGGAGCGGCTGGCCGGGTTGCGGGACCGCCTCCTCTCGGGGGCCGTTTCCGCGATACCCGACGTCGGCGTCAACACGGTCGGGCCGTGCGGTCCGGCGATCGTCAACCTGACCTTCCGCGGCGCCCGGGCCGACGACGTCCTGCTCCTGCTGGACGCCGCGGGCTTCGACGCGTCCACCGGTTCGGCGTGCACGGCCGGGGTGCACCAGCCGAGCGAGGTCCTGCTGTCGATGGGACGCCCGCTGGACGAGGCGTCCTCGAGCCTGCGGTTCTCGTTCGGCCCCGACACCACCGCCGCCGACGTGGACGCGCTGCTCGCCGTCCTGCCCGGCGTGGTGTCCCGAGCCCGCAGTGCGGCCTGATGCCGGGTCAGTTCAGCGTCGGGGCCGGCTACCGGGCCTTCGTGTACCTCGCGCTCGCCGGGGTGGCGTGGCTGGCGTACACGCTCTGGCTGTGGCGCCGGGAGGGACGGACCGCCCCGCGCCGGGTGCTGGCCCACAGCGCGTTCGGGCTCTACTTCGTGGTGATGTGGGGAGTGGTGCTGATGCCATTCCCGGACGAGGAGGTGCTCGTGGAGCCCGCGCCGGTGAACCTGGTGCCGTTCGCCTGGCTCGTCGACGCCAACGCCGGCGTCCGGTACGTCGGTGGCGGCCTGGGCGCGTGGCTGACCAACCGGACGGTGGTCTACGTCGCATCCAACCTGCTGCTGACGGTGCCGCTCGGCGCGTACCTGCGGCGGGCACGTTCGTGGAGGCTGCCGACCACCGCGCTGGCCGCGTTCGGGCTGTCGCTGGCGTTCGAGCTCACCCAGCTCACCGGCGTGTGGGGGCTGTTCGGCATGCGCTACCGCACCTTCGACGTCGACGACCTGATCGCCAACACCCTGGGCGCCGTGGTCGGTTGGGCGCTGGTCCCGCTGCTGGTCCTGCTGCCGGCGCGGCGCGCGGGCACCGCGTCCGTCCGCGCGGGGGGTGTCGGACGCCGGGTCGCCGCCCTCGGGCTGGACCTGCTGGTGTGGCAACTGCTGTACCTGGTGGTCTGGTTGCTGGTGTGGACGGCCTTGGCCGGCCTGGGCGGGGCGGTCGATCAGCGGCTGGCGATCGGGTTGTGGGTTCTCGCCGCAGTCGCGGTGCTCGCCGGTTGCCCGCTGGCCTGCCGTGGCGCCACGCCTGGCACCGCGTTGCTGGGCATCGGGCGGCCGGTCGGGCCGGCCACCGCGCGGACGTAGACTCTTCGGGTCCTGCGATGCTTTGGAGGAGACGGACGTGCGGGTGCTGGCGGCGATGTCGGGCGGAGTGGACTCCGCCGTGGCCGCCGCGCGCCTGGTCGACGCCGGCCACGACGTGGTGGGCGTCCACCTCGCCCTGTCGAAGAACCCCGAGACCTACCGCAGCGGCGCCCGCGGGTGCTGCTCCCTGGAGGACTCCCACGACGCGCGGCGCGCGGCCGACGTGCTGGGCATCCCGTTCTACGTGTGGGACTTCGCCGAACGCTTCGCCGAGGACGTGGTGGCCGACTTTGTCAGCGAGTACGCGGCCGGGCGCACCCCGAACCCGTGCCTGCGCTGCAACGAGAAGATCAAGTTCGCCGCAGTGCTCGAGCGGGGGCGCGCGTTGGGCTTCGACGCGGTGGCGACCGGGCACTACGCACGGCTCGCGACGTCCGGCGACCGGGTGTCCCTGCACCGGGCCGCCGAGCCGGCGAAGGACCAGTCCTACGTGCTCGGGGTGCTGGACGCCGACCAGCTGCGGCACTCGCTGTTCCCGCTGGGCGACGACACCGCCAAGGCCGAAGTGCGGGCCGAAGCGGCCGCGCGCGGGCTCAGCCTGGCGAAGAAGCCCGACAGCCACGACATCTGCTTCATCCCCACCGGCGACACCGCCGGGTTCCTGCACTCGCGGCTCGGGCGCCGGGCGGGCGACATCGTCGACACCGACGGCGAGGTACTGGGGGCCCACACCGGCACTCACCAGTTCACCGTCGGGCAGCGCCACGGGCTGCACCTGTCGGTGCCGGCGCCGGACGGGCGTCCGCGGTTCGTGGTAGGCCTCGACCCGGTGGCCAACACCGTCACCGTCGGCCCGCGGACCGCGCTGGCGGTGCGGACGATCGACGGGATCCGTCCGACCTGGACGGAGAAGCCGGTCGCGGGCGTGTGGCGCGGGCTGGTGCAGGTGCGCGCGCACGGCGAGGCGATGCCCGCCTTCATCGCCGCGATCGGCGATGGCGTCCGGATCGAGCTGGACGAGCCGGCGTACGGCATCGCGCCCGGGCAGGCGGCCGTCTACTACGACGGCGACCGCGTGGTGGGCTCGGCGACGATCTCGGCCACGGCGGCCTGATGGTCACCTTCACCGGGCTCGGCTCGCTGCCGGGCACCGACTTCGCCGCGGCCGCCCGAATGACCTTCGACAAGGTGCCCGACCTGCCGTACCTGCCCGAACTGCCCGCCCGCGGGCCGTGGGCCGGGATGGTCGGACGCGGCCTCGGACTGCCGGCGGGCCTGCCCGCCGAGCTGTCGGCCGGTGAGTGGCGTCTGGCCGACGCGCCGGGCATCGACCAGCGGCGGAGCCGGGCAACGTGGCGCGACGACCTCGACCAGCTGGAGGAGGTCGCGGACGGCTACACCGGGCCGTTCAAGGTGGCGATCACCGGGCCGTGGACGCTGGCCGCGAGCCTCGGCGTGGCGTTCGCCGGACGCGTGCTGGCCGACCAGGGCGCGCGCCGTGACCTCGCGCAGTCGATCGCCGAGGGCGCGGGGGAGCTGCTCGCCGACCTGGGTCGGCGGCTGCCGGGAGCCGAGCTGGTGCTGCAGGTGGACGAGCCGTCGCTGCCGGCGGTCGCGGCCGGGGCGGTGCCCACTCCGGGCGGGTTCTTCCGCCACCGGGCCGTCGACCTGCCCGAACTCTGCCGGGCGCTGTCGTGGATCACCGCCGAGCCGGCCCGGCGCGGCGTGGCGGTGCCGACCGTGCTGCACAGCTGCGCGCTCTGGCCGGGCGGGTGGCCGCTGGCGTCGTTGCTGCACTGCGACCCGACGTCCGCCGGCTTCGAGGGGATCAGCCTCGACCTCGACCAGCTCGCCACCGGGGACTGGGACGCCCTCGCGGCCGCCGCCGAAGCCGGCGCGACCCTGTACCTGGGCTGCCTGCCGACGCTCGGGGCCGTCCGTCCGCTCGGGGTGGACCCGGTGCGCCGCCGGGTGCTGGAGGCGGTGGACCGGATCGGGGCCGCTGCGGACGTGGGTGGGCAGCTCGTGCTCACCCCGGCCTGCGGGCTGGCCGGCTGGACCCCGTCCGAGGTCAGCCGCGGCTTTGACGTCCTGGCGAAGGTCACCGAACAGGTCACCGCCGAGCTCTCTTGAAACGAACGGGGACAGTCCCCTTTCATTTCACTTGACCGGGAGGGACGGTTTTCCCCACCCCCGGGCGGCCGTCCGGTCGCGGCGCGATGTCGGGGCGGCGCGGTATCTTGCGGCCATGAGTGACGACGTCGACCGGGCCCGGCACGCCGAACTGGCCGCCCTGATCACCGACCACCGCTGGCGGTACTACGTGCTCGACGCGCCGGTGGTCTCGGACGCCGAGTTCGACACCCAGATGCGCGAGTTGATCGAGCTGGAGGAGGCGCACCCCGAGCTGCGGACGCCGGACAGCCCCACCCAGCAGGTGGGTGGCGCACCCAGTTCGACGTTCGCCCCGGTCACGCACCTGGTGCCGCTGATGAGCCTCGACAACGTGTTCTCGGTCGAGGAGCTCGACAAGTGGCTGGCGCGGGCCGAGTCGCTCGCGGGCGAGGACGTCCCGGCGTCCGGCTACCTGTGCGAGTTGAAGATCGACGGCCTCGCGCTCGACCTGGTGTACCGCGACGGACGCCTGGTCAGTGCGGCCACCCGCGGCGACGGCACGGTGGGTGAGGACGTGACCGCCAACGTCCGCACGATCGAGGCCATCCCGTCCCGGCTCACCGGCGACGCGATCCCCGAGGTGGTCGAGGTGCGCGGCGAGGTGTTCATGCGCGTCGAGGACTTCGCGATCCTGAACGCCGGGCTCGTCGCGGCCGGCAAGGCGCCGTTCGCGAACCCGCGCAACTCGGCGGCGGGCTCGCTGCGCCAGAAGGACCCGAAAGTCACCGCGCGGCGGCGGCTGCACTTCCTCGTCCACGGCATCGGCGAGTTCTCCGGGCCGGCGCTCGATCGGCAGTCCCACGGCTACGACCTGCTGAAGGGCTGGGGGCTGCCCACGAGCGAGCACTACCGGGTGTGCCACTCGGTCGGCGAGGTCAAGGACTACATCGCCCACTACGGCGAGAACCGGCACTCGGTCGAGCACGAGATCGACGGCGTCGTGATCAAGGTCGACGACCGGGCGCTGCAGGGCCGACTGGGACACACCTCGCGCGCGCCGCGCTGGGCGATCGCGTACAAATACCCGCCGGAGGAGGTGACCACGAAGCTGCTGGACATCCGGGTGAACGTGGGACGCACCGGGCGGGTCACGCCCTACGCGGTGATGGAACCGGTGTTCGTCTCCGGCTCCACCGTGGAGATGGCCACGCTGCACAACGCGTCCGAGGTGCGCCGCAAGGGCGTGCTGATCGGCGACACCGTGGTGCTGCGCAAGGCCGGCGACGTGATTCCCGAGGTCCTCGGCCCGATGGTCGACCTGCGGGACGGCACCGAGCGCGAGTTCGTGATGCCGACGAACTGCCCGGCCTGTGGCAGCGAACTGCGCCCGGAGAAGGAGGGGGACGCCGACATCCGCTGCCCCAACCAGCGCTCGTGCCCCTCGCAGCTGCGCGAGCGGTTGTTCCACCTCGCCTCGCGCCAGGCGCTCGACATCGAGGTGCTGGGCTGGCAGTCGGCGGACGCGCTGCTGAGCGGCGGCCTGATCACCGACGAGGGCGACCTGTTCGACCTCACCGAGGAGCAGCTGGTCGGGGCCGGCGTGTTCACCACGAAGGACGGGGCGCTGTCGGCGAACGGCCGCAAGTTGCTGGTGAACCTGGAGGCGGCGAAGTCGCGTCCGTTCGCGCGGTTCCTGGTGGCGCTGTCGATCCGGCACGTCGGCAAGGGCGTGGCTCCGGATCTGGCCGCCGCGTTCCCGAGCATCGACGCGCTGGGTTCGGCGAGCGCCGAGGAGCTGGCCGCCGTGCCCGGCATCGGGCCCACCCTCGCGACCGCGATCCGGGAGTGGTTCGACGTCGACTGGCACCGGGCGATCGTCGAGAAGTGGCGGGCCGCCGGGTGCAACCTGGCCGACGAGCCGGCCGCGCCGTCCGACGTTCCGCAGACCCTGGCCGGGCTGACGGTGGTGGTCACCGGGGCGGTGCCGGGCTACACCCGGGACGGTGCCTCCGAGGCGATCGAGGCGCGGGGCGGCAAGGCGTCGGGGTCGGTGTCGTCGCGCACCAGCTTCCTGGTGTCCGGGGAGGGCGGCGGCTCGAAGTTCGACAAGGCGGTCGCGCTCGGGGTGCCGGTGGTGGCGGCCGCCGACTTCGAGAAGCTCCTGACCGGCGGGCCGGACGCGGTTCGCAGCCCCGAATAGGATGGGCGCATGCCCGAAGGCCTGAACTCCGACCTCAACCTGAACGTGGGCGCCCCGCCGCGGGTGCGTCCGCAGCTGGGGGAGTGGGGCCCGCTGGAGGTGCCGTCCACCCGCACCAAGAAGCGCATGCGCTGGTGGGCGATCCTCGCCGTCGTCGTCGCGACTGCCGCGGTCAGCGCCTACGGCTACTGGATGTACACCCTCCTTCGCTGACTGCCGGACGGACCCTCGACGCTCCCGGTGGAGCCTGTGGGCGCTGCGAGTCAACGCAACGGTCCCGGAGAGCCTGTAGGCGCAGCGAGTCGCGCACCGATCCCTGAGAGCCTGTGGGAGTAGCGAGTCGCGCACCGGTCCCTGAGGAGCCCGTGAGCGCAGCGAGCGGGCGTCACGAAGGGCATGAGCGCCTGGCATTCGGCGTTCGGGCGAACCGATTCGCACTGGATCGCGTCGCGTCTGGCCGAATTCGCCCACCCGAGGATCGATCCAGGGCGAATCGCGTACCGCGGCTCGTGGTGACGGTGCACCCCCGGCCTGCGCCGGCCCCCGTCCACAAACGCCCCCGAAGTTGACAGACGCCCCCGAAATTTCGGGGGCGTCTGTCAACTTCGGGGGCGTTTGTGCGGGGGCGGGCGCCACTACAGGGCCAGGGCCGCCAGGTGCCGCAGGCGAGCCAGCTCGGACTTCAGGAACTCCGGGCCACCCCGGCGCGCGAGCACGATGGTGGCGTGGGTGCGGAAGGGCGCCACGGCGATCAGGGTCTCGCCCCAGCCGGGCAGCCAGCCGTCCGGCAGCTCGCCGTCCCGCACCGCGTCCAGCTCCCCGAGCGCACGGACGCCGTCGGCGTCCAGGTCCGGGGCCAGTGAGGTCTGGGCGAGCACCCGACCGGCGACCCGATCCACCAGCACCGCCCAGGTCACCCGGAACACCTCCGGCGCCTCCAGCGTCAGGATCGCCTCGGCCCGCTCGGGCTCCTCGGTCATCGCGTTGAGCACGTCCACGTCCGCCTGGAGCCCCCACGCCTCCGGGTAGTGCGACAGCCACACCACCTCGACCCCCGGCACGGACGTGCAGGCGGTGATCAGCGTGTCCGGCGCGACACCGGCCGGCAGTTCGAGCATGAAGTCGTCGATGGCGTAGCCCTCGTACTTCTCCACGATCTCGACCGCGTTGATGTCCGCGCCGACCGTGCCCACCGCGGTGGCGACCGCACCGAGGGAGCCGGGGCGGTCGGGCAGGATCAGACGCATCAGGAACACGCGGCCAGTGTGGCGTACCGGTGTTACAGCGGTGTCAAAAGGCACCGGTAACATGAGACGCCGCGGGGGAGACCCGTGTTCAGCTAGCAGGAGCGCACCTTGGCCTTGACCGCTGCCGACGTGGCCCGACTCGGGGAATTGGCCCGGATCCGGCTCACCGATGACGAACTCGCCCACCTGGCGCCGCAACTCGACGTGATCCTCGAATCCGTCGCGAGCGTGGCTGCTGTGGCCGCTGCGGACGTGCCGCCGACCTCGCACGCACTGCCGCTCACCAACGTGTTCCGGGCGGACGTGGTCACCCCGTCCTTGCGCGCCGAGGACGTGCTCGCCGCCGCCCCCGCCGTTGAGGACGGACGCTTCCGCGTCCCGCGCATCCTGGCGGAGGAGTCATGAGCATCCTGCGTTCGACGGCCGCCGACCTGGCCGGCTCCATCGCCGCCGGCGACGTCAGCGCCCGCGAGGTCACCCAGGCCCACCTCGACCAGATCGGCGCCGTCGACGGCGCGGTCAAGGCCTTCCTGCACGTGGACACCGACCGTGCCCTGGCCGCCGCGGACGCGGTGGACGCGAAGCGCGCCGCCGGCGAGAAGCTTGGTCCGCTGGCCGGCGTCCCGCTCGCCATGAAGGACATCTTCACGCTGAAGGGCGCGCCCACCACCTGCGGCTCGCGCATCCTCGAGGGCTGGGTGCCGCCGTACAACTCCACGATCACCGACAAGCTGCTGGACGCGGGCGTCGTCGTCCTCGGCAAGACCAACATGGACGAGTTCGCCATGGGCTCCTCCACCGAGAACTCCGGCTACTTCACCACCCACAACCCGTGGGACAACACCAGGATCCCGGGCGGCTCCGGCGGCGGTTCCGCGGCCGCCCTGGCCGCCTTCGAGTCCCCGCTGGCCGTCGGCACCGACACCGGCGGCTCGATCCGCCAACCGGCGTCCGTCACCGGCACGGTGGGCGTCAAGCCGACCTACGGCGCCACCTCCCGCTACGGCGTGGTCGCGATGGCCTCCTCCCTCGACACCCCCGGCCCGTGCGCCCGGACGGTGCTGGACGCCGCCCTGCTGCACAGCGTCATCGCCGGCTGGGACCCGAGGGACTCCACCTCGATCAACGCCCCCGTCCCCGACGTGGTCGGCGCCGCCCGCCACGGCGACGTGAGGGGCCTGAAGATCGGCGTGGTCACCGAGTTCGGCGGCGAGGGCTACCAGCCCGGCGTCGAGCAGCGGTTCCGCGAGGCCCTGGCCACCCTCGAGGGCCTGGGCGCCGAGATCGTCGAGGTCTCCTGCCCGCACTTCGAGTACGCGCTGGCCGCCTACTACCTGATCATGCCCAGCGAGGTCTCCAGCAACCTGGCCCGGTTCGACGCCATGCGCTACGGCCTGCGGGTCGGCGACGACGGCGTCAACGGCGTCGAGGACGTGATGAACCTCACCCGTGGCGCCGGCTTCGGCTCCGAGGCCAAGCGCCGCATCATCATCGGCACCTATGCGCTGTCGTCGGGCTACTACGACGCCTACTACGGGTCGGCGCAGAAGGTCCGCACGCTGATCACCCGCGACTTCGACGCCGCCTTCGGCACCGTCGACGTGCTGGTGTCGCCGACCACGCCCACCACGGCGTTCACGATCGGTGAGCGCGTCGACGACCCGCTGGCCATGTACAAGGCCGACCTGTGCACGATCCCGTCCAATCTGGCCGGCAACTGCGCGATCTCCATCCCGTGCGGGCTCAGCCCCGACGACGGCCTCCCGGTCGGCTTCCAGGTGATGGCGCCGGCCCTGGCCGACGACCGGCTGTACCGGGTCGGCGCGGCCCTGGAGCGTGAGCTGACGCGACGCTGGGGCGGCGGAATGCTCGACCAGCTCGCCGACTCGGACGCCGGGGCGTACCTGAACCTCTCCCAGGCAGGAGGCGTGCGATGACCGCGGACGTGTTGGGCTACGACGAGGCCCTGGCCGCCTTCGACCCCGTCCTGGGCCTCGAGGTGCACGTGGAGCTGAACACCGCGTCCAAGATGTTCTGCGGCTGCGCCAACGCGTTCGGCGGCGAGCCGAACACCCAGACCTGCCCGGTCTGCCTCGGCCTGCCCGGGTCGCTGCCGGTGGTCAACGCGACCGCGATCGAGTCGGCGATCCGCATCGGGCTCGCGCTGAACTGCCAGATCGCCGACTGGTGCCGGTTCGCCCGGAAGAACTACTTCTACCCGGACATGACCAAGGACTTCCAGACCTCCCAGTACGACGAGCCGATCGCGTTCGACGGCTGGGTCGACCTCGACGTGGACGGGGAGACCTTCCGCATCGAGATCGAGCGCGCCCACATGGAGGAGGACGCCGGCAAGCTCGTCCACGTCGGCGGCAGCACCGGCCGCATCGGTGGCGCCGAGTACTCGTTGGTCGACTACAACCGTGCCGGCACGCCGCTGGTCGAGATCGTCACCCGCCCGATCACCGGTACCGGCGCGAAGGCGCCGCAGGTGGCCAAGGCTTACGTGTCGTTCCTTCGCGACCTGATGCTCAGCCTCGGCGTCTCCGACGTCCGGATGGAGCAGGGCTCGCTGCGCTGCGACGCCAACGTCTCGCTGATGCCGCGGGGTGCCACCCAATTCGGGCTGCGCACCGAGACCAAGAACGTGAACTCGCTGCGCAGCGTCGAGCGCGCGCTCACCTACGAGATCCAGCGCCAGGCGGCCGTGCTGTCCGGCGGCGGCAAGGTCCACCAGGAGACCCGGCACTGGCACGAGGACGGCGGCTACACCACCCCCGGCCGCTCGAAGGAGCAGGCCGAGGACTACCGGTACTTCCCCGAGCCCGACCTGGTGCCGGTCGCGCCGTCCCGGGAGTGGGTCGAGCAGCTGCGCGGCACCCTGCCCGAGCTGCCGGCCGTCCGCCGGGCCCGGCTCCAGGGCGAGTGGGGGTTCACCGACCTCGAACTGCAGGACGCGGTGAATGCCGGCGCCCTCGACGTGATCGAGGCAACGGTTGCCGCCGGCGCGAGCGCCCAGGCCGCCCGCAAGTGGTGGCTGACCGAACTCGCGCGCCGGGCCAACGAGGCCGGGGTGGAGCTCGGCGAGCTCGCCATCACGCCTGAGCAGGTCGCCCAGGTGCAGGCCCTGGTCGACGCCGGGACGGTCAACGACAAGCTGGCCCGCCAGGTGATCGAGGGTGTGCTCGCCGGGGAGGGCTCACCGGCCGACGTGGTCGCCGGACGGGGCCTCGCCGTGGTCTCCGACGACGGCGCGCTGTCCGCGGCGGTCGACGCGGCCATCGCGGCCAACCCCGACGTCGCCCAGCGCATCCGCGAGGGCAAGCTCCAGGCCGCCGGCGCCCTGATCGGCGCGGTCATGAAGGACCTGCGTGGCCAGGCCGACGCCGCCCGCGTCCGCGAACTGGTCCTGGCCCGGCTTGCCTGACGAGCCGACCACCCGCGCGCGCTCCCGTTGGCTGCCCTGGCTGGCCGGCCTCGCGCTGGTGGTGCAGCTGGTGGCGCTGTACCTCCCGGGGGACGCGCAGGGCCTGATCGAGCTGCCCTCGCTTCCCGGCGCCGACAAGGTGGTACACCTGCTGCTGTTCGCCGTGCCGGTGTACCTGTTCGGCCGGCTGACCCGGCGTGTCGGGTTGGTGGCGAGCGCGTTCGCCGTCCACGCTGTCGTGAGCGAGCTCGTGCAGTGGCGTTTCATCCCGTCCCGGGACGGTGACGTCCTCGACGCCGTGGCCGACCTGGTCGGCATCGGGCTCGCCGTCGCCTTGCTCATCCTTCGTCAACGACCCGCCAGGAGCTGACCCGTGCCGATCGACGACCTGTCCCCGGCATTCCCGGGGCGGGCCGCCTGGGGGACGGCCGCGCGCCTGCGCGCCTGGCAGGTGGAGGCGCTGGCCCGCTACAACGAGCTCGGCCAGCAGGACTTCCTCACCGTGGCCACCCCGGGCGCCGGCAAGACCACCTTCGCCCTGCGGGTCGCGCACGAGCTTCTGGAGGCCCGCACCGTCGAGCAGGTGATCGTGGTTACCCCCACCGAGCACCTGAAGGTGCAGTGGGCGGACGCGGCCGCGAAGGTCGGCCTGCGCCTCGACCCCGGACTCGGCGGCAGCAAGCGGGGCCGTTCGCGGCAGTTCCAGGGCCAGGCGGTCACCTACGCCGGCGTCGCCGCCGCCACCCACGCCTACGAGGCGCGGACGGTCAACGCCAGGACCCTGGTGATCTTCGACGAGCTGCACCACGCCGGCGACGCGCTCAGTTGGGGAGAGGCGGTCAGCCAGGCGTTCGCGCTGGCCACCCGGCGCCTGGGCCTCACCGGCACCCCGTTCCGTTCGGACGCCACCCCGATCCCGTTCGTCCGCTACGCCGAGGAGGCGGACGGAACCCGCCGCTCGGTCGCCGACTACACCTACGGCTACGCCGAGGCGCTCGCCGACCACGTCGTGCGTCCGGTGGTCTTCCTGGCCTACGGCGGCGGCATGCGGTGGAAGACCCGCGCCGGCGACGAGCTCGCCGTGAACCTCGGCGAGCCCCTCACCAAGGACATCACCGCCCAGGCCTGGCGCACCGCGCTCGACCCTGCCGGCGAATGGATGCCCGCGGTGCTCGCGTCCGCCGACAAACGACTCACCGAGGTGCGCCGGCACGTGCCGGACGCCGGAGGGCTGGTGATCGCCAGCGACCAAAGACAGGCCCGCGCGTATGCGCGGGCCCTCGGAACGATCGCCGGCGAGAAGCCCACGGTGGTGCTGTCCGACGACACCGGTGCGAGCCGTCGGATCGAGGAGTTCGCCGAGTCGAACGACCGCTGGATGGTGGCGGTCCGGATGGTCTCCGAGGGCGTGGACGTGCCGCGGCTCGCGGTGGGCGTCTACGCCACCGCCACCTCGACGCCGCTTTTCTTCGCCCAGGCCGTTGGACGCTTCGTCCGTAGCCGGCGCCGCGGCGAGCTCGCCAGCGTGTTCCTGCCCACCGTCCCGATCCTGCTCGCTCACGCCGGGGCGCTGGAGCGCCAGCGCGACCACGTGCTGGGCCGGCCCACGCACGACGAGGGCCTGTGGGACCCCGAGGAGGCCCTCCTCGCCGAGGCCAACCGCACCCGCCGGACCGCCGACCTCGAGGGCGAACAGGAGACCCTGGAGGCGACCGCCGTCTTCGACCACGTGCTGTTCGACGCCCGCGCCTACGGGCTGGCGTCCGAGCCGACCAGCGCCGACGAGGAGGCCTACCTCGGCCTGCCCGGCCTGCTGGAGCCCGACCAGGTCGCCGGCCTGCTCGCCGAACGTCAGCGCCGCCAGCTCGCCCGGGCCGACCGTCGCGAGCGCAAGGAGAAGGTGCCCGAGGAGGTCAGCCTGTTCCGCGCGCTCGAGGGCCGGCGCCGGGAGCTGAACACCCTGGTGTCCCAGGTGGCGCGGGTGCGCGGCGTCCCGCACAGCCACGTCCACGCCGGCCTGCGCCGCGAGGCCGGCGGGCCGTCGCTGGCCCAGGCCACCACCGAACAGGTGGACGCCCGGATCAGGCTGGCCCGGCAGTGGCTGGCCAGCGCCTGACTCAGGACGCCAGCCGCGCTGCCAGCCGGATCATGGTGGGCACGCCGCGGCAGGTCACCGGGACGCCGAGCAGCCGGGTGAGGGTGGGGTTGGCGCTGCTGCCCGTGCGCGGGTCTGCCCAGGATGTCACTGCGTGGAGTGCGTCGATCTCGACCACGGTGAGGGAGCCGGACGGATCGAGCCACGGCACCTCCAGCGCAGGGGCCGACGCGGCGTCGAACAGGGCGACCTCGCCGTTCACCAGGCCGGGGTCGAGGCGTCCGCCCAGCTCGACCACCCAGCCGGCGTCGCGCACGACCGCGACGTCGGCGTAGCCGGTCGCACCGGCCAGGACGCCCCGCGCGCCGACCACCACGGCCGCCGGGTCGTCGGCCTCGAAGACCACCGTCCCGTTGGTCTGGAAGCTCGTGGCCAGCCGGGCGCCCGACGTGAGGAACGCGGACACCAGCACGGCCGAGGTCGGCGACTTGCTGCGTGCCTGGCCGAGGTTCAGGTTCCGGAAGAACGCGACGTGGCGCACGGCTACACCGAGACCAGCGAACCCTTGCTCCGCGGCGTGAGCACGAAGGCGAGCAGGTACAGCACCGCGACGACGATCAGCAGGTTCGCGTAGCCGGTCAGCAGCGCGAAGTACTCCAGGCAGCCGCCGAGCATGGCGCCGAGCAGGTTCAGCCCGAACGCCGAGCGGGAGTCGTCCGAGGCACCGAAGCGTTTGGAGAACGCCACGTTCGCGAGGTAGATCGGCACGAACGCCAGCAGCACGGCAACGACCAGCCGTGGCACCACCGGCAGCGTCAGCAGCCATGCGGGGTCGACGAAGTAACACACCGCCAGCGACACCGCGATGCCGCCGAACACCACCGGCAGGGGTGGCGTCCGGAACCTCCGGGTGGTCTCGACCGCGGCCAGGACGATCAGCAGCACCCCGGCGAACACCAGCGCGTTGACCAGCCAGGTGGTGCCGAACAGCAGCGCGAACGTGGCGATGTTCTTGGTCTCCAGCAGCATGAACGCGGCACCCATGAAGAACAGGTCGGCGTACGGCCGCATCTCCCGGAACGGACCGCCCAGTGCCCGGACGGCGATCAGGGAGATCAGCAGGATGCCGCCCAGCGTCCCCAGGTACAGCAGCGGGATCGGGCCGCCCTGGTAGTACAGGAACGGACGGTCGTCCGTGGCCGGGGCGATCACCGTGCCGGAGGGGACGTAGTCCTCGCCGCAGATCTGGTTCGCCGGGTCCAGCGCCGCCGTCACCACGGCCTGGCCACCGCCGACCTTGTCCACGCACGGCACGTGGCCGAACGCCGCCTCGGCGGTGCCGGCGAGGCGGTCGATCAGCCAGTCCTCGCGGTAGTAGTTGTACATCGAGAACGCGCCGCCGGGGGTGAGGTGGTCCTTCGCCGCGGCGATCGCCGGTTCGGTGAACAGGAAGCTCTCCAGCCGGATCTGGGACGCGCCGGTGACCAGCGCCAGTGAGTCCGGCAGCGCGAACAGGATCAGGTCGTACTTCGTGTCGGTGCTCTCCAGGAACGCGCGGCCGTCGTTGACGTGCCGCGTCACCCGCGGGTCGTCGTAGGGGTGGTCGGGGTTCTTCTCGACACCGATCTGCATGATCCGCGGGTCGATGTCGATCGCGTCGATGTGCTTGGCGCCCTTGCTGAGCGCGATCGCCACGTCCGAGCCCGACCCGGCGCCGACGATCAGCACGTTGTCCAGCGGGTTCCCCGGCGTCCGGATGTAGGGCAGCGCGTACTGCGGCTCCTCCTTCAGCCGCTGGGCGGCCGAGCGCATGATCTGGTGCGGCACGCCGTTGACCGAGATGTCGGTGAGCGGGATGCCGTTCAGCACCTTGTCGGTCGTGTGCACCTTGTAGTACGGCGACCAGGACGTGCCCGGGGTGAGCGTCTCCAGCAGCAGGACGACGATCATCGCCGCACCCGCGACGAGGGCGAGGAAGCGCTGCCAGCCACTGATCAGCACCACGAACGCCGCCGTGACCAGCACCCCCCACACCACGGACGGGGCCCCGAGGAACGACAGCAGCGTGAACGACACGATGCCGATCAGCGACCCGACGAGGTCCCAGCGGTAGGCGGTCAGCGGACGGAGCTGGGAGAAGCACCGTCCGACCACCTCGGCCGGCCCGGCGAGCACCGCGGCGACGAAGACGAAGACCAGCGGCAGCACCAGCCAGGCGGGCGGCCCGCTGGTGCTGAGCGAGGTGAAGTAGATGATCTGGTCGCCGGCGCGGTCGATCGTGACCGGGTCGAGGTACACCCCCAGCACCAGGATCGCGAGCAGGACCGGCACCCACGGCAGCACCGACCACGACCGCCGGGCGATCAGGAAGCCCAGCCCGATGCCGAGGAACGAGCCGAGCAGCACGAAGTTGGAGAAGTAGCTGAGGTGCACGATGTTCGACCCGAGCCAGCGGATCAGCGCCAGCTCCAGGAACAGCATCAGGGTGCTGCCCAGCACCAGCCGGCGCACGACCGCCGGGTCGGGACGCTCGGGCTCCCGCTCGACCGGCAGCCGCCAGCCTCGGCGCTTCGGCTCCACGACGTCCACCACGGGTGCTCGCTCCATGGCGAGACGATAGCCAACCGCAGGACGGACGCGCGGCCCGGCGCGCTCAGATCGCGCGGGCGGAGAGCACTCCCTCGATGCCGCGGATCTTCTCCAGCAGCCCGGCCGGCACCGCGCCCTCGACGTCCACGATCGTGTAGGCCAGCTCGCCGCGCGACTTGTTCAGCAGGTCGGCGATGTTCAGCCCCGCGTCGGCCAGCAGGGTGGAGATCTGGCCCACCATGTTCGGCACGTTGCTGTTGGCGATCGCGATGCGGCTGGCGCCCTCGGAACGGGCCAGCGTGGCGTTCGGGAAGTTCACCGAGTTCACGATGGTGCCCTGGAGCAGGAAGTCGCGCAGCTCGTCGGCGGCCATCCGCGCGCAGTTCTCCTCGGCCTCGTTGGTGGAGGCGCCCAGGTGCGGCAGGGTGACCACCTTGTCGCGCTTGTTCAGCGCGGGGGAGGGGAAGTCGCAGATGTAGGCGCGCAGCTCGCCGGCCTCCAGCGCGGCCACCACCGCGTCCTCGTCCACGATCGGGCCGCGGGCGAAGTTGATCACCACGGCCGACTTGCGCAGCCTGGACAGGGCGTCGGCACCGATCAGGCCCCGCGTCCCGTCCACCAGCGGAACGTGCAGGGTGATGATGTCGGCCCGCTTCAGCAGCTGGTCGAGGTTCGTCACGTGCTCGACGTGCGAGCTGAGGTTCCAGGCGTGCTCGACGGTGATGCCCGGGTCGTAGCCGAGCACCTTCATGCCGAGAGCGGACGCGGCGTTGGCCACCTCGACGCCGATCGCGCCGAGGCCGATCACGCCGAGGGTGCGTCCGGGCAGCTCGAAGCCGACGTAGGCCTTCTTGCCGGACTCGACCGCCTTGTCCATGGACGCGGCGTCGCCGTCCAGCCGGTGCGCGAACGCCGCGGCCGGGACGATGTTGCGAGCGGCCAGGAACAGGGCGGCGACCACCAGTTCCTTCACCGCGTTGGCGTTGGCGCCAGGGGTGTTGAACACCGGGATGCCCCGCGCGCTGTAGTCGGCGATCGGGATGTTGTTGGTGCCGGCACCGGCCCGGGCGACCGCGAGCACGGACGCCGGGATCTCGACGCCGTGCAGGTTGGCCGACCGCAGCATCAGCGCGTCGGGGTGCTCGACGTCGGAGCCGACCTCGAATTCCTCCTTGGGCAGCCGGGACAGCCCGGTGTGGCTGATCGCGTTGAGGGTCTTGATCGTGAAGGTCATCTGTTTCCTCAGCCGTTGCGGCGTTCGAAGTCGGTCATGAAGTCGATCAGCGCCTGCACGCCCTCCAGCGGCATGGCGTTGTAGATGCTCGCGCGCATGCCACCGACCGAGCGGTGGCCGGCGAGCGCGGTGAGCCCGGCGGCCGCGGCCTCCGACACGAACTGCTTGTCGAGGTCGGCGTTGGCCTGCAGGAACGGCACGTTCATCCAGGACCGCGAGTCCAGCGCGACCGGGTTGGAGTAGTAGCCGCTGGCGTCGATGTAGCCGTAGAGGGCGTCCGCCTTGGCGCGGTTGCGCTCGCCCATCGCCACCAGGCCGCCGGACTCCTTCACCCAGGCCAGGATCTTGCCGAGCAGGTAGATGCCGAAGGTCGGCGGGGTGTTCAGCATCGAGTCCGACTCGGCCATCGCCCGGTAGTCCCAGATCGACGGGGTGGACGGACGGGCGTGGCCGACCAGATCGTCGCGGACGATCACCACGCACAGGCCCGAGGGGCCCATGTTCTTCTGGGCGCCGGCGTAGATCAGGCCGAACTGCGACACGTCGATCGGGCGGGACAGGATCGTCGAGCTCATGTCGGCGACCACCGGTACGTCCCCGGCGTCCGGCACGTAGCCGAACTCCACGCCGCCGATGGTCTCGTTCGGGGTGTAGTGGAAGTAGGTGGAGGCCGGGTCGACCGTGTAGCTGCCCGCGGCCGGCGTCGTGGTGTAGTTGGACGCGGCCTCGTCGGCGAGCACCTGGACGTCGAGCCCGTACTTGCGGGCGGCCTTGATCGCCTTCGCCGACCACTGGCCGGTGTTGAGGAACCCGACCCGGTCACCCTCGGCGGCCAGGTTGAGCGGGATCGCGTCGAACTGGCCGGACGCGCCGCCCTGGAGGAACAGGACCCGGTAGTTCTCCGGGACGCCCATCAGCTCCCGCAGCAGCGCCTCGGTCTCGGCCGCGCAGGCCACGAACTCCTTGCCGCGGTGCGACACCTCCATCACCGAACTCCCCGAACCCTGCCAGTCGGTGAGTTCGGACTGGGCGGCCTCGAGGGCGGCCAACGGGAGCATGGCGGGACCTGCGGAGAAGTTGTAGACGCGCATGGCGTCATTGTGGCAGTTGGAGTGATCAGCCCCGTGCCCGGGAGCCGATCATGGACGCCCGGCGAGGCACGGCCTGCCACGGCCCGGCCGGGGCTCAGCTGCGCTCGAGGATCCCGACCGCCGCGGGCTCGCCGGTGACCTCCACGTCGGCCGCCGAGCGCCGTCCGAACAGGTACAGGAGCAGTTCGGTGGGGCGTCCGCCCAGGTGCACGATGTCGGGGCCGTGCCCGATCCGGATCGGCTCGCCGGGCGGCACGTCCCGCTCCAGCCAGACCGCCACCGGGACACCGCGCAGGAACATCCCGCCCATCGTGGCCAGCCGCTTCCAGACCACGTTCTCCAGCGCCGCGTCGGTCGGCCGTGGGGTGATCACGCCGGCGCCGCGACGCACGTCCTCGCAGTGCACGAAGAACTCCAGCGTGTTCGCGGCCGCCTCCATGCCCGGCAGCCGGAACGGCGAGGGGCCTTGGGGCCCGCGACGGATGGCGGCGATCAGCGCGGCGTAGGAGTACTGCGTCCGCGCCTCCTCGACGCGTTCGTCGACGCGTTCGTGGTGACCGGTGACCAGCGCCGGGGCGATCGACCAGGTGCGGTTCTCCCGCACCCAGACGTGCGCGGCCAGGTGGTGTGCGGTCCAGCCCTCGCACAGCGTGGGAGCGGTCGGGTCGGCGGCCTCGAGGGCGTCGCACAGGGCGACCCGCTGGTCGGCGGGACGGGCGCTTTCACTCATGTCCGGCAGAGTACCCACCCGGTGGGTGGCGCAGCGCCTGCCACAATGTCCGCGTGACCGAACTCGACCCGAAACTCTCCGCGCTGCTCACCCGCAACGCGGACGGGCTGGTGCCCGCGATCGTGCAGGAGGCGACCACCGGAGCGGTGCTGATGCTCGCCTGGATGGACGACGAGGCCCTGCGCCGCACCCTCACCACGCGCAAGGGCACCTACTGGTCGCGGAGCCGGCAGTCGTACTGGGTGAAGGGGGAGACCAGCGGCCACACCCAGCACGTGCGCGAGGTCCGCCTCGACTGCGACGGCGACACCCTGCTGGTGCGGGTCGACCAGACCGGGCCCGCCTGCCACACCGGCACCGACACCTGTTTCGACGCCCGGCTGCTGCTGGCGGAGGAGTCATGAGCCTGCGGATCGTGCCCGACCTGGCGGGCTTCCGGGCCGCCGGCGCGCAGCGGCGCGTGGTCAGCGTCCACACCCGGCTGCTGGCCGACGACTTCACCCCGGTCGGGCTGTACCACCAGCTCTGCGGCGACCGGCCGAACACGTTCCTGCTGGAGTCCGCCGAGGGCGGGGTGTGGTCGCGCTGGTCCTTCGTCGGCGTGAACGCGGTGGCCAGCCTCACCGAGGTCGACGGCGCTGCGCAGTGGGCCTTCAGCGGACGCCCGATCGACGGCCTGCCCACCGGCGGCGACCCGCTGGAGGTGCTGGCGCGGACGCTGGACCTGCTGCACACGCCGCGGGAGGCGGACCTGCCGCCGCTGGTCTCCGGCATGGTCGGCTACCTCGGTTACGACGTCGTCCGGCGGCTCGAGCGGCTGCCCGACAACAACCCCGACGACCTCGGCATCCCGGAGCTCGGCATGATGCTGGTGTCCGACATCGCGGTGCTCGACCACCACACCGGCGAGGTGTGGCTGGTGGCGAACGCGATCAACTTCGACGACCGCGACGACCGGATCGAGGACGCTTGGGCGGACGCCTGCGCGCGCGTCGAGGCGATGGCCGAGGCGCTGCTGCGTCCGGCGGAGGCGCTGGTGGCCGTCCGTGACGAGGACGCCGTGGCGTCACCCGTCCGACGGCAGCGCACCCCGGCCGAGTACCAGGCGGCGGTCGCGGCCGCGATCGAGGAGATCAAGGCCGGCGAGGCGTTCCAGATCGTGCCGAGCCAGCGGTTCGAGACCGACTGCCCGGCCGACCCGCTGGACGTCTACCGGGTGCTGCGCCGCAACAACCCCAGCCCGTACCTGTACCTGCTGCGCCTGGAGGGGTTCGCGATCGTCGGGTCGAGCCCGGAGGCCCTGGTGCAGGTCACCGGCGGACGCGCCACGACGCACCCGATCGCGGGCACGCGTCCGCGGGGCGCCACGGCCGCGTCCGACGCCGCGCTGGAGGCCGAACTCCTGGCCGACGCCAAGGAGGCCGCCGAGCACCTGATGCTGGTCGACCTCGGCCGCAACGACCTGGGCCGGGTCTGCCGGCCGGGGACGGTAGAGGTGGTCGAGTTCATGAAGGTGCGCCGCTACAGCCACGTGATGCACCTGGAGGCGGCGGTGACCGGCACCCTGGTCGCGGGGCGGACGGCGCTGGACGCCACCCTGAGCTGCTTCCCGGCGGGCACGTTGTCCGGGGCCCCGAAGGTGCGGGCGATGGAGATCATCGACGGCCTCGAGGTCTCGCGGCGCGGGCTGTACGGGGGAGTGGTGGGCTACTTCGACTTCGCCGGCGACTCCGACACCGCGATCGCCATCCGCACGGCCGTGATCCGCGACGGGGTCGCCTATGTGCAGGCCGGCGCCGGGGTGGTGGCCGACTCCGTCCCCGCGAACGAGGACGAGGAGAGCCGGAACAAGGCGGCCGCGGTGCTGGCATCGATTGCCGAGTCCTCGGCGCTGCGACGGCTTGATCGGGCCAATTTCTGAGAGTTGCTCAGGGAATCGTTAGTCCCAGGGGTGGCGGGGTTCGGTTTGTCTTGCCAATATGGAGCCTTGTTTGGTTTTCCGACGCAGTTCCGGACCTCGAAGGAGCGATCGAATGATCGAAAGCGCTGACCAGGCCACGCGTACTGCCGCCAGGGAGTACCACCACGGCCGAACCCCCGCGGCCTGGGCGGGCAGCATCATCGCTGCCGTGGCATTCACCCTGGGGGCGGTCGCGTTCGTGATGGGGCCCAACTGGACCCTGATCTGGGTGGCCGCAGTGCTGTTGGTGCTCTCGCTGGTCACCGGTGGCGTGCTGCGGCGGATGGGCTACGGACAGTCCTGACATGACGGTGCTGGACGAGATCATCGCCGGTGTGGTCGCTGATCTCGAGATCCGCAGAGCGCACCGAACCCTGGAAGACCTGATGGCTGTGGCGGCCGCGTTGCCGCCCGCCCTCGACCCGCTCCCCGCGCTGACCGCGCCGGGTCTGAGCGTGATCGCCGAGGTGAAGCGGTCCAGCCCGAGCAAGGGCGCGCTGGCCCCGATCGACGACCCGGCCGCGCTGGCCGCCGAGTACGCCGCCGGTGGTGCGGCTGCGATCTCGGTGCTCACCGAGGCCCGTCGTTTCGGTGGCAGCCTGGCCGACCTGGAGGCCGTCCGCGCGGCCGTCCCCACACCGCTGCTGCGCAAGGACTTCGTGGTCACCGACTACCAGCTCTGGGAGGGTCGCGCGGCGGGCGCCGACCTCGCGCTGCTGATCGTCGCCGCGCTCACCCAGGACCAGCTCACCGGGTTCCTCGACCTGGCCTCCCAGCTCGGCGTGACGTGCCTGGTGGAGACCCACACGGCCGAGGAGGTGCGCCGCGCGCTGGACGCCGGCGCGACCCTGATCGGCGTCAACAACCGCAACCTGAAGACCCTCGACGTCGACTTGAGCCATTTCCAAGAACTTGCTGAGCTCATCGGTGACCGGGCGGTGAAGGTCGCGGAGTCCGGGATCCTCAGCGTCGATGACGCGGCCACCATGCGCGCCGCGGGCGCCGACGCCGTCCTGGTGGGGGAGCTGCTCGTCCGCTCCGGCGACCCCCGCGCCGCGGTGGCCGCCCTGCGGTCGCTGGCGTGACCCGGTGCGCGGAGTGTGAGTGAATAGCGGCGTGACGTATTCATCGCTGCCCGACGCGGCCGGCCACTACGACATCTTCGGTGGCCGCTACGTACCCGAGGCCCTGGTCGCCGCGCTCAACCAGCTCGAGGCCGAGTTCGACACCGCGATGGGCGACACCGCCTTCTGGCGCGAACTCGACGACCTGCGTCGCAACTACTCCGGCCGTCCGACGCCGCTGACCGAGGCCAAGCGGTTCAGCGAGCACTGCGGGAACGCCCGCGTCCTGCTCAAGCGGGAGGACCTCAACCACACCGGGTCCCACAAGATCAACAACGTCCTCGGCCAGGCGCTACTCACCCGCCGGATGGGCAAGACCCGCGTGATCGCGGAGACCGGGGCGGGCCAGCACGGCGTCGCCACCGCCACCGCCGCCGCGTTGCTGGGCATGGAGTGCCGGGTCTACATGGGGCGGGTGGACACCGACCGCCAGGCACTGAACGTGGCCCGGATGCAGCTGCTCGGCGCCGAGGTCATCGCGGTGGAGTCCGGCAGCCAGACGCTCAAGGACGCGATGAACGAGGCCATGCGCGACTGGGTGGCCAGCGTCGACAACACCCACTACCTGATCGGGACGGTGGCCGGCCCGCACCCGTTCCCGAAGATGGTCAAGGAGTTCCACCGGGTGATCAGCACCGAGATCCGCGAGCAGATGCTGGGCCGCTTCGGCCGCCTGCCGGACGCGGTCGCGGCCTGCGTCGGCGGCGGCTCGAACGCGATGGGTACCTTCGCCGACTTCATCGACACCCCCGAGGTGCAGCTGTGGGGGTTCGAGGCCGGTGGTGACGGTGTGGACACCGGCCGGCACGCGGCGGCGATCGAGGGTGGCTCGGTGGGCGTGCTGCACGGCATGCGCACCTACATCCTCCAGGACGCGGATGGCCAGACGCTGGAGTCGCACTCGATCTCGGCCGGCCTCGACTACCCGGGCGTCGGGCCCGAGCACTCCTGGCTCGCGGCCACCGGGCGGGCCCGGTACGAGGCGGTGACGGACGCCGAGGCGATGGCGGCCTTCGAGCTCCTGACCAGGACCGAGGGCATCATGCCGGCGATCGAGTCCGCGCACGCCCTGGCGGGGGTGGTGCGGCTGGGCCGGCGCCTGGCCGTCCAACAGCCGGACGCCGAGCCGACGATCGTGGTGTGCCTGTCCGGCCGCGGCGACAAGGACGTGGCGACCGCGATCGAGTACTTCGGCCTGACCGGCCGGCCCGATTCGGCGACGGGAGGCGTGGCATGACCACCGCGGAGAGCTTGTCCGGACCAAAAGGGGACAGTCCCCTTTTGGTCCGCTCGTCGGCCGACGCGTTCACCGCGGCGAGGGCCGAGGGACGCGGCGCGCTGGTCGGCTACCTGCCGGTCGGCTTCCCGTCCGTCCCCGGCTCGCTGGCGGCGCTCAAGGCGCTGTGCGGCGAGGGCGGGGACGGCCCCGGCGTCGACCTGGTCGAGATCGGCCTGCCGTACTCCGACCCGATGATGGACGGGCCGGTCATCCAGCGGGCCGGCACCCGGGCGCTGGAGCGCGGCGTCCGCACCCGTGACGTCTTCGCCGCGGTCGAGGCTGTCCGCAGCACCGGGACGCCGGCCGTGGTGATGACCTACTGGAACCTCGTCGACCGCTACGGCACCGAGGCGTTCGCCCGTGACCTCTCGAACGCCGGCGGCTCCGGCCTGATCACCCCCGACCTGATCCCCGACGAGGCGGACGACTGGCTGGCCGCCTCCGACGCGTACGGGCTGGACCGCATCTTCCTGGTGTCCCCGTCCTCGACCGACGAGCGCATCGTGTCCACGACCGCCGCCTGCCGCGGCTGGGTCTACGCCACCGCCGTGATGGGGGTGACCGGCACCCGCTCCTCGAGCCCGACCGCCGCACCCGAGCTCGTCGCCCGGATCCGCGCGCTGTCGCCCGAGACCCTGGTCGGCGTCGGCCTCGGCGTCTCCACCGGCGCCCAGGCGTCCGACGTCTGCGGGTACGCGGACGCGGTGATCGTCGGCTCGGCCTTCATCAAGCCCCTGCTGGCCGCGGACGACGCCGGGACTCCCGACGACTTCTCCGGGCTGCGGGCCGTGCTGGCCGACCTGACCGCCGGCGTCCGCCGCTGATCAACCACGACGCGTGCATGATGGGGGCGTGCGACGACGTGTTCTGCTGGTCACCACCGCGGTGGTGCTGGCCCTGCTGACCGGGTGCGCCGCGACCCCGATCGTGACCGTCCCGAGCCCGAGCAGCAGCAGCGGCTACGCCGGCGCCGAGATCACCACGCCGTACCAGCTGCCCGACGTCACGCTCGACGCCTCCACCGGCAGCCCGTTCAACCTGCGTACCGGCAGCGACCGGCCCGCTCTCGTGGTCTTCTTCGGCTACACCAATTGCCCCGACATCTGCCTGAACACGATGACCGACCTGGCCTCGGCCATGAACCGGCTGGCGCCCGAGGTCCGCGCGAAGATCCAGGTGCTGCTGGTGACCGTCGACCCCGACCGCGACACGCCGCCGGTGCTCGCGACCTACCTGTCCAGGATCGACCCCGACTTCATCGGACTCACCGGCAAGCCCGCCCAGATCGAGCAGGTCGCCGCCGCGCTCGGGGTCGCGATCGAGGGCATGGTCGGCCATCCGGAGGGAACCTACGACGTCACCCACAGCGACCAGGTGATCGGGATCGACGCGGCCCGCGAGGGCGTCGTGGTGTGGACGCAGGGCACGTCGATCGGCACCTACAAGGCCGACTTCGAGCGCCTCGTTGGACAACAGCGTTGAGTTCTGCGTAAGGATGGCCCCGTGATCCTGTTCATTCCGAGCCCCTCGATCAGCTCGTTCCAGATCGGCCCGCTGACCATTCACATCTACGCGTTGTGCCTGATCACCGGCATCATCGCGGCCTGGATGCTGGGCGTGCGGCGGTGGCGGGCCCGGGGCGGGCGCACCGAGAGTTTCGAGGCCGTGCTGCTGTGGGCGATCCCGATCGGCATCGTCGGCGCGCGGGTCTACCACGTACTCACCCACCTCGGTGACTACTTCGGCCCCACCGCCACCCAGCACTGGTGGGCGATCTGGGAGGGCGGCATCGCCATCTACGGCGCGATCGGGGTGGGCGCCCTGGCCGCCTGGATCGCGGCACGCAAACAGAAGATCGCGTTCGCCGCGCTGGCCGACTCCCTCGCTCCGGGGATCGCGATCGGGCAGGCCCTGGGACGCTTCGGCAACTGGTTCAACCAGGAGCTCTACGGCCAGCCGACCACGCTGCCGTGGGGCCTGGAGATCGACCCTGCCCACCGCGCGCCCGGCTTCGAGCAGTACGCCACGTTCCACCCCACCTTCGCCTACGAGTCGCTGTGGAACCTGCTGGTCGCCGGCGTGCTGCTGTGGGCCGATCGCAGGTTCACCCTCGGACGCGGCAAGGTCTTCGCCCTCTACATCGCGCTGTACGGCTTCGGCAGGATCTTCACCGAGCACCTGCGGCTCGACTACTCCTACGACACCTTCGGCCCGATCCGGTTCAACGAGGCCGTCGCGATGCTGATCTGCGCGGCCGGGATCGCCCTGTTCGTGTGGCTGGTGAAGTTCCGCCCGGGCCGTGAGTCCGTGGTCGAGTTCGGGACGCCGGCCGAGACCGGCGACACCCACACCGACGACGACACCACGGCGGACGGGGCCACGTCCGAGGCCACGGACGACGGCTCGGACGAGGCGTCCGACGAAGCGCCCGCGCCCGGGGAATCCGCGGCGGACAAGGGCACCAAGGCGTCCCGGCCCGACAAGGGCTGAATCCGTCCACTATTTGGACGTCACGACCGCTATCTGGACGCTCCGAGGGGGCGCCGAGGCGCATCCTGCTGTTGGGACGGCGGGAATCGGGGGTGGGGTCCGGTAGGCTCTCGCTCTCTGAGCGTGCAACGCGGCGTGCTGCGCCGCAGCACGCACGCGCCCCGCGCGCTCGCGCAGATGGGAGACATCACATGGCGATGACGATGCCAGGCCGGCCCGCCCAGGGCCTGTACGACCCCGCCTACGAGCATGACGCGTGCGGCGTCGCCTTCGTGGCCCAGCTCAGCGGCGTGCCCAGCCACGACATCGTCAGCAAGGGCCTCACCGCCCTGGAGAACCTCGACCACCGCGGTGCCACCGGTGCCGACCCGGCCGCCGGCGACGGCGCGGGCATGCTGCTGCAGGTTCCCGACCGCTTCCTGCGCGAGGTCGTCGACTTCGACCTGCCGGAGGCCGGCCACTACGCGATGGGCATGGCCTTCCTGCCCACCGAGCCGGTCGCGCGGGCGTCCGCCAAGCGCACCATCGAGTTCCTCGCCACCGAGGAGGGCCTGGTCGTCCACGGCTGGCGTCCGGTCCCGACCGACGACTCGACGCTGAGCCCGATCTCCGCGGGCAACATGCCCCACTTCGAACAGATCTTCGTCGCCACGGCGTCCCCGTCCAGCGGCATCGAGCTGGACCGCGCGGTCTACCCGCTGCGCCAGCGCGCGCGCACCGAGGCCGGCGTCTACTTCGCCTCGCTGTCGGGCCGCACGACGGTCTACAAGGGCATGCTCACCACCCAGCAGCTGGCCGAGGTCTTCCCCGACCTGCTCGACGAGCGCGTGGAGAGCGCGCTGTCGCTGGTGCACTCCCGGTTCTCGACCAACACCTTCCCGGCCTGGGAGCTCGCCCACCCGTACCGCCTGATGGCCCACAACGGCGAGATCAACACCGTGAAGGGCAACCGCAACTGGATGCGCGCCCGCGAGGCCCTGCTCGCCACCGACACGATCCCCGGCGAGCTGTCCCGGCTGTTCCCGATCTGCACCCCGGGCGGCTCCGACTCCGCGTCCTTCGACGAGGTGCTGGAGTTGCTGCACCTGGGCGGACGCTCGCTGCCGCACGCCGTGCTGATGATGATCCCGGAGGCGTGGGAGAACCACACCGAGATGGACGAGTCGCGCAAGGCGTTCTACTCGTTCCACTCCTCGATGATGGAGCCGTGGGACGGGCCGGCGTCCGTCACGTTCACCGACGGCTCGCTGATCGGTGCCGTGCTCGACCGCAACGGCCTGCGCCCGGGCCGCTACTGGGTGACCGACGACGGCCTGGTGGTCTTCGCCTCCGAGGCCGGCGTCCTCGACCTCGACCCCGGCAAGGTGGTCGAGAAGGGACGGATGAAGCCCGGCCGCATGCTGCTGGTCGACCTCGAGCAGCACCGGCTGATCAACGACGACGAGATCAAGGCGCAGCTCGCCGCCGAGCACCCCTACGCCGAGTGGCTGGAGGAGGGACGGGTCGACCTGGAGGACCTGCCCGAGCAGCAGCACGTGGTGCACAGTCACGCCTCGGTGACCCGTCGCCAGCAGGTGTTCGGCTTCACCCACGAAGAGCAGCGCATGATCATCGCCCCGATGGCCAACACCGGGGCAGAGCCGATCGGCTCGATGGGTTCCGACACCCCGGTGGCCGTGCTCAGCGACCGTCCGCGGCTGCTGTTCGACTACTTCGCGCAGCTCTTCGCGCAGGTCACCAACCCGCCGCTGGACGCGATCCGCGAGGAGCTGGTGACCTCGCTGGCCGCCACCTTCGGCCCGGAGGGCAACCTGCTCCAGCCAGGGCCCGAGTCCTGCCGCCAGATCGTGATCGGCTACCCGATCCTGGACTCCGACCAGCTCGCGAAGCTCGTCCGGATCAACCGGGACGGCTCGATGCCGGCCTTCGACACCCACGTGGTGCGCGGCCTGTACGACGTCGAGGGCGGGGGTGAGGCCCTCAAGGCCAGTCTGGACGAGCTCTGCCGCCAGGTCAGCGAGGCGATCGCCCGCGGCTGCCGCACGATCATCCTGTCCGACCGGCACTCCAACGCCGAGCTGGCGCCGATCCCGTCGCTGCTGCTCACCGCGGCGATCCACCACCACCTGGTCCGGGAAAAGACCCGCACCCAGGTCGGCCTGATCGTCGAGGCCGGCGACGTGCGCGAGGTGCACCACGTCGCGCTGCTGATCGGCTACGGCGCGGCGGCGGTCAACCCCTACCTCGCGTTCGAGAGCGCCGAGGACCTGGCCCGTCGCGAGTGGCTGGTCAGCGTCGAGCCGGAGAAGGCCGTCTACAACGTCCGCAAGGCGCTGGGCAAGGGCGTGCTGAAGGTGATGTCCAAGATGGGCGTCTCCACGATCGCCTCCTACACCGGCGCGCAGATCTTCGAGGCGCTCGGCCTGTCCAGCGACCTCGTCGAGCACTACTTCACCGGCACCACCAGCCGCATCGAGGGCATCGGGCTGGACGAGATCGCGGCCGAGGTGGCCAAGCGCCACGAGCGCGCCTACCCGCCGGACGGCATCCCGCTGCCGCACCGCACCCTGTCCGGTGGTGGGGAGTACAAGTGGCGCCGCGAAGGCCCGCCGCACCTGTTCGATCCCGAGACCGTGTTCCGCCTCCAGCACTCGACGCGGCAGAAGCGCTACGACGTGTTCAAGGCCTACACGGCGCGTGTCGACGACCAGTCCGAGCGGCTGATGACGCTGCGCGGACTGCTCGAGTTCGACACCGACCGTCCCTCCGTGCCGATCGAGGAGGTGGAGCCGGTCAGCGAGATCGTCAAGCGGTTCTCGACCGGCGCGATGAGCTACGGCTCGATCAGCCGCGAGGCGCACGAGACGCTGGCGATCGCCATGAACCGGCTGGGCGGCAAGTCCAACACCGGTGAGGGCGGTGAGGACGCCGACCGGCTCTACGACCCGGAGCGTCGCAGCGCGATCAAGCAGGTCGCGTCCGGACGGTTCGGCGTCACCAGCGACTACCTGACCAACGCCGACGACATCCAGATCAAGATGGCCCAGGGCGCCAAGCCCGGCGAGGGCGGCCAACTGCCCGGCCAGAAGGTGTACCCATGGGTGGCCCGGACCCGGCACTCGACGCCGGGGGTCGGCCTGATCTCCCCGCCGCCCCACCACGACATCTACTCGATCGAGGACCTCAAGCAGCTGATCCACGACCTCAAGTGCGCGAATCCGGTGGCCCGGGTGCACGTGAAGCTGGTCGCCGAGGTCGGCGTCGGCACGGTCGCGGCGGGTGTGTCCAAGGCGAAGGCGGACGTGGTGCTGATCTCCGGCCACGACGGCGGCACCGGCGCGGCGCCGCTGACCTCGCTCAAGCATGCCGGTGGGCCCTGGGAGCTCGGCCTGGCCGAGACCCAGCAGACCCTGCTGCTGAACGGGCTGCGCGACCGCATCGTCGTGCAGTGCGACGGCCAGCTCAAGACCGGCCGGGACGTGGTCGTGGCCGCGCTGCTGGGCGCGGAGGAGTTCGGCTTCGCCACCGCGCCGCTGGTGGTGTCCGGCTGCGTGATGATGCGGGTCTGCCACCTCGACACCTGCCCGGTGGGCGTGGCCACCCAGAACCCGGAACTGCGCGCGAAGTACGACGGGCAGGCCGAGTTCGTGGTCAACTTCTTCGAGTTCATCGCCGAGGAGGTGCGCGAGCACCTGGCCGCGCTCGGCTTCCGCTCGATCGAGGAGGCGGTCGGCCACGTCGAGGTTCTGCGCACCCGGAAGGCCGTCGAGCACTGGAAGGCCCAGGGTCTCGATCTCGCGCCGATCCTGCACCGCGTCGACCTGCCCGAGGGTGCCCCGCTGCACAGCGTCACCACCCAGGACCACGGTCTGGACGAGAAGCTGGACACCCAGCTGCTCGAGATCGCCCGGCCCGCTCTGGCCAACGGCGAACTGGTGCGGGCCGACCTCACCGTCCGCAACGTCGACCGCACGGTCGGCACGATCCTCGGCCACCACGTGACCAAGGCCACCCGTGGCGAGGGACTGGCGGAGAACACGATCGACCTGACCCTGCGCGGCACGGCCGGGCAGAGCTTCGGGGCGTTCCTGCCCCGCGGCGTCACGCTCCGGCTGGTCGGTGACACCAACGACTACTTCGGGAAGGGGCTCTCGGGTGGCCGCCTGATCGTGCGGCCGCACAAGAGCGCGCCGTTCGTCGCCGAGGACCAGATCATCGCCGGGAACGTGATCGCCTACGGCGCCACCAGCGGCGAGCTGTTCATCCGCGGCCAGGTGGGCGAGCGCTTCTGCGTCCGCAACTCGGGCGCGGCCGCGGTCGTCGAGGGCGTGGGCGACCACGCGTGCGAGTACATGACCGGTGGCGAGGCGCTGATCATCGGGCCGACCGGACGCAACATCGCGGCCGGCATGTCCGGCGGTGTCGCCTGGGTGCTCGATCTGGTGCCGGAGCGGCTGAACACCGAACTGGTCGACGCCCAGCCGGTCAGCCCGGAGGAGCTCGTCCGGGTCAAGGAGCTGCTGGCCAGGCACCAGGAGGAGACCGGGTCCGCGGTCGCCGAGCGCCTGCTGGCACTGTCCGACGATGAACTACAGCAACGGTTCACCACGCTGATGCCCCGCGACTACGCGCGCGTCCTGAAGGCCAGGGCCGACGCCGAGCTCGCCGGGCTGGACGAGGAGACCACGGTCAAGCTGATGATGGAGGCTTCGCATGGCTGATCCCAGGGGGTTCATGACCACCCCGCGCCAGGTGGCCGAGCGCCGTCCGGTCGGCGAGCGGGTGCAGGACTGGAACGAGGTCTACCCCGGCACCCCGGGGCAGGCCGTGCTACCGATCATCAGCCGGCAGGCCGGGCGCTGCATGGACTGCGGCATCCCGTTCTGCCACCAGGGCTGCCCGCTGGGCAACCTGATCCCGGAGTGGAACGACATGATCTGGCGCGACGACTGGCGTGGTGCGCTGGACCGTCTGCACGCCACGAACAACTTCCCGGAGTTCACCGGACGGCTCTGCCCGGCACCGTGCGAGACCGCGTGCGTGGTCGGCATCAACCGTGACCCGGTGACGATCAAGAACATCGAGGTCGCCATCGTCGACCGCGGCTGGGACGACCGGCGGGTCACCGCCGAGACCCCGGCGTGGCACACCGGACGGACCGTGGCCGTCGTCGGTTCCGGGCCGGCCGGCCTGGCCGCCGCCCAGCAGTTGACACGCGCCGGGCACACCGTCGTGGTCTACGAGCGGGCGGACGCCATCGGCGGGCTGCTGCGCTACGGCATCCCCGAGTTCAAGATGGAGAAGAAGGTCCTCGACCGGCGGCTGAAGCAGATGCGCCTGGAGGGCACCGTCTTCAAGGCCGGCGTGGACATCGGCGTCGACATCACCGCCGAGCAGTTGCTCGAGCGTTTCGACGCCGTCGTGCTGGCGATCGGCAGCACGGTCGCCCGCGACCTGCCGGTCCCCGGACGCGAGCTGGCCGGGATCCACCAGGCGATGGAGTTCCTGCCGCAGGCGAACCGGGTCGCGCTCGGCCAGGAGGTCGACGAGCAGATCACCGCCCACAACAAGGACGTGGTGATCATCGGCGGTGGCGACACCGGTGCCGACTGCCTGGGCACGTCCATCCGGCAGGGCGCCCGGTCGATCACCCAGCTGGAGATCATGCCGACGCCGCCGGGCGAGCGTCCGGACAACCAGCCGTGGCCGACCTACCCGATGACCTACCGGGTGTCCTCGGCGCACGAGGAGGGCGGCGAGCGCGTTTACTCGGTCTCCACGACGGAGTTCACCGGCGACGAGTCGGGCCGGGTCACCGGTCTCAACGTCAACGAGGTGCGGATGGCCGACGGGCGGTTCGAGGTCGTCGACGGCAGCGAGCGCTTCCTGCCGGCGCAGCTGATCCTGCTGGCGATGGGCTTCACGGGGCCGCAGAAGACGGGTCTGGTCGACCAGCTCGGCGTGCAGCTCGACCCGCGCGGCAACGTGGCCAGGGACGCCAGCTTCGCCACCAGCGTCGACCGGGTATTCGTCTGCGGCGACGCCGGGCGGGGCCAGTCCCTGATCGTGTGGGCCATCGCCGAGGGACGCGCGTGCGCCAACGGCGTCGATGCTTTCCTCCAAGGCTCGTCGCGGCTGCCCAAGCCGATCATGCCGACGGACCGCCCTCTGGTTGTCTGACCGCAGGCTGGTTACGCTGAATGGTGCCCAAAGCTCCCTCCACAGGACGCCTGAAGCAGCTGAAGAAGCTGGCCGCGCTCGGCCAGCGGCTCCCGCTGCCCGACGGTCCCACGCCGATCAAGGCGCCGCTGGACGTGGCGTCCAGGTTCACCAAGGCCTGGAACGACGGTGACGCGAAGGCGATCAGCGAGCTGTTCGCCGAGGACGCCGACTTCGTCAACGTGGTCGGCCTGTGGTGGACCAGCCGGCGCTCGATCAAGCGCGCGCTCAAGCGCGGCTTCGCCGAGTGGTTCCGCGGCTCCACGTTCACGATCGAGAAGCTGACCCAGCGGCTGCTCGGCCCGGACGCGGCGCTGGTGCTGGCGCGGTGGCGCATAGAGGGCCAGCTCGACCCGGACGGCGAGGTGGCCGGCATCCGTCGCGGCCTGGCGACCGTGGCCATGCAGCGCCTCGAGGACGGCACCTGGCTGTGCGTCAGCTGCCACTTCACCGACATCGCCCCCGCCGCCGACACCAACCTGGTGGTCGGCGGCGTGGTGACCCCCACCAGCTACCTCACCCCTCCCGCCTAGCCGACTTGTCAGAATCTCACGTCGCTATAGCGTCCCCAGATTCTGACAAGTCGGGGGTGGGGGAGGTCAGAGGGCGATGCCCTGGTGCAGGCGGTGGAGGGTGCTCTTGCCGAAGAGGGACTCGACGAGGTCGACGGCGAGCTCGGCGGTCGCGTTCCGGACGTCAAGGGCCGGGTTGAGCTCGACCAGGTCGACCGAGGCCAGCCGGCCGGTGTCCGCGATCATCTCCATGCACAGCTGCGCCTCGCGGTAGGTGGGTCCACCGCGGACGGGGGTGCCCACGCCGGGCGCGATCTCGGGGTCGACGAAGTCGAGGTCGAGGCTCAGGTGCAGGTGGGTGTTCTCGTCGACGCCGGCCAACGCCCGCACCATCGTGCGCCGCATGCCGATCTCGTCCAGGAAGCGCATGTCGAACACCTCGACGCCCTCGGCGAACAGGAACGCCTTCTCGCCCGGGTCGACGCTGCGCAGGCCCACCTGACGGATCTCGTCGGTGGTGATCGCGGGCGCCGGGCCGGCCAGCGTGGTCAGTTCCTCGGGCCCGTGCCCGGCCAGGCAGGCCACCGGCATGCCGTGGATGTTGCCGGACGGCGTGAGCTCGGCGGTGTTGAAGTCGGCGTGCGCGTCCACCCAGATGATCCGCAGGTTCTTGCCGGTGGCCCGGCAGTGCGCGGCGACCGCGCTGATCGAGCCGATCGCCAGGCAGTGGTCGCCGCCCAGCAGGATCGGCAGCCGGCCGTCGGCCAGTTCGGCGGCGGTCGCGGAGTACACCGCACGGTTCCACTCGACCACCTCCGGCAGGTGGCGGTAGCCGTCCACCGGTGGCAGCTCGGGGTTCTCCGGCCCGGTCAGGTCGCCGGTGTCGCGCACCTCGCACCCGTACTCGCGCAGCGCGTCCCCGATTCCGGCCACCCGCAGCGACTGCGGCCCCAGCCGGCATCCCAGCCGCGAGGCGCCGATGTCGGTGGGCGCCCCGATCAGACTGACCTGTGGCACGCTGACCCCTTCCGTCGATGAACCACTTGCCGTAAGGATGCAACCATGACCGGCCCCGACGAGCAACCTCCAGCGCCTGCGACGCGCGTGGCGTTGTTGCGCGGCATCAACCTGGGCGGCGGACGGACGCTGCCGATGGCCGACCTGCGGACGGTGGCCGAGGGCCTGGGCTGGACGCGGGTGTCGACCTACCTCCAGTCCGGGAACCTGGTCTTCGCCGCCGTCGAACCCGACGAGGAGGCCGCGCGCCGGCTCTCGGCCGCGATCAGCCACGCGTTCGGCCTCGCCGTCGACGTCGTGATCCGCAGCGGCGCCGAGGTGCGGGCGCTGGTGGACGCGCACCCGTTCGCCGGCGGCGACCCGTCCCGGGTGGTCATCGCCTGCTGCGACCGGCCGGTGGGGGAACTCGCCGCCCGTCGGCTGGCCGAGCTCGCCACCGGGTCGGAGCGGGTCGAGGTCGCTCCGACCGGCGTGGACGTCTACGCCGACTTCCCGGACGGCCAGGCCGGCTCCAAACTGGCCGCGAACCTGGTCGCGATCCTGCGCCCGGGCACCGGCACGGCGCGCAACCTGCGCACGATGACCAAGGTCGCCGAGTTGCTCGGCTGAATCCGCTGCCCGCGAACGCGCCTCCCGGGTGAGTCGGACGGGGATCGTCGGTGCCGGGGGTTAGGGTGGGTCCTCTCGCTGAACTTCCCCCAGCGTTTCCAGCAAGTCCGCCCGTCCAGCCTGCTCGGAGGTCGTGGGTCAGCGTGTCCAGCGAGTTCGTCCATCTGCACTGCCACTCGGAGTATTCGATGTTGGACGGTGCTGCGCGGCTGAAGGAGCTCGTCTCCCGCACCGAGGAACTCGGCATGAACGCGATCGCGGTCACCGACCACGGCAACATGTTCGGCGCCTTCGAGTTCTACAAGGCCGCGAAGGGGTCGGCGGTGAAGCCGATCATCGGACTGGAGGCCTACCTCACCCCCAAGACCCACCGCAGCGAACGCAAGCGGGTGCAGTTCGGCGACGGCACTGGCGACGACGTCGCGTCCAAGGGTGCATACACCCACATGACGATCTGGTCGGAGAACCCGACCGGCATGCACAACCTGTTCCGGCTGAGCTCGCTGAGCTCGCTGGAGGGGTTCTTCTACAAGCCCCGCGCCGACCGGGAGCTGCTCAACCGCTACGCGGGCGGCCTGATCGCCACCACCGGCTGCCCGTCCGGGGAGGTGCAGACCTACCTGCGGCTGGGCCAGTACGCACAGGCCGTGGAGTCGGCGGCCGAGTTCCGCGACATCTTCGGCGCCGGCAACTTCTATGTCGAACTGATGGATCACGGTCTCGACATCGAGAACCGCGTCCGCGCCGACCTGCTGCGGTTGGCGAAGGACCTGTCGCTGCCGTTGGTGGCCACCAACGACCTGCACTACGTCCAGGCGTCCAACGCCGAGGACCACGACACCCTGCTGTGCGTGTCCGCCGGTGCGAACAAGGACACCCCGAACCGGTTCAGATTCGACGGCAACGGCTACTACCTGAAGTCCCCGCAGGAGATGCGGGCGCTGTTCGCCAACCTGCCCGAGGCCTGCGACAACACCCTGGCCATCGCCGAGCGGTGCAGCACGTCGTTCGCCGAGGGCACCGGCACCTACATGCCGCAATTCCCGGTGCCGGCGGGGGAGAGCGAGGGCTCCTGGTTCATGAAGGAGGTCCGCCGCGGCCTGGCCGAGCGGTTCCCCGACGGCGTCCCCGACTACGCACTGACCCAGGCCGAGTACGAGGAGGAGGTGATCAACGGGAAGGGCTACGCCGGGTACTTCCTGGTGGTCGCCGACTTCATCAACTGGGCGAAGAAGAACGGCATCCGGGTGGGTCCGGGACGCGGCTCCGGCGCCGGCTCGATGTGCGCCTACGCGATGGGCATCACCGACCTCGACCCGGTGCCGCACGGCCTGATCTTCGAGCGCTTCCTGAACCCCGAGCGTCCGTCGATGCCCGACTTCGACGTCGACTTCGACGACCGTCGTCGCGGCGAGGTGATCCGCTACGTCACCGAGAAGTACGGCGACGACCGGGTCTGCCAGATCGTCACCTACGGCACCATCAAGGCCAAGCAGGCGATCAAGGACGCCGGCCGCGTGCTGGGCATGCCGTTCTCGATGGGGGAGAAGCTCACCAAGGCCTACCCGGCGCCGGTGCAGGGCAAGGACCTGCCGTTGCCCTACGTGTTCGACCCCCAGCAGGAGCGCTACGGCGAGGGCACCGAGTTCCGCGAGCTGTACGAGGCCGACCCCGACGCCAAGCTGGTGGTCGACACCGCCCGCGGCATCGAGGGCCTGAAGCGCCAGTGGGGCGTCCACGCGGCCGGTGTGATCATGTCCAGCGCGCCGCTGATGGACGTCATCCCGGTGATGAAGCGCGAGCAGGACGGCCAGATCATCACCCAGTTCGACTACCCGAGCTGCGAGGCCCTCGGCCTGGTCAAGATGGACTTCCTGGGCCTGCGCAACCTCACGATCCTCGACGACGCCGTGCGCAACGTGAAGCTCAACCGCGACGTCGACCTCGACCTGGACGCCCTGCGCCGCGACATGAGCGACCGCGCGGCCTACGAGTTGCTGGCCTCCGGCGAGACCCTGGGGGTTTTCCAACTGGACGGCGGCGGCCTGCGGTCGCTGCTGAAGCTGATGCGTCCGGACAACTTCGAGGACATCTCGGCCACCATCGCGCTGTACCGTCCCGGCCCGATGGGCGCCGACAGCCACACGAACTACGCGCTGCGCAAGACCGGCCGGCAGAAGGTGGAGCCGATCCACCCCGAGCTCGCCGACCCGCTGGCCGACATCCTCGACACCACCTACGGCCTGATCGTCTACCAGGAGCAGATCCAGCAGATCGCGCAGCGGGTGGCCGGTTACAGCCTCGGCCAGGCCGACCTGCTGCGCCGGGCGATGGGCAAGAAGAAGAAGGAGGTCCTCGAGGCCGAGTTCAAGCCGTTCAGCGAGGGCATGCGCGAGCGGGGCTACTCCGCCGGGGCGATCAACAAGCTGTGGGAGATCATGGTCCCCTTCGCCGCGTACGCCTTCAACAAGGCGCACTCGGCCGCGTACGGCGTGATCTCGTACTGGACGGCGTACCTGAAGGCGAACTACCCCGCCGAGTACATGGCGGCGCTGCTGGAGTCGGTGAAGAGCGACAAGGACAAGACCGCGCTCTACCTGGGCGAGTGCCGCCGGATGGGCATCCGGGTGCTGCCGCCCGACGTCAACGAGTCCGACGGCATGTTCACCCCGGTCGGCGAGGACGTGCGCTACGGGCTGGCCGCGATCCGCAACGTCGGCGACAACGTGGTGAAGGGCATCGTCGAGGCACGGACGGAGTCCGGCAAGGCGTCCGACTTCAACGCGTTCCTCGACCAGGTGCCGTTGGTGGTCTGCAACAAGCGGGTGATCGAGTCGCTGATCAAGGCCGGGGCGTTCGACTCGATGGGCCACACCCGCCGCGGGCTGATGGAGTGCTTCGAACGCCGGGTCGACGAGGTGATCGACCTCAAGCGCAACCAGGCCAACGGCCAGGAAGACCTGTTCGGCGACTTCGGCACCAGCGAGAAGCTGGCCGCCGCGCCGGTGCCCGACCTGCCGGAGTGGGACAAGCGTGTCCGGCTCGGTTTCGAGCGGGAGATGCTGGGCCTCTACGTCAGCGACCACCCGCTGCAGGGGCTGGAACACATCCTGGCCGCCCAGCGGGACCTCAGCATCGGCCAGCTCCGGGCCGACGACGGGCCGCGCGACGGCATGGTGAACATCGCCGGCATGATCACCTCGGTGGTGCGCAAGCAGACCAAGAACGGTGACCTGTGGGCGATCGCCACCGTCGAGGACCTGGAGTCCGCCATCGAGGTGCTGCTGTTCCCGAAGGTGTACGCCGGGGTGGCCGCGTCCCTGGCCACCGACACCGTGGTGCGCATCAAGGGACGGATCCGCACCAAGGACGAGACCCTGGAGATGACCGGGCAGGAGGTTGCGTTCCCCGACGTCTCGGAGGGCCCGACCGGTCCGCTGGTCATCCAGCTGCCCGCCGTCCGGTGCACGCCGGCGGTGGTGGAGCAGTTGCGCCACGTGCTGCGCGCCCACCCCGGGCCCACCGAGGTGCGGGTGCGGATGGTGTCGGCGACGAACGGAGCGAAGGTGTGGAAGCTGGACGACGGCCTGCGCGTCGCCACGTCGCGCCCGCTGATGGCCGACCTGAAGGCGCTGCTCGGCCCGTCGTGCGTGAACGTCTGAGCCCGGCGCTGGTTCGGCTGAAGTAGAGTGCCGCTTCGTGAGTACGACCGTCACCGAGAACCCGGGGGCCGAGCCACCGGCGTCCGCTGAGACCTCGGTGGCGCTGTGGGTGGCACTGCTGGCCGGCCTGTCCACCGTGGTGGGCGGCCTGGCGGCGGTGTTCTGGGCCACGATCGTGACGATGCCCACGTGGCGCATCCTCGAGAACAGCTCGGCGGTGATGACCGAGCGCGGGGTCACCGAGATCGTCGCGGCCGACGTCTGGTTCGTGATCACCGGTGCGCTGGTCGGAGTCGGGCTGGGACTGGTGACCTGGAAGTGGTTCCGTCCCCTGGGCTGGCTGACCGCGCTGCTCGCGGTGGGCGCCGGGCTGCTGGCGGGCCTGGTGTGCTGGCAGGTCGGGCAGGTGCTCGGCCCCGGACCCGAGAACGAGCGCATCGCCGCTGCCCTGCCGGGTGCGGTGGTCCCGGCCGCGCTGCAACTGCGGTCGCTGTCGGCGCTGGCGGTGTGGGGCTTCGCTGCGGTCACCCCGGTGCTGTTGGTGTCCTCCCTCGGCCCGGACGAGGAGGACGTGACGTCCCGACGGCGCCGTCGCTCGACCCTGGCCGAGGAGAAGCAGCAGCAGGCCGGCGCGGAGGTCGGCACCGTCGATGAGCGCGGTGTGCTCACCGAGACCGAGTCGCCCGCCTCCCCATGACCGACCGCAGCGCCGGCGACGTCGTGGGCGCCTACCTGCGCGCGCAGGTGGCCGAGTTCGAGGAGTGGGAGGCGTCCGAGCACGGGCTGGCCGCGGGCCTCACCCACGACGGCCGGGTCGCCCTGCGACGGCTGCGGAGCGTCCTGGCGACCTACGGGTCGTTGTTCGACGCCGAACCGGTGCGCAGGATCCGCAAGGAGCTGCGCTGGTTCGGGCTCGAGCTCAGCCCACTCCGGGACGCGGAAGTGGCCGGCGCCCGGATGCGCGACGGCTTCACCTCCGACGACGCCTACGCCGCCGGGCTGGTGCTCGAGGGCTACGAGAACCTCGTGCAGCAGGCCCGGGTCCAGGACGTCCTGAACGGGGTCGACGGCGACCGGCTGGCCGAACTGGATGCCGCTCTCGCCGCGTTCGCCGCGGACCCCCCGCTGACCAGGGCCGCCGGTGCGCCGGCCGTGGACGTGCTGCCCGCCCTCTGGGAGGCGACACGGGACGTGGTGCGCGAACGGCTCGCCCGGACCACCGGCTGGGGCGCGCTGGCGGCCTGGCACGAGGTGCGAAAGGCCGCCAAGGCTGCCCGGTACGGCGCGGAGGTGCTGGTTCCGGTGCTGCCGGCGATGGAGGCCCGCCGGGCGGAGTGGGAGCGGGTGACCGAGGCGCTCGGCGCGGTCATGGACGCCGTGATCACCCACCGGGAGGTCACCGAGCTCGCACTCGGCGCGGCCGTCGACGGGCACCCGGGGGCGCTGCCCGCCCGGCTGTGGCTGCGCGAGGAGGAGCGTCTCACCGCCGCCCTTGCCCGCGGCCGCAAGGCGCTGACGGACGCGCTGGCCGACTGACCGACGTCGCCGGCGCGAGTTATCCACAGATTGCGTATGGACCCCTTCCCGCGAGCGCGGGCGGCGGTCTAGACCGGAAGCACCTCCGGGTGACGGGCACCCGGGGGAGCCGAAGGAGCCATCCGTGAGCACCCACCCCCTGGTCCTGGTCGTCGTGCTCGTGCTGGGCCTGCTCGCCGCCTGCACGCCGGCGCCGCCGACACCGCCGGAGCCGGCGCCACCGTCCGCACCGCGCACTGTCGAACGCCTGTGGAACCGGAAGGTCGACCTGGTCGGCTGGCCCGCGGTGGGGGACGAGGCGGTCGCCTCGTTCTCCCGCGACAGCGACGGGCTCGCTGTCGCCGGGTGGGACCTCGACACCGGCCGTCGGCTGTGGCGCCACCGGGCCGTGCCCGGCAACGGGACGGCCGGCGTGGACATCGACCTCGACCTGGTCGAGGCCGGTGGCAAGGAGTGGGTGGCCTGGTTCGGCGACGCCCGACAGGGCTGGCAGCGACTGATCGTCGCCCCGATCGGCACCGGACGTCGGCGCGCGCTGAAGGAGGACGTCTTCTGGGCCACCTCGGGTGTGGTGGCCTGCCCGGACCGGAAGGCCTTCTGCTTCACCGGCTACCGCGAGTGGGACGACGAGGACGTTGCGCTGCGCGTCGACCCCGTGACCGGACGGGTCGAGCGCGACGCCCCGGCCGCCCAGCTGGCCGGCGTCCGGTTCCTCGGCGACTACGTGTTCACCACCGACGTCCGGCCCCCGAAGGGGGTCGAGCAACTGGGCCTCGCCGAGGACGGCGTGGTGCGCTGGCGGCGTCGCTACACCGAGGTCTTCGGAAAGCGCAGCACCTCGGACGCGGGCTGGTGGTGGGAGGACGATGCCGACCGCCAGGTGGTCATCGGGACCGGCTGGCCGATGCCCCACTGGGACACCTTCGACAAGACGGGGAAGCTCCGCATTCCGACGCGCCGGGTGCGCACGGTCGGGCTCGATCGGGCGACCGGCCGGACGCTCTGGTCGCTCGACGGGGTGGAGCTGTGCGGTTTCGCCGATCTCGACCAGTGGCAGTCCGACCAGCCCGTGCCGCTGTGCCGGATCCAGGCCGGGTCCACGCTGGTCAGGAAGACCGGCAAGCGGGTCACCCACACCTCGTCCGGGCACGACGTCGACGTGATCGGGGTCGATCCGTCCTCGGGGGCGCAGCTGTGGTCGGTGCCGATCGGCGGCGCGGAGTACGACGGCAACAGCACGATTCGGTTCACCCCGACGACCTCGGTCGTTGCGCTCCGCGACGGCGCCGCCATCCGGATCGACCCCGCCACCGGGACGGTGGTCGCCGTGGGAGCTGAGGAGGTGCTCAGTTGCTCGGTGGATCGCAAGAGCCTCCCCTACGACGGGGCCCGCTGGTCGACCGGCGCGGCGGTGCTGCCGTGCGACCGCACACGCCGGCCCGTCCCGGCCTGGTCGGCGGACGCGGTGGAGGTCGCCGGCCAGGAGGTGGGTGACGGACGCTGGGTGCTCGCCACGCGGGAGGGACTGCTGGTCGTGCGGGTGTGACGGTCCTGCGGGACCGCCTGGGTGTCAGCGGGCGATGTCGGCGAAGGTGGCCCCGGAGACGCGGGCGAGGTCGTCGGCGGCCAGTTCCACCTGGAGCCCGCGCTTGCCGGCGGAGACGAAGACGGTGTCCCACAGCTGTGCGGTCTCGTCGATCACGGTCGGCAGGGGAGTGCGCTGGCCCAGTGGCGACACCCCGCCCAGCACGTAGCCGGTGCTGCGGGCGACCAGCGCCTTGTCGGCCATCGCGGCCTTCTTGGCGCCGAGGGCCGCCGCGAAGTGCTTGAGGCTCAACTGGCCGGCGACCGGGACCACGCCGACGGCCAGCTCCGGCCGGACCGCGCCGATGTCGACGACGAGCGTCTTGAAGATGCGCAGCGGGTCGACGCCGAGTGCTGCCGCGGCCTCGTCGCCGTAGCCGGTGGCGTCCGGGTCGTGGTCGTAGGGGTGCAGGACGAACGCCACGCCCGCGCGGGTGAGCGCGTCGGTGGCCGGGGTGCCGCCGGCCATCAGCGGAACAGTCCGACGCCGGCCACCAGCAGCGGTGCGACCACCAGCGCCGGCAGGAGGTCGCCCACCGGGATCTGCTTGATGGCGGCCAGACGGATGCCCAGGCCGAGCAGGATCACGCCGCCGGCCGCACCGAGGGCGTCCAGGTGGCCGGCGGGCAGGAAGTTGCCCAGGGCGAAGCCGAGCAGGGTGAGCAGCCCCTGGTAGAGCGCCAGAGGGATCACCGAGGCCATCACGCCGATGCCGAAGGAGGAGGCGAAGGCGATCGCGGCGAAGCCGTCCATCACCGCCTTGATCAGCAGCTGTTCCGAGCCGTGGCCCAGCCCGTCCGACAGCGACCCCAGGATCGAGAGCGGGCCGACGCAGAACACCAGGGTCGAGGTGACCGCGCCCTCGACGAACCGGCTGCCCTCGGTGCGGGAGGCGAAGCGGTCGTGCAGCAGCTGGGCGCCGCCGTCGAGGCGCTGCTCGAGCTGGAGCAGCGAGCCGATGATGCCGCCGATCAGCAGAGCCCCGAGCACCACCAGCAGTCGGGCGTCGGCGCCGACCTCGGCGCTGAGCGCCTCGGAGAGGCCGGACGCGATCGCGCGCCCGCCGATGACCAGCGTGAACAGGCCGAGAATCGTGGTGACCAGCGTGCGGGTGCGCTCGGGCAGCCGGTGGCCGACCAGGACGCCGAGGCCGCTGCCGACGAGGACAGTGATCACGTTGACGACGGTGCCGAGGCCGATGAACATGGCGCCAAGTCAACCATTCAGGCGGACGCCCGAGTGCCCACGGCCGGCAACCCGGACCCGGTGTCGGACGGGGCGCCCTAGAATCCGCGTTGTGCTGAGAACCATCGACCTGCGCGGCACGGCCCCCGACGACTACCGCGGCGTGCTGCCGCGCGCCGAGTTGGACGTGGACGCCGCCGTGGAACGGGTGCGTCCGATCGTGGCGGCGGTGGCCGAGCGCGGTGCGGCCGCACTGGCCGAGTTCTCGGCGGCGTTCGACCACGTGGTGCCGGAGAGCTTCCGGGTTCCGGCCGAGGCCATCGCGCAGGCGGCCGCGGGTGTCTCTGACGACGTCCGGGCGGCGTTCACCGAGGCGATCACCCGCCGGCGCGCGGTGGCGGAGGCCGAGGCAGCGGGCGTGCCGGTGCGGGTCGAGTTGGCCCCGGGCGCGATCGTCGAGCAGCGGCTCGTCCCGGTCGGACGGGTCGGGCTGTACGTGCCCGGCGGGCTCGCGCCACTGGCGTCCAGCGTCCTGATGAACGTGGTGCCCGCACAGGTCGCGGGAGTGCCGTCGATCGCGGTCGCCAGCCCGCCGCAGGCCGGCTTCGGCGGCCTGCCGCACCCGAACATCCTCGTGGTCTGCGGGCTGCTGGGGGTCGAAGAGGTCTACGCGGTGGGCGGCGCCCAGGCGATCGCGATGTTCGCGCTCGGCGTGCCCGGGCTGTGCGAACGCGTCGACATGGTCACCGGGCCGGGCAACATCTACGTGGTCGCCGCCAAGCGGCTGCTGCGGGGACGGGTCGGCATCGACTCCGAAGCCGGCCCCACCGAGATCGCGATCCTGGCCGACGACACGGCCGACCCGGGGTTCGTGGCGGCCGACCTGATCTCCCAGGCCGAGCACGACCCGTCCGCCGCCTCGGTGCTGATCACCGACTCGGTGGCGCTCGCGGACGCGGTGGTGGCCGCGCTGGAACCGCAGGTGGCGGTCACCAAGCACGCCGACCGGATCCGGACGGCGCTGGGCGGGCCGCAGTCGGCCGTCGTCCTGGTGGACGACCTCGAGCAGGGCATCGCGGTGGCGGACGCCTACGCGGCCGAGCACCTGGAGATCCACACCGCCGACGCGGCCGGTGTGGCCGCACGCATCCGCAACGCGGGGGCGATCTTCGTCGGCTCGTTCTCGCCGGTCTCCCTCGGCGACTACAGCGCGGGCTCCACGCACGTCCTGCCCACGGCCGGCTGTGCGTGCCACTCCTCGGGGCTGAACGTGCACAGCTTCCGCCGGCAGGTCCACGTGATCGACTACTCCGAGGCCGCGCTGATGGACGTGGCCGGGGTGGTGGAGACCTTCGCCGCCGCGGAGGACCTGCCCGCCCACGGTGCGGCCGTGACGATCCGGCGTCCGGGGGCGCGCGGATGAGGCCCGACGTGACCCTGGCCGAGCTGCCGCTGCGTCCCGAGCTGGTGGGGGAGGAGCCGTACGGCGCCCCCCAGCTGGAGGTGCCGGTGCGGCTGAACGTGAACGAGAACCCGTACCCGCCCGGCGCGGACGTGCGCGAGGAGATGGCCGAGGCGGTGTCGGCGCATGCGCTGAACCGCTACCCCGACCGCGAGGCGCTGGCGCTGCGGACGGCGCTGGCCGGGTACCTGGGCCACGGACTGGACGCGTCCCGGATCTGGGCGGCGAACGGCTCCAACGAGGTGATGACGCACCTGCTGCAGGCCTTCGGCGGGCCCGGACGGACCGTGCTCAGCTTCACCCCGACGTACTCGATGTACCCCGAATACGCGCGCAACACCCACACCGCCTACGTCACCGAGCCGCGGGCGGCTGACTTCACCCTCGACGCCGCCACCGTGCTGGCGGCGATCGCCGAGCACACGCCGGACGTGGTGGTGATCACCACTCCGAACAACCCGACGGGCACCACCACGCCGCTCGCCGTGATCGAGGAGGTGCTGGCCGGCACCGAGGCGATCGTGGTCGTGGACGAGGCGTACCAGGAGTTCGCGAAGCACCCGGAGCGGACCGCGCTGACGCTGCTCGACCGGTTCGGCAACCTGGTCGTCTCGCGCACGATGAGCAAGGCGTTCGCGCTGGCCGGCGGCCGTGTCGGGTACCTGGCGGCGGCGCCCGCGATCGTGGACGCGTGCCGCATTGTCCGGCTGCCGTACCACCTGTCCGCACAGACTCAGGCGGTGGCCGAGGTGGCCCTACGGCACGCGGGCGAACTGCTCGCCCAGGTGGACGAACTGCGCGCGACGCGCGACGAGATGCTCGTCCGGCTGCCTCAACTCGGGGTCGAGGTCATCGACTCGGATGCCAACTTCTGCCTGTTCGGCCCGTTCGGCGACCGTCATGATGTCTGGCAGCGGCTACTCGACCGCGGCGTTCTCGTGCGGGAAACCGGCCCGGCCGGCTGGCTGCGGGTGAGCGCCGGGACGCCGGCCGAGACCGAGCGGTTCTACACCGCCCTGGCCGAAGTGATGGAGGAGAACCGATGAGTCCGCGTACGGCTGTCCGCGAGCGGAGCACGAGCGAGTCGCAGGTCCGGGTGGCGCTGAACCTGGACGGCACCGGTGCGTCCACGATCGGCACCGGGGTCGGTTTCTACGACCACATGCTCACCGCGCTGGCCCGGCACTCGCTGATCGACCTCGAGGTGACCACCACCGGTGACCTCCACATCGACGGCCACCACAGCATCGAGGACACCGCGATCGTGCTGGGCCAGGCGTTCGCCGAGGCGCTGGGCGACAAGGCGGGCATCCGCCGGTTCGGCGACGCCACCGTGCCGCTGGACGAGGCGCTGGCGTTCTGCGTGGTCGACCTCGCCGGCCGGCCGTACGTGGTGCACAGCGGTGAGCCGGAGGGCCAGCAGTACGCCCTGATCGGCGGCTCGGGCGTGCCCTACGCCGGATCGATGACCCGCCACGTGGTGGAGTCGTTCGCGCTGCACGCGCAGATCTGCGTCCACCTCACCCTGCTGGCCGGGCGCGACCCGCACCACATCGTGGAGGCGCAGTTCAAGGCGCTGGCCCGCGCCCTGCGGGACGCGGTCGCGCTCGACCCGCGCATCGAGGGCGTGGTGCCGTCCACCAAGGGCAGCCTGTGACGTCTCCTGCCGCACCCCGTGTGGTCGTCCTCGACTACGGGTCGGGCAACGTCCACTCGGCGACGCGCGCGCTGGCCGCAGCGGGTGCGGAGGTCGAGTTGACCGCCGACCCGGAGGCAGTGCTGGCCGCGGACGGGCTGGTGGTTCCCGGGGTGGGCGCGTTCGCCGCGTGCATGGACGGGCTCGCCGGGGTCGGTGGTCCGCGCCTGATCCTGAAGCGCCTGGAGGCACGCAAGCCGGTGCTCGCGATCTGCGTGGGGCACCAGGTGCTGTTCAGCCTCGGCGTGGAGCACGGCGAGCCGACCCCGGGCGTCGGGGTCCTGCCGGGTGTGGTGGAGGAACTGGATGCCGTTCCGCTGCCGCACATGGGCTGGAACACGGTGTCGCCGCCGGCTGCGTCCGCGATGTTCGCGGGGGTCGAGCGAGAGCGGTTCTACTTCGTCCACTCCTACGGTGTGCACGAGGTGCCCGACTGGCCGGCGAGCGCACGGATCACCTGGGCCGAGCACGGCGGCGACCGGTTCATCGCCGCGGTCGAGCAGGGTCCGCTCTGGTCGACCCAGTTCCATCCCGAGAAGTCAGGGGACGCCGGTGGCCGGCTGCTCCGCAACTGGCTCCAGACCCTGCCCCGAGAGGAATCATGAGCGCGCTCGTGCTGCTGCCCGCCGTCGACGTCCAGGGCGGCCAGGCCGTCCAGCTGACCCAGGGGGTGGCCGGCTCGGAGAAGGTGTTCGGCGATCCGCTGGCGGCCGCGCAGCGCTGGCAGGACGCCGGCGCGGAGTGGCTTCACCTGGTCGACCTGGACGCCGCGTTCGGGCGGGGCAGCAACGCGGAGGTGATCGCGGAGATCACCGCGGCGATGCAGCTCAACGTCGAGTTGTCCGGGGGGATCCGGGACGACGCGAGCCTCGAGCGCGCGCTGGCGACGGGTTGTCGCCGGGTGAACATCGGGACGGCCGCGCTGGAGAACCCGGTGTGGTGCGACCGGATCGTGCGCGAGCACGGTGATCGGGTCGCGATCGGCCTCGACGTGCGCGACACCCGGCTGGCCGCGCGCGGCTGGACCCGCGAGGGTGGCGAGCTGTGGGAGACCCTCGACCGGCTCAACGCGGCCGGCTGCACCCGCTACGTGGTCACTGACGTCGCGAGCGACGGGATGCTCACCGGCCCGAACGTGCAGCTGCTGACCGACGTGTGCGCCCGTACCGACGCCGCGGTGGTCGCCAGCGGCGGGATTTCGACCCTGGACGACCTGCGCACGCTGCGTGAGCTGGTGCCCCTCGGCGTCGAGGGTGCGATCGTCGGTACGGCTCTCTACGTCGGCAACTTCACCCTCGAGGACGCCCTGGTCGTCTGCCGCGGCTGAGGCGGACAACTGGCAGGCTCGGCTCGACCGACCCACTTCGGGTGTGAGACGGACTGTCAGAGGGCCGTCCGACACTGTCGGAATGACGAACATCGAGAAGGCGCCACGAGAGCGCCGCGACTGGATCAACACGGTCAGCCTGAACCACGTCCAGCGTGGCGTGGTCGGGAGCTTCACCCAGGCAGATCACGGCAGCAGCACACGACTGGCCCGGCTCCAGGCCGGCGACCGGATCGTCTTCTACTCACCCCGCACCGACTACCCGGACGGCGAGCCGCTCCAGCAGTTCACGGCCATCGGCGTGGTCACCGGCGCAGAGGTGTACCAGGTGCAGCTGATGCCCGACTTCCGGCCGTGGCGGCGCGAGGTCGCCTTCGCCGCCTGCCTGCCGGCGCCGATCAAGCCGCTGTTGAGCGAGTTGTCGTTCATCCCCGACCTGCGCAACTGGGGCTTCACGTTCCGCCGGGGGTTGTTCGCGATCCCGGCGGACGACTTCGACCGCATCGCCGGTGCGATGGGCGCGCTCAGTCTGCTCAGGGTGGACGCGGTCGCAGCCGCCTCCGCTTGACCATCGGTCAGGGGACGCGGGCGGTCCACTCGGGGTTGTGGAACTTGGTCTCGGCCAGCCGGTTCATCTCGGCGACCTCGGCCTCGGTGAGCGCGCCGTCCTCGACCCGGTAGAGCTCGCGGAAGGTGGCCAGGAACGAGGCCATCACCTCCTCGCGCGGCAGCCGGGTCTGCGAGCGCACCGGGTCGACGCGCTTGTTGGCGCTCTTGGTGCCCTTGTCGGAGAGCTTCTCCCGGCCGATCCGGAGCACCTGGAGCATCTTGTCGGCGTCGATGTCGTACGCCATCGTCACGTGGTGCAGCACCGCGCCGCCGACGAACCGCTTCTGCGCGGCCCCGGCGATCTTGCCCGCCGCGGAGGCGATGTCGTTGAGGCCGGCGTAGTGCGCCTGCACCCCGACCCGGGCGAGCGCGGTCAGCACCCACTCGTCCAGGAAGGCGTAGGACGACTCGTAGCTCATGCCGTCGACCAGGCTCGCCGGCACCACCAGCGAGAACGTGATGCAGTTGCCCGCCTCCATGAACATCGCGCCGCCGCCGGAGACCCGCCGCACGACCTGGACGCCGAACCGCTCGGCGCCCTCGGCGTCCACCTCGTTGCTGAGCGACTGGAACGACCCGATCACGACCGCGGGGTTCGTCCACTCCCAGAACCGGAACGTCGGCCCGCGCTGCCCGGCGGCGAGCTCGCGGGACAGCACCTCGTCCAGCGCGGCGTGCTCGGCCGGGTCGAGGACCCCGGTGTCGAGGTAGGTGAAGGTGTGGTCGCGCCAGCCGGTCGAGTGCCCCAGCGCCCGACGGACGGCGATCGCCACCGCCCGGGAGTCGAAGCCCGCCATCGTCACTGCCGGCAGCGCCCCGTCCGCCGTCGCCCGATCCAGGTCGGCGTCGATCCGTCCGGCCAGCTCGCCGACCGCGGTCGCCGCGGGCAGCCCGTCCAGCGCCCGGTCGATCACGACCAGCGCCTCGTCGGGATCGAGGAAGAAGTCGCCGCTGACCCTCACGTCCGCCAGCCGGTCCTCCGCCACCGCGAGGTCGACGGCCACCAGCTTCCCGCCGGGCACCTTGTACTCGCCGTGCAACCGCTCGCTCATGCGGGTCACAGTAAGTGGCCTAGACTGAGCCGCGCAAAACCAGCGGACACGGAGCAGGGGAGTACATGAGCGGCCATTCCAAGTGGGCCACCACCAAGCACAAGAAGGCGGCCATCGATGCCAAGCGCGGCAAGCTCTTCGCCAAGCTGATCAAGAACATCGAGGTGGCGGCCCGCACCGGCGGCGCCGATCCGGCCGGCAACCCGACCCTGTACGACGCCATCCAGAAGGCGCGCAAGACCTCCGTCCCCGTCGACAACATCGAGCGTGCGGTCAAGCGCGGCGGCGGCACCGAGGCCGGCGGCGCCGACTACATCACGATCATGTACGAGGCGTACGGCCCCGGCGGTGTCGCGCTCCTGATCGAGTGCCTCACCGACAACCGCAACCGGTCCGCCTCCGACGTCAAGGTCGCGGTGACCCGCAACGGCGGCACCATGGCCGACGTCGGCTCGGTCTCGCGCATCTTCGACCGCAAGGGTGTCGTCGAGGTCGCCAAGGTCCAGGGCGGTCGCACCCTGGAGGAGGACGACCTGCTCGAGGCCACGCTGGACGCCGACCCCGAGGAGGTCTTCGACGAGGGCGAGACCTTCCGCGTGATCAGCGACCCGAACAACGTCGTCGAGGTGCGCAAGGCCATCCAGGCCGCCGGGCTCGACTACGAGTCGGCCGAGGTCGAGTTCGTCCCGCAGTACACCGAGACCGTCAGCACCGTCGAGGCCGCCGAGAAGTTGTTCAAGCTGCTCGACGCCATCGAGGACTGCGACGACGTGCAGAACGTCTACAGCAACGACGACGTCCCCGACGAGATCGGCGCCCAGCTCGACGGCGAGTAGCCCCAATCAGCGACAAAGTGGACCTGAACCGTCGTCATCGACGGTTCAGGTCCACTTTGCGGTTGTGGGTGTGGCGGTGAGCCGCCCACCCGGCCGATCGGGTTAGTATCCGAACAGCTGTTCGGACGTGAGGATCACAGGCATGCGCGTACTGGGGGTCGACCCAGGGCTCACCAGGTGTGGCGTCGGCGTGATCGAGGGCTCGCCGGGACGCCCGCCGGCGCTCGTCGCGGTCGGCGTGATCACCACCCCGAGCAGCATGGAACTGCCGCAGCGGCTGCTGCACATCGAGGCCGGTCTGACCGAGTGGGTGGCGGAGCACCGTCCGGACGTGGTCGCGGTCGAGCGGGTCTTCGCCGACGTGAACGTGCTGTCGGTGATCGGCACCGCGCAGGCGTCCGGGCTGGCCATGCTGGTGGCCGCGCGCGCCGGGCTGCCGGTGCACACCCACACCCCGACCGAGGTCAAGGCGGCCATCACCGGCTCCGGCCGCGCCGAGAAGGCGCAGGTCGGCGCGATGGTCGCCCGCATCCTCAAGCTGGACGCCCCCCCCAGACCGGCGGACGCGGCGGACGCCGTCGCCCTCGCGATCTGTCACCTGTGGCGTGGCGGCGCCGCCACCCGCATCGCAGAGGCCTTGGCCAAACAGGGAGGACGACGGGCATGATCGCGCAACTGACCGGGAAGGTGGCCGCCGTCGGCGGCACCTGGCTGGTGGTCGACCTCTCCGGCTTCGGGCTGAAGGCGTCCTGCACCCCGGCGACCGCCGCCCGCGCCGTCGTGGGCGAGCCGATCACCGTGCACACCTCGCTAGTGGTCCGGGAGGACTCGCTCACCCTGTACGCCTTCAACGAGCCGGCCGAGCGCGACTGCTTCGAACTGGTCCAGAGCGCCACCGGCATCGGTCCCAAGATCGCGCAGGCCGTGGTCTCGGTCTTCAGCCCCGACGAGTTCCGGGCCGCCGTGGCCTCCGGCAACGTCGCTGCGCTCACCCGCGTCCCGGGGATCGGCGCGAAGGGTGCCCAACGGCTCGTCCTCGAACTCAAGGACAAGGTTGCGCTGCTGGCCGGCACCACCGCCCCGGGCGCCACCGTCCCGGTGGCCAGCAGCTGGCGCGAACAGGTGCGGGCCGGCCTGGAAGGCCTGGGCTACTCGACGCGGGACGCCGAGGCCGCCTGCGACCGGGTGGCCGCCCAGGCCGAGGAGAACCCCGACACCCCGGTCGCCCTGCTGCTGCGCGCCGCCCTGCGCAGCCTGGCCAAGTGAGCCGGGCGGTCTGGCAGAGTGTCTGACGTGCCGTCCTCCGATACCGATCCGCTCGACCCGCACGTCCACACCGACGAGCAGGCCGCGGAGTCGGCGCTCCGCCCGTCCACCCTGGCGGAGTTCGGCGGCCAGCGGCGGGTCAGCGACCAGCTCGGCCTCGTCCTCGCCGCCGCCCGGCACCGCGGCGCCACCCCCGACCACGTGCTGCTGTCGGGCCCGCCCGGGCTGGGCAAGACCACCCTGGCGATGATCATCGCCGCCGAGATGGCCGCCCCGATCAGGATCTCCTCCGGCCCCGCCATCCAGCACGCCGGCGACCTGGCCGCGATCCTGTCCGGGCTCAGCGAGGGCGAGGTGTTCTTCCTCGACGAGATCCACCGCATGTCGCGACCGGCCGAGGAGATGCTCTACCTCGCGATGGAGGACTTCCGGGTCGACGTCGTGGTGGGCAAGGGACCCGGCGCCACCGCGATCCCACTGGACATCCCGCGCTTCACCCTGGTCGGTGCCACCACGCGCGCCGGCCTGCTCCCCGGGCCGCTGCGCGACCGGTTCGGCTTCACCGCCCAGCTCGACTTCTACGCCGCCGCCGACCTGGAGGCGATCCTGCGCCGCTCGGCCGTCCTGCTGGGCATCCAGCTGGACAAGGAGGCCGCCGTCGAGATCGCGTCCCGCTCGCGCGGCACGCCCCGCATCGCCAACCGGTTGCTGCGCCGCGTCCGCGACTACGCGCAGGTGAAGGCGGACGGACGCCTGACCAGGGCGGTGGCCGCCGCCGCCCTCGAACTGTACGAGGTCGACCCGCTGGGGCTCGACCGGCTCGACCGCGCCGTGCTCGACGCCCTGTGCCGCGGGTTCGGTGGTGGCCCGGTCGGGCTGACCACGCTGGCGCTCGCCGTCGCCGAGGAGACCGAGACAGTCGAAGAAGTGGCCGAACCCTTCCTGGTGAGGGAGGGGTTCCTGATGCGCACCCCGCGCGGACGGGTCGCGACCCGGCGGGCCTGGGAGCATCTGGGGCTCACCCCGCCCGCCTCGACCGGCGTGCCGCCCACGGCGCCGGACCTTTTCAGCGCCGGGTGACGCGTGGCCGAATGGGTCATTCCCAGCTTGCGGCGCTAGGCTACCTGCTCGGCGGCTAGGCCGTCCCAGACAAAACGTGACGTGAGGATTGATGATGGGTGGCGACATTTGGTCCACCGTGCTGCTGTTCGTCCTGATGGGCGCAGTGCTGTACTTCCTGATGATCCGTCCGCAGCAGAAGCGGGCGAAGGAGCAGCAGAACCTGATGAACGGCCTCGCTGAGGGATCCCGCGTGATGCTGATCTCCGGCATCCTGGGCACGATCAAGCACCTGGGCGAGAAGCAGGCCGTGGTGGAGATCTCTCCCGGGGTCGAGATGACCGTCGACAAGCGGGCGTTCAGCTCCCAGCCGGTGGTGGACGAGTTCGAGTACGCCGCCGACGACGACGAGGTCGACGCGGACGAGCCCGAGGGCACCGAGGCGGCCACGGTCGAGCCGACGGAGCCCGAGGCGACCGACGCGGACGCGTCCGAGGCCGGCGAGCCGGCCGAGTCCGAACCGACCTGGGACAATCCAGGAACGTCCAAGAACTGATCCAGAGCTAGGCAGACGTGGCTACCACAAGCAGGAAACACGCACACCCGCTGCGCACCCTGGTGATCTTCGCCCTGGTGATCGCCGGGTTCTACACGATCATCGCCGTCTCGGGCGTCTGGATGCCGAAGCTGGGCCTGGACCTGAGGGGCGGCAGCACGATCACGCTGACCGCCTCCAACTCCACCGGCTCCGGCCAGGTCGACGCCAAGAGCCTGGAGCTCGCGCGCACGATCATCCAGCAGCGCGTCGACGGCTACGGCGTCGGCGAGAGCGAGGTCACCACCTCCGGTGACCGCCAGATCGTCGTGTCGGTGCCCAACGTCCAGAAGGACGACCTGGTGCGCCTGGTCGGCACCACCGCGCAGCTGTACTTCCGCAAGGTGTACAACGTGGCCGCCGCCACCGGCAGCGTGGCCGAGCCGTCGGCAACCCCGTCCGCCTCGGCCCAGCCCTCGGCCAGCGCCACCGCCAGCGCCGAGCCGTCCGCCAGCGCGTCGGTGTCGAGCCCCAGCCCGTCGGCGTCCAGCACCGCCAACAAGCGGCCGCTGCCGTCCCTGCCGACCCCGGTCGCCAGCCCGCGTCCGACCACGCCGGGGGAGACCAAACCGTTGGCCGACCTGCTGACCTGGACGCCGTCCGACCGCGACAACAGCGACTTCGAGACCTACCTGTGCGGTGACACGAACTTCCCCGACGTCACCACCGAGGCGCTGATCACCTGCGACCAGGACAAGGCCTACAAGTACCTGCTCGGTCCGGCGCTGATCCCGGGCAACATGGTCACCCGGGCGATCGCCGCGGTGCCGCAGAACTCGGTCGCCTACGTGGTGCAGCTCGAGTTCAACAACCAGGGCGCCGCCGACTTCCAGACCGTGACCGCGCACCTGGCCACCCAGACCTCGCCGCAGAACCAGTTCGGCATCGTCCTGGACGGGCAGGTCATCTCGGCGCCCTCGGTGGCGTCGAACTACACCGCCGGCATCGCGGGCGGCAAGGCCGAGATCTCCGGCAGCTTCACCCAGAAGTCTGCGCAGGACCTGGCGAACATCCTGTCCTACGGCGCGCTGCCGCTGTCGTTCGACGTCTCCAGCGTCGAGAACGTGTCCGCCAAGCTCGGCGCCGACCAGTTGCAGGCGGGCATCATCGCCGGCGTGATCGGCCTGGCCCTGGTGCTGGCCTACAGCATCCTGTACTACCGCGCGCTGGCCGTGGTGGTGGCGGCGTCGCTGGTGGTGGCGTTCGGGCTCACCTGGGCGCTGGTGGTGCTGCTCGGCACGAGCATGGGCTTCGCCCTGAACCTGCCCGGTATCGCCGGCGCGATCGTGGCGATCGGCGTGACCGCCGACTCGTTCATCATCTACTTCGAACGAATACGGGACGAGGCGCGTGAGGGACGCAGCCTGCGCACCGCGATCGAGACCGGCTGGCAGCGCTCGCGCTCGACGATCCTGGCCGCGGACTCGGTGTCGCTGCTGTCGGCCGTGGTGCTGTTCATCATCGCCATCGGCGCGGTCAAGGGCTTCGCGTTCACGCTCGGCCTGACCACGCTGATCGACATCGCGGTGGTGTTCTTCTTCACCCACCCGATGCTCACCCTGCTCGGACGGACGAAGTTCTTCGGCGAGGGCCACCGTTTCTCCGGGTTCGAGGCCCAGCACATGGGCACGACCAACCCGCCGTTGCACAACTCGCGCCGCACGAAGGGCGCCGCTGTCGTGGGAGGTGAGGCGTGATGACCGACCAGCTCACCCAGACCCCGGAACCGGCCGTCAAGAAGGCGAGCCTGACCCACCGGCTCTACACCGGCGAGATGTCCTACGACTTCGTCGCCAAGCGCAACCGTTGGTACCTGATCTCCGGCGTCGTGCTGCTGATCGCGATCCTCGCGATCGCCTTCCGCGGGCTGAGCCTGGGTATCGAGTTCAAGGGCGGCGTGGAGTTCCAGGCCCCCGTCCAGGTCACCAGCAGCACGGTCGAGACCGTCCGCCAGGCCGTCCAGGACCTGCGGATCCCCGGCAACGACGACATCAGCGTCAACACCATCGGCGACGGCCAGGTCCGCGTCCAGACCACCGCGCTGAGCTCCGACGAGGTCACCCAGGTCAAGGGCGCGATCGCCGGCGCGATCGGCCTGCAGCCCGATGACGTCGCCTACTCGCTGATCGGCGCCTCCTGGGGCCAGCAGATCACCACCCAGGCGGTCATCGCCCTGGTGGTGTTCCTGGTGCTGGTGATGCTGCTGATCTGGATCTACTTCCGCGAGTTCAAGATGAGCATCGCGGCCATCGTCGCGTTGCTGCACGACCTGGTGATCACGGTTGGCGTGTATGCGTTGGTCGGCTTCACGGTCACGCCGGCGACGATGATCGGCGTGCTCACGATCCTGGGCTACTCGCTGTACGACACCATGGTCGTGTTCGACCGGATCCGCGAGAACACCCGCGAGCTGTCCAACACCCGCTTCACGTACTCGGTGGCCGCCAACTCGGCGCTGAACCAGGTGCTGGTGAGGTCGCTGAACACCACGATCATCGGCGTCCTGCCGGTGGCGGCGCTGCTGTTCACCGGCTGGTTCATCCTCGGCACCGGCCCGCTGAAGGACCTGGGCCTGGCGCTGTTCGTCGGCATGATCGCGGGCGCGTACTCCTCGATCTTCATCGCGACCCCGCTGCTGGCGCAGATGCGCGAGGCCGACCCCGACATGGTCGAGCACCGCGAGCGGCTCGCCCGCCGGGCCGCCCGGGCGACCGAGAAGGCCGCGGTCCGCAAGCCGAAGGCGGTCACTCTCGTCGCCGGCGACGCCACCGCGCCGCCCGTCGACCCGGCCAGCCTCGGGCTGGTCCCGGCCAAGGCGCTGGACCCGACCACCCGCCGCCAGCCGTCCAAGCAGGCCCGTAGCCGACGCAAGAAGTGACCATGGAATCCACGCAGGAGAACAGGGCACTGATCGCGTCCCTGATCCGGGACATCCCCGGCTTCCCGAAGCCGGGGGTGGTGTTCAAGGACATCACGCCGCTGCTGTCGAACGCGGCCGGCTACCGGGCCGCGATCAGCGAGCTCGCCGCAAGCGCGCCCGCCGGCATCGACGTGGTGGTCGGCATGGAGGCCCGCGGGTTCATCTTCGCCGGGCCGGTCGCGCTCGAGCTGGGGGCGGGCTTCGTCCCCGTCCGCAAGCCCGGCAAGCTGCCCGGCGACGTGTACACCCAGACCTTCTCGCTGGAGTACGGCCACGAGACGCTGGCGGTGCACACCGACGCGATCATGCCGGGCGCGAAGGTGCTGGTGATCGACGACGTCCTCGCCACCGGCGGGACGGTCGGCGCCACGGCCGCCCTCATCCAGCGCCTGGGCGCGGAGCTGGTGCACGTCTCGGTGCTGCTCGAGCTGAGCTTCCTCGGCGGACGCCAGCACCTGGCCGGGCTGGGGATCACCGACACGACGGCGGTCCTCACGGTCTGACGCCGGGCACCCGCGCCGTCCGGCGCTGCCACGGGTAGAGTGAGCCTCCACTTCAACCACTTGCGGAGGCGGCGTGTCCCAGGGCGTCCATGGTCCCTACGGCGAGGGGGATGGCCTGCCCGGAGAACCGCGGACGCGGCTGGCGTCCACGGACCAGCCGCGCATGCGGATGCGTCAGGTCCTGGCCCGTATCGGGGCCCAGCGCAACCAGCCGGTGCCTGTGCTGGACCCGCTGATCCGGATCGTCCACACGCACCACCCGAAGGCCGACATCGCGCTCATCGAGCGCGCCTACCGCACCGCTGAGCACTACCACACCGGCCAGCTGCGCAAGAGCGGCGACGCCTACATCACCCACCCGCTGGCCGTTGCGACGATCCTGGCCGAGCTGGGCATGACCGAGCCGACGATCTGCGCGGCCCTGCTGCACGACACCGTGGAGGACACCTCCTACACCGTCGAGCAGCTGATGGCCGACTTCGGCGGCGAGATCGCGGCGATGGTCGACGGCGTCACCAAGCTCGACAAGATCGTGTGGGGCGAGTCGGCCAAGGCCGAGACCATCCGCAAGATGGTGCTCGCGATGAGCAAGGACATCCGCGTCCTGGTGATCAAGCTGGCCGACCGGCTGCACAACATGCGCACCATCGGCTACCTGCGCCAGGACAAGCAGACGGTGATCGCCCGCGACACCCTGGAGATCTTCGCCCCGCTGGCCCACCGGCTGGGCATGAACGCGATCAAGTGGGAGCTGGAGGACCTGTCCTTCGCCACCCTGCAGCCGAAGGTCTACGACGAGATCGTGAAGCTGGTGGCCGCCCGGGCACCGCTGCGGGAGGACTACCTGCGGGTGGTCACCGAGCAGGTGCGGGCCGACCTGGGTGAGGCGGGGATCAAGGCGACCGTGTACGGGCGTCCCAAGCACTACTACTCGATCTACCAGAAGATGGTGGTGCGCGGACGGGACTTCGCCGACATCTACGACCTGGTCGGCCTGCGGATCCTGGTGGACAGCCAGCGCGACTGCTACGCCGCGCTCGGCACGCTGCACGCCCGCTGGAACCCCCTGCCCGGGCGGTTCAAGGACTACATCGCGATGCCGAAGTTCAACCTGTACCAGTCGCTGCACACCACCGTGCTGGGGCCGGGCGGCAAGCCGGTGGAACTCCAGATCCGCACCCACGAGATGCACCGCCAGGCCGAGTACGGCGTGGCCGCCCACTGGAAGTACAAGGAGGGCAAGGTCGACGGGACCGAGCTCAACTGGGTGCAGCAGATCAACCAGTGGCAGCGCGAGACCGAGGACCCGGGCGAGTTCCTGGACACGCTGCGCTTCGAGATCGCGAACGACGAGGTGTTCGTGTTCACGCCGAAGGGCGACGTGATCAGCCTGCCCGCGGGGGGCACGCCGGTCGACTTCGCCTACGCCGTGCACACCGAGGTGGGGCACCGGACCATCGGCGCCCGGGTGAACGGACGGCTGGTGCCGCTGGAGTCCGCGCTGTCCAGCGGGGACGTGGTCGAGGTGCTGACCTCGAAGGCCGTCAACGCCGGGCCCAGCCGTGACTGGCTCGGCTTCGTCAAGAGCCCGCGGGCCCGCGGCAAGATCCGCCAGTACTTCATGCGCGAGCGGCGCGAGGAGTCGATCGAGAACGGCAAGGAGCTGCTCACCAAGCAGCTGCGCCGGGCCGGCCTCCCGCTGCAGCGACTGCTGACGCCCGAGCACATGACCGGCCTCACCGAGCACTTCCGGGTGGCGGACGTGAACGCGCTGTACGCGGCGATCGGCGAGGGCTCGATCAGCCCGCAGGCAGCGGTGCAGCGACTGATCGCCTCCGAGGGCGGCGCCGAGGAGGTGGCCGAGCTCGGCGGCGAGGACACCTCGGTGATCACCCGTCCGCGGCGCAGCCGGATGTCGTCGGGGAACGACGCGGGCGTGGTGGTGCAGGGCGACCCGAACGTGTGGGTGAAGCTGGCCCGCTGCTGCCGTCCGGTGCCCGGCGACGAGATCCTCGGCTTCGTCACCCGCGAGAACGGGGTCTCGGTGCACCGCGTGGACTGCACCAACGCCCAGGACCTGCGCCACCAGCCCGAGCGGCTGGTGGAGGTGGCCTGGGCGCCGACCGCGACCAGTTCGTTCCTGGTCGCCCTGCACGTGGAGGGCCTGGACCGCACCGGCATCCTGTCGGAGGTGACCCGGGTGCTGGGGGAGCACCACATCTCGATCCAGTCGGCCACCCTGAACACCGCCAAGGACCACACGTTCCGCTTCCGGCTGACCTTCGAGACCACCGACCCGACCCATCTGGAGCACCTGATCGGCGCCGTCCGCAAGGTCCCCGGCGTCTACGACGTCTTCCGCCTCAAGAACTGACCCTCGCTCTGCGCGCCGGATTCCCCGACGGACCGAATTGGGGACGGTTCCTAACTCGGTCCCGGACCGAAATAGGAACCGTCCCCAATTCGGTCCGGTGGGGGGGCGTCAGCGGTTGAAGTCCGCCAGCGTCGCCTTGGCCTGGTCGAGCCAGGTCTGGTAGGTGGCGATCGAGTCGTTCGCCTTGGCCGCCGCCGCGGCGTCGCCACGAGCGGTGGCCTTGGCCGCCTTGTCGGTGAGCTTCTCGATCTCGGCGGTGAGCATGCCGACGGTTTCCTCGGCACGGGCCCGGGCCTGCGGGTCCGTGCGGCGCCACTCGTCCTGCTCGGCGTTCTGGATCGCGGTCTGCAGCGCCTTGAGACGGGCGTCGACGGTGCGCATCTGGTCGCGCGGCACCCGGCCGTAGGCGTTGTACTTCTCCAGGAACGCGCTGTAGCCGGCCCGCGCCGCGGCCAGGTCGGTGACCGGCAGCAGGCTGGCCTCGGCCTCGTCCAGGAGGGCGAGCTTGGCGTCCAGGTTGGTCTTGAACTCCGCGTCCTGCTCGCTCAACACGGACGCGCGGGCGCCGAAGAAGCCGTCCTGGATGCCCCGGAACTCCGCCCACAGGGCGTCGTCCACCTCACGGGGCGCCGAGCCGGCCGCCTTCCAACGCGTCATCAGCTCGCGGAACGCGCCGGCCGTCGCACCCCACTCGGTGGACGTGGCCAGCTCGCGCGCCTCGGCGATGATCTGCTCCTTGGTCGCCTTCGCGGTCTCCCGCTTGGCCGCCTGCTCGGCGAACTGGGACTTGCGACGACGGGTGTAGGTGGTCCGGGCCGCCGAGAACCGGTGCCACAGGGCGTCGTCCGTGGCCCGGTCGATGCGGGGGAGCGCCTTCCACTCGTCCAGCAGCGCCCGGAAGCGGTTCACGCCACCGCGCCAGTCGTTGCCCAACGCGAGGGTCTCGGCCTCGGTGACCATCTGTTCCTTGGTCTCCCGGGTGGCCTCCAGCTGCTTGGACCGCTCGGCCTTGCGCACCTCGGTCTGCTCGGCCAGCAGTGGCGCCAGCGCGTCCAGCCGGTCCACCAGGGACGCGAGGTCGCCGACGGCGTTCGCCGAACTGACCGTGGTGCGCACCGTGTTGATGCTGTGCCGCGCCTCCTCCGGCGAGAGGGCTCCACCCTTGATCCTGGTCTCCAGCAGGCCCACCTCCACCTCGAGCGCCTCGAAGCGCCGGGTGTAGAAGGCGAGGGCTTCACTAGCCTCGACATCGGGAATCTGACCGACGACACGCTCGCCGTCGGCCGTGCGCACGTAGACCGTGCCGTCGGCGTCGACGCGACCGAAGTCAGCCGGACCTGTGGTGGAGTTCATGGGGATCATCTTGCCTGATCCCGCGCGGTTTGTGGCAACGGCCCCGATCCGCGATCTGGCATTAAGCTGTCGCGCGTGTTCCTGGCTTCCTTCGCAACCGGCCAGTGGCAGTCGAACTGCTACGTGGTCGCGGCCCCCGGCGCTTCCGAGTGCGTCGTCATCGACGCCGGTCAGGACGCTGCGCCCAGCGTCCGCCAGTTGCTGACCGAGAACCAGCTCAGGCCGAAGGGCGTCCTGGCCACCCACGGCCACTTCGACCACGTCGCCAGCGCCGCCGAGATCGCGGACGAGTACAACGTCCCGCTGTGGATCCACTCCGCCGACCGCGACCTGCTCAGCGATCCCGCGGCCGGGCTCGGCCCCGACGGCGCGGCCCTGGTCAAGCAGTTCCTGCGCACCCCGATGGCGGAGCCGGCGCGGGTCGAGGAGTTCGACGGTCTCCGCGAGCTCAACCTTGCCCGGATGGTCTTCAGCGTCACCCACGCCCCCGGCCACACGCAGGGATCGGTACTGCTCGGCCTCGACTACAACGGACGCAACACCGCGATCAACCGCATCGTGTTCAGCGGTGATGTCGTGTTCGCCGGCTCGATCGGACGCACCGACCTCCCCGGCGGCGACGCCAAGTCGATGGCGCGGACGCTGCGCGACGTCGTCCTCGCCCTGCCCGACACCGCCGCCCTGCTGCCCGGGCACGGCCCGCAGACCACGATGGCCCGCGAACGGCGCGAGAACCCGCACCTGGCCACCGCCTCGGCGAGGAACTGATGGCACGTCCCAAGGCACTGTCCGGCTTCCCGGAGTTCTCCCCGGCCGGACGGATCATCGAACAGCGCGTGCTGGCGAGCCTCGCCGACACCTTCGAGCTGCACGGCTTCGGCTCCATCGAGACCCGCGCGGTCGAGCCGATGGAGCAACTCACCCGCAAGGGCGAGATCGACAAGGAGGTGTTCGTCGTGCGGCGCCTGCACGCCGCCGCGGACGCCCCCGACGAGCTCGGCCTGCACTTCGACCTGACCGTGCCGTTCGCCCGGTACGTGCTCGAGCACGCCGGCGAGCTGCAGTTCCCGTTCCGTCGCTACCAGATCCAGAAGGCGTGGCGCGGGGAGCGTCCGCAGGAGGGCCGCTACCGCGAGTTCACCCAGGCCGACATCGACATCGTCGGAGCGGAGACCCTTGCTGCGCACCACGACGTCGAACTGCCGCTGGTCACCCTGGAGGCGCTGGAAAAGCTGCACGTCGACTTCGGGGTGCCGCCGGCCACGATGAGCGTCAACAACCGCCAGCTCAGCGAGGGCTTCTACCGCGGGCTCGGTGTCGAGGACCACCTGGCCGTGCTGCAGCGCGTCGACAAGCTCGACAAGATCGGCCCGGACGCGGTCGAGACCCTGCTCGTCGACGAGGTCGGGCTGAGCCGCGAGGCCGCCCGCACGTGCCTGGCGCTGGCCGGCATCCGCAGCGCGGACGCGTCCTTCGTCGACCGGGTGACCGCGCTCGGGGTCGAGCACCCGCTACTCACCGCCGGCCTCGAACTGCTGGCCGACGTGGTGTCGGCGGCCGCCGCCCTGGTGCCCGGACGACTGGTGGCCGACCTGAAGATCGCTCGCGGGCTCGACTACTACACCGGCACCGTCTACGAGACCACCATGGCCGGCTTCGAGTCGATGGGGTCGATCTCCTCGGGCGGACGCTACGACTCCCTCGCCTCGGACGGACGCACCACCTACCCCGGCGTCGGCCTCAGCATCGGCGTCAGCCGCATCCTGGTGCCGCTGGTCGGCAAGGGCGTGCTGACCGCGTCCCGGCCGGTGCCCACCTGCGTCCTGGTCGCGGTGGACGCCGAGGAGACCCGCTTCGAGGCGGTCGCGCTGGCCAGCCGGCTGCGGGCCCGCGGCATCCCGTGCGAGGTCGCGCCCAAGGCCGACAAGTTCGGCAAGCAGATCCGCTACGCCGACCGCCGCGGCATCCCGTTCGTGTGGTTCGGCACCGGCGAGGTCAAGGACATCCGCACCGGCGAGCAGGTGCCCGCCGACCCGGACGCCTGGCTGCCGCCGGCGGCCGACCTCCGTCCGGTCGTCGTAAGATCGCCTTCGGCCTGAAACCGGCCGACGAAAGGAAACCACTCGTGATTCGCACTCATTCGGCGGGCTCGCTACGTCCCGAGCACGTCGGCACCACGGTCACCCTGGCCGGCTGGGTCGCCAAGCGCCGTGACCTCGGCGGGGTCGCCTTCATCGACCTGCGGGACGCCAGCGGCATCGTCCAGGTGGTGGTGCGGGACGAGGTGCTCGCGACCTCCGGCGCGCACGCGTTGCGCAACGAGTACTGCATCGCGGTCACGGGCGTGGTCGAGGCCCGTCCGGAGGAGACCGTGAACCCGGCCCTGGCCACCGGCGAGGTGGAGGTGGCCATCCAGACCCTGGAGGTGCTCAACCCGTCCGCGCCGTTGCCGTTCCAGATCGACGAGCGGGTCAGCGTCGGCGAGGAGGCGCGCCTGAAGTACCGCTACCTCGACCTGCGCCGGCCGGCGCCCGGCGCGGCGATCCGGCTGCGCTCACGGATCAACCGGGCCGCGCGCGAGGTGCTCGCCAACCGTGACTTCGTCGAGGTCGAGACCCCGACCCTGACCCACTCCACCCCGGAGGGCGCCCGTGACTTCGTGGTGCCCGCCCGGCTCGCCCCGGGCAGCTGGTACGCGCTGCCGCAGAGCCCCCAGCTGTTCAAGCAGCTGTTGATGGTGGCCGGCATGGAGCGCTACTACCAGATCGCCCGCTGCTACCGGGACGAGGACTTCCGCGCCGACCGGCAGCCGGAGTTCACCCAGCTCGACATCGAGATGAGCTTCGTCGACCAGGACGACGTGATCGAGGTCGGCGAGGCAGTCATCGCGGCCATGTGGGCGCTGAAGGGCCACCAGATCAGCCTGCCGCTGCCCCGCATGACCTACGCGGACGCGATGGACCGCTACGGCTCCGACAAGCCCGACCTGCGTTTCGAGGTGCCGCTGACCGAGCTCACGGCCTACTTCGCCGACACCACCTTCCGCGTGTTCCAGGCCGACTACGTGGGTGCGGTCGTGATGCCGGGTGGGGCGTCCCAGCCGCGGCGCACCTTCGACGCCTGGCAGGAATGGGCCAAGCAGCGGGGCGCGAAGGGCCTGGCCTACGTCACGATCGCCGAGGACGGCGAGCTGGGCGGCCCGGTGGCCAAGAACCTCACCGACGCCGAGCGCGCCGGTCTCGCCGACCGCGTGGGTGCCCAGCCGGGCGACTGCATCTTCTTCGCGGCCGGCGGGCGCAAGTCCGCCCAGAGCCTGCTCGGTGCCGCCCGCAACGAGATCGCACGCCGCGTCGGCCTGATCGACGAGGACGCCTGGTCGTTCCTGTGGGTCGTGGACGCGCCGCTGTTCGAGCCGGCCAGCGAGGCTGTCGCCGCCGGTGACGTCGCTGTGGGGGAGGGCGCCTGGACGGCGGTCCACCACGCCTTCACCTCGCCGCGGCCGGAGTTCCTGGACTCCTTCGACACCGACCCCGGTTCGGCCCTGGCCTACGCCTACGACATGGTCTGCAACGGCAACGAGATCGGCGGCGGCTCCATCCGTATCCACCGTCGCGACGTGCAGGAGCGGGTCTTCAAGGTCATGGGGATCGGCGCCGAGCAGGCGCAGGAGCAGTTCGGCTTCTTCCTGGACGCCTTCGTCTACGGCACCCCGCCGCACGGCGGCATCGCCTTCGGCATGGACCGGATCGCCGCGCTGCTCGCCGGCACGGAGTCGATCCGCGACGTGATCGCCTTCCCCAAGACCGGTGGCGGCTACGACCCGTTGACCGGGGCCCCGGCGCCGATCACCGCCAGGCAGCGCAAGGAGGCCGGCGTGGACTTCGTCGGAAGACCGGCCGCCCCCGCCCCGTCCGCCTGATCGCCCCCGAAACGACGCACGCTGTGAGTGTGGCGGCGAGTACACCGCCACGCTCACAGCGTGTGGTCAGCGCAGGTCGTCACCGTTCGGCAGGTCTTCGGCGGCGAGCAGGCCGTAGAGCTTGCGGCGGGTGTCGGCGAGCAGCTTCGTCGCGGCCGTCAGCTGGCGGTCGTCGGCGTTGCGGTTGAGTTCCTTCAGGGCGCCGGCGAGCGAGGCGAACTCCTGCCACATGCCCTTGACCTGGTCGGCACCCCAGCCCGCGGCGGCCTCGTTGACCATCTCCCACGGGGGAGTCTCCACCTGCTCGGCGGCCTGCCGGCCGGCCTCGGTGAGGCGGAAGGCCTTCTGGCCGTCGTTGTCGAAGGCCTCGATCAGCCCCTGGTCCTCGAGCTGCGACAGTGCCGGGTAGACCGCACCGGGGCTCGGCTTCCACATGCCCTGCGTGCGCTCGGCCAGCTTCTGCATGATCTGGTACCCGTTCGCGGGCTCGTCGGCGAGCAGGGCCACGATGGCGTTGCGGACGTGTCCGCCGCGACGGCCGCGTCCACGGCCACCGGGCCCCATCGGGCCGCCGGCACCGAACGGGCCCCCCGGGCCGAACGGGCCGCCGGGGCCGAACGGAGCGCCCGGACCGAACCCGGCGCCCGGGCCGAAGCCCCCCGCTCCGGGCATGCCGTGGCCGTGCCAGCCACCGCGTCCGCCGCGTCGACGGCCGCGGCCGCCTTCCACCCAGGTCTCTTCATTTCCAAAGTCGTTCATGACTGTTCCTTTCGTATCGTCGGCATGTCGCCGATATATCGAAGATACGCTGGGAAGAAGACAAACGCAAGAGCACGGGCGTGGCGGGCGGTGTCCGCCGGGCGGTGTAGCGTCGCCGACGTGGACACCGACCTCTTCGGCAACCCGGTCCCGGGCACCGACGCACCGCCGCCACCCGGCGGTTCGCTGAGCACGGCCGGGCACGTCGACACCCCGCTCGCCGTGCGCATGCGGCCGCGCACCGTCGACGAGATCGTGGGGCAGGACCACCTGCTGGCGCCCGGGTCGCCGCTGCGCCGCCTCGCGGAGGGGCGCACCGCGATGTCGGTGTTCCTGTGGGGTCCGCCGGGGGTCGGCAAGACCACCATCGCCGCGGTCGTGTCGGCGTCCGGGCAGCGCCGGTTCGTCGAACTGTCCGCGGTGACCGCCGGGGTGAAGGAGGTGCGGGCGGCGCTGGCCGAGGCCCAGCACCAGCTCGCCCGCGGGGTGGGCACCGTGCTGTTCGTCGACGAGGTGCACCGCTTCTCCAAGGCCCAGCAGGACGTGCTGCTGCCGGCGGTGGAGAACCGGCTGGTGACACTGATCGCCGCCACCACCGAGAACCCGTCCTTCTCGGTGATCTCGCCGCTGCTCAGCCGCTCGCTGCTGCTCACCCTGAAGCCGCTCACCGACGCCGACATCGCCGCCCTGCTCGACCGCGCCCTCACCGAGGAGCGCGGCCTGGCCGGGGCCTACACCCTGGCCGACGACGCGCGTGCCGACCTGCTGCGCTTCGCCGGCGGGGACGCGCGCCGCGCCCTGACCTACCTCGAGGAGGCGGCGGCCGGCGCCGCCGCCCAGGGCGTCACCACGATCGACGGCAGCATCATCTCCGCCGCCGTCGACAAGGCCGCGGTGCGCTACGACCGGGACGGCGACCAGCACTACGACGTGATCAGCGCGTTCATCAAGAGCCTGCGCGGCTCCGACGTGCAGGCCGGCCTGCACTACCTGGCCCGCATGCTGGAGGCCGGGGAGGACCCGCGCTTCATCGCCCGCCGGCTGGTGATCCTGGCCAGCGAGGACATCGGCATGGCCGCGCCATCGGTGCTGCAGACGTGCGTGGCGGCCGCGCAGGCCGTCCAGCTGATCGGGCTGCCCGAGGCGCGGATCAACCTCGCCCAGGCGGTCATCGCCTGCGCGATGGCGCCCAAGTCGAACGCGGTGGTGACCGCCGTCGACGCCGCGATCGCCGACGTCCGGGCCGGGCGCATCGGCACCGTCCCGCCGCACCTGCGCGACGCCCACTACCCGGGGGCGAAGACCTACGGGCACGGCCAGTCCTACCTCTACGCCCACGACGCCGAGCACGGGGTCGCCGCCCAGCAGTACCTGCCGGACGAGCTCGTCGGCGCCACCTACTACGTGCCCACCGACCACGGGAACGAGGCCGCGATGCAGGAGCGGCTCCAGGTGCTGGTCGACCTGCTCGGACGCCAACAGCCGAAGAAGCCCCCGCGCCGTAATGAGTCCTGAGCCCGGGCGCAGACGTGACTCCTCCGCTGTGGCCGCCCGCCGGTCGACGATGCGTCCGAAGCCGTTGTGGCCTGACTCCAGAACCCGTCGCTGACGCGCCGGGATCTGTTCGTCGTCTAGTGTTTGTCCGTACGTCTATTCAGACAGCGAGGTAGCCCATGTCCGCCGGAGAGATCGCGGGCCTCATCGCAGCGGTGGCTGCGGTGGCGTTCGTCGTGTTCTGCGCCGTCCCGCTGTTGAAGCTCGGCCGGGTGCTGGAGGAGGTGCGCCTCGCCGTCCGCGACCTCGGTCACAACTCCGTGCCGATCCTGCAGGAGCTGAAGGGCACCGTCACCGCGACCAACTCTGAACTCGGCAAGCTCAGCGTGGTGACCGAGGACGTCGCCAAGGTGAGCGCCCACGCGACCGTGGTCAGCGAGAACGCCGCCCAGCTGTCGACCCTGTTCGCGTCCACCCTCGGCGGGCCGCTGATCAAGACCGCGGCGTTCACCTACGGCGTGCGCCAGGCGGTCACCGGAAAGCGGAAGCAGGGCAAGTGATGGGCAAACGCCTGTTCTGGTTCGCCGTCGGGGTGGGCCTGACCGCGCTCATCGTGGTCAAGGGCCGCGAGTACTACGAGCGCTTCACCCCCAAGGGTGTGGCCGACCAGATCGAGAAGAGCCGTACCGGCCTGGTCGACTGGGTGGGGGAGTTCCTCACCACCATGGGTGAGGCCATGGACACCAGGGAGGGTGAGCTGCGGGAGGCTCTCGGCCTGGACGAGTGAATCCCGCCCGTCCAGGAGGAACCGACCCGACCACCCGCTGTACCGGCGCCCTGCGCCGCGCCTGACAAGGACAAACCATCATGAAGACAGCTGACATCCGCCAGCGCTACCTCGACTACTTCGCGGCGCGGGGGCACCAGATCGTGCCGTCCGCGCCCCTGGTCTACAACGACCCGACCCTGCTGTTCGTCAACGCCGGCATGGTGCCGTTCAAGCCGTACTTCACCGGTGCGGAGGACGCACCGTTCGACCGCGCGGTGAGCGTGCAGAAGTGCGTCCGCACCCTCGACATCGAGGAGGTGGGCAAGACCACCCGCCACGGCACGTTCTTCCAGATGAACGGCAACTTCTCCTTCGGTGACTACTTCAAGGAAGGCGCCATCGACTTCGCCTGGGAGCTGGTCACCGGCAGCCAGGCCGACGGCTTCTACGGCTTCGACCCCGACAAGGTCTGGGTCACCGTCTACCTCGACGACGACGAGGCGGCCGCGCTGTGGCGCAAGGTCGGCGTGCCGGACGCGCGCATCCAGCGGCGGGGACTGAAGGACAACTACTGGCACATGGGCGTCCCCGGTCCCGGTGGCCCCTGCAGCGAGATCTACATCGACCGCGGCCCCGAGTTCGGCGCGGACGGTGGCCCGGTCGTGGACGAGGACCGGTTCCTGGAGATCTGGAACCTGGTGTTCCAGACCGAGGAGCTGTCCGCGGTGCGCGCGAAGGACGACTTCGACGTGGCGCGTCCGCTGCCGAGCAAGAACATCGACACCGGCATGGGGCTGGAGCGCACCGCGTACCTGCTGCAGGGCGTGGCCAACATGTACGAGATCGACGAGATCTTCCCGGTGATCGCCAAGGCGGCCGAGCTCGCCGGCAGGCCCTACGGCACGGACGCGCAGTCCGACGTCCGGCTGCGGGTGGTGGGCGACCACGTCCGCTCGGCCCTGATGCTGATGACCGACGGCGTCACCCCCGGCAACGAGGCGCGCGGCTACGTGCTGCGCCGGCTGCTGCGCCGCAGCATCCGCTCGATGCGGCTGCTCGGCGTCAACGACCCGGTGCTGCCCGAGCTGCTGCCGGTCAGCCGCGACCTGATGGCGGCGTCGTACTCCGACGTGCTCGACCAGTGGGCGCGGGTCAGCCAGGTCGCCTACGGCGAGGAGGAGGCGTTCCGCCGCACCCTGGCCGCGGGCACCCAGATCTTCGACCTGGCCGCCGGCCAGGCGCGCGAGGCGAGCAGCACCGAGATCTCGGGCGAGCGCGCGTTCGCGCTGCACGACACCTACGGCTTCCCGTTCGACCTGACCCTGGAGATGGCCTCCGAGCAGGGGCTGAGCGTCGACCAGGCCGGCTTCCGGCGGCTGATGCAGGAGCAGAAGGACCGTGCCCGCGCCGACGCGAGGGCGAAGAAGGGCGCGGCCGTCGCCACCGAGGCCTACCGGACGCTGCGCGCGGCGGGCGAGGTGCCGTTCCTGGGCTTCACCGACCTGACCTCGGACGCGCACGTGCGCGGAATCGTCGCGGACGGCCAGCTGGTCGACCGCGCGCAGCCCGGGGACGTGGTCGAGGTCGTGCTCGACCGGACGCCGTTCTACGCCGAGGCCGGCGGCCAGGACGCCGACAGCGGCCTGATCACCGGTGACGGCCTCAGCCTGGAGGTGCTGGACGTGCAGCGTCCGGTGCAGGGGCTGGTGGTCCACAAGGTGCGGGTCGACGACGGCGAGCTGGCCACCGGGTCGCGCGTGGTCGCGGCGGTGGACGCGCTCGCGCGGGCGGGCGCCTGCCAGGCACACACCGCCACCCACATAGTGAACGCGGCGCTGCGGCAGCTGCTCGGCGAGTCGACCCACCAGGCCGGCTCGTACAACAAGCCGGGCTACCTGCGCTTCGACTTCAACGCCTCCGCGGCGCTCAGCCACGGCCTGAAGGAGGAGCTGGAGGGCGTCGCGAACGAGGCGATCCGCGCCGACTACGAGGTCACCGCGACCGAGATGCCGCTCGCGCAGGCGAAGGCGCTCGGCGCGCAGGCGATGTTCGGCGAGAAGTACGGCGACGTCGTCCGCATGGTCGAGCTCGGCGGCCCGTGGTCGCGCGAGCTGTGCGGAGGCACCCACGTGGAGCGCACCGCCCAGATCGGGCTGCTGAGCCTGCTGGGCGAGTCGTCGGTGGGTTCGGGCCTGCGCCGGGTCGAGGCGTTCGTCTCGGCGGACGCGTTCGCGCACCTGGCGAAGGAGCGGGCGCTGGTCGCCGGCCTGGCCGACCTGCTGAAGGTGCAGCCCGACCAGCTGACCGACCGTGTCGCGCGGCTGGTGGCCCAGGTGAAGGCGGCCGAGAAGGAGATCGCCACCCTGCGCAGCCGCGAGTTGCTGGCCGACGTGCCCGCGCTGGTCGCCGGCGCCGAGCAGGTGGGGGGCTACGAACTCGTCGCGAGGCACCTGCCGGGCACCGGCGCGGACGATCTGCGCACGCTGGCGATGGAGGCCCGCGGGTCCTTCGGTGCGCGTCCGGGCGTGGTGGCGCTGGTCGGCGGGGACACCAAGCCGGTGCTGATCGTGGCCACGACCGAGGCGGCTCGCGCGCTCGGGGCGAAGGCGGGTGCCCTGGTGGGCGTCGGCGCCGCGTCCCTCGGCGGGCGCGGTGGCGGTCGCGACGACCTCGCCCAGGGCGGCGGTGCGGACGCGGACGCGGCCCCGAAGGCGCTCGCCGACATCCGCGCGGCGCTGGCGGGCTGAGCGTGCGGCGCGGCGTCCGCCTCGCCCTCGACTGGGGACGGGCACGGATCGGGGTGGCCGCGAGCGACCCCGACGGCATCCTGGCCCACCCGGTCGAGACCGTTCCCGCGGGCGACGCCGCGGTCGGTCGCGTCCAGCAACTGGTGGCCGAGTACGAGCCGCTCGAGGTCGTGCTCGGCCTGCCGCGCAACCTCGCCGGCGTCGAGGGGCCGGCGGCGGATGCGATGCGCGAGGTCGCCGGACACCTCGCGGCGGCGCTGCCCGGTGTGCCGATCCGGCTCGTCGATGAGAGACTGACCACCGTCACCGCGTCCCGGCAGCTCCAGGGGGCGGGACGCAACACCAGGCGCCAGCGCCGTGTCATCGACCAGGCGGCCGCCGTGGCACTCTTGGAGCAGGCCTTGCAGCACGAACGGACAACCGGCCGGGCACCGGGGGAGTTGGTCCCCACGCCCGACCCAGGAAGGACTCCAGCGGATGAGTAGCCGATTCCCCGGGGAGATCAGGGACCCCGAGACCGGGAAGCTCGACCTCAAGGAGGTCTGGTACAAGGTGCGCTCGGCGTTCGCCGTGCTGCTGTCGCTGGCGGTGTTCGTCGGCGGCGGCTGGTTCGTCTACAACAAGGCCCACGACTCCTGGATGGACTACCGCACCGCCGAGGACTACATCGGCGAGGGCGTCGCACCGGTCGAGGTGACGATCCCGTCCGGGTCGACCACCACCCAGATCGCGAACATCCTGCTCCAGGCCGACGTCGTGAAGACTGCCAAGGCGTTCACCCGCGAAGCGGCGTCCAACCCCGACTCGGCGGGCATCCAGGCCGGCCGCTACAACCTGCGCACCCAGCTGCCGGCCAAGACCGCCCTGGCGATGCTGCTGAACCCGAAGAACCAGATCCACAACCGGATGACCCTGCGCGACGGCCTGCGGATGAGCGAGGCCGTGACCGCGATGGCGAAGGCCACGAAGCTGCCGAAGAAGGACTTCCAGAAGTTGCTGAAGAACTGGAAGAAGCTCGGCCTGCCGACCTGGGCCAAGCGCGGGGCGGAAGGCTTCCTGTTCCCGGACACCTACGAACTCGCTGACAAGCCGACGGCCAAGTCGGTGCTGAAGTCGATCACCACCAACTTCACCAACGTCACCAACGACATCCAGTTCGTGGACGGCGCCAACGCGCTCGGCTACACGCCCTACCAGGTGCTGGTGATGGCGAGCATCATCCAGCGCGAGGCCGGTCCGAACCCCGACGACCTGCCGAAGATCGCCCGGGTGTTCTACAACCGACTCGACCCGAAGCTGTGGCCCGGTAACCAGCTGCAGTCGGACGCGACCGTCGCCTACGCCAACAACATCACCGGCCGCGTGTACACGACCGACGCCGAGCGCGCGCTGAAGTCGCCGTACAACACGTACTACATCAAGGGCCTGCCGGTCGGACCGATCACCTCGCCGTCGAAGAAGGCGATGGAGGCGGCGCTGCACCCGGCCGACGGCAACTGGACGTTCTTCACGGTCGTCAACCTCGACACCGGCGAGACGGCGTTCGCCGACAACATCAACGACCAGAACGCGAATGCGGCCAAGCTCCAGGCGTGGTGCCAGGAGTCGCAGGCCAACCGCGACAAGTGCAACGGGAAGTAGCCGGATGCTGCGCTACCTGACCGCTGGGGAGTCCCACGGCCGCGCCCTGGTGGCCACGATCGAGGGTATCCCGGCCCACGTCGCGCTGACCTCCACCGAGGTCTCGGACGCGCTGGCGCGCCGCCGGCTGGGCACCGGGCGGGGCGCCCGGATGAAGTTCGAGGCCGACGAGGTGACGATGCTGGCCGGCGTCCGCCACGGGGAGACCCTCGGGTCGCCGATCGCGATCATGGTCGGCAACTCGGAGTGGCCGAAGTGGGAGACGGTGATGGCGCCCGACCCGGTGCCCGCCGAGGAGCTGGAGGCGCAGGCCCGCAACGCGGCCCTGACCCGTCCGCGGCCCGGCCACGCCGACCTGTCCGGCATGCAGAAGTACGACTGGGACGAGGCCCGGCCGATCCTGGAACGCGCCTCCGCCCGGGAGACCGCCGCCCGGGTGGCGCTCGGCCAGGTCGCGAAGAACTTCCTCGAACAGGCCTTCGGCATCCGGGTGTTCAGCCACGTCGTGCGGATCGGCGCGGCCGAGAGCACCGCGACGCTGCTGCCGGCGCCCGAGGACCTGCCCGCGATCGACGCCTCGCCCGTCCGCTGCTTCGACGCCACGGCCGCGGAGGCGATGCTGACCGAGATCGACGCGGCGAAGTCCGAGGGCGACACCCTCGGCGGCGTGGTCGAGGTGCTGGCCTACGCCCTGCCGCCCGGGCTCGGTTCGCACAGCCAGGGCGATCGCCGCCTGGACGCGCGCCTGGCCGGCGCGCTGATGGGCATCCAGGCGATCAAGGGCGTCGAGGTCGGCGACGGGTTCGCCCTCGCCGCCACCCGCGGCAGCCTCGCCCACGACGAGATGCTGCCCGGCGACGGCGGCGTCCACCGCCTCTCCAACCGCTCCGGCGGCACCGAGGGCGGCATGAGCAACGGCGAGGTGCTGCGCGTCCGGGCCGCGATGAAGCCGATCGCGACCGTCCCGCGGGCCCTGCGCACCGTGGACGTCACCACCGGCGAGGCCGCTCAGGCCCACCACCAGCGCTCGGACGTCTGCGCGGTGCCGGCCGCCGGCGTGGTCGCCGAGGCGATGGTCGCCCTCGTCCTCGCCGAGCTGGCACTGGAGAAGTTCGGCGGCGACTCGCTGGCCGAGACCCGGCGCAACCATGCCGGCTACCTGGCCCGGCTGGCCGAGCGGAACCTGGGTTGAGCCGTCCCGACCTCGTGCTGGTCGGCATCCCCGGCTCCGGGAAGTCCACCGTCGCCGCCCTGCTGGCCGCGCAGCGCCACCTGCCGCTGGTCGACGTCGACGACATGGTCGAGGACGCCCTCGGCGCCCCCGCCGAGGAGGTCTTCGCCACCGGCGAGGCCCACTACCGCGAGGTCGAGGAGGGGGTCAGCCTGGCTGCCCTGCAGCTGCCCGGCGTGGTCGCCCTGGGCAGCGGGGCGGTCGATTCCCGGGCGGTCCGGGAGGCACTCGCCGGCATCGACGTGGTGTGGCTGCGCACCTCGGTGACGGTCGCGACGAGGCGCTTGGGCATGAACAGCCTCGGAATGGCTGCACTGGTCGCCATCCGGGATCGGATGGATCGTATGCTCGCCGAACGGGCACCCTGTTACGCGGCGGTGGCCACCTTCGTGGTGGACACCGACCGGCTGACCGCCGAGCAGGTGGCTGCCGACATCTCCGGACGAGGAGCGGGACGATGACCTGGGTGCCGATCGACGTGGCGACCGAACAGCCCTACCAGGTGCTGATCGGGGCGGGCGTCTCGAGCCTGCTGCCGCAGTTCCTCGACGGGGTCGAACGCGTCGCCGTGATCCACCCGCCGGGCCTGGCGTCCCTGCTGCCCGCGATCACCACCGGCCTCGACCAGCAGGTGACCGCGATCCGCGTGCCCGAGGCCGAGGCGGGCAAGACCGCCGAGGTGCTGGAAGGCTGCTGGGAGGCCCTCGCCGGCGCCGGCTTCACCCGCTCGGACGCGATCCTCGGCCTGGGCGGGGGAGCGACCACCGATCTCGCCGGGTTCGTCGCCGCCACCTGGCTGCGCGGCGTCCGGTACGTCGCCCTGCCCACCTCGCTGCTGGCGATGGTGGACGCGGCCGTCGGCGGCAAGACCGGCATCAACCTGTCGGCCGGCAAGAACCTGGTCGGCGCGTTCCACGAGCCGTTCACCGTGCTCGGCGACCTCGACTTCCTGGCGACCCTGCCGCCGAGCGAGCTGCGCTCTGGCATGGCGGAGGTGCTGAAGTGCGGCTTCATCGCCGACCCCAGCATCCTCGACGACTTCCAGGCCGACCCGGTGCAGGCGCTCGAGCCGACCAGCGAGCTGCAGGCGACCCTGATCCGGCGGGCGGTCGCGGTGAAGGCCGCCGTGGTCGCGGCCGACCTGCGCGAGCGCACGTCCGCGGGCTCCGACATCGGCCGGGAGGCGCTGAACTACGGTCACACGCTCGGCCACGCGATCGAGCGGCAGGAGCACTTCTCGTGGCGCCACGGCCAGGCGGTGTCGGTCGGCATGGTGTTCGCGGCCGAGGTGGCCCGCCGGCTCGGCCTGGTGGACGACGACCTGGTGGCCCGGCACCGTCGGGTGCTCGAACTGGCCGGCCTGCCGATCCGCTACCCGGAGGGCACCTGGCTCACCCTGCGCGACACGATGAGCCTGGACAAGAAGTCGCGCGGCTCGAGCCTGCGGTTCGTGCTGCTGAACGGCCTGGCCGCGCCGACGATCGTGGCCGACCCGCCCGAAGGTGTGCTCGCCGACGCGTTCCTCGGGCTGAACGCGCTCTGATGTACATCCCGGCCCACTTCGCGATGACGCCGGACCAGATCGGGGTGGTGCTGGCGTCCGGGGCGGCCGGCGACCTGGTCACGCACACTGCGGACGGGTTGGTGGCCACCTTCGTCCCGATGCTCTTCGACGGCGACGGCGGCCCGCTCGGCAGCCTGGTCGGCCACCTGTCGCTGGTCAACGACCAGTGGCGGCCCGCAGCCGAGGGCCCGACGCCGGCACTGTTCATCCTCCACGGGCCCGGTGACTACGTGCAGGCCGAGTGGCTGAGCACCCCCGGCTCGCCGAACGTGCCCACCTGGAACTACGTCACCGTGCACGCCTGGGGCGACCTCGTGGCCCACCGCGACCCCGCCTGGGTGCGGGACGCCGTCCGTCGGCTCAGCGCCGCGCACGGCGACGCGTCCATCGACGACCTGCCCGCCGGCGAGGTCGACACCCTGCTGCGGGCCATCGTCGGCGTCGAACTGCGCATCACCAGGCTGGACGGCAAGGCCAAGATGAGCCAGAACAAGCGGCCCCAGGTCGTCGGCCAGGTCATCGACGGCCTCCGCACCGCCGGGGGAGACGACACCGCCGACTGGATGGCCGAGCACTCCCTTCCCCGCGCCCAGGCGAAGGCCGACCTCCTCGCCGGCCTGCGCGCGTCCCGCACCCCCGATTCGTGACCCCCACCCCCGACTTGTCAGAATCTGGGAACGCTATGGCGACCCCAGATTCTGACAAGTCGGAGGGGGCCGCTAGACTGAGCGGTCGCGAACGACGTGAGACGAACAAAGGTGGGCGGCAGTGGGCACGGCATCAACCAATGACCTGAAGAACGGCATGGTCCTCGACATCGACGGACAACTCTGGACCGTGATCTGGTTCCAGCACCACAAGCCGGGCAAGGGCAACACCGTCGTGCGCAGCAAGCTCAAGCACGTGCTGTCCGGCAAGGTCGTCGACCGCACCTTCAACTCCGACACCAAGGTGGAGACCGCCAGCGTCGACCGTCGCGAGATGCAGTATCTGTACCACGACGGCGAGAACTACGTCTTCATGGACAACGACACCTACGACCAGCTCAACCTGAGCGAGGACGTGGTCGGGGACGCCAAGAACTACCTGCTCGAGAACGGCGTGGCCACCGTCGCGCTGCACGAGGGCAACCCGCTGTTCATCGACATGCCGACCTCGGTCGAGCTGGAGATCACCTACACCGAGCCGGGCCTCCAGGGCGACCGCTCGACCGGCGGCACCAAGCCCGCCACCGTCGAGACCGGCCTGCAGATCCAGGTGCCGCTGTTCATCACCACCGGTGAGCGCGTGAAGGTGGACACCCGCGACGGCAGCTACCTCGGCCGGGTCTGAGTGACCCCGACCGACTCCGTCCGGCGGGCACCGTCCCGCACCAAGGCCCGCAAGCGGGCGCTCGACATCCTGTTCGAGGCCGACCTGCGTGAGGTGCCGGCGCTGGAGGTGCTGGCCGCCCACACCGCGGAGGCCGACCCGGCGGTCCGTCCGTTCACGGCCGAACTGGTCGAGGGCGTGATCGCCCACCGCGACGAGCTGGACGCCCTCGTCGGCGCCCACCTGCCGTCCGGCTGGACGCTGGACCGGATGCCGCGGGTCGACCGCAACCTCGCCCGGCTCGCCGCCTACGAGGCACTGCACACCACCACGGACGCGGCCGTCGCGATCGCCGAGTGCCTGCTGCTCGCGACCGAGCTGTCCACCGACGACTCCCCGGCACTGCTCAACGGCGTGCTGGGTGCGGTCGTCCGCGACGCCGACCCGGCGCGTTCGTGAACTCGGGCGGCCCCCGAAGGGTCGCCCGCGCTTTGCTAAGGTCAACCCGGCCCGCGACCAGATCGCACCCGCGAGTGAAGGACGTCCATGCACAGCAGCCTCTTCTCCGCCCAACAGGTCCCCGCACTCCTCGTGCTGGAGGACGGTCGGTCATTTCGAGGCATTTCCTTCGGCGCACAGGGCGAGACCTTCGGTGAGGCGGTCTTCTCCACCGGCATGTCCGGCTACCAGGAGACCCTGACCGACCCCAGCTACCACCGCCAGGTCGTGGTCGCCACCGCGCCGCACATCGGCAACACCGGCTGGAACGACGAGGACGACGAGTCCGGCCAGATCTGGGTGGCCGGCTACGTGGTGCGCGACCTGTCCCGCGTCCGCTCGAACTGGCGCTCCAACCGTTCGCTGGACGCCGAGCTGCGCGCGCAGGGCGTGGTGGGAATCGCCGAGGTCGACACCCGCGCGCTCACCCGTCACCTGCGGGAGCGCGGCGCGATGCGGGTGGGCATCTCCACCACCGAACTCGACCCCGCCAAGCTGCTCGAAAGGGTGCTGCAGGCGCCGCCGATGGCCGGGGCGAACCTGGTCGCGGACGTGACCGTGCTCCAGCCGGAGGTCACCGAGGCGATGGGGGAGAAGCGGTTCACCGTGGCCGCGATCGACCTCGGCATCAAGGACATGACGCCGACCCGGATGTCCGAGCGGGGCATCGAGGTGCACCTCCTGCCGGCCGGCGCAGGCATCGAGCAGGTGCGCGCGCTCGGCCCCGACGGCGTGTTCTTCTCCAACGGCCCCGGCGACCCGGCGGCCGCCGACGAGGCGGTGGCGCTGCTGACGCAGGTGCTGGACGCCGGCCTGCCCTACTTCGGGATCTGCTTCGGCAACCAGATCTTCGGCCGCGCCCTCGGCTTCGGCACCTACAAGCTGAAGTACGGCCACCGCGGCATCAACCAGCCGGTGATGGACCTGACCACCCGCAAGGTGGAGATCACCGCCCAGAACCACGGCTTCGCGGTCGACGCCCCGCTCGACCGTGCCACCCCCACCCGTTGGGGGGAGGCGAGGGTGTCCCACGTCTGCCTCAACGACGACGTGGTCGAGGGTCTCGAACTGCGCTCCGCGGACGGCGCCCTGCTCGGCTTCTCCGTGCAGTACCACCCGGAGGCCGCGGCCGGCCCGCACGACGCCGCCTACCTGTTCGACCGCTTCGTCGACATGATGGCCGTCCGAGCCGCCAGCACCACCGCGGAGGAGAACGCCTGATGCCACGCCGCAACGACATCCAGTCCATCCTGGTCATCGGGTCCGGCCCGATCGTGATCGGCCAGGCCTGCGAGTTCGACTACTCCGGCACCCAGGCCTGCCGCGTGCTGCGCGAGGAGGGTTTCCGGGTGATCCTGGTGAACTCCAACCCGGCCACGATCATGACCGACCCCGAGTTCGCCGACGCGACCTACATCGAGCCGATCCAGCCCGACTACCTCGAGCAGGTGATCGCCGCCGAGCGTCCGGACGCCCTGCTGGCCACCCTCGGCGGCCAGACCGCCCTCAACGCGGCGGTCGCCCTGCACGACTCCGGCGTCCTCGCAAAGTACGGCGTGGAGCTGATCGGCGCCTCGGTCGAGGCGATCCAGAAGGGCGAGGACCGGGAGAAGTTCAAGGAGATCGTCGCCGCGCTGGACGTCCCTGGCGTGAAGCCCGAGGTCGCCCGCTCGGCGATCTGCCACACCATGGACGAGGTGCTGGCCGCGGCCGGCCACCTCGGCTACCCGGTGGTGGTGCGCCCCTCGTTCACGATGGGCGGCGTCGGCTCCGGCTTCGCCCACGACGAGGCCGAACTGCACCGGATCGCCGGCAGCGGCCTCACCGCCAGCCCCACCACCGAGGTGCTGATCGAGGAGTCGATCCTGGGCTGGAAGGAGTACGAGCTCGAGGTCATGCGCGACAAGGCGGACAACGTCGTGATCGTGTGCTCGATCGAGAACTTCGACCCGATGGGCGTGCACACCGGCGACTCCATCACGGTCGCCCCCGCGATGACCCTCACCGACCGCGAGTACCAGGCGATGCGCGACGTCGGCATCGCGGTGATCCGGGCGGTCGGCGTCGACACCGGCGGCTGCAACATCCAGTTCGCGATCAACCCCGACAACGGCCGGATGATCGTCATCGAGATGAACCCGCGGGTCTCGCGCTCCTCGGCGCTGGCGTCCAAGGCCACCGGCTTCCCGATCGCGAAGATCGCCGCCAAGGTGGCCGTCGGCTACACCCTCGACGAGATCCCCAACGACATCACCGCCGAGACCCCGGCCTCGTTCGAGCCGACGCTCGACTACGTGGTGGTGAAGGCGCCCCGGTTCGCCTTCGAGAAGTTCCCGACCGCCGACTCCACCCTCACCACCCACATGAAGAGCGTCGGTGAGGCGATGGCGATCGGCCGCAACTTCACCGAGGCGCTGGGCAAGGCCTTGCGGTCGCTGGAGGACAGCAAGGCGGGCTTCGACTTCACCTCCCCGATCGCCGAGTCGCTGGACGAGCTGCTGGTGGCGATGAAGCGTCCGCACGACGGACGCCTGAACGTGGTGATGAAGGCCTACCGGCTCGGCGCCACGCCCGCCGAGGTGTACGAGGCCACGAAGATCGACCCGTGGTTCCTCGACCAGCTGCAGCTGGTCTTCGAGGTGGCCGAGCAGGTGCGCAACGCCCCCGAGCTGACCGCCGACCTGCTGCGCCTGGCCAAGCGCCACGGCCTGGCCGACACCCAGATCGCGAAGCTGCGCAACCTGTCGACCGACGTGGTCCGCGGCGTGCGGTGGGCGCTCGGCGTCCGGCCGGTCTACAAGACGGTCGACACCTGCGCGGCAGAGTTCGCCGCCCACACCCCGTACCACTACTCGTCCTACGACGAGGAGACGGAGGTGGAGCCGCGGACGAGGCCGGCGGTGCTGATCCTGGGCAGCGGCCCGAACCGCATCGGCCAGGGCATCGAGTTCGACTACTCGTGCGTGCACGCCGCGATGGCGCTGCGCGGGGCCGGCTACGAGGCCGTGATGGTCAACTGCAACCCCGAGACCGTCTCCACCGACTACGACACCTCCGACCGGCTGTACTTCGAGCCGCTGACCCTGGAGGACGTCCTCGAGGTCTACCACGCCGAGTCCCTCGCCGGACCGGTCGCGGGCGTCATCGTGCAGCTCGGCGGCCAGACGCCGCTGAAGCTCGCCCAGGGGCTGAAGGACGCCGGTGTCCCGATCGTCGGCACCCCGCCGGAGGCGATCGAGCTGGCCGAGGAGCGCGGCGCCTTCGGCAACGTGCTCACCGAGGCCGGGCTGCCCGCGCCGCAGTACGGCATGGCCGAGTCGTCGGCCGAGGCGCTGGTGATCGCGCACGAGATCGGCTACCCGGTGCTGGTCCGTCCGTCCTACGTGCTGGGCGGGCGCGGCATGGAGATCGTCTACGACGACGCCTCGCTGGCCGGCTACATCGAACGGGCCACCGACATCACCCCGGCCCACCCGGTGCTGGTCGACCGGTTCCTCGACGACGCCATCGAGATCGACGTGGACGCCCTGTTCGACGGCACCGAGCTGTACCTCGGCGGTGTCATGGAGCACATCGAGGAGGCCGGCATCCACTCCGGCGACTCGGCCTGCTCGCTGCCGCCGATCACGCTCGGCAACGAGGTGGTCGAGCAGATCCGCACCTCCACCGAGGCGATCGCCCGCGGCGTCGGCGTCCGCGGCCTGCTGAACATCCAGTTCGCGCTGCTCGGCGACGTGCTGTACGTGCTCGAGGCCAATCCGCGGGCGTCCCGCACCGTCCCGTTCGTGTCCAAGGCCACCGACACCCCGCTGGCCAAGGCGGCGACCCGGATCTCGCTCGGCGCGACCATCGCCGAGCTGCGGGCCGAGGGCATGCTCCGCAAGGACGGCCTGGACGGCACCACCACGCTCGACGCGGCGCCGATCGCGGTCAAGGAGGCGGTGATGCCGTTCAACCGGTTCCGGACCGCCGACGGCTCCTGGGTGGACACCCTGCTCGGGCCGGAGATGAAGTCGACCGGCGAGGTGATGGGGCTGGACGTGACGTTCGGCACCGCGTTCGCCAAGAGCCAGGCGGCATCGTTCGGGGCCGTGCCGACCGGCGGCACGGTGTTCGTCTCGGTCGCGAACCGGGACAAGCGGCACGCGATCTTCCCGGTGAAGCGGCTGGCGGACCTCGGCTTCACGGTCGTGGCCACCGAGGGCACCGCGCAGGTGCTGCGGCGCCAGGACGTGGACGTGACGGTGATCCGCAAGGCGTCGCAGGGGCCGGGGCCGAACGGGGAGAAGACCGTGGTGCAGGCGATCCTGGACGGCGAGATCGACCTGATCTTCAACACCCCGCAGGGCGCCTCCAAGCACGGCAACCCGCGTCGCGACGGCTGGGAGATCCGTTCGGCGGCGATCCTGGCCGACGTGCCGTGCGTGACCACCGTGCAGGGCCTGTCGGCCTGTGTCCAGGGCATCGAGGCGCTGCGCCGCGGCACCGTCGGCGTCCGCTCGCTCCAGGCGTGGAGCGCGGACGTCCGCGCCGAGCTGGCCGCGCTCGCCTGATGGGCCTGCCCGCCGGCCTGCTGAGCGCCGGCTACGCCGCGGTGGTGAGGCCGGTGCTGTTCGCCAGCTACGGCGGCGACCCCGAGGCGATCCACGAGCGGCTGATCGAGCTGCTCGCCGGGCCCGGCTCGGCGGCGCCATTGCGCGCCCTCACCGGGCTGCTGGCCGGCAGCGAGGGCCGTCCGGTGACCGTGGCGGGCATCGACTTCCCGTCCCGGGTGGGCCTGGCCGCCGGGCTGGACAAGGACGCGTCCGCGGTGCTGGCGTGGCGGGGCCTCGGGTTCGGTTTCGCCGAGCTGGGCACCGTGACCGGGAAGGCGCAGCCGGGCAACCCCCGTCCGCGGGTGTTCCGGCTGCGGGACTCGAAGGCGCTGGTCAACCGGATGGGCTTCAACAACCCCGGCGCGGCCGCGGTGGCGGCGACCCTGGCCGAGCGCAACGTCTACCGCGGCAACGGGGTGGCGGGACTGCCGGTGGGCATCTCGATCGGCAAGACCAAGCTCGTCGACCTGGCCGACGCCGTCGAGGACTACCTGGTCTCGCTGCGCCTGCTCGCCCCGCACGCCGACTACGTGGCCGTGAACGTCTCCAGCCCCAACACCCCCGGCCTGCGCAGCCTCCAGGACGCGGGCGCGCTCGCCGAGCTGGTCGGCGCGCTGGTGACCGACGCCAGCACCGCGGCAACGGTCCCCGAGGAGCCGCGAGGAACGAGCGGCGTCACAAAGGGCCTCCCCCCGCTGCCGGTGTTCGTCAAGGTGGCCCCGGACCTGACCTGGGCGCAGCTGGACGAGGTGCTCGCCACCTGCGTCGACCGCGGCGCGTCCGGCCTGATCGCGACCAACACCACGCTGGCCCGCACGGGCATCGCCGACGCCGACACCGGCAGCGCCAGTGAGGCCGGCGGCCTGTCCGGGGCGCCGCTGACGGTGCGTGCGCGTGAGGTCGTCGGCTACGTCGCGTCCCACACCGACCTGCCCGTGATGGGCGTCGGCGGGGTGATGACGCCGGCCGACGCGATGGCGCTGTTCGACGCCGGCGCCGACCTCGTCCAGCTTTACACTGGCTTCATCTACGGCGGGCCGGGCCTCCCGGCAGCCATCAACGCCCTCGACGTCGAAAGGCAGCGATCGTGACCACCTACTGGCGCCGGCTCCGTGAGGTGGTCGCAGAGCGCGGGCCCCTGTGCGTGGGCATCGACCCGCACCCGTCCCAGCTGAAGGCCTGGGGGCTCGAGGTCAGCGCGACCGGCGCCGAACGCTGCGCGCGGACGCTGGTCGAGGCCCTCGGTGACCAGGTGGCGGCGTTCAAGCCGCAGTCGGCCTTCTTCGAGGCGTACGGCTCGGCCGGCATCGCCGCCCTGGAGCGCGTCCTGGCCGACATTGCCGGCACCGGCGCGATGAGCATCCTGGACGTCAAGCGCGGCGACATCGGCTCCACCATGGAGGCCTACGCCGACGCCTACCTCGCCGACGGCTCGCCGCTGGCCGCGGACGCGATCACCCTGTCGCCCTACCTCGGCTTCGGCTCGCTCGCCCCCGCCTTCGAGCGCGCGCACCGCTACGAGCGCGGCGTCTACGTGCTGGCCCGCACCTCCAACCCCGAGGGCGGCCAGGTCCAGCTCGCGCTGACGCAGGACGCGTCGGTCGTCCAGTCGATCATCGACGCGGCCACCGAGGTGAACCACGCGTCCCGCCAGAAGGCGATCGGACTGGTCGTCGGCGGCACGCACGCCAGCCTCGGCTGCGACCTGTCCGACTTCAACGGATCGATCCTGGTGCCCGGCATCGGCTTCCAGGGCGGACGCATGGAGGACCTGCCCGAACTGTTCGGCGACGCCGTCGACCAGGTGCTCGCCGTGGTCGGTCGCGGGGTCATCTCCGCCGGTCCGGACGCGGCCGCGCTGCGGGGCAAGGTGGCCGAACTCCTCAGCCGCGCGGCCGACTGAAACTTCGTACAACCCTGCTTGTGCCGAAGATTTGCGTTCGCGTGACGGCGGACACCGGCGCCCGCTAGGTTGAAGCTGCTAGGCCAGTCATCCCGATTTCCCAGACGAAGGCACACCAGTGACCATCCCGCAGCTCACCACGGAGCAACTGGAAGCCGCGCGCGCCGCGGCCACCGAAGCGCGGCGCCGTCGCGCTGATCTCAAGTCCAAGGTTCGTACCGGCACCCTCACTCTCAGCCAGGCCCTCGACGTGGCCGCCGACGACGACGTGCTCGCGCACGTCAAGGTCGTCGACCTGCTGAAGGCGCTGCCGCGCGTGGGCGAGAAGCGGGCCTCTGTGGTGATGACCCGCCTGGACATCGCGCCGAACCGGCGCATCCGCGGGCTCGGCCGGCACCAGGTGGCCGGCCTGAAGGCCGAGTTCAGTGACAGGTGACGTCACCGTCATCTCCGGTCCTACCGCGGTGGGCAAAGGCACGGTGGTGCGAGCCCTCCGCACGCTTCATCCCGAACTCTGGGTGTCGGTCTCGGCGACCACCCGTGCGCCCCGCCCCGGTGAGGTGCACGGCGAGCACTACCTGTTCGTCAGCGACGCCGAGTTCGACGAACTGATCGCCGGCGACGGCCTGCTGGAGTGGGCGCTGGTGCACGGCACCGACCGCTACGGCACGCCGGCCGCGCCGGTGAGGGCCGCGGTCGCGGCCGGACGCCGCTGCATCCTCGAGATCGAGTTGCAGGGCGCCCGGCAGGTGCGACGGCTGATCCCGGACGCCCGGCTGGTGTTCATCGCCCCGCCGAACTTCGAGACCCTGCACGAGCGCCTCGCCGGCCGCGGCACCGAGACGGCCGAGCAGATGGCCCGCCGGCTGCGCACCGCGGAGGGCGAACTGGCCGCCGCCAGCGAGTTCGACAACGTGGTGGTGAACGACGATTTGGGCACCGCGGTGGAGCAGTTGGTAGAGTTGCTGGGTCTGTGACGGCAGTGCGGTCTCCACGCGCGCCGCGAATCCAGGATCAGGAAGCCGAATTTGAGCACTCACATTCCCGAGGGGATCACCAACCCGCCGATCGACGACCTGCTCACCCGGGTCGACTCCAAGTACCGGCTGGTGCTGTTCGCTGCGAAGCGGGCACGGCAGATCAACGCCTACTACTCCCAGCTCGGCGAGGGCCTGCTCGAGAACGTCGGCCCGCTGGTCGACATCGCGATCCAGGAGAAGCCGCTGTCGATCGCGCTGCGCGAGGTCAACGCCGGCGTGCTGGAGTGCACCCCGATCGATCCCGAGGCCGAGGCCGCGGCGCGCGCCGAGGCGACGGGCGATCCGGACTTCTCCCTCGACCCGTTCGGCGCCGACGACCTGAGCTGAGCTCCCCGCCGTGAGCCGGATCGTTCTCGGCGTGTCCGGAGGGATCGCCGCGTACAAGGCGTGCGTGCTGCTCCGCCGCCTCACCGAGGCGGGCCACGAGGTGCAGGTGGTGCCGACTGCGAACGCGCTGTCGTTCGTCGGCGAGACCACCTGGGCCGCGCTGTCCGGCCGTCCGGTGGCCACGTCGGTGCTCGCCGACGCCCACGAGGTCAACCACGTCCGGCTGGGGCGTGAGGCCGACCTGGTGCTGGTGGCTCCGGCTACTGCCGACCTGCTGGCACGCGCCGCGTCCGGACGGGCCGACGACCTGCTCACCAATGTGCTGCTGACCGCCACCTGCCCGGTGGTGATGGCCCCGGCCATGCACACCGAGATGTGGCTGCACGCCGCCACCAGGGCCAACGTGGCCACGCTGCGCTCGCGTGGCGTGGTCGTGCTGCGGCCGGCCGAGGGACGCCTCACCGGCGCCGACTCCGGGCCCGGCCGGCTGCCCGAACCCGAGGACATCGAGGCGTCCGCGCTGGCCGCGCTCGCCGACGCCGCCGCGGCGTCCGCGATGGCCGCCCAGGACCTCTCCGGCCGAAAGGTCGTGATCAGCGCCGGCGGCACCCGTGAGCACCTCGACCCGGTGCGGTTCGTCGGCAACTCCTCCTCGGGCCGCATGGGCGTCGCCCTGGCCCGCGCCGCCGTCCAGCGGGGCGCGGAGGTCACGCTGGTCGCGGCGAACCTGGCGATCGAGACCCCGGCCGGGGTGGACGTGGTCACCGTCGAGTCGACCGCCGACCTCGCGTCCGCCATGGACGCGGCCGCCGCCGACGCCGACCTGGTCGTGATGGCCGCCGCCCCCGCCGACTTCACGCCGGTGGAGTCCAGCGCGACCAAGCTCAAGAAGTCGGGGGACGCCGGGCTGACCGTCGCCTTCACCCAGACCACGGACGTGCTGGCCGGGCTGGCCGCGCGGCGTCCGTCCGGCCAGGTCGTGGTGGGGTTCGCCGCCGAGACCGCCGCCGACGAGGCCGAACTGGTCACCCTCGGCACGTCGAAGCTGGCGCGCAAGGGCTGCCAGCTGCTGGTCCTGAACAACGTCTCCGGGGGTGCCGTGTTCGGTTCCCCCGACAACCAGGTGGTGCTGCTGGGCGCGTCCGGAGTGATCGGGCATGCGGCGGGCAGCAAGACGTCGGTGGCGCACGCCATCCTCGACGCCGCCGACACCGTCCGCGAAAGGAACGCCGAGTGAGCCGGCTCTTCACCTCCGAATCCGTCACCGAGGGCCACCCCGACAAGGTGGCCGATTCGATCTCCGACGTCGTTCTGGACGAATTGCTGCGCCAGGACCCGACGTCGCGGGTGGCCGTGGAGACTCTGGTCACGACCGGCACGGTGGTGGTCGCCGGTGAGGTCACCACCAACGCCTACGCCGAGGTCGACCAGCTGGCCCGCAAGCGGATCGTCGAGATCGGCTATGACTCCTCCGACAAGAGCTTCGACGGCAACTCCTGCGGCGTGCTGGTCTCGCTCGGGGTGCAGTCGCCCGACATCGCGCAGGGTGTGAACCACGCCGAGGAGGAGCGGGACGAGGGCTCGGTGGACGCGCTCGACGCGCAGGGCGCCGGCGACCAGGGCCTGATGTTCGGCTACGCCTGCTCCGACACCCCCACGCTGATGCCGCTGCCGATCGACATCGCGCACCGGCTGGCCGAGCGGCTCGCCGAGGTGCGCAAGAGCGGCGAGGTCGACTTCCTGCTGCCCGACGGCAAGACCCAGGTGACCATCGAGTACAACGGCGACCGGCCGGTGCGGGTGGACACCGTGGTGGTCTCCAGCCAGCACCGCGAGTCGGCCGGGCACGACCTGATCAGCGCCGAGATCCGCGCACGGGTGATCGAGCCGGTCTTGGCGCGGTACGCGATCGCCACCGACGGGCTGAAGGTGCACGTGAACCCGACCGGCAAGTTCGTGGTCGGCGGCCCGATGGGCGACGCCGGCGTGACCGGCCGCAAGATCATCGTCGACAGCTACGGCGGTATGGCCCGCCACGGCGGCGGCGCGTTCTCGGGCAAGGACCCGTCGAAGGTCGACCGCTCGGCCGCCTACGCGATGCGCTGGGTGGCGAAGAACGTGGTCGCGGCGGGGCTCGCGGAGCGCTGCGAAGTGCAGGTGGCGTACGCGATCGGACGCGCGCACCCGGTCGGCTTCTACACCGAGTGCTTCGGCACCGAGACCGTGCCGGTCGAGCAGATCACCGCCGCGGTGCTGGACGTGTTCGACCTGCGGCCGGCGGCGATCATCCGCGACCTCGACCTGATCCGTCCGATCTACTCGGCGGTGACGAACTACGGCCACTTCGGCCGCGAGCTCGACGCCATGACCTGGGAGCGCACCGACCGTGCCGACGCCCTGGTCGCGGCCGTGAAGGGCTGAACAGCCCGACGCTGTCGGGGCCGGCCCCTACGATGCCAGCCATGGAACGACCGGTGGCGAAGGTGGCGGTGGACCTGCCGCTGGCCAACCTCGACCGGCCGTTCGACTACGCGGTGCCGGCCGAGCTGGACGCGGAGGCGCGGCCGGGCGTCCGGGTGAAGGTCCGTTTCGCCGGGCAGTTGCGCGACGGCTTCGTCCTGGATCGCGCCGAGCCGGGGGAGCGCACCGACCTGGCGCCGCTCCAGCGGGTGGTGTCACCCGAGCCGGTGCTGGGCGCGGCGGTGGTCGAGCTCGTGCGTGCGGTCGCCGACCATTACGCGGGCAGCTTCGCCGATGTGGTGCGCACCGCGGTGCCGCCCCGGCACGCCGCCACCGAGAAGGCGTCGCCGCCGACCCATCCCGCACCCGACCTCGCTGACACCTCCGCGCCGACGCTGGACGCCTATCCCGGCTCCGAGCGGTTCCTCGCCGCGCTGGCCTCGGGCGGACGGCCGCGGGCGGCGTGGACGGTGCTGCCCACCACCACGTCGGCCGGCGACTGGGCGGCCGGCTTCGCCGAGGCAGCGGCCGCCACGCTCGCCGCCGGGCGGGGTGCGCTGCTGCTGGTGCCCGACGCCCGCCACCTCGCCGTGCTCACCGAGGTGGTCACGCGCCGGTTCGGTCGGGGCTCCTTCGCCACCCTGTCGGCGGACGCCGGTCCGGCGGCGCGCTACCGCAACTTCCTGGCCGTCGCGCGCGGCGGCGTCCGGCTGGTGCTGGGCACGCGGGCAGCGGTGTTCGCGCCCGTCCGCGACCTCGGCCTGGTCGCGCTGTGGGACGACGGCAACGACGCCTGGGCCGAGCCGCACGCCCCGTACTGGCACGCGCGCGAGGTCGCCGCGCTGCGCGCGCACGCCGCCGGCTGCGGGCTGCTGCTGGCCGGCTACGCCCGCACCGCCGAGGTGCAGCAGCTGGTGGCGCGGGGGTGGCTCGCCGAGCTCCAGCTGGCGCCGGTCGAGGCCCGGCGGCAGGCGGCAGCCATCCGCACCACCGCTGCCGACAGCTCCCGCGACCCGCACGCCACCACCGCGCGGCTGCCGCACGACGCGTTCACCGTGGTGCGGGCCGGGTTGGCGTCCGGGCCGGTGCTGGTGCAGGTACCGCGCGCGGGGTACCTGCCGGTGCTGATGTGCGCGGACTGCCGCGCCCCGGCGCGCTGCCCGACGTGCGGCCAGGGGTTGGGCTTCCCCGCCGGGCAGCAGGACGGCCCCGGCCGTCCGCTGTGCCGGTGGTGCGGGCCGCTGCTGACCCCGTGGCGCTGTGCGGAGTGCGGTGGTGCCCGGCTGCGCACGCCGGTGGTCGGGGTGGCCCGTACCGCCGAGGAGTTCGGCAAGGCCTTCCCGGGCACGCCGGTGCTGCAGGCGAGCGCCGACAAGCCGCTGGCGAAGGTCGGCACCGAGCCCACGCTGGTGCTCGCGACCCCGGGGGCCGCCCCGCCGGCGGCGGCCGGGTACGCGGCGGCTGTGCTGCTGGACGCCGAGCTCATGCTGGGCCGCCCGGAGTTGCGGGCGGGGGAGGAGGCGCTGCGCCGCTGGCTGGCCGTCACGGCGCTGGTGCGCCCGGCGACCGAGGGCGGCACCGTGATTGCGGTCGCCGACGGCGGGCTGCGCGAGGTGCAGGCCCTGCTGCGGCTCGACCCGGTGGGCTACGCCGAGCGCGAGCTCGCCGACCGGGCGTCCGCCGGGTTCCCGCCCGCGGTCAAGCTCCTCACGGTGGAAGGCACACCGGCCGCCATCGAGACCGCGCTGGCCGGGCTGGAGCTGCCGCGGGACGTGCATGTGCTGGGGCCGTTCGACCTGCCCGGGGTCGACCCGCTGGCCCGGCTCACCCTGCGCGCGCCGCTGTCGGGTTCCGCCGAGCTGGTCGACCACGTCCGCACGATGCTGTCGGTTCGCGCGGCCCGCAAGGACCCGCCGCTGCGGGTCCGGGTCGACCCCCAGGTGCTCTCCTGACCGGAACGGTGGCGTTCAGTGCCGGGAGCACGCACTAGGCTGCGCCGCATGCGTCTCGTGTTCGCCGGCACCCCCCAGGTGGCCGCTGACACCCTGGCCCACCTGCTCGACCACGGCGGCCACGAGGTCGTCGCGGTGCTCACCCGTCCGGACGCGCCGAAGGGACGCAGTTCGCGTCCGGTGCCCAGCCCGACCGCCGAACTGGCGCTCGACCGCGGCATCGAGGTGCTGCGTCCGGCCCGTGCCCGCGACCCCGAACTGGCCGCGCGGCTCGCCGAGCTCGCCCCCGAATGCTGCCCGGTGGTCGCCTACGGCGGCCTGATCCCACCGAGCCTGCTGGCCCTGCCGCCGAAGGGCTGGGTGAACGTCCACTTCTCGCTGCTGCCGAGGTGGCGCGGCGCCGCCCCCGTGCAGCACGCGATCCTCGCCGGCGACGACGTGACCGGCGTCACCGTGTTCGAGCTCGTCGAGGAGTTGGACGCGGGCGCGGTGCTGGCCACCCGCGAGTACCGCCTCGGCGAGCACGAGAACGCCGGCGAGGCGCTCGCCGCCCTCCAGCACTTCGGCGCCGAGCTCCTCGTGGACACCCTGGACGGGCTCGCTGCCGGCACGGTCACGCCGCACGCCCAGCCGAGCGACGGCATCACCCTCGCCCCGAAGCTGAGCGTCGAGGGCGCCCGCATCGACTGGACGCGGGACGCGCCCTCGATCGAACGGCAGGTCCGGGCGAACTTCCCCTCACCGGTCGCCTGGACCGAGCTGGCCGGCGAGCGGTTCCGGGTGCTGGCCGCCCGCGCCACGCCCGACGCCGGGCTCGCGCCGGGGGAGCTGCGTCCGGGCAAGCGGGAGGCGCTGGTCGGCACCGGCGACGGCTCGCTCGACCTGGCGCTGGTGCAGCCGGCGGGCAAGCGTCCGCTGGCCGGCCCGGACTGGGCGCGCGGGCTGCGCGAGCCGGGACGCTTCGCGTGAACGCCCGTCGCGGCCGGGCCCGGCGCCGCGACGCCGCCCGGACCGTCGCCTACCGGGTGTTGCGGGCGGTCACCGCGGACGGCGCCTACGCCAACCTCGAGCTGGCCCGCCTGCGCGGGTCCCTGTCCGCCCAGGACGCCGCGTTCGCCACCGAGCTGGTCGCCGGCACCTGCCGCGCGATGGGCACCTACGACCGGGTGCTCGAGCGTGCGGCCGGCCGTGAACTGCGGTCACTCCAACCCGCCGTGGTGGACGCCCTCCGGCTGGGGGTGCACCAGCTGCTGGGCATGCGCGTCCCCAGCCACGCCGCGATCGCCACGACCGTCGACCTCGCCGCCCTCGAAGTGGGCGAACGGGTGGCCGGGCTGGTCAACGCCGTGCTGCGCAACGTCGCCGAGCGTGACCTGGACGGGTGGGTCGACCTCCTTTCCGAGGGCGAGGACGAGCGGGGCCGGCTCGCGCTGGCCACGCACCACCCGCGCTGGATCGTGGACGCATGGTCGCGCGTCCTGCCGGCCGGCGAACTCGCCGCGGCGCTGGCGGCCGACAACGTGGCCCCGGTGCCGAACCTGGTGGTGCGGCCGGGCCTGGCCGAGGTCGCCGAGCTGGGCGGCGAGCCCGACCGCTGGTCGCCCTACGGCGCGCGGCGCGACGGCGACCCGGCGACGGTTCCCGCGGTGGCGGAGGGCCGCGCCGGGGTGCAGGACGAGGGTTCGCAGCTGGTCGCGCTGGCCCTCGCCCGGGCGGACGCCCCCGACGGCCCGTGGCTCGACCTGTGCGCGGGGCCGGGCGGCAAGTCGGCGCTGCTCGCCGGGCTGGCGCGTGAGCAGGGCACCCGCCTGGTGGCCAGCGAGCTCCAGCCGCACCGGGCCGCGCTGGTCGCGTCCAACCTGCGCGCCTACCCCGAGCCGAACGCGCCGGTGGTGCTGGTGGCCGACGGGACCCGTCCGGCGTGGCGACCCGGCAGCTTCGCGCGGGTGCTCGCCGATGTGCCCTGCACCGGGCTGGGGGCGCTGCGCCGCCGTCCGGAGAGCCGGTGGCGCCGGCGTCCCGAGGACCTGCCCGGGCTGGTCGAGCTGCAACACACGCTGCTGGCGTCCGCGATCGCCGCGGCCGCCCCCGGCGGCGTGGTCGCCTACGTCACCTGCTCCCCGCACCCGGCCGAGACCACCGACGTGGTGGACGCGGCGGTGGCCGCCGGCGGGGTCGACCTGCTGGACGCGTCCGCGTTCCTGCCCGAGGTGCCGGACGCCGCGTCCGGTCGCACCGTGCAGCTGTGGCCGCACCGACATGGCACGGACGCGATGTTCCTGGCCCTGCTGCGCCGCGCCGGACGGTAGGTTTCTGGTCGTGGGAATCCGAATCACGCCCAGTGTCCTGAACGCGAACCTGGCCGACCTCGGCCACGAGATCGCCCGCATCCCCAGCGCGGACGCGGTGCACCTCGACGTGATGGACAACCGTTTCGTGCCCAACCTGACGTTCGGGCTGCCGATGGTCGAGTGCATCCGGGCGACCACCACCCAGATGCTCGACATCCACCTGATGATCGCCGAGGTCGACCGGTGGGCCCCCGGGTACGCCGAGGCGGGTGCGGAGTCGGTCACCTTCCACATCGAGGCGTCCGACGCCCCGGTGAAGCTGGCGCGCGAACTGCGCTCGCTGGGCGCGCGGGCGTCGATGGCGCTGCGTCCGGCGACGGCGATCGAGCCGTACGCCGAGTTGCTCCCCGAGGTCGACATGGTGCTGCTGATGACGGTGGAGCCGGGCTTCGGCGGCCAGTCGTTCCTCGACCTCGTCCTGCCCAAGATCCGGCGGACCAGGGCTCTGCTGGACGCCTGCGGCGGCGACATCTGGCTCCAGGTCGACGGCGGGGTGTCAGCGCAGACCATCGAACGGTGCGCCGAGGCCGGCGCGGACACCTTCGTGGCCGGCTCGGCCGTCTACAGCGCGGCCGATCCCGACGCGGTCGTCCGCGCCCTCAAGGCCCAGGCCGAAGCCGCGATCTCCTGACGGATCAGCCGCGGCGCCGGTCGCGGCGGCGCAGGTAGCGCTCGAACTCGGCGGCGATCGAGTCGCCGCTGGGCGGGGGAGTGGCCTCGTCCCGCCGCTCCTCGAGCGCGGAGATGTAGCTGGAGATGTCCGGGTCGTCGGCCACCAGCTCGTTGACCTGCTCGACCCAGTTGGCCGCGTCCTGGGCGAGGTCGCCGGCGTCGATCGGAAGGTTCAGGACGTCCTCCAGCCGGGTGAGCAGCGCGAGCGTCCCCTTCGGGTTCGGCGGCTCGGCCACGTAGTGCGGCACCGACGCCCACATCGACACCACCGGCAGCCCGGCCCGGTCGCACTCCCACGACAGCACGCCCACGATGCCGGTCGGGCCCTCGTAGTCGCTCAGCTCCAGGCCCAGCTCGTCGGCCAGTTCCTGGGTGCTGGCGGTACCGCTCACCGGAACCGGACGGGTGTGCGGCGCGTCGGTCAGCAGCGCGCCCAGCAGCACCACGATCTCGGGCTGCACCGAGCGCAGCATCGACAGCAGCCGCGACACGTACTCCTGCCAGTGGTAGTTGGGCTCCGGCCCGCCGATCAGCACCAGGTCGCGGTCGGCCAGGCGGGCCACCAGCACCTCGGTGGTGGGCCACTCGATCGTCCGGACGCCGTCGACCAGCCGAGAGGTCGGACGGTTCACCTGGAAGTCGTAGAACTCCTCGGGATCGATGGCGAACGCCAGCTCGGCCCGGTACGTCTCGACCAGGTGGTCGATCACTCCGCTGGCCGCCTCGCCGGCATCGTTCCAGCCGCCGAACGCCGCGATCACCGCCGGATTCCGCAGCCCCCTGAGCCCACGAGCCTCTGCCATGGCGACCACTGTAGGCCGACTCGCCTATTCTGCTCCCCATGACCCGCGATCTCCGCTCGGCCCTGCTCTCCCGCGTCCTCGTGGCCGACGGGGGCATGGGCACGATGCTGCAGGGTTACGATCTCGGGCTCGCCGACTTCCAGAACCTGGAGGGCTGCAACGAGGTCCTCAACGTCACCCGGCCGGACGTCGTGGGCGCCATCCACACCGCCTACCTGGACGCCGGCGCGGACTGCATCGAGACCAACACCTTCGGCGCGAACCTGTCCGCGCTGGCCGAGTACGACGCGGTCGACCGCATCGCCGAGCTCGCCGGGGCCGGTGCCCGGGTCGCCCGCGCGGCCGCGGACGCCGCCAGCACGCCGGAGCGTCCGCGCTACGTCCTGGGCAGCATGGGGCCGGGCACCAAGCTGCCGAGCCTGGGCCACATCGGGTACGCGCAGCTCCGGGACGCCTACCAGCAGCAGGCCGAGGCGATGATCGCCGGCGGCGTGGACGGCTTCCAGATCGAGACCTGCCAGGACCTGCTCCAGGCCCGCGCGGCCGTCAACGGCGCCCGCCGGGCCCGCGAGGCCGCCGGGGTCGACCTGCCGATCTTCGTCAACGTCACCGTCGAGACCTCCGGCACCATGCTGCTGGGCAGCGAGATCGGCGCCGCCCTGACCGCGCTGGCGCCGCTCGGCATCGACGCGATCGGCCTCAACTGCGGCACCGGGCCGACCGAGATGAGCGAGCACCTGCGGCACCTGTCCCGCTACGCGTCCATCCCGCTGGTGTGCATGCCGAACGCCGGCCTGCCCGAGCTGGGCCCCGACGGTGCGGTCTACCCGATGGGCCCCGACGAGTTCGTCCGCTACGTCGAGCAGTACACGAACGAGTTCGGGTTGAGCCTGGTCGGGGGCTGCTGCGGCACCACCCCCGCGCACATCTCCCTGCTCGCGCAGACGGTGGCCGGGCGCACCCCGTCCCCGCGCACCCCGACGCCGGTCTCGGCGGTCTCCTCGCTGTACGCGGACGTCCCGCTGCACCAGGACACCGCCTACCTGTCGATCGGCGAGCGCACCAACGCCAACGGGTCCAAGGCGTTCCGCGAGGCGATGCTCGCCGAGAACTGGGCGGACTGCGTGGACATCGCCAAGCAGCAGAGCCGTGACGGCGCACACCTGCTCGACCTGTGCGTGGACTACGTCGGACGCGACGGCGCCGCCGACATGGCCGAGCTGGCGTCCCGCATCGGCACCGGCGTGGCCCTGCCGATCATGCTCGACTCCACCGAGCCGGACGTCCTGCGCGCCGGCCTGGAGCGGCTCGGCGGACGCTGCGTGATCAACTCGGTGAACTACGAGGACGGGGACGGCCCCACGTCCCGTTACGCCCGGGTGATGCCGCTGGTGAAGGAGCACGGCACCGCCGTCGTCGCCCTCACGATCGACGAGGAGGGCCAGGCGCGCACCGCCGAGTGGAAGGTGCGGGTGGCCGAACGGCTGATCAGCGCCCTCACCGACGACTGGGGCCTGGACATCGGCGACATCATCGTCGACTGCCTCACGTTCCCGATCGCCACCGGCCAGGAGGAGACCCGCCGGGACGCCCTGGAGACCATCGAGGCGATCCGGCAGCTGACCACCGCCCACCCCGGCCTGCACACCACGCTGGGCGTCTCGAACGTCTCGTTCGGCCTGAACCCGGCCGCCCGGCAGGTGCTGAACTCGGTGTTCCTGCACGAGTGCGTGGAGGCCGGCCTCGACTCCGGCATCGTCCCGGCGGCGCGCATCATCCCGATCTCGCGCATCCCCGAGGAGCAGCGCCGGGTGGCCGAGGACCTGGTCTACGACCGGCGCAGCGACGGCTACGACCCGCTCACCCGGTTCCTGGAGCTGTTCGAGGGCGTCACCACCGCGTCCACCCGTGAGGCGCGCGCGGCCGAACTGGCCGCCCTGCCGGTCAACGAGCGCCTGCAGCGCCGCATCATCGACGGCGACCCGAAGGGCCTGGAGGCCGACCTCGACGAGGCGCTGGCGGCCAAGCCGGCCCTCGACATCATCAACGACGACCTGCTCGCCGGCATGAAGGTGGTCGGGGAGCTGTTCGGGTCCGGCCAGATGCAGCTGCCGTTCGTGCTCGGCTCGGCCGAGGTGATGAAGACCTGCGTCCGCTACCTCGAACCCCACCTCGACCGCGCGGAGGTCGGCGGCAAGGGCACGATGGTGATCGCCACCGTGAAGGGGGACGTGCACGACATCGGCAAGAACCTGGTCGACATCATCCTCACCAACAACGGCTACACGGTCGTGAACCTGGGCATCAAGCAGCCGGTGAGTGCGATCATCGAGGCCGCGATCGCCCACAACGCGGACGCGATCGGCATGTCCGGCCTGCTGGTGAAGTCGACGGTCGTGATGCGCGACAACCTCGCCGAGCTCAACCAGCGCGGCCTGGGCCACTTCCCGGTGCTGCTCGGCGGCGCGGCCCTCACCCGGGCGTTCGTCGAGGAGGACCTGAACGACCTGTACACCGGCGAGGTGCGCTACGCCCGGGACGCGTTCGAGGGCCTCGCCCTGATGGAGACCGTGGCCGCCATGAAGCGGGGCGAGGAAGGTGCGGCGCTGCCCGCCCCCCGCCGGCGCCGCGTGGTCGCCAAGCCCGAACCAAAAGGGGACAGTCCCCTTTCGGTCCACGACGAGACCCGCTCCGACGTCGCCCGCGGCGGCGACGTGCCCACGCCGCCGTTCTGGGGCAGCCGGGTGGTCAAGGGCCTGACGCTGGCCGAGGTGTCGGCCTGGCTGGACGAGCGCGCCACCTTCATGGGCCAGTGGGGCCTGCGCGGCGCGTCCGGCGGTCCGAGCTACGAGGAGCTGGTCGAGACCGAAGGGCGTCCGCGCCTGCGGCACTGGCTGGACCGGCTGCACACCGAGTCGCTGGTCGAGCCCGCGGTGGTCTACGGGTACTGGCCGTGCCACTCCGAGGGCAACGCGCTCGTCATCGGCGACCCGGACGACCCCGCGCGCGAGGTGGCCCGCTTCGACTTCCCGCGCCAGACCCGGGACCGCCGGCTGTGCCTGGCCGACTTCTTCCGGGACGCCGGCGAGGCGGCCGAGCTCGGCCCGGACGTGATCGCGCTCCAGCTGGTCACGATGGGGTCGTCGGTGGCGCAGGCGACCGCGAAGCTGTTCGCCGCGGACGCCTACCGCGACTACCTCGAACTGCACGGGCTCAGCGTCCAGCTCACCGAGGCGCTCGCCGAGTACTGGCACGCGCGGGTGCGTTCCGAGCTGGGCCTGGGCGGGGACGGCGACACCGAGTCGATGATCCGCGACCAGGCGTACCGCGGTTCGCGCTACTCGTTCGGCTACCCGGCCTGCCCCGACCTGGCCGACCGGGCCAAGCTGGTCGCCCTGCTGCGGCCCGATCGCATCGGCGTCGAGCTGAGCGAGGAGCTCCAACTGCACCCCGAGCAGTCCACCGACGCCATCGTCGTGCACCACCAGGAGGCCAAGTACTTCAATGCGCGCTGACTCCCACCCCCTCCGCGCCACCTCCGGGCTGGCGGCGCTGCTCGTCGTCGGTGCCCTGATCGCCGGGTGCACCCCGACCACCGTGCCGACCCAGAGCCCGACGGCGACCGCCACGCCGCGCAACTTCACCGTCCTGACCACCGGCGAGATCACCACCGCCGACCCGGCGGTCGCCACCGGTGACACCGACTCGATCGTGGTCACCAGCCTCTACCAGCGCCTGATGGTGGTGCTGCCCGGCACCGGCGAGTTGAAGCCGGACGCGGCCACCGACTGCCTGTTCACGTCCAATCTCGTCTACGCCTGCACGCTGCCGGACACCCTGAAGTTCCAGAACGGCAACGTCCTGGACTCCTCGGACGTGAAGTTCAGCATCCAGCGGGCGCTGCGCCTGGACACCCCGGGCAGTTCGGTGCTGATGCTCTCGGCGCTGAAGCGCATCGTCACCCCGGACGCGCACACCGTCCGCTTCGAGCTGTCGTGGCCGGACAACCAGTTCGGGTTCGCGCTGGCCGGCCAGGCCGCCGGGATCGTCGACGAGCAGACGTTCGGCCCGGACACGCCGCTGCCGCTGGCGCAGCGTCCGATCGGTTCGGGGCCGTACTCGGTCGACAGCATCTCCGGCACCGCCGCCGTCTTCACCAAGTACACCGACTACGTGGGCGCCAAGGCCGGCCTGCTGTCCAGCCTCACGCTGTCGATCGCCCCCGACTCGGTGGCCGCGGAGGAGGCGATCGCGAAGGGCACCGCGGACGTGGTCTGGCGCAGCCTCGACAACGCCGCCCTGCAGCGCGTCGACAACGAGATCGCGGGCAGCACCGACAAGGCCACCGCCAAGGGGTTCACCGCCTTCCCGCTGCCGGGCCTCCGGGTCACCCAGGTGGTCTGGAACGCCGACTCCAAGCTGCGTCGCAACGCCGACCTGCGCGAAGGGGTCTCCAAGGCCCTCCAGCCCGACCGGACGCTGGACTCGATCGTCCCGGTGGGCGTCACCGACCACGCCAGCGCCTTCGCCCTTGGCGGGCGTCCCAAGCTGCCGAAGCTCGACGGCGACCGGATCTACCTCACCCTCGGCTACTCGCCCAGCGCCCCCGGCCACGCCGACCTGGCCAGCATCCTGCGCGACCGCATCGAGGAGCTGGACGGGGTGAGCGTCCGGCTGGTCACGAGCGGGTCCGCCGACCTGTGGCTGACCGACCAGCCCGCCTGGGTCGACAACGCCATCGGCTGGCTGCAGCGCTACCTGACCGACCCGCTGCCGGGCAGCAAGAACAAGCTCGACACCCTCACCACCCGGGCCCGGACGACCACCGGGACCGCCCGCACCGCGACCCTCACCGAGCTGCAGCAGCAGGCGGCCGCCGATGCTACGGTGCTGCCGGTCTCGCAGGCGGACGGGATCATGTTCGTGGCGAAGGGCGTCACCCTGGTCGGCGAGCCGTTCGGCAGCGGCCAGGTGCTCGGATTGTGGGGGATCACGCGTGGCTGAACCCAGCGGCGTCCGTACCGGACCGCTCACGGAGGGTGAGCGAGTCACCCTCACCGACCCGAAGGGGCGGCGGCACTCGGTGCGGCTCACCGCCGGCGGCACCTTCCACACCACCAAGGGCGCGATCAGCCACGACGACCTGCTCGGGCACCCCGAGGGCAGCGTGGTGACGTCGGCCGGCGGCGTCGGCTACCTCGCGTTCCGACCGCTGCTGGAGGAGTTCACGGTCACGATGCCCCGCGGCGCCACCGTGGTGTACCCGAAGGACGCCGCGCACATCCTCGTGCAGACCGACATCTTCCCCGGCGCGCGCGTGCTGGAGGCCGGCGCCGGGTCGGGTGCGCTGAGCATCTTCCTGCTGCGCGCGATCGGGACGACCGGGAAGCTCTACTCCTACGAGCGCCGCGCGGAGTTCGCCGAGATCGCGAAGAAGAACGTCGCCGCGTTCTTCGGCGGCGAACACCCGGCCTGGGAGTTGCGCAACGGCGACCTCGCCACCGACATCGGTCCCGAACCGATCGACCGCGCCGTGCTCGACATGCTCGCGCCCTGGGAGTGCGTGGACGCGGTCGCGGACGTGCTGGTGCCCGGCGGCCTGCTGTGCTGCTACGTGGCCACCACCACCCAGCTGGGACGCACCGTCGAGACCCTGCGCGCGCACGGCGGCTTCACCGAGCCGGACGCCCGCGAGTACTCCGCCCGCGAGTGGCACGCCCAGGGCCTGGCGATCCGGCCGGGGCACGGCACCAGTGGCCACACCGGTTTCCTGATCTTCACCCGCCGGCTCGCCCCCGGCGTGGTCGCCCCGCTGCGCCGCCGCCGTCCGGCACCCGGCGCCTACGGGCCCGACTACAGCGGTCCCCGCCCGGCAGGGGTGACGTCGGAGCCGGCCGATGCCTGAGCCGGCCGAACTGGCCCGCCAGCTGGCGCAGGCCAACGAACTGCTCGAGTCGCGGGCGCGCGCTCTCGACCTGGCCGAACGCCGGCTGGCCGACGCGCGAGCGGACGCCCGGACGCTGGCCGCGGCCAACGAGCGCCTGAACGCGACCCTCACCGACGCCCGCGACTCGCTCGTGGGCCTGCGGGCCGAACTGGACGCGCTGGCGACCCCGCCGAACTCGTTCGGGCTGGTGCTGGGGACTGCCGAGGATGTCGTCGACGTCGCGACCAACGGACGCGTGCTGCGCTGCGCGGTCAGCCCGGACGTCCCGTCCGATGCCCTCGTGGTCGGCGCGCGGGTGCTGCTGAACGAGGCGATGCTGGTGATCGCGGTGGTCGCCGAGCTGCCGGCGGGGGAGACCGTCCGGCTGGTCGAGGTGCTGCCCGACGGGCGGCTGCTGGTCGCGGGGGCCTCGGGGGACGAGCTGGTGCTCCTGGCCGGTAGCGAGGTGGACGCGGGCGCGCTGCGTCCCGGCTCGACGCTGCTGGCCGACCGCCGGGCGCTGGTGGCGCTGGCCGCCGTGCCGCGCAGCGAGGTGGCCGACCTGACGCTGGAGGAGGTGCCGGACGTCAGCTACGACGACATCGGCGGCCTCGGCGCCCAGATCGAGCAGATCCGCGACGCGGTCGAGCTGCCGTTCCGGCACCGCGAACTGTTCGTCGAGTTCGGGCTACGGCCGCCGAAGGGCGTCCTGCTGTACGGGCCGCCGGGCTGCGGCAAGACGATGATCGCCAAGGCGGTGGCGAACTCGGCCGGCTCGCACTTCCTGAACATCAAGGGTCCCGAGCTGCTGGACAAGTACGTGGGCGAGACCGAGCGCCAGATCCGGGCGATCTTCACCCGCGCGCGGGAGCACGCCACGTCCGGCCGGCCGGTGATCGTGTTCTTCGACGAGATGGACGCGCTGTTCCGCACCCGCGGCAGCGGGGTGTCCTCCGACGTGGAGGCGACGATCGTGCCGCAACTGCTCAGCGAGATCGACGGGGTCGAGGGCCTGGCCAACGTGATCGTCATCGGGGCGACCAACCGCGAGGACCTGATCGACCCCGCGATCCTGCGCCCGGGCCGCCTCGACGTGAAGATCAAGCTCGACCGTCCCGACCGTGCGGGCGCGGCCGAGATCCTGGCCCGCTACCTGACTGCCGAGACCCCGCTGAACACCGGCGGCGCCGAGCCCGAGGAGTTCCGCGCCGGCCTGGTCGAGGCGATCGTCGAGCGGCTGTACGCGCGCACCGACGAGAACCGGTTCATCGAGGTCACCTACGCCGGCGGCGACCGCGAGGTGCTGTACGTGGCCGACTTCGTCAGCGGCGCGATGCTGGCCGGCGTGGTCGGACGCGCGAAGAAGGCGGCGATCAAGGAGCTGATCGGGGGCGGGGAGCGCGGCGTCCGTCGTGAACACGTGCTCGGCGCCTGCGCGGCCGAGATCACCGAGAACGAGGAACTCCCGAACACCACCAACCCCGACGACTGGGCCCGGGTCTCGGGCCGCAAGGGCGAGCGGATCGTCTTCCTGCGCACCCTGGTCGGCTCCCGGGCGCTCAACGCGTGACCGCTCGCATCCTCGGCATCGAGACCGAGTACGGCATCCTCGCCCCCTCCGCCCCCGACCTCCACCCGGCAACCCTCAGCGCCGCCGTGGTCGCCGCCTACCCGGGAATCGCGACCGGCACCGTGCTCGACTGGGTCGACCCCATCCCGATCGAGGACGCCCACAACCGCGTGCTGGCCAACGGCGCCCGCCTCTACGTCGACCACGCCCACCCGGAGTACTCGGCGCCCGAGGTCACCACCGCCGCGGACGCCGTCGCGCACGACCTCGCCGGGGACGCCGCCGTGGTCGCCGCCGCGCGGGCCGCCTCGGCCGAGCTGGGGCTGGAGATCGGGATCTACAAGAACAACACCGATTCCCAGGGCGCGTCCTACGGGTGTCACGAGAACCACTTGGTAGCCCGTTCGGTGCCCTGGGCCGAGATCGCCCGGCACGTGCCGTCGTTCCTGGTGACGCGCACGGTGGTGGTCGGCGCGGGGCGGGTCGGCCTCGGCCGGCACGGGGAGCGTCCGGGCTTCCAGCTCAGCCAGCGCGCCGACTTCTTCGAGACGTTGGAGGGCATCCAGACCACGCGGCGCCGTCCGATCCTGAACACCCGCGACGAGCCGCACGCCCCGCCGTCGAGGTTCCGGCGGTTGCACGTGATCACCGGGGACGCGAACCGCTCGATGTGGAGCACCTGGCTGAAGGCCGGGACGCTGGCTGCGTTCCTGACCGCGCTGGCCCACGGCGCCCTGCCCGACCTGCAACTGGCCGACCCCGTCGCCGCGTTCCCGGCTTTCAGCCACGACGTCGGCCTGCGCGCGACGCTCGAGCTGGCCGACGGACGCCGCTGCACCGCGCTCGACCTCCAGGAGGCGGCGTGCGAGGCCGTCCTCGCCGACGCCGAGCAGCGCCCGGAGGACTACGAGGAGGACGTGCTGGCCGCCTGGGCCGAGGCGCTGGCCGACCTGCGCACCGACCCGTCCCTGGTCGCCGACCGGCTCGACTGGGCGGCCAAGCTGGCCCTGCTGGACGCCTACGCGGCCCGCCACGGCCTGGACTGGGGGAGTCCGCGACTCGCGCAACTCGACCTGGCCTGGGCGCGGCTGGACCGTCCGGGCCCGTTCGACGCCCTTCGCGTCGCCGGACGCCTGCGCAGCGTCGTCACGGACGCGGACGTGGCTCGCGCCGGGGTCGAGCCGCCGTCCGACACCCGGGCCTGGACCCGCGGACGCCTGGTCGCCGCCGGCCCCGACCGCGTCACCGGCGCCGCCTGGGACTGGCTGACGATGAAGGACGCCGCCGGCGTCGAGCGGCGCGTCGACCTCGCCGAGCCCGCCGGCCATACCCGCGCCGACGTCGGCGACCTGGCCGACGAGGTGGCGGTGGAGGCGTTCCTGAGATCCCGGCCCGCCCGGGGATGACGTCCCGCGCCCCGAGCCGCCCCCGTCCCACCCGCCGTCCCACCCGCTTCCACCCGCTTCCACCCGCTAACGCCCCCGAAACTCACAGGCGCCCCCGAAATTTCGGGGGCGCCTGTGAGTTTCGGGGGCGTCTGGGCGGGGAGCGGCGTGCCCGGCAGGCGTCGCGGGGACGGCCCCGGCAGCCGAGGTGAGTAGGCTGTCGGCGCCCGAGCAGATCAGGAGGACCGGTGGCCGAGCGGGTGCAGCGTGAGCGGACGCCGCAGCGCATCGACGAGGTGGCCGAGGCCACCCCCACAGCGGCGCGCGCGGTCGACTACGACGCCATCCTCGACCAGATCGATTCCGTGCTCGAGGCCGACGCCGAGGAGTACGTCCGCTCGTTCGTGCAGAAGGGCGGCCAGTGACCACCCGTGACCTCTCCCCGGCGCTGGTGATCGGCACCGGCCTGGTCGGAGCCTCCGTCGCCCATGCGCTCACCCGCGCCGGGCTCACGGTCCACCTCCAGGACAAGGTGTCCAGCCACGCGCACGTGGCCGCGTCCCGCGGTGCGGGCACCACCCAGGCCCCCGACCCGGCCGCGGTGCGGCTGGTGGTCGTCGCGGTGCCGCCCGGGGCGCTGCCCAAGGTGATCGCGAAGGCCCTGGCCACCTACCCGAACGCGACCGTCACCGACGTCGGCTCGGTGAAGGGCACCGTGCTGGCCGCGCTGCGCCGCACGGGCGCAGATCTGTCCCGCTACGTCGGCTCGCACCCGATGGCCGGCTCGCAGCACGCCGGCCCGCTCACCGCCAACGCCGACCTGTTCGTCGACCGCACCTGGGTGATCACGCCGCACGACACGTCCGCCGCGCACGCCGTGCTGGACGTCCAGGAGGTCGCCGCGCTGTGCGGCGCCCGCCGGATCACGATGGGCGCCGCCCACCACGACGAGGCCGTCGCCCAGGTGTCGCACCTGCCGCACCTGGTCTCGGTGCTGGTCGCCGGCACGCTCACCCGCGTCCCCGCCGAGCACCTCCGGCTCGCCGGCCAGGGGCTGCGCGACGTCACCCGGATCGCCGGCTCCGACCCGGGGCTGTGGCAGCAGATCATCGGGGCGAACGCGAGCGCCGTCCGGACCGAACTGGTGGCCATCCAGGCCGACCTGGCCGGCATGATCGACCGGCTCGACGCCGGCGAGATCGAGGCCGTGCTTGAGCGCGGCCTGGAGGGCACCCGCGCGCTGCCCGGCAAGCACGGCCTGGAGGCGACCAGCTACGCGCACGTGGTCGTCGAGATCCCGGACGCCCCGGGCGCCCTGGCGCGGCTGTTCCGCGACATCGAGGCCGCCGGGGTCAACATCGAGGACCTGTCCATCGACCACGAGGTCGACCGGGAGGTCGGCTGGCTGTCGGTGCAGGTCGCACCGGCGAAGGCCGACGACCTCGCCGGCGCCATGACCACCGCGGGCTGGACGGTCCGCGACCGCGAACCCCAGCCCTGACCAGGAGGAACCCATGTCAACCGATCGTCTGGTGATCGCCATCGACGGCCCGAGCGGCTCCGGGAAGTCGACCACGTCCCGGGGCGTGGCGAAGGCGCTCGGCCTGGCCTACCTGGACACGGGCGCGATGTACCGCGCGGTGGCCTGCGCGTTCCTGGACGCGGGCGTCGACCCGTCCGACACCGCCGGCGTGATCGCGACCACCCTCGGCGCCGACCTGGAGATCAGCACCGACCCCGACGACCAGTGGGTGCGGGTGAACGGCCGCGACGTGACCACGGCGATCCGCGAGCCCGAGGTGAGCGCCAAGGTGAGCGCGGTCTCCACGGTGCCCGAGTGCCGCGAGAACCTGGTGGCCCGCCAGCGGGCGCTGATCGAGGCCGCCCCCGCCGGGATCGTGGCCGAGGGCCGCGACATCACCACCGTGGTGGCGCCGGACGCGGACGTCCGCCTCTTGCTGACCGCCGACCCCGAGATCCGGATGGCGCGCCGCCAGGCCGAGCTCGGTGACAAGGTGGACGCCGCCCAGCTGGCCGACCAGGTGCTGCGGCGGGACTCCGACGACTCGAAGCTGGTGAACTTCACCACCGCGGCCGACGGTGTCACCCACCTCGACTGCACCTACCTCACGCTGGACGAGACCATCGACGCCGTGTTGCAGCTGGTGGACGCGGCGCGCCGCTGAGCCACGCCGGCAGCGTCCGCGTGTCGATCGCCCGTCGCAGGGCGATCCAGGTGAGCGCCATGATCCCGAACGGCGTGACCAGGACGTGGGTCGCGGCGGCGAGCGCCGTCCCGACCGCCGGGATCAGCCAGGCGGCCACGAGCACGGTCCGGTCGCCGCGGCGCCAGCCGTCCCGCAACCCGACGAGCGCGAGCCAGGCGATCGGGAAGGACAACCAGACCAGGTCGTAGTCGAAGGCGTAGGGGTTGGCGACGAACGTCCCGGCCATCAGCACGGCGCCGCGGAGTGCGAGCGAGGACGACCTGCGCCACACCAGCCAGACGGCGATGCCCGCGGCGACCGCGACCACGGCGTGCCCGGCGTAGGCCCAGGCCACCGGCGTCCCGACGAGGCGGAGCGCGGCGAACATGGACGGCATCTTCGACCAGGGCAGCAGGCCGTCCTCGGTGGCCACCCGCGCCAGTTGGAGGCTGTCGAGCCAGGCCGGCAGCACGCCCGCGCCGAACACGGCGACGCTGATCCCGAGGAGTGCCGCCGCCGTGACCGCGGCGCTGGCGATCGTGCGCCAGGCGCGGGACGCCAGCAGTGCCACCGCGAACAGCATGGCCAGGTGCGGCTTGATCACCAGCAGTCCCAGCACGACGCCTGAGAGCACCGGTCGCCTCCGGTGCAGCAGGATCGAGCCGCCGGCGAGCGCCGCGGTGAGCATCCCGTTCTGGCCCTGGAGCGCGCAGATCCACAGGCCGGGGAAGGCCGCGATGAGCCAACCGGCGCCGGGCCGTCCGATGGCGCGGCGCAGGACCAGCACCCAGGCGGTGGCGGTGGAGCCGAGGAAGACGCCGAGGGCCGCGAGGTGGGGCAGGAGCGCGAGCGGCGTGACCAGCAGCAGGAACGGCGGGGGATAGAACCACGCGAAGCCCTCACCGGTGTAGGCGGGGAAGACCTGCCGCTGCATGGCCACCAGCGACCCGAAGTCCCACGCGGCCGCGGCGTGGCCGGTGAGCGCCAGCTTGGCCGCGGCGTAGAAGGTGACGAAGTCGGCGCCCACGATCTGGCCGCGGAAGTCGAGCCCGTCGTGCAGCGACAGGGCGTAGCCGACGATGGCCAGCGCGTAGATGGCGAGGAAGATCCGGGGGTAGACGCGCAAGCGATCGGCGTCGAGCCAATGTCGCTTCGCGCCGTCCTCGGTCACACCCGTCCCACCCGTCACCATCAGGAGGAAGTCTGGCACCTCCCGGCGCGAGTCGGTGCGCACGCCGCGTGCGGTAGCCTGATCCGTCGCACGTTTGATCTTTTCGAGGGGACCCCGCATGACCGAGACCACCTGGACCGAGCCGGTCCTGCCCGTCGTGGCTGTCGTGGGGCGTCCGAACGTGGGCAAGTCGATGCTGGTCAACCGCATCATCGGACGCCGCGAGGCGGTCGTGCAGGACCTGCCCGGCGTCACCCGGGACCGGGTGAGCTACGACGCCGAGTGGAACGGGCGCGAGTTCGTGATCGTCGACACCGGCGGCTGGGCCCCGGACGCGAAGGGCATGGCCGCGCAGATCGCCGAGCAGGCCGAACTGGCGATCGCCGCGGCCGACGTGGTGCTGTTCGTGGTGGACGCCACCGTCGGCACCCAGGACGTGGACGAGTCGGTGGTGGAGGTGCTGCGGCGCAGCCGCAAGCCGGTGGTGCTGGCGGCCAACAAGGTCGACGACCAGCGGCAGGAGGCAGACGCCGCCACGATGTGGAACCTCGGGCTGGGGGAGCCGCACCCGGTCTCGGCGATGCACGGACGCGGCACCGGCGACCTGCTGGACGCGCTGCTGGCCGTGCTGCCGGACGCGCCCGAATACGCGGAGCCGGAGATCGGCGGCCCGCGGCGGGTGGCGATCGTGGGGCGTCCGAACGTCGGCAAGTCGTCGCTGCTGAACCAGGTGGCGAACTCCCGCCGCGCGGTCGTGGACAACGTGGCCGGCACCACCGTCGACCCGGTCGACGAGCTGGTCGAGGTGGGCGGCGTGGTCTACCGGTTCATCGACACCGCGGGGCTGCGGCGCCGAGTGAAGGAGGCGTCCGGGCACGAGTACTACGCGTCGCTGCGCACCCAGGGGGCGATCGAGCGGGCCGAGGTGTGCGTGGTGGTGCTGGACGCGTCCGAGCCGATCAGCGACCAGGACCTGCGGATCCTCACCATGGTGGAAGAGGCCGGCAAGGCGCTGGTGATCGCGTACAACAAGTGGGACCTCACCGACGAGGAGCGGCGCCGCTACCTGGCCCGCGAGGTGGAGCAGGACATCCGCGCGTTCTCGTGGGCACCGAGCGTGAACATCTCGGCGCTGACCGGGCGCAACGTCGACAAGCTGTCGAAGGCGATCGAGGAGGCTCTGGAGGGCTGGGAGACCCGGGTGTCCACGGGCAAGCTCAACGCGTTCCTCGGACGGCTCGCCGCAGCGCACCCACACCCGGTGCGGGGAGGCAAGCAGCCCCGGATCCTGTTCGGGACGCAGGCGCACGCCTGCCCGCCCACGTTCGCCCTGTTCACGTCCGGGAACTTCGACGCGCCGTACGTGCGGTTCGTCGAGCGGCGGCTGCGCGAGGACTTCGGCTTCCGGGGCTCACCGGTGCACGTCGAGATCCGTCCTCGGGAGAAGCGCAAGGACCGCTGAGCCCGACGGCTCAGGCGGGCGGCGGCGCCTGGGGTGGTTGCGGGGGCTGAGGTTGCTGCCAGCCGGTCTGTGGGGGTTGCGGCTGCCACCCCTGCGGAGGCTGGGGCGTCCCGGGCTGGTAGTACGCGCCGTAGCCGTAGGGAGCCGGCGGTGGCATCTCCGAGCGACGCACCTGGTCGACGAACATGTAGGTGATGTAGGAGTGCAGGAACGGCTGCGCGAACACCTGGACGGCGAGCTGGAGCACGATCATCAGGATGTAGAGCGGGATCAGGCCCGCCAGCATGGCGGCGACCTGGGCCGGGCTCGACGATGTGCTGTCCTGGACGGTGGTGAGCACCGGGAGCATGCCGACCTGGGCGATGAGGCTCACCGCGTAGGAGACGGCCGAGACGGCGAGCGCGGCGATGATGTAGTAGCCGAACGTGCGCCAGAAGGCGCCCTTGGTGAGGTTCCAGGAGCGCTTCATGCCGTCGATACCGCCGAGCTGCTCGATGGCGGTGGCCGGCACGAGGTAGAGCAGCTTGACCTGGATGAAGAAGGCCAGCGGCACCAGCGCCAGGATGAGGAGGATCAGCAGCCCTGCGACGCCGGCGGCCGCACCGCCCCCGCGTCCGTCGAGCGCGCCGACCATCGCGAAGGCGATGCCGAAGACGAGCGCGTAGATGACGACGATGGCGCCGACGAAGATGCCGATGACCGGGGCCATCCGCGGCAGGAAGCCGCGGGTGCGGGCCAGGAGGCCGCGGAAGTCGGGACGCAGGCCCTGGGCGATCTCGTAGGCGCCGAGCGAGAGCATCGCCTGGCTCTTGAGCTGGGCGAGGAGGGTGGCGAACACGCCGACGGTGATGATGGCGAAGGCGACGATCAGGCCGGCGGGGAACGTCCGGCTGCTGGAGGTGGCCGCGATGGCGGAGACGACCGCGAGGACCCAGCCGCCGCCGATCACGACCAGGGCGATGGCTGCCGGGAACAGGGCGATCAGGGCGAACAGTCCGAAACGGCGTTTGAGGGCCTCGATGGCACCGGAGAAGAAGGCCGAGATGTCCATGGGGCTGGGTCGCAGCAGGGGTGTCGGAGCGAGCATGGTTCGAGACTAGCGGGCCGTTCCGACAGGGGTTGGTCAGTCGCGGCGATAGACCCGGACCGCGCCCGTGTCGATGAACATCAGGGTGGGGTGGGTGTCGCCGTAGCGCATGCCGAGGTGCTGGCCGTCGCCGGGGTCGGCGTCGCTGTACCAGACGCGGGAGCGTCCGACGGCCGAGACGGTGCCGGTGGTGTCGACGCTGAAGACGCCGACGACGTCATAGGCCTCGTCGGGGGTGACCTCGACGACGCCGGTGACGTAGAGCCAGAGCGTGCCGGTGGCGCCCATGACGGCTTCGACGGTGGGGTGGACGGTGGCGCTCGGGTGGTCGGGGTCGACGAGGTTGAGCCGGAGGTTGACGCCGGGACGGGTGACGGTGAGGCGACCGGAGCCGACGGCCACGTCGAACAGGTAGCCGCCCTGACCCTTGAAGAGGGTGACGGCGGTGATGGTGCCGGTCTTGGGGTTGACGCGCACCTTGTCGCCGGACTCGGTGAAGCCGTAGAGGCTGGCGCCGCTGGTGACCATGACGGCGACGTACTCGGCGAGGGCGACGCGGCTGAGCTTGTGGGCGGGCGAGAGCTTGAGGAGGCCGGGGGAGTCGATGGTGGTGCTGGAGAGGACGACGGTGCCGTCGGCCAGCGCGATCGGCCGGGCCCACTGGAAGTAGGTGCCCTGGTCGAGGTACTTGGCGGGGAGCTTGACCTGGCCGAGGTAGGTGCCGGTGTCGGTGTAGTGGGCGAGGCGCCGCTTCGCGGCGTCCGCGTACCACCAGGTCGTGTCGGGCACCTGAACGCCGTACTCGGGGCCGATCATCAGGTTCTCACCACCGGGTGCGGTGCCGAGCTTGGCGGTGGCGGTGCCGTAGGTGACCTTCTGGATGCGGGTCCACTTGCTGCTGAGCGCGCTCGGTTTGCGGAGCTGGAGGGTCTTGGTGACGAGCGGGACGGACTGCGGGACGCGGGCCGGCGCGGCCATCGCCGGGACGGGGGACAGGCCCCCGGCGCACGCCAGGACGACCAGGGGAACGAGACCGCGGCTGATCAGCTTCATCGCCAACCCTTTCGACCGTTCCAGCGTAAGCCCGCTGTCGACGGGTGCCGCGGGCCGTGGCGCGAGCAGGTCCGGATCCGTAGTACAGTGACCAGCCGGGCCGGGGACGGCTCGACAACTGAAGAACGGGCTGTAGCGCAGCTTGGTAGCGCACTTGACTGGGGGTCAAGGGGTCGCAGGTTCAAATCCTGTCAGCCCGACGTGTGTATACCCTTGTGAGGGGCACGATTCAGGTGATGAATTCCCTTCCGTGGGCCTATCGTGGGCCTAGTAGATGGCCCACGCGTTCAGTCAGCCCAGTTTTCTTGCACGATCTCAGCCCAAGACCGTGGGCCCGATCCGGCCTCCTGATGTAGTCACAAGACACCAGGATTGTCGTGGCCTTCGTGGCCGACATCAGCCTCTGGCTGCCTTCTTCATGTGCACCAACGCATGTGAGGAGGACCCGATGTCCAGCATCGCAGCCACCCGTTCCAGGGAGCTCCTGACGCTTGATGCCGCAGCGGAACTATTGGGGGTGAGCACCTCGACCGTCCGCCGCCGCATCACCGATGGTCAGCTTCGCGCCTTCCGCACCGGCAAGCGGCTGATTCGCATCCGGCTCCAGGACCTGGACGACCTGTTGCGCGAGATCCCGTCCGCAGGCCGGCGTCCGCGTTCCGTTCGGGGCCTCTGACCATGAGTCGAGATCAGCAGGTCGACGCCCGCTGGCCCGTCGTCGTCGATGCCGAGGCGGCGTACGAGGCGATCCGCGCGATCAACCACCGGACGATCTGGCTGTCCGACGGGCTGCCGGCCTCGGCCGTCTACTGGGTGCTGGCCGAACTGAAGTCCGCCCTCGGGTATGGAGCCCAACAGGCACTCGAGCAGCTCGGCCGCGGGCTCGCCCAGTCCCTGGACCATTACGAGGTCTACGAGGACGATGGGCGCGACCCGGTGGCGTCGGTCGAGGCCGCGGGTGCGGCGCTGACGGCTGCCGCCGACCTCGCTGGGCAAATTGGAGTACTCCTTGATGCCGCCCAGCTCGCGATCGCTCACCAGGGGTATCGGTCCTTGTCCGAGCGGGTTGGTGAGTCGTGAGGCCTCCGTGGGAAGGCGATGTCGAGCTGGCGTCGCACCTCGGGGACCCTTCCCGGATCGCGGAATCCGGTCTAGCGTGGCAACACCTGCCCCCAGGTTCTGCCCGTTGCACAGCCTCCTCGTCGGAGAGATGTGAGGGCATTTCTGGTTTTCCGGGCAGCCACAACTCAACACCGCACCACGGGCGTGGAACGGTTGAGAGGGCCTCTTTCGTCGCCCGTGGCCATCGACAGCACCTTGCTGCTTTCTGTATGAGCGAAGCCACGCGAAGGAGGACCAGATGGTGACGCGTGTAGTCGTCGCGGTCACGAGCGTGGCGGTGTTGTGCCTGGTGGGCTGTACCCCGTCCGTGACCGAGACCGTGTCCCCGACACCGCCGGCCACGAGTCCTGTCGCCACGTCGTCTCCGACCGCGACGCCCACGACCACACCGGAGTGGTCGGCCGAACAGCAGGCCGCTGTGAATGCGGTCGAGAAGTGGTACCTGATCTACAACGAGGCCATGCGCCGCGAACGCGACCCCAATGACCTGGCCCGGGCTGCTCGCGGGACTGCGTTGACGGACGCCCAGGTGGCGTACAACAAGTTCGGCATGGCGGGACTCACGGTCGAGGGCGACATCACGATCTCGGAACTGATGCCCGGCGATCCGGTCGCCAAGGAGCGCCAAACGGTCCTCGTGCGGCTCTGCGAGGACATGACCAAGTGGAGCGTTCTCGACTCGGATGGAAACGACACCCTCTCGCTGGATTCGAAGGTTGTGCGCCCCTTGGTCATCACCGTCGAGGACTGGCCGGAGGACGGATGGTTTGTGACTTCGACCACCGGAGGAGAACAGTCATGCGCTGGCTCCGGTTCCTGATCGCCCTTGCGGTGGCTGCGGTGTTGCTCCTGGGCAACCCGACTTCGGCGTCCGGTGACGCACGTCCGGGGTGCAAGTCCGTCGTGAAGGTCGACAAGGACCGCACCATCTCGATCGAGATCGTCTGCGACCAGTCGGGCGAAGCCGGGGCGGCCTTCACCTCCGGCAGGCGCGTATGCATGTTCGGCAAGTCGGAGGTGCCCTGCAAGTCTGACCAGGGCACGTGGTACTCACCGAGGCAGTGCTACATCAGCCGGGTCGACCCTCCACCGGACTTCTCCTACCCGGCTTGGGAGGGTCGAACCACCGGGAGCCTCTACTACTGCCGCCTCAGCGGCTTGGACGTGGGGACTCCAATGGTCATCTGGATCGGCAGTTCAACCCCTCCACCAGACCCGGAGGAGCTCGCCCGACGGGCGGTCAATCAGATGCAACTGAAGCCGATCACGATCGGAATCGTGCCGAACGACGGCCCTGACTCGGTGGGTCTGGTGGGGATGCCGATCTGGCTGTGGGCGGACAGCCCCTCCGACCAGACGATGGGGCCCATCTCCCGGTCCGCGTCGGAGGGTGGCTACACGGTGACAGCGACCGCCGAGGTCGAGCGCGTGCGCTGGTCGATGGGCGACGGGGGAGTGAAGACCTGCACTGGGCCGGGGACGCCGTACAAGCTGAAGTACGGGATCACGGAGTCGCCGACGTGTGGCTACCGGTTCGAGAAGCAGGGCGAGTTCACGGTGGCGGCCCGGTCGGACTGGCTAGTGCGGTGGTCAGGTATCGGGGAGACGGGAACGTTCCGGATCTATCTGACCCAGAACACCCAGGTCGTGATTGGTGAGTTGAACGTCCTGACTGTCAGCGAAGGGAGCTGAGTCGCATGTCGGTCCTGAGCATGAGGAAGCAGGACACACCGTCTCCTGACCCTGTGAGCAGAGCGCGGACGCTGGCCCGGCCGCCGAAGGTCCGTCGGCGGCCTCTGGTGCTGGTGGGCGCGATCGCCGCCGTCCTGATTGGGGCGTTGGTGGCTGTGTGGATCTGGACGACGTCGGCGACCGCGACCGACGTGGTCGCGGTTCGTGAGGCGGTGCAGCGAGGCGAGGTGATCGACCGCGCGGATCTGGAGGTGGTGAAGGTTGGCCTCGACCCGTCGCTCGACATTGTGCCCGCCTCGCGGATCGATCAGGTCGCCGGCCAGCGGGCCGCAACAGACTTGGCGCCGGGCGGGCTGCTGGCGGCAGGGTCGGTGACGAACGAGGTGTTGCCGAAGGCCGGGGAAGCGCTGGTCGGCGTCGGACTGGCGCCGACGATGCTCCCGGCCGAACCGCTCCTGGCTGGCGATCACGTGCGAATCGTCGAGACGCCGGGCCAGCAGGGTGAGGTCGTCACGGCGCCGGTGGTGATGGAGGCGGTCGTCTCCCGGGTCACGATCCTCGAGACCGGCGTCACCTTGGTGGATGTGCTGGTGCCGACGGAGAAGTCGGCCGAGTTGGCCGCCAGGGCTGCGACCGGGCGGGTGGCGCTCGTCCTTGAGTCGCGGGAGCGGTGATGGCGCATGGCTGTGTTCGCATGCGCTTCGGCGTCTGGTTCTCCCGGGGTCACCACGACGGTGCTGGCGTTGGCGTGCGAGTGGCCGCGTCCGGTGGTGGTGGTCGAGGCTGACCCGACGGCGGGGTCGGCGATCCTGGCTGGCTTCTTCCGCGGAGTGGTCGAGCCGACCGGCGGTCTGGTGGAGTTGATGGTCGCGCAGCGCCAGGATCAGCTGGCCGAGCGCCTGCCGTCGGTGTTGCTGCCGATCCCGGACTCGCCGGTGAAGGTGTTGCCGGGCATCCAGACCCGCGCCCAGGCTTCAGGGCTGGAGTCGGTGTGGTCGCCGCTGCTGACCGCCCTGCGTGACCTGGACGACACCGGGACGGACGTCCTGGTCGATGCGGGACGTCTGCCGTGGACGGACTCGCTGAACCCGCTCGTGCTCGGCGCGGACGTGATGCTCTTGGTAGCCGGGTCGAACCTGCCGGTGGTCGCGAAGACCCGCGCCCTCGCCACGGACTTCGCCGACCAGCGCCCGTCCGGCATCGGTCTGCTGATCATCGGCCCGAACCGGCCGTACGGCATCGGTGAGGTCGCGAAGGCCCTCGGCCTGCCGGCCGTGGGACGGATCGAGTGGGACGCCCGCGCCGCGGCCGTCTACTCCCAGGGTGACGCGCCTCCCCGTCACGCAGAGCGCTCGGCGTTCCAGGCCAGCATCCGGGCCACCGGCGAGGCGATCCGGGCCTTCGCCGACTCCGCTCGCCGTCCCGCGAGTCCGTCTCTCAGCATCGGAGGTGTCCGGTGAACGCAGACCCCAACCCGCAGGCAGACCGCCCGTCCCTGGACAGACTGGCGCTGTTCCGGGCCACCCCGGGTGGCGACTCCACGGCTGGAGCGGGCCGGGTGCGCTCGAGCTTCCGGCTCAACCCCGTCGGCGCCCGTCCGGAGATCCGGCTGGTGGTCTCCGAGGCGGAACTGTTCGACCCTGTCCCCGAAGCTGTGCTGCCGCCGACGGTGACGCCCGGGTTCTCGATCGACTGGAAGCTGGTCGCGGCGTTCCGCGGCAAGGCGGCCGAGGCTCTCACCCAACGGTTGGGGCAGGCGACCTCCCGCGAGGCGCAGCAGGAGCTGGGACGGGCGATCATCACCGAGTTGCTGGATGCTGCCGCAGACGAGGCGGTGACCGCCGGTCGGCCGACGTGGACTCGGGCCGAGCAGGCGGGGTTGGCGCAGGCCGTCTTCGACTCGTTGTTCCGGTTGGGACGGCTCCAGCCGCTGGTGGACGACGATCGGGTGGAGAACATCATCATCCTGGGCCACGATCGGGTGTGGCTGGAGCTCGTCGACGGAACGCTCATTCCGGGTCCGGCTGTCGCCGATTCCGACGAGGAGCTGATCGAGTTCATCAGCTTCCTGGCCTCCCGTGAGGGTTCGGCCCGCTCGTTCTCCGAGGCGCACCCGTCCCTGGACCTGCGGCTGGCGGACGGGTCGCGGCTGTCGGCGACGAACTGGGTGACCTCGACGCCGTCGATCGTGATCCGCCGCCACCGGTTGGTCGACGTCACCCTGGACGACTTGGTGCGGCTGGGCACCCTGACCCCGGTGATGGCGACATTCCTGAGGGCGGCGGTGAAGGCCGAGTTGTCGATCGTGGTCGCTGGAGCACAGGGTGCGGGCAAGACCACGCTGTTGCGCGCGTTGTGCAACGAGATCGACCCGCTGGAGCAGCTCGCCACGTTCGAGGATCCGCACGAGCTGTTCCTCGACGAACTGCGGGACCGGCACGCGGTCGTGCACGCCTTCGAAGCCCGCCACGGGTCGGGCGAGATCGGCGCGGACGGCAGGCCGGCCGGCGAGTTCGGCCTGGACATGGCCCTGCCGGTCAGCCAACGCAAGAACGTGGCACGTCAGATCGTCGGAGAAGTCCGGGGCCCGGAGGCATGGTTGATGATCAAGGCGATGGAATCCGGGTCTGGATCGCTGTCGACCACCCATGCCGCCTCGGCGGCGGACGCGATGGACAAGCTGGTGACCTGCTGTATGGAAGCCGGCCGGCACGTGTCGAGTGAATTGGCGGCCCGCAAGCTTGGGCGGGCGATCGACCTGGTCGTTCACATCCGACTCGACAACACGACCGACGTCGACGGTACCAGGCACCGCCGCCGAGCCGTTTCCGAGATCGTCGCCGTCGGGCAGGGCGAGGTCGACCTGGGCTACGCCATCACGACGGTGTTCAGCCCAGTGCCGAACGCGCCCGCGTCACCGACCTTGCTGCCCGACCACCTGCGGATGCTGGCCCGCCACGGCTTCGACATCGACACCTTCCACGCCCAGGCGACAGGAGCCCGACGATGACCCCGCTGATCGCCGCACTGTCGGGTGGCCTGATCGCCGCCGGCCTGGTCATGTTCGTGCTCTGGCTGTGGCCTGCCGAACCGGACGTCGCCAAGCCCCGCCGCAGCCCCGGCCTGATGATCCGATGGCGGCGCATTCCGGCCCGCAGCCGCTGGTCCGTCGTCGGGGGTATCGGCCTCGGCCTACTGGTGGCTGTCTTCACGGGGTGGTGGATCGCCGTCCTCGTGATCCCGGTCGCCGCCGTCGGGCTCCCCGTCTTGATCATCGGCACTCCAGAGAAGTCCCACATCGAACGCATGGAAGCCATGGCTGAGTGGACCCGCGGACTGGCCGGCGTGTTGAGCGCGGGCATCGGCCTCGAACAGGCCCTGGTCGCGATGCTCAAGTCGACCCCGCCCGCGATCGGCAAGGAAGTCCGGTCCCTGGTGGGCCGGATGCAGGCCCGCTGGTCGAGCGAGGACGCCCTGCGCGCCTTGGCCGACGACCTCGACGACCCGACCGGAGACCTGATCGCCGCCTATCTGATTCTCGGCGCCCGAAGGCGTGGCGGCAGCCTCGCGACCGTCCTGCAGACCTTGGCGGACTCGGTTGCTGAGGATGTGGCAGCCCGCCGCCAGGTCGAGGCCGAACGCGCCAGGCCGCGGGGAGCGATGAGGTGGACCACCATCATCACCGCTGTCGGGCTGACGGCCTTCTCCCTCAGCGGTGCGATGGCCGGCTATTCCAGCCCGCTCGGGCAGATCGCCCTCGCCTGCCTGCTCGGCCTGTACGCCCTCACCTTGTTATGGATGCAGCGCCTGGCGACACCGAAGCCGCTGCCCAGGTTCATCGGGTCGTCGGTGAGGCAGGACCGGCCGTGACCGGCATCTGGATCGCCGCCATCGCCGGAGCCCTCGTGGCCGCCGGTCTGGTGGGCATCGTCTGGTACCTGATCCCCGCCAGTGTCGACGTTGTCGATGGCCTCGACCGGCTGCTGACCCCAACTCGGCCCCGCGAGGCCGCCGAGACCCCGACCACGAGCACCGAGCGGATCGGCCACTGGACGCTGCGCCACCTCCCGCCCGCGCTGTGGAAGATGGCGCCGCTGCGCGACCTGGAGATCCTGCGCAAGTCGGTGAGCGAGTTCTACGGCGAGAAGGCTCTTGTCGCGATCATCGGGCTGGTCACAGTTCCTGCGCTGACCTGGGTGCTCAGCTTCGCCGGGCTGCGCCTGCCGATCGCGATCCCCGTCGGCGCCACGATCGCGATCGCGGCCGGGCTGTGGTTCCTCCCCGACATCGACGTCCGCCAGCGAGCGGCCGAGGCCCGGTCCGAGTTCGGCCGCGCGCTGGGTGCCTACATCGAACTGGTCGCGATGGAACGCCAGTCCGGCTCCGGCGCCCGCCAAGCCCTCGAGATTGCCGCCACCGTCGGCGACTCCTGGGTTTTCACCCGCATCAGCCAGGAACTCGCCCGCTCCGGCTGGGCCGGCCAGACCCCGTGGGAGGCCCTGCACAACCTCGGCGAGCAACTCGGGCTGTCCGCCCTGGGTGACCTGTCGGACATCATGCGGCTCGGTGGCGAGGAGGGCGCTCAGGTCGTCACGACGCTGCGGGCCCGGGCCGGAGCGAGCCGCACCCAGATGCGCACCGACGCCGTCGCCCACGCCAACAACACCGCCGAGCGCCTCACCCTGCCCGGCATGGTCATGGCCGCACTGTTCACCGTGATCCTCTTGGCGCCAGGACTGGCCGCCATGTTCGTCGGATAGCACTCCCTCCGAAAGGAACCCTGAAGTGAAGTACCTCATCGCATTCCAGCTGGCCAGCCAGCAACTGCTGGCCCGCGCCACCCAGCCGCGTCCCCGGGACGAACGTGGTGCCACGACCGTCGAGTACGTCCTGTGGACCGCATTCGCCGTCCTCATCGTCGGCGTCGCGATCGCTGTGATCACCGGCTACGTCAACACCCAACTCGCCAAGATCGGCTGACCAGATGCGGCTGGCTGGCGGCGAGCGAGGCTCAGTCACGGTCGAGATGGTGGTGCTGATGCCCGTCCTGCTCGGCACACTGTTCGGCGGCATCCAAGCGGGCGTGGTGTTCCACGCCCGCCACATCGCGATCGCCGCCGCCCAGGAAGGTGCCCGAACCGCAGCCGCCTACCAGGCGAGCCTTCCCGACGGGATCAGCACGGCCACAAGCGCCGCCACCGACTGGGCAGGCCAGTCCCTGACCGGCATCAAGGTCACCGGACAACGCACCACCACGCGGGTCTCCATCACCGTTCAGGGCAGCGCTATCAGCCTCCTCCCGGGAGTGTCCTGGGCCATCGAACAGACCGCCACCCTGCCCGTCGAAAGACTCGAATGAACTCCAGGTGGCGCAACGAACGAGGCTCGGCCACGGTCGAAGCCGTAATCGGCGTGCCCGTGTTCGTGCTGCTGATCCTGCTCGCGATCATGGGCGGACGCGTCGCGCTGGCCAAGCAAGCCGTCGACGCCGCCACCGCCGACGCCGCCCGGGTCGCGTCGCTGTCCCGTGACGCCATCAAGGCCGAGAGCGACGCGATCGAAGTGGCCGAAGCCAGCCTCGCCAACCAGGGCATCACCTGTCTCGACACCACCATCACCGTCGACACCGCGGCCCTGCGGCGTCCCGCCGGCACCCCGGGCGTGGTGACCGCCACCGTGTCATGCACCCTGCGGCTCGCGGACCTTGGACTGCCTGGGACGGCCAGTCGGACGATCACAGCCACGGTCGCCTCACCCATCGACACCTGGAGAGAGCGAGCCGGCCGATGACGCACCGAGACGAACGCGGCGCGGTCACTGTGTGGCTGGCCGGCGCCAGCGTGCTCATGGTCAGCATCATCGGCATCACCGTCGACCTCGGCGGGCAACTCCACGCCAAGGAACGCGCCCACACCATCGCCGCCCAGGCCGCCCGCACCGCAGCCGAGCAGATCACCGCCGACGCCATGCTCGGCACGGAACCCAAACTGGACGTCGGCAGAGCCCGCACCGCCGCCAACGCCTACCTGCGCGCCGCCGGCGTCGACGGCACCGTGTCGATCAGCGGCGGGATTCGAATCACCGTCACAGTGGTCGACACCTACCAGCCCCTGTTCCTCGGCTCCATCGGCGTCGGAACCCTCACCGTCTCGGCCAGCTCGACAGCCGAACTCAAGCGCGCCCTGGACGGGAGCGAACGATGACGACCGTCCGCAGCCAACGACTCGCCGGACTTGGCGCCAGCCTCCTCCTCACCGCCATCGTGGTGGCGCTCCCCGTGCTGCTGATCGCCACCATGCCCACCTACCTGCCGTCGATGGGCAGCTGGGACGATCTCCTCCGATTCCTCGCCAGCCCCGACGACGGCACCCCCGCCTGGCTCGCGATCTGGAGCTTCGCCTGCATCGTGTGGATCCTCCTCACAGCCCTGATCGTCACCGAGGTGGTCGCCGCGATCCGCGGAGTCCAGCCTTCCCGGCTCCGTGTCGCCCGCTGGTCGCAGAACCTCGTCCGTAATCTCGTGGCGACCGCCGCGCTGCTGTTCGTTACGACCCCGACACTGACCGCGCTGCCCGCACCCGTCGCGGTGGCCCAGCCCATCCCGACGCCGCCGACGCCCAACCTCACCTCCTCACCCGCCAAGGCAGCCCCAACCGCGCCGGCCACCGTCGACTACGTCGTGCAGCGCGGGGACTCCTTGTGGCGGATCGCAGAGCACCACCTCGGCGACGGCAACCGCTACCCAGAGATCGTCAAGCTCAATAGCAAGCTCCTCAGGCGCGGCCCGGACTTCATCCGGCAGGGCTGGACGATCAGGCTCCCCGTCGTCGAGAGGACGAACGGGTTCGACAGCTACACCGTCCGCGAAGGCGACACGCTCTCCGAGATCGCCCTCGAAGAACTCGGCAACGCCCACGCATGGCCGAGAATCGCCGCTGCCTCGCGCAGCATCGTCCAACCCGGTGGGCGCCGCCTGACCGACCCTGACGAGATCGACATCGGCTGGACCCTCCACATCCCCACGCGTGCCAGTGCGCCCGCCGTGGAGACGAAGCCGGACCCGGTCGACCAACCCGACCCGCGTCCGACACCCCCGACCGCGGCGCCGACCCCCACACCGTCCCCGATGCCGACCGACACCCCGTCCCCGACGCCGAACCCGTCTTCCGGCACGTCAACTGCTTCGGTTCCGGCGCCGTCCGACCTCAGCGAACCGTCCACCGACACCGTCGATGTCGAGGACGGCAACGAGGACGTCGTGCCGGTCTGGATGCTGCTCGGGATCACCGGCCCCGGCGTGATCCTTGCCGGAGCGCTCTGGTGGTCGCTTCGTCGCCGTCGCCGGAACCAGTTCCGCCACCGCCGGCCCGGCCGGCGGCCCGCTACCGTCGAGCCGGCCCTCGTCCCCGTCGAACGCAGTATCCACCTGGCCGCGACCACCGGAGCCGACGACCTCGTCCAGCACCTCGACGCCGCCCTCAAGACGCTCGCCGTCCAGCTGGACTTCGACGATCACGCGATGCCGCAACTCGCTGCCGTCCAGCTCAACGGCGACGGTATCCGGCTGCACCTGGCCGAACCCCTCGCCCAGCTGCCAGCACCGTGGACCGGCGAGGGTTCCGAGTGGCGCCTGGCACCGACACACCTCATCCAGCTCGAGCGCTCCGAGCAGGCTGCTCCCTACCCGCTGCTCGTCACTGTGGGCGCCGACAGCGACGGCGGGCTGTGGCTGGTCAACGCCGAACAGTTCGGCACCCTCAGCGTGAGCGGCGATCCCGACTACGTGACTGACCTCGCCCGGGCTGTCACCGCCGAATTGGCTGTGACTCCCTGGGCCGAGGACGCCCGCGTCGAGTGCATCGGCGTCGCTGGTGAGGTCCAGCCCCTCAACCCTGCCCGCATCCGGCACCACCACGAGCCGACCCACGTCGTCGACCTCGTCACCGGCGCGATCGACCACGCCGAACGTCTTGACGCCACCGACGCACCCGACACCCCGACCGCCCGCGCCACCGACGCCGACCTCGACACCTGGCCCGGTCACCTGCTGGTCATCACCGGCGACCACGCCGAGCTTGCCGGGCCGCTGCGGTCAATGGTCGTGGAACAGCCTGGACGCACCGGCACCGCAGTCGTCCTCGTGGGTGCCGAGACCATCGACGACAGCAACCTCCACCTCAACCTGACCAGCAACGGCAGGCTCGCGATCCCCGAACTCGGCCTCGACCTGGTGCCGGCCGGCATCACCAGCGACGAAGCCGAAGGGTTCGCGCGACTTCTGGTCCAGGCCGACACCCTCGCCGACGCACCCATCCGGGTGAACTCCTACGCCGAGCAGGGCTGGGAAACCCTCGCTGACCAGACCGGCGCGATCCGCAAAGACCTCACCGTTCCGCGCGATGCCCCGGACGACGCCACCACGACCAACCTGCTGCCCGAAACTGACGACGAGTACCTCGACACCGCCGCGACCACCGCCGACGACCTTGCCCGGCTGGCGCCCAAGGTGCCCATCGCGACCTCCGCGGCCGTCGCGGCCGCGGACCCGACCCTGGATGCCGATCTGGCCGACTGGCACGACCCCGCCTGCGTCCGCCCCAAGCTACGGCTCCTCGGCCCGGTCGCGGTCGAACTCGCCGACGGCGGCGAACCGGCGGTCGTGGGCGCCAGGAAGGGCAGTTTCGTCGAGCTGCTTGCCTTCCTCGCCACCCGCACCCGCGGTGCCACCACCCAACAGGTTGCCGACGCGCTGCGCATAGACCACGCCCGCGTACGCCACACCGTCAACCGGCTCCGCGACTGGCTCGGCGAGCACCCCGACAGCAAGCAGCCCTACGTGCCCCTGATGAGCCGGACCCACGCCACCAAGACGTCCGGAGTCCGCGCCTACGAGCTTCAAGGAGTGCTCGTCGACGCAGACCTGTTCCGCAGACTCCGCCTCCGCGGCCAAGCCAAAGGCCCCGCCGGCCTCGACGACCTGCGCACCGCACTCTCACTCGTCACCGGGGAACCCCTCACCGGCTTCAAGGACAACCGCGGCAACTGGGTCTATGACGGCGATCGCGTCGACCAGCAGCACGTCGTCGCCATCGCCGACGTCGCCCACATCGTCGCCACCGCCGAACACCAGGTCGGCAACCACCTCGCCGCCCGTGAAGCCGCTCTCATCGCGCTCAAGGCCGACCCCTACGGCGAGACCGCCCGGCTCGACTACCGGGCCGCCGGCGGCCGCGACCTCGGCGAACCCCCTGACCTTCCGCAGTCGCCGTTCCCCAGCGACGAGGACTGGCCCGAACGCACCCGCGAGATCGGGAACCACACAGTCCGGGAGAAGGCATCGAGATCATGACGTGGCTCGTTTCGTCCGCTGCACCCGCAGCGGTCCCTGCCCGCGGCACACGCGACCGCGTCCCACGCCGGCCATGACACAGAACCCAGACGATCCGGTGCGCCTCCAGATCTTCGATGTCGCAGCGCAGCCACCAGAGCTGCTCTTTCAAGCCGACTGCACAACGGGCACGATCGAGGCCGTCGCCAGGCAATGGGTTCGCGGCTGGGAGGCCGAGCGCCTGCCCCGCCTGGAGCCAGCGATCCGCAATGCCCTCGGCTGCGGCCGACCAGGATCAGGGTTCGCCATACTCCTCAACAACCCCAACAAGCTCGCGTTCTACGCCAAGTGGGCCGACTGACGAACCTCTCTCAACCCGATTCGGGGACCTGCCGCATGCTCGGACCAGGCGGAAGGCACACACGTAGGCAGGGAGCGTCACGCCTTCTGCTATTGCCGCTGGGGGAGTGACGCCGCCCGGACCTTCCTCCGGGCCGATGTGTGTTCGTTGGCAGTGGCTCCGCCGGGGTGTCTGCGAGACCGAAGAGACTGCCGTTCTGCGGCGCCGTGGACGGGGTCCGATCGAGACTCGCGTCGGCTAGTGTCCATCACATGCCATCCAGCGAAGGGCCAGCGTCGAACCTGCTTGGCGATGATCCACGCGATGGGACTGAGCGGAGGCCAGACGAGCTGGGCCGCGAGGCGTTCGCCATCTATCTTGCTGAACTCGTCGGAAAGGTGATCGAGCAGAGCGACTCCAGCGTGCTGGCTCTGATTGGGGACTGGGGCTCCGGCAAGTCGTCGATCCTTGAGTTGCTTCGACGAAAGCTCGGGTCCGACGGCTCAAACTGGCTCCTCGCGGAGTTCAATCCGTGGACCTATCCGGATGCACAACACCTCATGCGTGGCTTCTTCACAGAGCTGCTGGCCGCAGTGCCCAGAGCGGACCGTCAGAAGCCCGTTCGGGAGACGCTGGGCAAGCTCGCCCAGGCAGTTAGCCCCTGGGGAAAGCTCGCCGGGGCATTCGGTGTTGACGGCGAGGCCGTTCTCGACGCGAGCGCGGACGCGCTGCTCGGACTCACGAGCGCCTCAGCAGCCAAACGCACCGCTGAGGAAGCTCTGCGAGATCTGGATCACCCCATCCTCATGGTGATCGACGACCTGGACCGCCTGACACCCGATGAGCTTCTCGAGGTGCTCAAGTTGGTACGTCTCGTCGGCCGCCTGCCGCACGTCTACTACTTGCTTGCCTACGACGAGCGGACGCTTTTGGACGTCCTGCGGCGGACTCCGATTGCGGGCGATGACGAGGGCCGCGCGCGCGCCTACCTGGAGAAGATTGTGCAGGTACGGCTCGATATGCCGGCACTTCGCGGAACGCAACGGGCCAACCTGATGAATGAGGGACTGAACTCGATCTTGACCGCGAACCATGTCGCCCTAACCGAGTCTGACCAGCAGCGGTTGAGCGACATCTACTCCGAGGTACTGGACCGGCGCCTGAGGACGCCCCGCTCGATCAACCGCTTCCTCGGACAAGTCCAAGCCTCCTATCCTCCGCTGCACGGGGAGGTCGACTTCGTCGACTACTTCCTTGTCACCTGGTTGCGGACGCAGGAGCCAGGCGTGTACGCGCTTCTCCACCGTGAGAGAGATGCGTTGCTCGGCAAGGTCTTGACGAACTGGTCTTTGAATCCGAGCCGTGAGGAGGAGGCGAAGCAGAAAAGAGACTGGGACGAACGTCTGCGACACGCCGGGGTTGGTGTGGCCGACAACGAGGGGGTCGCCCGCGTCCTGTCCAGCTTGTTCCCAAAGCTCGAAGCTGTCTTCTCGTCTACTCGCTCCTACGGACGCAGTAGTCGGAACGCGGGACGCCGCATCTACGACCCCGACTACTTCGATCGTTACCTGAACTTCGGCGTGCCAGATGAGGACCTGCCAGACGCGGTCATCGCAGCGGCCCTCGCAGACCTTGGAAGTCGAGCGACCTCAACAGATCTCCAGCGATTCACGAGGGACCTGCACGCCGACCCGGGTCGGCTCTTGCGGAAGGTCGACGCAATGCGGATCTCCGGATTCGCGATCCCCGAGCCTGCGCTCTTCAAGCTCTTGGCTGACGCCTGGGCGGTTGTCGGTGATGCTGCACCGCGCATTCTGTTTTCTGCCCGTCAGGACGTCGAACATGGGGCGGCCTACGCCATAGCCAAGATGCAACCCGTTGCAGCAGCCGCGGCGGTCGAAGCCGTCTCCGAATCGGCTGAAGGCGCCGAGTTTGCCATCAACGTCGTGCGGGGGATGTGTCGTAGTACGCAGTCCCCCCGGACCGGTGGATATGACCTGACTGAGCTCAGGGCCGTCGTCTCTACGACGATGCGTCGCCTCAACGCGGTAACCTCCGGCTCCCCTTTCGAGGACCCGTCCATGCAGCGCCTCCGTGCCTGGCAGGACATTGACTCTGACGCGGCCGATGACTGGCTGCGCACGAAGGTGGACGATGGGACTTGGTCACTGCTGGACACGATTGGGGCACTCACACCCGTGACCACGATCTACTCAGGTGCTGAGCCACGACAGGGCCTGGCGGAGATCGACCTTGACGCACTCGACCGGATCTTCGGCCTCACCAGGGTCTTTCAAGAACTGTCTTCGGAGATCGACGTCGCAACACCACTACCAAACAATCCCCTCGAGACCGAGCCGACGCCAGAAAACCGAAGTCAGCACGCGTTGAGCGTTCTGCGCAGTGCCCGGAATCGGGATGCGTCCCGGGAGACTGAACGGGGTTAGTGCCCTAGCGACTAGATGGCGCTCATCGACCAGTCGCAACCAATCGCGCCGCCCCGGAGCGCATGGACCGATCATCGCATTCGCGGCTTGATTGCTATGGCAGGGACCGATCGGCGAAGGCGCGCTGGAGCACGTCGTCCCTGCATCCGATCTCGGCAAGCCGCGTCCGGGTGGCACCTGCCCGCTGGTCCAGGCCGCGGGAGACCATCGTGGCCAGTTGCACCTCCAAAGGCACCACAGGGACGGCCAGTCCGCGCCATGGGACCCACTCGCAGTACCCCCATACGTCGCGGCCCACGGTCTCCAACAGCAGATCGTCCCTGCTCGGCTCGCGGATCCTGGCGACTTCCACCCGGCACCCGGATACTGCCCACCGGCCGAACAGCCACGAACCATCAGCTGTGGCCAACAAGGGTCTCGCGGGGGTGCTGACGAAGCTGGCCAATTCCTCGGTTGCACCCGCCCCGGCGGCGAACGCACCCAACCGGTCCACGCCGGCGTACATCGCAATGTCCGGCGTGTCGGGATGGACGAGAATGTCGACGTCACCCGGGACGATCACGACTCCCTGAACCGCAGTCGCTGCACTGCCGATCAACATCCAGCGCAGCTGCGTGGCGACACAGTCGACGAAAGCCGCAAGCGCAGCCTCCCACGGCTCCATGCCGACCGTATCGCTCATGCAGGCGACCGTAACAGCGCCCACTGACGAGTCGGAGGCCGCCAACGCGACCGTCCCGACCGTCCTGTCTGCCGCGCCATGGAGGGTTGAGGAGGCGGTGCCTACTCGTGGACGGTTTGCTGGGTGAGGTGGACCGCACCTATGCTGAATGCGTTCACTGAACGCGTTCAGGAGGGCTGTGGGCAGCAGGGCCGAGTCGAAGGCGGAGTCGTCACGCCGGGTGGTGGCGGCTGCTGCGGGGTTGTTCAGGCGGCAGGGGTACGCGGCGACGACGGTTCCGCAGATCGCGGCGGTGGCCGGTGTGTCGGTGGGCACGGTCGCGAGTGTCGGGTCGAAGGACGCATTGTTCCTGCGGGTGTGGGAGGAGGCCTCGACCGCGGCGTCGTTGGACATGCTGGCCGGGGCGAGGCAGGCATCGGGATCGGTGACCGAGCGGGTGTGGAGCTACTTCGACGGTCTGGTGGAATCCTCGATCGCGATGCCTGACGCTCTACGTGACTACTTCGTGGCGTATCTGCGTGAGCGGGATCATGTCGAGAACCAGGCCCGGCTGGCCGGCGTGGTGGACGCGATCCGCGGCTTGTTCCCCGCCGACGAGCAGTCGGCCACAAGCTCGCCGGCGGTGCTGGCCGCCTGGACGCTGTGGTTGTCGTTCTCGTCGATCTGTTTCGGGTTGGCGGCTACATCGATCCCGCCGGATGAGGCACGTCGGTTGATGCGTTCGGTGGTCGTGGCGCAGTGCGCGCCGTTCGAGGAGTGAGGGAGACTAGGTGAAGGTCACGCTGGTCAGCTACGGCAGTCTTGGCGACGGCATTCCGCTGGTCGCGCTGGCGCTCGGGCTGCGGGCCGCAGGTCACCGGCCCGTGATCGTGGCCGAGCAGACCGCGGGCACCATTGCGGCCGAGCACGGGCTGGAGTTCCATGCTCTGGCCGGGGACATCACCGATCTGATGCGGCCGGGCGCCCCCATGGTTCAGATGGTCGAGGCCGGTCACCTGACCCTCGGGTCCTTCCGGGACTACCAGCGGGACGATCGGGCGTGGTTGGAGATCCTCGCCGCGGCCGCCGTCGGGTCGGACGTGGTGGTGGGGATGCCCACAGCTGGCTACCACGCACTCACCGTCGCCGCCGACATCGGTGCACTCCCGGTCATCGCCGAACTACAACCACTCGCACCGACCCGCGACTTCGCACCGTCCGGGCTCGGCGACTTGCGCCTGCCCCGGTTCTTGAACCGGACACTGGGGCACATCGTGGATTTCGCCGGCTGGGCAACGATCGCGCGCGCCGTGAACCGTGCCCGCCATGAGCTGGGCCGGCCGCGAACCGGTAACCCGACTCGCGGCGTGCGCCGGTTGGGCGCCTGGTCACCAACCCTCGTGCCCAGGCCTGCCGACTGGCCCCCAACAGCGACGGTGACCGGAGCGTGGCAGCTGGCTACCCCGACGGACTGGCGTCCCGAGCCAGCACTCCAGGAGTTCCTGGACGCCGGCGAGCCGCCCATCTATGTCGGCTTCGGCTCGATGCCGACCTTCTCCGGAACCAAGGCGCTGACCGACGCCCTCCTGACCGGTCTGGCCGGACACCGGATCATCCTCGCCCGCGGTGGGACCCATCACGAGCAGACCTCCGAGGACGTACTCGTCACCGGACACGTGCCGCACGACTGGCTGTTCCCCCGGTGTGCTGCGATCGTGCACCACTGCGGCGCAGGTACCAGCCACTCCGCGCTAGCGTCCGGGATACCCTCGATCCCGGTTCCGTTCACCCTAGACCAGCCCTTCTGGGCACGCCGACTCACCGACCTCGGCATCGCCTCCCCACCCCTCGACCCCCGACATCCCGACCCGGACGCCGTCCGCACCGCCCTGTCACACGTCCAGACAAGCCACGTCCGCGAACAAGCCGCGCTCTCGGCCGAACACGCAGCCACCGAACAGGGCGTCCAAACCGCCACAGCCGCCATCGAGAAACTCACCGACTAGGCCACCGGAAGAACCTTCCGGTCATGGTCGCACGTCGCGCGGTCGTTCCCGCCTTCGCGTGGGGGATCGGACCGGGCGGCTAGCCTTCGACGGTGATGGCCTGCTGCTCAGTTGTCGATCCGGCGACGGCCAGCACAATCTGCTCGCAGCTCATATCCTGTGTCGGCATGGCCGGCTTCCTCCCCTTCTCCGCGGCGCCATGACGACTACGCGAACGCCACCGTCAGGAGTTGTCAGAAACCTGCACTCGGTGATCAGGTGGCGTGCCGTCTGCCGAGGTTGCGGTTGGCGAATGGACGCTGGCCGACGGCCTCGACGAACCCGCGGATCAGATCCGCCTCGACGATTGCGGGGTCCTTGCCCGGGGTAGGCCGCCAGGCGACGAGGAGTTCGCCGGCATCGGCCAACTGCCAGATGTACCGACCGCCCCAGTGTCGGGCGCGACTGCCAAGGCCATGTCGGCGGTATGCGTCCAGCCTCCGCTCCAGGTGGCTCGCCTTGCCGAAGTAGACGACCTCGGCGCCGTTCACCCACGCAGTCGCGAGCGCTTCTGGGGAGACCGATGGATCACCGCGGAGCGCGCCGGCCGGGTTCCGCGGCAGGAACTCAGGCGGCTCTTGGCTGCAACGGAGCACCGCGTAGACCCCCTGGGTCGAGGGGACGGCGGTGGCGGGAAGCTCGGCGAACCGGACGAACCCTTTGAAGCCGACGTCCCTCAGGTCGGCTCGCGTCGTCACCATGGCGACCATTGTCTAGCATCGTCGGCCTAAGAACTTCCTGAACCTGCGAACGCACTGCGATGTCACTGTCCCCGGCGCTGACAAGGGGATTCACCAGTTGTCACCGAACGCCGGTGTGCGTTCCTGTCAATGTCCCCGGGCAGATCTGTGGATAACTCGGGCCGCTTGGACAGGTCTGGGGACAAACCCGACTACATCGCCTTGATCGCCTTCTGTGGTCGCGAAGACCGCGGAAGGAGACATGAGATGAGGTCGGTTGGTCGGGAGCTGGACTTCGCCAGCTCGGAAGCTGTGCCGGGTGAAGTTGAGGCGGCCTGGCCCGGTTGGCAGGAGCTTCACCCGGAACTGCGTGTTGTCGACGCCAGTGGACTACGGGCGTGGCTGAAGCAGGTACCAGGCGAGGAGAGCGACAGGGTGCTGTGCGTCCTCGCACGGCGGGCGTCGGAGCGGGGCGAGGACGATCACGCGGCACGGGTGGCACTGGTGTGGGCGCTGCTGCCCGGGGCAGGCTGCCTCGCCTCCCGCTACCGGTACCTGCCGAATCCCAACTTCATCGTCGCCGAGCAGCTGTGGATTCAGGCCTCCGAGTTCCCCTGGCAGACGACCTCGAAGGTCGCGGCCAATGTGCTCGCCAAGGTGCGCAATGAGGTGCTGCGTGAGATCGGAGTGTCGACCCGTCCCGATCCAGCCGAACGGCTGAACGCTTCCGCGGTTCAGTACGTCGACACCTGGCGCTCGCACATCGCGCCCGCCGAGCAGACCGGGGCCGACGAACTGCACGAGCTCCTCGACCATGCGGTCGACACCCAGGTCATCACCCCGTGGGATCGCGCGCTGCTTCTGGTGGCCGTGGATGTGGGCTACGACGCCAGCTGGGCGCTCAAGCGAGACAGCTGTCTTGGCGGCTTCACCGGCAACGCCTTCTCCGCTCTGGTCGCCGAGCGGCTCGGCTGCTCGGCACGGACCGTCCGTCGACGCGTTCATCTCGCGGTTCGGGCGCTGCGCGACTCGCTGCCGCACCTGCTCGATGAGGTTCGTGATGCTGCCTGAGATCCTCGTGGCCGACATGGACGGTCCTATGCCTTCTTCATGGCCGAGGTGATCGGAATGACTGACGCGACGATCGAGTGGGCGCCACTCGCAGCAACCGTGCGGAACGCGCTCGCCCAGAGGGCTCGCCGGCAGGGGCGGCCGCCGGACAGCGGGCTGTATGGATGGCAGCCCCGCTACGACGAGCGCGTGGTAGCGGTTGCCGGGCTGACCGGGTCGGCCGGCGCGACGACGGTGAGTCTGGCTTTGGCGTCCGTGGCCACTCTCACCGGCCCGGCCAGGATCATCGAGTGCGCACCGCCCAGCCGCTCCGGGCTGACTGCCGCAGCCGACGCCGAACTCGGTACCGGTCGCGGTGGCTGGACGAGGGGTCAGCGCGAGGGCGTCACTCTGATCCGCCGGAGCTCGACGTCCTTGTTCGACGCAGCCCCGCCACCGTCGGAGGAGGCGGAGACGTTCACCGTCCTCGATGTCGGGGACCTGCTGACCGATCGGCCCGGCGAGCAGTCGATCGCTGCTGACGTCGCGGATGGCTGGGTGCTGGTGGCGAAGCCGAGCGTCCCGTGCCTGCGGCAGCTGGAACTCGTCCTCGACCTCGGACTGGCACACAACCCGACGCTCGCGATCGTCGGCAGCTCGCCCCGGCGTTGGCCGAGCCGGCTGGCCTCGGCCATCCAACCGCGCACCCGCGCGCTGCTCGAGTCGGGCCGGGTAGCGACCTTCCGCCACGACAAGCTCCTCGCGCTCACCGGCCTGACCCCGGATCCACTGCCTCGACACGTCGCAGCCTCCGCCCGGACGCTGCTCACCTTCCTGGAAGGACGACCCCAATGAGGTTCCTGATCCCGCTCAAGGTCTGCCCGGTCGCACCCGGCCAGGCTCAGCAGTACGTCGACCAGATCACCGGCAACGTCCTGTGGGGCGTTCAGTGGATCTTCGTCGTCGCGCTCGTGATCAGCGTCGCCGCGATCGCCGGCGGGCGCCTGTTCATGATGCCGCACGCCTCCCGCGCCGGGGTCATCTCTGCGGTCGTCGTCTTCTTGTCGGTGATCGCCTACCTGACCCTGCCGTCGCTTCTCGACGCGCTGATGGGGAAGGGCTGCATCTGATGGCTGCCCAGGACATCACCGGAGCCCCGTGGCCCCGGTGGCGCCTGTTCCTCGGGCTGGCCGTGGTCGCGACCGTCGGTCTACTGCTGTTCGGCGGGCTCGTCGCCACCATGCTGGCACTCGTCGTCCCCAGCACACCGGGGACGGAACCGGTCGACGTCGTAGCCACGGAACCCTCGGGCGAAGACCGGCGAAACGCGATCGCGGCATCATCTCTGCCGGATGTCCCGCCTGACGCCAGGTGGCCCCACGCCCCGGCCGCAGTCCCGCCGCCCGAGATCACGGTCCCGGTCTCAGCGTCGATGGGACCGGCAGGCGTTTCGTCGGGCTTTCCCAGGACGTCCGAGGGCGCGCTGGGTCAGCTGGCGGCGATCGAGGTGCGGGTCCTGGAAGCGATGAGCATCCCGGTCCTCAACCAGGTGCATTCCGCATGGGTTGCGCCGGGTGGTCCAGAGCTTGCCGCGTGGGAGATGTCGGCCAACGTCCAAGCCTTCCTCGGCGCCGTCCCGCACGAGGCACCCGACCGGATCGACGACACCACCACCGTCACTGTTGTCCCGGTCGGCGCCCAGCTGAAGGGGACGGACGGCCCGGACTGGGTCCTGGCCTGCGCGATGGTCGAGGTCCGCGCCACGGTCGCCACCGATGCACGTATGGCCTACGGACACTGCGCCCGGATGGCGTGGGCGAACGACCGCTGGCTGATCGCGCCCGGCGTCCCACCGGCAGCGGTCGACGGCGCGTGGCCGGGCACGCAGGAGTTCATCGACGCCGGCTGGAAGACCTGGAGGCAGGCATCGTGATCCCGATCTTCCCGAACCCGTTCGACCCGCTCGGCAGCGTCGCCTCGAAGATCGTCTATGACGGCTGGACGGCCGCGATGCTGGGCATCTGGAACGCCGGCCTCTGGCTGCTCCAACTGGTGCTGAACCTGGGCGACATGCTGCTGACCCCGGACCTGCGTGAGGGCGGGCCCGGCGCGGGCATCTACCGGACGGCCTTCTGGATCGCTGGCGCGCTCGTGCTGATCCTGGGCATCGTCCAGATCGGGACGGCTGCGGTCCGGCGCGACGGCCGCAGCCTCGCCCGAGTCGGGATCGGTGTGGTCCAGTTCGCGATCGTGTGGGCGGGTTGGCTCGCGTACGGAGTCGTGCTGATCGCCGCCACCTCGGGGCTCACCCGGTCACTGATGCAGTCCCTGCTTCACGCGGACGCCTGGTCGGCCATCAAGATCGGCGAACCCTTTGGCGCCGGCGACCTCACCGACGCCACGGTTGCCACCGTGCTCGGCTTCATGGGCTTCTTCGTCGTGATCGCCGCGCTCGGCCACTTCCTCGTCCTGCTCGCGCGGGCGGCCGCCCTGATGGTGCTCGCCGCGACCACGCCGATCGCCGCCGCCGGCCTGATCGGCGACGCGGGGCGAGCGTGGTTCTGGAAGTCACTGCGCTGGTTCCACGCCGCCGCGTTCGCTCCGGTCGTCATGGTGCTGGTCTTCGGGCTCGCGAACCAGTTCACGACCGGCATCGCCACCGGGCTCGGCAAGGACTTCTCCGCCATCGGTACCTCGGTGGTCGGGGTAGTGCTGATCCTGATCTCGGTGTTCAGCCCGCTAGCGCTGTTCCGGATGCTCGCCTTCGTCGACCCCGGCACCAGCTCCGGCGCGGCGATGCGCGCCGGACTGGCAGCGAACGGGGGCATCCAGGGACTGCTGTCCCCGAAGCCCGCGGACGGTGGCGCGGCAACGCGGACCGACGAACAGGGACGGACGAGCGCGGAGGGCTCGGCCGAGGCGCAGACAACGGCCCGGTTCGCGAACTCCGCCTCGGGGGTCATGAAGGTTCTCGGGCCGATTGGCCAGGTCGCCGCAACGGGTCTTGGCGCGATGGCGACAGTCGGCACGCGTGGAGCCTCGATGGGTGCCGACCTGACCAGCCAGATGGGCGTCGGCCACCAGGTCTGGCCACCTGACCTCAGCCCGCAGGCCAGGAAGGCCAGCCAGACCCAGGACAGCCGCCAAGACCAGAATGGCAGCGACGGCAACCCGCCCGCGGACAACACCGAAGCAGGCGCGGACAACACCCCACCCGCCCCCGGCAACAGCGGGGCTCCCTCGACCCTGGCGGCTCGGCCCACCGTCGGCGCCACTCCAGCAGACGGTGCACTCGCGAGTGGAGGAACCGTAGCAGGCGGCGGGGAAGCTGCCGCTGCCGTAGCGGCTCTGTGACCGGAAGGACGACGATGGCTGTTTACAGCGACTATTCCCGAGACCGGATCGGCTGGTTCTTCGGACTCACCGGTCCACAACTGGGCGTGCTCGGCGCTGCCGCGCTGCCGGTGTTCATCGCTGTGAACCGGCAGCAGTGGGGTCTTGCTGGGGCGCTGATCCTTGCGTGGACCGCCTTGCTGGTGCTGGTGGCCGTCCCGATTCGAGGGCGCTCGCTCACCGGTTGGCTGGTCGCGTGGTCGGCATTCACGCTCGCCCGGGTCGCGGGCTGGTCACGGTTCCGGTCTCGAGCGAGCGTCGGCAAGACCAGGGACTTGGCCGAGGTCGACCTGCCAGGCGTGCTGTCCGGGGTCGTCATCCATGACGGGCCACCGTCCGGGCCATCACAGGCGAGGGTGGCGATCATCCAGGACCACGCAGCCCACACGTGGGCTGTCACCGCCGCGATCACCCACCCCGGCGTCGGCATGGCCGACGGCAACCAGCGCGCGGGCTACGGGACGGGCCTGGCCGACCTGCTCGACGGATGCGTACGCACCGAACTGATCGGCGAGGTGCTGTTCATCGTCCGCACCGTCCCCGACGACGCCGCAGAACGGCACCTGTGGAGCCAGCGCCATCGCCGGCCCGACGCACCCTTGCTCGCGGTCGCTATCACCGACCAGCTCACCGCTGGCCTCGCCGCAGCCTCGGTGCGCACCGAGGCGTTCATCACGATCGTGGTGCCCGAGGCCCGCCTGTCGCGGGAGGCCCGCGAGTTCGGACGCGGCATCGACGCCCGCGCCCGCGTCCTCCTCCAACTCATGGGCGAAGTCGAGGCACAACTGCGCTCCGGCTTCGGCGCGACCTCGGTCGCCTGGCTGACAAGCCCCGAACTGGCCCTGGGCGTACGAACCGGGTTCGCGTCCACGGAACGAGCGGGGATCATCGAGGCCCGGGCCGCTGCATCCATCGACCCCGGCGTGGAGGCGTCGATCCCGTGGGCCCAAGCGGGGCCCGGCATTGCCCAGGCCAGTGGACGGCACTACTCCCACGACGCCTGGCTCAGCATCAGCGCGACGCTCAAGCTGCCAGACCGCGGTGCCGCCCTCGGCGCGCTGGCCCCCGTGCTCGTGCCGACGGAGCCGGGGGAGCGACGCAGTCTGCTGGTCGCGTTCCCGCTGCTCGCCCAACAGTCCGCCGATCGGCAGACCGCGAACGCCGAGTGGACTGCCGACATGGCCGACGCCGTTCGCGTCAAGGCCGGCATCCGCAGCCGAGCCCGCCAACGGGCCGAACACGCCAAGGCCCACGGATTGGACGACAAACTTGCCCACGGCAACGCCCTCACCCGGCCGTACGCCGTCGCGACGGTCACCGTGCCCCGCCCGTGCGCCATCAACGAGGCCGGACGCAGGCTCGACGCCAGCATCCGTCGCGCGGGCTTCGCACCACTGCGCCTCGACCTCGCCCATGATCTCGGCTTCGCGGTCTCGACCATCCCGCTCGGGGCCTCGCTCACCCGGAAGGCCTACCGATGAGGCGGCGACCTCGCGCCGGACGCTCCGCGTCCGAACTGCTCGCCGACTTCGGCCACCCACTACCCGTCCGTCCAGTGGAGCTGCCCGCGGAGCGGGAACCCCGGCTCTTCCGGCCGGTCTCTCGCCGGGGCGTCGCCAGGCCGGGACACGGCTACGCGCCGGCGTCTGCGCCGGCGACGGTGTCGCGCATGACGTCGGACCAGGCGGGCGTTCTATGGCCGTTCATCACCGGGCCAGGGCTGCCACCCACCGGCGCCGTCATGGGCATCGACCAGCAGTCTGGTGGGTGCTTCTTCGCCGACCCCGGCGGCTGGGTCCTCGACGACGCGATCGGCGTCACCAACCCGAACGTGTTCGTCTTCGGCAAGCCCGGACGCGGCAAGTCCGCCACCATCAAGGCCTTCGCGACCCGGCTCATGCCCTTCGGCTACCGGACCCTGATCGCCGGTGACCCCAAGGACGAGTACGAACCCCTCTGCGGGGAGCTTGGCGTCGAGCCGATCACCGTCGGCCACGGACTGTCGGCCCGCATCAACCCGCTCGCCTTCGGACCCCTCGGACAGGGCTGGGCCGACCTCCCCGCGGCGGAGGCCAGGCGACGGGTCGCGATCGTGTTTGCCCGATGGCTGACCCTGATTCGGGGCCTCGTCGGATCGCAGCGGATCGGGGAGGCACGCGTACCGTTCGGGCCGGTCGACGAGGTCGTGGTGAAGACCGCGCTCGCCCATCTGACCGGGCACCGCCAGGGCAACACGGTGCTGGTCGAGACGACGATCCCGCAGCTGTGGCGGCTGCTGGACGAGCCCACCGACGAGTTGGTCGCCGAGTGTCGCTACGCCACCACCCGCCAGTTCCTCGACGAAACTCGGCTCCTGCGAGACGCCCTGGGCCAGTTGGTCTCCGGCGCGCTCGCGGGCCTGTTCGACGGACCCACCACCATCGACATCGACTGGAATGCGCCGATCCAGTCCCTCTCCCTGTCGAGGCTCGAAGCCCTCGGTGACGAGGCCGTCGGGATCGCCCTGACCTGTCTCAACTCCTGGAGCCGCGGCATGCGCGAACTTGCCGCCCCCGGCGACCTGCGCGTCGTCGTCCGCGACGAATCCTGGAAACAGCTCCGGCTCGGCCCCGAGGCGGTCAAGAGCTTCGACGCCGACCTGCGGCTCTCCCGCCGCGACGGGGACGTCCAGGTAGCGGTCGCCCACAAGCCGTCGGACCTGCTCACCGCCGGCGACGCCGGCTCGCAGGCAGTCGCGATCGCCAAGGACCTGCTCCACCTGGCCGACACACACATCCTCCACGGTCAGGACCCCGCCGTCGCCGAAGACCTCCACCGGCTCCTCGGGTTGTCGGCGACCGAGCAGGACCTCGTCACCGGCTGGGCGATGCAGGGCAAGGGGCGCGCCCTGTGGTGCGTCGGAGACCGGCGATACAAGGTCCTCACGGTCCTTCACGAGAAAGAGCGGACGCTGTTCCAGACAAACGAACGATGGCTCGACTACTCGGCAAGGCCGTGATGAAGCCCGCGGTATGGATCGCCTGCCTCACCCTCGTGGTGGCCCTCAGCGTCCCTTTCGGCGCCGCCCTCGTCATCACCACGATCGCGACGCCGGCAGCCGCCCACCAGCTGTCGATCGACTCCTGCAGCACCATCACGGACGAACCCGGGCTACCCACACCAGCCCCGAGCCCCACGCCCGAGAACGTGACAACCGACCTGGACTGCGTGCCCGTCAGCGGCGATCTGCCGCCCGGACCGGGCGGAAGCTGCCCACCAAGTGGCAGTGCCGCCGAACGCGGACTCAGGCCCAACGCCTTACGCGCGCTCCGTTGCGTCAAGCAACGCTTCCCGTGGATCAAGTACATGGGCGGCGTTGGTTCCCGTCCGAGCGGCTACGTCTCGGACCACCCGCGCGGACTGGCGGTCGACTTCATGATCCCCGCCTGGAACAGTCACGCCGGCAACGCCCGCGGCTGGGAAGTCGCCCACTGGCTGCAAGCCCACGCCAAGGATCTGCACGTCAAGTACCTCATCTTCGACAACCGCTCCTGGCGCGCCTACAACCCGTCAGCCGGCTGGCGCCCCTACCGCTATCCCGGCCCGAACCCGAACAACCCGACCACCAAACACGAGAACCACGTCCATGTATCCGTCTATGCCTGATGCGCAGATGGCTATGGTCTATCTGCGCAGCTCTGCGTATCATGGTGGCATGTCCCATCCGCTGGCCACCTTCGATCCCGACGACATCCGTGACAGCTCGACCGATGTTGGCCTGCCCGGCTGGGCGAAGGCGCTGGTCGACCGGGTGCGCGAGGCCGCCGCGTCGGGCCAGACAGTCACGGTGACCGCAGAGGAGCGGATGCTCACCCCCGAACAGATGGCGCGCAGGCTCGGCGTCCACCGCTCGACGATCACCCGCAAGATCCTCGCCGGCGAGATCCGGGCACTGAAGGTCGGCAACCGGCATCGTGTCCCGTACTCGGAGTTCCAGCGGTACCGCGAGCACATGCTGGATCGGATTGCTCGCGCATCTGCACCCGATGTCGAGGCGGAGCTCTTCGGTGACCAGTGACGACCTGCTGGTCGTCTTCCTGGACGCCAACGTTCTGGCCAAACCCGTGACCCGCACGTTGGTGTTGCGCTGTGCCGCCAGCGGCTACACGGTGCGGTGGAGCCGCACCGCGGAGGAAGAGGCCGACCGGCACCTGACCGGTCGCCAACTGTCCATCGCGAGTCTCCGCGCGTTGGTGGAGATCCCGCTCAGCCCGACCGCCGCAGACCCCGAGCGCTTCACAGGGACCTCGGCCGATGACGGACAGATCCTTGCCGACGCCGAAGCCGCCGGAGCGACCTTCGTGGTGACCGAGGACGTCGACGACTTCGCGGAGCTTGACCTGCGAACCGCGGGCGTCACCGCAGTGAACCCGGACCTGTTCCTCGCTACACGCGCAGACCGGGATGTGTATCGGCGTGCCCTGGAGGTGATGGTCAGCGGTATGGCTGATCCGTCACGCACACCCGCTGAGTTGCATGCGGCGATCGCGCGGCAGCATCCCAGGCTGTTCCAGCGCCACCGCGAGCTGTTCGAGGTGGAACCTCAGGCGACCGGTCACCGGCCACCGGCCGCGCTCTACCACGGCCTCACCTGCCTACGCTGCCTCACCAGACAGCCTCTCGAGGCTGAGCTGACCAACGGCCTGTGCCCGTCGTGCACCGCAGCGACTTCCCCGACCAGCCCTGCGGCAGACTGACGTGGTGAGCGCCGACCGCCAAGCTTGACAACAGACAGCCGAAGCCCTGATGCGATCGCGTTTCGCACCATTCCGTGGCGGCGATGAGTGGCTGCTGTCCGACCCGGGCGAATCTGGCACTCCTCTCAGGACCGCGATGAACGTCGTTCGTGGGGGACTGGCGGGGCGGGGAAGTCATGCGTCCTGTTCTGCCGAGTTGAGGATGTACCGAACCACCCGGGCTGGAGCCCGGGGTCCGCAACTGGCCGATGCCCGCGATCATTGTTTGTTCGGTCATGGGTCGGGGCTTAGCATCGTCAGGCCTCAGGTTCGGAGGGGTGGCCAGGTTCCGAGGTGGCGGGCTGCGCCCCGCCGTTCAGCCGGTGGGGCGCAGTTAGCTGATCAGCTGCGAGCGCTGGTGGATGCCCAGCTTGCGGTAGACCTGCTGGATGTGGTGGACCGACCTATTCCCATCGCGTGAATGCTCCCCGGGGACCCGCTGCGCACTTGCGGTCAACTGTCACTACACAGGTGAGCCGTTCCAGTTGCTTGTGTAGGAGCTCCGCCTGGTCCTTACTGGCGGTGAGCTGGTGCTCGAGGAGCCAGAGGTTGGGCTTGTTTGTGACCCAAGCGGCGATAGATCGTGGTCTGGTGCCGCGGTGACGCAGCAGGCCCACGACTCGATTGACCCCGTCGAGCCCGTCGTGCACGGTGATGCGCAGGATCCAGTCCGATACCTGATCCACCTCAGGTTCCGGTCATGGCCGTGGTGGCGCAGGCGACGTACGGGATGGGACAGAGGACCCAGGCGCCGACGCTCAAGCGGTGGAAGGCGAGCTTCTCGTGGTTGCGGCGTAGGACCACGACTGCCCCGATCAGGTGGATCGCCATCAGGATGATGGCGATCCACCTGGTGACGGCTATCAGGGTTCCGATTCCTCGGGCGCTGTTGTCGTCGTTTCGGCGGCTGTCGGCGATGTGGGTCATCAGGGACGTACCGGTGGCGTCGGCGGCGAGGGTGGGGGTGATGATCTCGCTTGCGGGGACGAGCACGATGTTCTCCTACGGGTGGGTGTGCTGGGTGGCGAGGTGGAGGAGCCTTGGCTGGGTCAGCTTTTGACGGGTCCGGTTGTGGGTGCGGCTGCTGCGGTCCAGCAGGACCGCGGAACGCTGGCGCGACGGCCAGGACGCCGACGGCGACCCGGAGCGCGGTAGGGCTGGCCGCGGCGAAGGCCAGCGGGTTGGCGGCGCGCGGCTATGGGATCAGCCCGTGGGTTCGGGCGGCGGCGACTGCGGAGGTGCGGCTGTCTGTGTGGAGTTTGCCGAAGATGTGGACGAGGTGGGTTTTGACGGTGGCCTCGGAGATGAAGAGCGTGCGGGCGATTTCCTTGTTGGCCCGTCCGTCGGCGACGAGTCTCAGGACGTCCAGCTCGCGGTCGCTGAGTTGGGGGACGCCGTGGGTCATCCGGGCGGCGACTCGTTGTTCGAGTTCGGGGGACAGGACGAGTCGTCCGCTGGCGGCGTCGTGGATGCCTTGGACGATCACCTCGGGCTCGGCGTCTTTCAGGAGGTAGCCGGCTGCTCCGGCCATGACCGCCCGGACGATGTCGCTGTCGTTGTCGTAGGTGGTCAGGATGAGCACGGCGGGACGCTCGCCACCGCGCCGCAGGGTCTCGGTCAGGGTGACCCCGTCGATCCCGTCGCCGAGGCGGAGGTCGCTGAGGACGACGTCGGGGTCCAGGGTGGCGACGAGGGTGAGTGCTTCTTCGGCTGTGGCCGCGGCGCCGACCACGTGGAGGGTTGGTTCGCCGGCGAGGAGTGCGCGGAGCCCGGAGCGGACGACGGGGTGGTCGTCGACGAGCAGGACCGTGATCATGGCGTTCCGCCCGCCGCGGGAACGAACGGGACGGTGACCGAGATGGCCGTACCCTGCCCGGGTTCGCTTTCGATGGCGAGGCCACCGCCGATCACGGCAAGACGTTCCTTCAGCGCTCTCAGCCCGTAGCCTCCGGCCAGTGTGGGCTCGGCGGCGATGGCGCTCGGGTCGAAACCCACTCCGTCGTCAACCACGTCGAGGCGGACCTGGTCATCGGCGCGGGCGAGGGTGACCCGGACGTGTGTGGCGCCGGCGTGCCGGCGCACGTTGGCCAGGGCTCCTTGCGCCGCGCGGAGGATGGCCACCTCGGTTGCGGTGTGCAGGCGCGGAAGGTTGGGGTCCAGGTCGATGGTGACGTCGGCATTCAGCTGGGTGGCCAGCTCGGTGGTCACTCGGGTCAGCGGTGCGGCGAGGCCTCCGGTGGTGAGGTCGTCGGGGGCCAGTGCGTATACGACGCGGCGGGATTCGGTGAGGTTCTCTGCTGCCGCCGCGCGGATCTGGGCCAGGAGTTCTTGTGCGCGCCCGGGGTCGGTTTCGCGAGCTGCTGCGCGGGTGAGTAGCAGGATGGAGGAGAAACCTTGGGCGAGGGTGTCGTGGATGTCGTGGGCGAGCCTGGTGCGTTCGGCGTTGACGGCCGCTTCCTGCTGCGCCCGGACGAGTTCGTCAGAGAGCGCGTCCGCCTCGGCCTGGGCCTCCAGAACGCGGGCGAGCAGGCGTTGGTGTTCCTTGCCCTCCTGCTCGAGTCGGAGCGCGCCGCGGGCCAGGCCGACGGCGACGAGTGCACCGATGATCGGCCCGAGCACGGCGGCACTGGAGGACTGCCCGTGCTGGTTCAGCACGGCGATGGCCATCGCAACGCTGGCTGCGGTGAGGGTCAGGGCGAGCGGCAGGCTCACGACCTGGGCGACCCACATCCAGACGGGGAAGGCGAGCCAGACGAAGTCCGGCGATACCCGCATCAGCGCGACAGTGGCGCCCAGCAGCGCCACCACCCACACTGCCCTGCCTTTGGGGCCGAGGCGGCGGTGCGTGAGCAGCCCGGCGACGAAAAGCGCCGCGACGGCACCGCCGGCGAGGGCCACGGGCCAGCCCCGGTCCCCGACGCCGCGCGCCACGCCGATCACGAGGAGGGCGCCGAACAGGACGCTCTGGCCGATCCGCAGCAGCCCGGCAGCCACCGACGAGCTGGGCATCACGCTCATCGGGCCTCCCTCCACACCGGTCAGGTTAGCCGCGCGCCGGCAGGGTGGCCGGCTCGGAGAGGGTGTCGGCCTTGAGGGCACGGCGCAGGATCAGGAAGAACAGAACGAACGACCCGGTAAGGATCATGTGACCCAGCCCGGAGATGCCGGCAATCATCGGCGAGTCCGCGAACGTGGCGCCGAGCACCTGCAATGACCCCTTGACGAGCATCATGGTGAATGTGAGGGCCAGGCCCGCGTTCCAGAACAGCAGGAACCAGCGCATTCGACGGTCGGCGTCGAGCGCGAACACCTTGGTGAGGGCCAGTACGACCAACAGGATGATCGTTCCCAATGCGAGCGCGTGGGTGTGAGCCACGGACAGTTGGGTGAAGCCGGTGAAGTCGCGTTGGCGGGTGAACTCTCGGTAGAACAGCCCGGACGCCAACCCCAGGGTCGTCCAGATGGCGGCGGAGGTGAACAGCTTCTTGATCATGGTTGGTCCTTCGATCGATGTGGTTGGGTCTTAGGCGGCCGAGCCGAGGGCCCCAGCCAGGTAGGGAATGAGCCAAAGAGCCCACACGGCCAGGGAGAATCGGTGGAACGCCAAACGTTCGGACTCGCGGTTGCGAATCAGCACCACCACGGCCCAGGCGAGGTGGACCGCCATCAGCGCCAGGGCCGCGGCACCGGTCCAGGCCATCAGGCCGTTGAGGATCCCGGCTGCGCCGGCGCGGTCGCGACTGGACTCCGCGGCTATCAGCGTCATCAGGGCCGTCCCGGAGGCATCGAGCACCAGGCCGGCACCGAAGAGGGCGGCATGTCGCCACCGGAGGCGGCCGACGCGACGCTCCGACCACACCCCGGTCGAGTAGAAGGCGAGGGCCGCGGTGATCAGGACAATGGCAGGAATAAGCACAACTCCATGGTCGGCAATCGCGAGAATCGCTTCCACCCAGGGGCATCCATCATTCGATGGACACTGGTTGGCGAGTCGCCAGTCGCCAGTCGCCAGTCGCCAGTCGCCGGGTGCCAAATTGGGCCTACGGTCGGCTAGGCAATGGCCGGTGAGTCGGCTGGCTTTGACGCAGAGGTGGCCTCAGCACCCTGCACCGCATTCAGGCGGGCGAGCCTCACTGAGAACGACGGAACATCCTGAATTGCCGCGCGCCGCGCGGTGTGCAGCTGTGCGACACGCGGCTACAGCGGATGAGGAGCCCTATCAGCGCCGGCCGTCGGATAGCTCCTTCGCGGAGGCTGTGCTAGCCGCACTCGGTCGGCTCGGCCCGCAGCCTTGCCCGATCGATTCGCCAGTTTCCGTCCACGAGGGCGAACTCATAGGTCATCGGCCAGATGGAACATGTCTGACCAGGTTTCGGGCCCCGATCTGCTGCCTGTTCGGTACGCAGCTCCGTGACCGCTATCGCCTCGTCGCCAGTCTGCTCAACCGAGAGGATCTCAAGGGTCACCCAAAAGCTGCTGGCTACCCCCTCCGACCAGGTGCGGAGGTCGCGCATCCGGGACCGCATCGCCGGCGTCAAGAGCTCCCAGGCCTGTTCGTAGACGCCTTGGTTGATCGACTCGCCATGGACCCACAGGATTGCGCCGAGAGTCTCGGCAAGCTCGTCTTCAACGTCCAGAATCAGGTCAAGCGTGTAGTCGTCGGCGGGCGGTTCCTCGCCCTCCAGGTCGCATGGCTCGAGGCCACGTGAGGGCTCGTCAGCCCAAGTTGTCAGTAGGGATCGGAGCCGATCGACTGGGATGGCGTGGTGGAGACCCTCCGCGACCTGCCCGTCGACGAGTGCCGTGCCAAACCAGACCGACGACATCCCCGCCCGCGTCGATCACCGGGCCTCCGCTGTTGCCGGGATTCACCGCGGCGTCGAGGGCCAGCACGTTCTCGATCTCATTACTCGTTGAGCACGATGTCATCCTCGATGGAGCTGATCGCTCCACGGTTCACATGAATCTCAGCCATGCCCAGTGGATAACCGACCACGCCTACCTGGTCGCCCACCTCGACCCCAGACTCCGACAGCACGAGCGGGTCAACTCCCACCCGAGGGGTCAGCCGAAGCAGTGCGGTGTCCTGCCCGGGCTCGGAGTGCACCAGTTCCACGCTGTGCTCGGCGGTCCCGGGGAACTCAATGGAAAGGCTCGAAGCCCCCTCGACCACGTGCGCCGCCGTGAGAATTAGGTCGTCGCTCACCATGAACCCTGAGCCCGCCGCCGCCGGCCGAAACTGCCCCACGGATGCTCGCCATCACGCCCCCTCCGCCCATGACGATCGAAATGTAGCGACGGAGCGGAAACGATAGCTAGAGGCCAGCCCTAGAAAGCACGCATCCATGCCTTCGGGTTCCGTGCGACCCCTCCCCGGAGCCGGATCGACCCGCTTGCGGTGCGTTCCCGGATGCCTGACTTGGTGAAGGCCGCGCTCATCGCCGCACCCGTCGGGGTTCCCACAGCCGCACTGCTCGTAACCCTCTACGACCGCCCGGCGCTCGCCCTCGGCTGCGCGGTAGCGATCGCCACCCTGACCGGGATCGCGTTGAGGGTCGGCCGACGACCCCGGACCTGGTTCCTCGCCGCCGGCTGGGCATGGGTGCTGGCGCTCACCTACGGATGGCCCCTGTAACCAGCACGCCCGAACACCTCGACACCCGCAGCAATCACCCACCCAAAGAACGCACTACTCCGCGACGGCACGGGCGAACCTGCCGGGCGCAGTGCGTCAGCTCGGTGTCGGTGGCTCCGGGTCTCGGTGCTCCTTGTGTGCGTCGTAGGTGTCGATGATGGCTCGGAGGGTGCGGATGCAGGTCTCGTCGCGCCAGTCGGTCATTCGGGTGGCGAGGCTGGATGGCAGGTCGCTGGTGTCGCTTTCGATGTAGGCGGAGCTGAACACGGAGAACCCGACGACGAAGGCGATCAGGGACTGCCATAGTTCGACGGCGTCGTCGTTGGTGAAGCCGAGGGTGGTGAGGAAGACGAGTCCGCCGCCGTCTGCGGGGTCGGTTTCGACGCGGCGTCCTGCGAGTGGGGTGAGGTTGGGGTGGGCGGCGATCACGCGGCGATACTCGGCGAAGATCTGCAGCATCAGTTCCTTCCAGTCGGTGGGCACAGGGCTGGGGATGCGGATCTCGGAGCGCATCCGGATCACCACCCCGTCAAGGAGGGCGTCCTTGTTGGGCAGGTGGTGATAGAGCGAGGCCGCCTCGACGCCCACCTCGGCTGCGAGGCGGCGCATGGTGAGGGCTTCGAGGCCCTCGCTGTCGGCGATCGCGAGGGCGCGGTCGAACAACTCGTCGGTGGTGAGCGGCTGTGTCCTGTGTTTCGACGTGGGCATCGACTTACCTCCGGACTCTTGACCCTAACGACGTTAGGGTACACACTAAGAAGGAGCCTAACAACGTTAGGTACGGTGCGTCGCTCGACGCTCGGGACGATCGAAAGGTTGGGTGCGGTGTCGAAGCGTGTGTTGGTGGGCTATGCCACCGGGACCGGCTCCACGACCGGGGTGGCGGAGGCGATCGGATCCGCCCTCGGGGAGCGAGGTTACGGCGTGGACGTGCGGCCGTTGGGCCAGGTGGACTCGCCGGCAGGCTATAACGCCTGCGTGATCGGCAGCGCCGTGAACGCGGGCGCGTGGCTGCCCGCCGCGACCGACTGGATGCGCGCCCACGCCAAGGCTCTGCGGACGGTGCCGGTCGCGGTGTTCTGCGTCCATGGCATGAACGGCGGCCCGGACGCCAAGCAGACCCGCAAGAGGCTGGCCTACCTCGACCCGGTCCGGGCGGTCCTCACCCCGACCGGGGAGGGCTACTTCCTCGGAACCGGCCCCACCCGGGCCGACACCGGCCCGCTCGCTCGATGGATGTTCAGGACCTTCGGCGGCACCGCGGACGGCGACTCCCGCGACTGGGCCGCTATCCACGACTGGGCCGCAGGAGTGGCACTGTGACCACCGCCCCGCACCTCGTAACCCGGCCTCACCGACTCGACCCGGCCGAGCTCGCACAGTGGCGCCCGATGCTGCAGTTCGGCCGCGTGGGCGCGATCGCCGTCGCCTGCCTCATCCCGCTCCAGGCCGCCGTGTTCCTGATCAGCCCACCCCCGGCATCGGTACAGGACTACTTCACGCTCTTCCAGCACAACCCGCTGCTCGGCCTGCTCGACCTGGACCTCCTGCTCACCCTCGACTACCTCGCCCTGATCCCGCTCTACCTCTCGCTGTACCTGATCGTGCGACGCCGAGCCGCCACCAGCGCGCTGCTCGCGCTCGTGCTCGGCCTGTTCAGCATCGGACTGTTCCTGGTCTCCCGCGAGGCGACGTTCTCGATGTGGCAACTCGCATCCCAGTACGCCGCCACATCCGACCCCGCCCAGCAGGCCGCCCTCCTCGCCGCCGGCCAGTCCCTGCTCACCCTCTACAACGGCGGTACCTTCGGGCTCAGCTACCTGCTCGGCGCCGCCAGCACCCTGCTGTTCTCCTGGCCGATGTGGCGAGGGCGGATTCTCGGCCGGGCCACCGGCCTGGTCGGCCTGATCACCGGACTCGCCATGCTCGTCCCCGCCAACGCCGGCACGATCGGTCTCGTCCTCGCCATGCTCTCCCTGATCCCTACCGCGATCTGGCTCATCCTCCTCGCCCGCGGACTCAACCGTACGGCCAGGGCGACACGCCCCCCGCGACAGTCCTGCGCCTGACAGACCCCCGTGCGGCCGAAACGCACTCCGGGTTGTTGTTCGGGTCAGTCAGCTGTCCACCCGCGCGCTGCGCGCACGGCGCGGCGAGCATCACCGCCGCACACACCCCTCGCAGACCTAGTCCGCAGTTGGATGCAGATGGGGCTGGAGGGGCAGGTGCGACGCGAGGCGTCCATTTTGCAGCTCCGAACGGGCGCCCCGGCAGGGGCACATTGGCTAGCCAGCCAACCGCCCCACCCTCCCGCGACAACGGCTCAACTGTCGCGCACAAGATGCATCCGGTCATCAGCACCCGGCGCGCGCAATCTTTTGGAGAAGCCATGCTGGAACACAGCAGTCAGCGTGCCCTGACGCGATCTGGTGACGGCAGGATGGTCGGCATCTCGTCGGTGAACCAGGCGTACTCAAGGCAGTTGATGTACCCCTGCGCATCGAGCCAAAGGAGCAACTCGCCGATCGCCTCCCCGCGCTCGTCCACGACCGTCGGAGTCGATGGCACCGGACTCGGCACGCCTATGGCGGATGCACACTGGCCGACGACGCGGAGGTCCATCATCGTCACTGGGCCCTCGATGTATTCGACGCCGGCCACCTGGGCGAGCAGCTGCTCGCGGCCAGTGAAGTCGCCCAGATCGAGAAGCCGCTGAACCAGCCCGCGAACGGCATCGGAAGTCGGCACCTGCCCGGCAGTCATACGACGGAGTCGAGGGCCGTCAAACGCACTGTTCTGCCGCGGACATCATGTTCGGCGTTGCCGATCTCGGGAGCTGTGCGGGGTTCGTCTGCGCTACTGGAGGCCGTTCAGCCCTTGGGCAACGATGGCGTCGGCGACCTTCTGCATTGCATCCTGGGTATTGGGATCCGCTGGCGTGGCTCCGTCGGGGCCGTTGAGGACCGGGCGCAGGTCGACACATTTCCCGGAGTGTTTCGCGGCGACCTGGCACGAAACCTGGTTGAAACTCCCGAACACCTTCGCTGCTTCGTCTGGCCCGCCGAGGGCGCCTGCAACCCCGCTGTCGGTGAGGTACTCGTTGCTGACTCCGACCATCCTCAGCGAGGTCGGCCGGCCGCGCCTGAGCTTGTCAACAGTGTCGGCGAGCGCATTGAGGTTCTTCGACCAGGTCGTTTTGAGGACCGTCGGGTCGGTCGAGGATTCCAGATCGTTCATCCCCATGTCGATCACGACGATGTCTGATGCGGCGATCGCGTTGCGTACCGGTCGCTGGTCTGGAACTCCTCCAGAAGGGAACCGGATGTGCCGCCGTTCTCAGTGAGGTCAACAAGGGTCACCTGAGTGCCGAGCGCTGATTCGTAGGCGGGCGGGAGCAACTTTGGCCACGGGGTGCAGCCGTTGCAGTGGGCGCCGTAGGGCCAGGAGTCGCCGAAGACCACAAGCGAGTGGGAGCTGGGCCCCGACGTCGCTGTTTCCGATGGCACTGGGCTGGGCGTCGCCATCGGGGGTTGTGAGGGCTGGGGCACTGCGCAACTCGTCAGCATGGCAGTCAGTGCCACCGCACCGACCACGAGGGCAACAACCCGAGGTGCCATACTCACTAGACTCTGCTCTGGGTCCGGCACCAGCAATGCCCAGTGTTGCTCACCCGGTGATCGACCCGACCGCCCGCTTCTGCCGCGCCGCGGACTGTTACTTCCGTCTGGGGGAAGTGCTCGTCGTGTGGGCCAGTACAGCGAGTCGGTCAGGTATCGGCGTTTCCTTGAGTGGGTGCTGTGGGCGACGCTCGAAAACTGGTCAGTTCTGACGGGCGAAGAGTGAACGGTTGTGGGCAGCTTAGCCCTGGGTTTCGTTGACGGTGGTGCGGACGCTGGGCAGGCTGTCGATGCCCTTGTTGCGGAGCCGGTAGCTGGCTCCTTTGAGGGTGAGGACGTCGGCGTGGTGGACGATCCGGTCGATCATCGCGGCGGCGACGACCTGGTCTCCGAACACGCCTCCCCAGCCGGAGAACGGCAGGTTGCTGGTGAGGATCAGGCTGGCGTGCTCGTAGCGGCTGGAGACGAGTTGGAAGAACAGGTTCGCGGCGTCTTGTTCGAACGGTAGGTAGCCGACCTCGTCGACGATGATCAGCCCGTAGCGGCGCAGCTTGGCCAACTCGGCGGCGAGTTTCCCGGCGCGGTGGGCATCGGTGAGGCGGGTGACCCAGTCCGTGGCCGTGTCGAACAGGACGCGGTGACCGTGCCGGCAGGCTTGGATACCGAGCGCGATCGCCAGGTGGGTCTTGCCGGTGCCGGGAGGTCCGAGGAGCACGATGTTGCGGGCCTCGGTCAGGAAGCCGCCGCCGGCGAGCGCGGCGACCTGGTTGCGGACGGCGGGTTGGTGGTCGAAGTCGAAGTCTTCCAGGGTCTTGCGGCCACCGAACCCGGCCGATCGGATCCGCATCTCCGCACCGGAAGCGTTGCGGGCCGACACCTCACGCTCGAGGACCGCAGCGAGGTAGTCCTCGAAGCTCCAGCCGGCGTCGCGGGCCTGGTCGGCGAGCCGGCCGGCAACATCGAGGATGCGGGGTGCTTTGAGCGCGCCGGACAGGTAGGTGAGTTGCTTGGCCGTCTCGCTGGTTGTGGTGTTCACCGGTCCACCTCGCTGTCGAGACCGAACGCGCGGTCGTAGTCGGCCAGGTCACGGACCAGGTCCTCGACGGCCCGGTGGGTTCGGGGTTGTTGGAAGTCTCGTCTCAGCCGGGCGGCGGTCTCCACATGGGTCCGGTCGGTGAGGGTGAGGCCGCGGGCCCACACCCGGGGGTGGTCGGCGACCAGCCGGCCCTCGACGCGGGCCTGGACCCGTTCCAGGTCGGCGTGGACGTCGACCATCCGGCCGATCCAAGTCGGGTTGACCGAGTAGTCGTTACGGGCGATGGTCACGTAGTAGTCGCGGCCGAGCCGGACCTGTTTGTGCCATCCGGTGATCGGCGGTACCGGTGGCAGCGGCAGCATCGCGGCCCGGTCCGTATCCAGCCGGTCGACCGGCCGGGCGCCGGTGGTGCGCACCACCCGAGCGTTCGCGCCGGCCAGCCAGTCGGCGAACTGCTCGTTGAAGTCGGCCGGGGAGGCGAACTCGCGGCCGGGCATGAACGACTTCTCGAACCAGCCGTTGCGGCGTTCCACGATCCCCTTCGATTCGGGATCCCGCGGCTTCAGCAGGACCAGTTTCGTGGCCAGGGTGCCCACGAACGCCGGCACGCCCTCGGCTCGGTGCGGACCCCGCCCGATCCCACGCTCGTTGTCCCAAATCAGACGGCGCGGCACCGCCCCCAGCTGTCGGAGCAGCCGCCAGCTTCCCGAGAGCAGGTCCTCGGTCGTCTTGGTCGGGATCATCGTGGCCAGCATGAACCGGGAGTAGGCCGCGGTGATCACCAACACCGGCAACAAAGGCGGCCGTGCCGTTCTCCAACGGGATCTTCCGCGGCGGGAACCACAGATCACACTGGGCCGAATCACCGGCCTCCCAGGACAGCCGGTCGGCCGGATCCACCGGCCTGTGCTCGGGCCGCAACCGGGCCACGTTCTCCCGGAACCACGACTCCGACCCCTGCCAGCCGACCCGCTCGGCCAGCACACTCGCCGGCAGGTCCGGGTTCAGCTTCAACAGCGTCCGGACCCTCGGCTCGAACACCGCGAACGACGACTCCGCAGGCGCCCGCTCATACCTCGGCGGCGCCTGGGAAGTGACCGCCTTCACCACCGTGGTCCGCGAGATCCCCAACCGCCTCGCGATCGCCGCATGCGGCGTCCCCTCAGCAGCCAGCCTCCTGATCAGTGCCCAGTCCTCCATCGTGATCACTCTCCGATCGTGTCGAGTGTTCACTTTTCACCGGCGAAACCGACCAGTTTTCAACCGTCGCCGACAGGTGCCGGTGGTGTGCTGTCAAGAAGTGGTGGTTGGCTGCGGAAGTTCGCGCGTGTACCCGTCGATGATCAGCTCGAGGGTCGCGGCGAACTCGCCTGTGGTGAAGGGCCCGATTGCCTGGGCGTAGTCCAGAAGCTCGTCGGGTGGGGTGGGTGCTGCGCCAGCCGGGCCTTGGGGCCCGTTCCCCGATTGGGCTTGGTGTTGCCACAGGTGGGCGAAGGCGTACCCCACGACCAGGGCGGAGGCGGCGTGGACGAACTGGCCGGCCAGCTGTGCGGGGAAGCCGGCGTCCTTGAGGACGGCGAGCATGCCGGCGGTGTCGGAGCCGGCGGTTGCCGAGTAGGCGCCGCCACGGGCAATGAGCGGCACGGCGTGGGGGTGGCGCAGCATCAGGTCGAACAGCTGTTGCCACATGGCTGTGAGCCGTTCCTTCCAGCCGGTGGTAGCCGGGTCGATGGGCGGCAGTTCCCGCCACAGCAGGTCCGCGACCTCAGCCAGGATCGTGTCCTTATTGGGCAGGTAGCGGTACAGGGTCATCGGGGTGACTCCAATGGCGTCGGCCAGGCCCCGCATGGTGAGTGCATCCATGCCGTGCTCGTCGATCATCGCCAAGGCGGTCGCGGTGATCTCGGGGACGCTCACCTTGTGGTCGCGCTGGCGCGCTGTCGGTCTCGATCGCTTCTCCATCGTGGCCTCTCCTCCTCTTGACTGCGGAATCAGCCTATCGTAACGTCGTTACCGTAACAACGTTACCCAAGGAGGGTTACATGAACGAGCAAACACTCATCTGGGGCACCTTCTGCCTCCTCGCACTCGCCGCCGCCATCCTCTGGCCCCGACTCACCCGCCGGTTCCTGGGCGGCTTCTTCATCCTGATGGCGCTCGGGGTGAACCTCGTCTACGTCCTGGTCGACCCGGCAGGCTTCGTCGGCATCGGCACCGACGCGCCGCTGCTCGGCATCTACGCCTGGGCCTTCTCCACCATCGTCGCCGTCTCGCCCGTAACCCTGGGCATCACGCTGGCCATCTACGAGCTGGCCCTGGGAACCTGCATGATCATCGGCGGACGAGCAGCCCGGTGGGGCCTCCTGGCCGGCATCGCCTTCCTGGTGGCGAGCACACCGCTGAGCACCTGGACGCTGCCCAACCTGATCCTCGCCGCGGCCCTGCTGGTCATCCTCCGCCGCGAGCCCCGCAGCGTGGCCGCCACTACTTCCGCAGGCGGAATCAGCCGCACGAACGGCGAACCGCAGGTCACCGCTGAGCGGACGGCCGCCTGACATGCTGCGCACCCTCGGCGGCGTGTTCCTCATCGTCCACGCCCTCATCACTCTCGCGGTGTGGGTCGCCCCGCTCCTGCCCGACGCCCCGTTCAACCCGGCACAGTCCTGGCTGGTTGGCGACAGCCGCAACATCGCCGCGCCCACCAGCATCCTGCTCGCCGTCGCTCTGGCCGCCACCGGCGTCGGCGTGCTGCTCGGCCAGCCCTGGTGGGCACCACTAGGGCTCGCCAGCGGCATCACCGCAGCCGCATTCGTGGTCGTCTACTTCAACCCCTGGCTCAGCCTTGCCATCGCAATCAACATCGCGATCGCTGTCACCGCCACGCAACACCTCGCTTCAGCTTGACCCCCCTCACGCCGCCGACCTCCCGCGCACCCGAAACACTCCCAGAACCGACAGCAGGCGCCTGCTCCCGAAAGGCCGAAGGCCAATCATCCGACTTTGCCGCGAGGCGCGCGGCCGAAGTTGTCTGTCTGCGAGCCTTGCTCGACCGTTGCGGGGATGGCCGCGCTAGCCCTCACCGGCGTCGTCGGGTTCCGAGCGACCTACCTCGTCCCCGACGCCGGGGCCGGAGTGCAGCAGGAGCATTCACAGTTCGTCCGCGAGGACGGGCGCTGGCTCTTCCTCGACTCGGTCGGGTGACTTAGCTGCCAGGCTTCACGCGGACGGAGACGCTGGTCGTGCCTTCGTTGCGGAATTCGTAGCCGGGCAGTGCCTTGAGGACCTTGGTCCAGGTTGCCTTGCCGTGGTCCCTCGACGTCTGCCCGTAGTGCTGGCGCAGGTGGTTCGCGACGGCGCTGACTCGGGCCCAGCCCTGCTTGTCGGCGTTCTTGGCGATGGCGCCGGCCAGCATCTCGGTCAGAGTGGGTTGGGGATTCGTCGCGGTCTTCTGCTTCGCCGTGCCCGCTGTGGAGCTTGGGGTGCTGGCGCCGTTGGCGTGAATGGCGGTGAACGTGGTGCAGGCGGCCTGGAATGACGGGGCGGTGGTTGGGCGTCCGAAGCCGAGGACCTTCACGCCGCGCTCGCGCAAGTAGTGGGCCAGCGGGGTGTAGTCGCTGTCACTTGAGACAAGCGCAAAGATCTCTGGGGCAACGGTGTGGTGGAGGTCGACGGCGTCGATCACGAGCGCGAGGTCGGTGGCGTTCTTGCCCTTCACCGGGTCGGACTGCTGGATCGCGCGGAAGCCGCGTCGGTTCAGTTCGGCGTCCCAGCTGCGCAGGCCCGTCTTGAACCAGTTGCCGTAGGCGCGGCGAATCTGAACCTGACCCTGCTTGGCCAGCGCGGCGAGTACCTGATCCAGGCTGTCCAGTGCGGCATTGTCGGCATCGACCAGGAGGGCGATCACGGGCGGCGAGTCGGTCACAAGCGAACAGTAGCCGTGTCGATGCCGTCAGCACGGGCTCATCAGGCTTCGGTGTGGCCGACGTTGTGCGTGTGCAAACTCGACGCCTCCCTCGTGACCGCAGACGGCTCCTCGCTGCCTTCTTCATGTGCGAAGAAGGGAGTCCGCGATGGAACCTCCAAATGGCCGCGAGTTGACCCGCGTCCCGCTGCCCGATCGGGACCTCTTGGCCGAGCAGCTCCTGAGCGAGCTCGAGTTCGCTGTCTTGATGGCGCCGGACGATGAGCCGATCGTGCGGCTGCAGGCGATGTGGGACGACCTGAAGCGGGGTCGGGTCCGGTGAGCCGGCGGGACGCCTCGAAGGAGGACTGGCAGGCCGCGCGTCGAGAGACGCTCGAGAGGATGCACGCCGACTTGGCCACGAAGGTCGGGTCGATGGATTCGGTGGGGGAGTGGCAGGCGTGGTTGAGGTTCACGCAGAGCTTCCACCGCTACTCATTCAACAATTCCGTACTCATCTGGCTCGCCCGGCCAGACGCTACGGCGGTCGCAGGCTATCGGGCGTGGCTGGCCCGGGGGAGGCAGGTTCGGCGTGGGGAGAAGGCGATTCAGGTGTTCGCGCCGGTGACCCAGCGGGTGCCGCGGCTCGACGCAGCTGGCAACCCCGTGTACGACGCGGACGGCAAGCCGGTGACCGAGACCCGCATGGTCGGAGTGAAACCCGCAGCCGTCTTCGATGTGAGTCAAACAGATGGCGTGCCACTGCCTCAGCAGCCGGAGGTGAAGCTGCTGAAGGGCGAAGCGCCGACCGGCTTATGGGCCTCGCTGGTGGGCTACTGCGAGTCCAAGGGCTACGCGGTCTCGCGCGGTGACTGCCAGGGCGCGAACGGGGTGACCAAGTTCGACACGAAGGAGGTGATCGTCCGCCCGGACGTCGACGACGCCCAAGCCGTGAAGACGCTCGCGCATGAGGCTGCTCACGCAACGCTGCACGAGAGGCTGGTTGACCGGACGTGCCGCGGACTGATTGAGGTGGAAGCAGAGAGTGTCGCGTTCCTCGTCCTCGCTGCGCACCAGGTCGATAGCAGCCAGTACACGTTCAATTACGTCGCCGGCTGGGCACACCAGGCCAAGGCGCTCGACCGCGACGGGCCGAGCATCGAGGAGATCGTGCAGGCCACCGGGCAGAGGGTGATCACCGCCGCCGACCAGATCCTGAACGTGACCCGGCCGGGCCCGACGGTCACCGAGGTTGCGGTCGGGTCGCTGGCGATGGAGATCGAACCCAAGGTCGAGCGGGCCCTGCAGCCGGTTCCGGCGATGGCTAGCGAACGGCCGGCGTCGCGTCAGCACATCCTGCCGGGCATGGACGTGCTGCCGCCGCTGTACTCACCCGATCATGGTCCGACGATCGGACGGTGACGCGATGGTCTCCCAACGCGAACGCCGCGCCGATCCGTATCCGCTGACCTGGGAGATCCCGGCGGGGATCTTCGCCGGGTCGCTGCTGGCTCTCGTCGTCGGCGTCCACCTCGGACGCGGAGCGGCGAACCTCGCCGCGGGAGCGGGCTGGGCCTGGCCTGCTCCGACCCGCCTGTTCCCCAGTGCGATCGGGGTCCTCCAAGGGGACGCGGCTGCTGGCCTCAACCGAGTCGCCCCGCTCGCCACTTCAGATGCCCTTCTGGTGTGGGTGTTCGCGGTCGAGCTGGCCGTCATGGCTGCCTACTTGGTCGTGATCTGGCTGTGCCTGCACCGCTGGGGTCCGAACCGCACCCTCGGGGTCGCATCCGTGGATGAAGCCCGCCGACTGCTCGGTCGCCAACGGCTGTACGCCGCCCGGAAGGTGATCCGGCCTGATCTGTACGGCAGGAAGGCGAAGCCATGAAGCGACCCGATCCCCGCCAGATTGGCTGGCAGATCGGCCACGCCCAAGAACCCCGCGGCGCCGGCGAACTGTGGTGCCCGTGGGACCGCACCGCCGGCGTCGTCGGCCCGCAGGGATCGGGCAAGACCCTTGACCTGCTCATCCCCGCCTTGCTGGCGGCGCCCGGTGCTGCGCTCGTGACGCTGACCAAGGCCGACGACCTGCTGTTGTCGCTGCCCGCCCGCTCTGGCGGTGATCGTCCGTGTGTTGTCCTTGATCCGTTCAGCCTCGCACCCGGCCTGCCCGAACTGGTGTGGGACCCGATCGTCGGCTGCATCGACCCGCTGTTGGCTGAACGTCGGGCGAAGGCGTTCACCGCGGGGACGATCAGCTCGACCATCGCATCCGGGCAGAGTGACCCTGCTGCCAGGTTCTACGCCGCCGAGGCTGCCAAGGTCATCCAGGCGTTCTTCCACGCCGCCGCTCTCACCGGCCTGACGATCGAGGACGTCCTGGAGTGGATCGCCCACCCGACCGGCACCACGGAGCCCGGCGAGATCCTGCGCGAACACCCGCACGCTGCCCGGTTCTGGGCCGGGCTGCTCCACGGCGCCCTGGGCGGCGACCACCGCACCGTCGGCAACACCATCACTACCTGCCAGCAGGCGCTGGCACTGTTCTTCCAGCCAGAGATTCGGGAACGCTGCGTCCCATCGGAGGACCGTCACGCGACCGACATCGCCGACGTGATCCAGCGGGGCGGTACGTTCTACCTCCTCGGACGCGAAGACCCCTACGCCTCCGCCTCGCCACTCATGACGGCGATCACCGAGCACATCCTGGACACCGCGCTCGTCCTCGCCAACCAATCGGAGTGGGGGCGGCTGTGCCCGCCCATACTCGCCTGCCTGGACGAACTGCCGTCCACAGCACCCCTGCCGACCCTGCGAACCCGGATGGCCAACGAACGCTCGCTCGGGATCTCGTTCGTTTACGCTGCCCAAGCCTGGCGCCAGCTGACCGCGATCTTCGGCCAGGACGAAGCCCAGGCCCTGTTTGGACTCACGAACGTGATGGTCGTCTTCGGCGGCTCGAAGGACGTCGGGTTCAACCGCGACATCTCGGAACTCACCGGCACCGTCCGAGTCGCCCGCACCGGCTGGCACACCGACCGCGGCGGCCGAAGCATCTCCGCCGATGACATCCCCGTCCTCCGACCCGAGGAAGTCCGTCAACTCCCCGAACGTCAAGCCCTCGTGATCGCCGAGAACGGCAAGCCGGTGATCGCCAGACTCCATCGCTGCATCGACGGCCGAGCCGGACGCAAGCTCCTTGACGGACAGCGGAGGCTCCGGGAGGAGGGCACATTCACACGGAACGCCCAGCCCTCCGCGGCCGATCGTGCAGCGTCGGCCATTGCCGAAGCCAGCCGTCGGAACCTGGCAAGCAGGTAGCCCATGACCGAGAACCGCAACGCCGACGGTTTCCTGGTCCTCCCGTTCCCGCAGCCGGGCCCAGTGATCCGCAGGCTTCACCGGCACTGGTGGACGGTCGAGAACGGCACCCCGCTGGAGCAGGACAAGGCCAAGGAGCGCCCCGCCGGTCGTCCCTGGGACCCAGCGACTCTCGGCACCAGCGGGGAGCGGCTGGAACTGTGGCGCTGGCTGGAGGACGTCGTGCGGTGGTTCAACCACGAGTACGCGTGGGACACCAGCCAGGTCATCCCCGACTGCTGGCCTGACCACCCTCACCTCGTCCACGAGATCGCCATCCTGGCCGACGCTCGCCGACGGGCAGGCAGCAGCGCCAACTCCGCTGCCCTCGAAGAGTGGCACCGGGTCTGCGTGCCCTGGTTCCTCGACCGCATGCAGAAGAGCATCAAAGCCCACTGCGAAGAGCGCCACCAGGCATGGCCCGCCAGGGCACGCTACGCACGCCACGTCGGCCAGGAGAGCTTCACCCTCCGCAACCTCCGCAGTATCGAGGACGTCGAGGAGGTCGGCGCTCGCTCCGGAAGTCCGTGGGTCACAGACATCGGCGGCGATGAGATCAACATCATCACAGGCGAGGTGAGGAACAGGTCCGAGGAGGAGCAGATTGCTGTGGAGGAACGGGAGCGGCAGCGTGCAGCCCAAGGTCAGGATCAGTTGCCGCCGGAGCCTGAACAGGCGCAGTGACACAGCTGCCGCCACTGGGCGAGGGGCCCAGGAGGTCTCGCGCCAGCCTTGGTAACGCAGATTCCTGTAGAGCGTTGTCGATGGGATACCGCAGATTGACGTATCCTTATGTGTGAGGTGATAGACATGACCATCAGGGCGCCTGAGCGCAACCGTGCGGGTGCGGCGGCGGCACGCGGACTGGTTCTGCGTTCCCGGGACCGGTTCTGGCGTCCTGGCGACCTCCGTTTGCCGTCTTCGACGGCCTACCATCTGTTGGGGGAGTTGGCCGAAGCTGACGAGCTGCGCCGGGTTCGCCATGGCCTGTACTGGCGCGGGCGCCGTTCCCCGTTCGGCATGGGCTGGCCTCCGCAGGAGGTGGTGCTGCGTGAGGTCGCGCCTGGGCCTGGGGTTGGGCCGGCGGGGCTGCTGGCAGCGAATGCGCTCCGGTTCTCCACGCAGGTTCCGCGCCGGGCGTTGTACGCCGTTCCGGAGCGGGCGCCGGCCGATGTCGGCTCGCTTCGGTTCGTCTCGCGAGCTGCGCGCATCGGGCGCACCCGGCAAAGACTCAATCCCGCCGAGGTTGCCTTCCTGGAGGTATTGGACGGCTGGGACCGTCTGGTCGAACTTGATCCCGCCGACGCAGACGCCCGCGGGATCCAGCTGCTGACCGAGGGTGGGTTGCGGCCCGAACGGCTCGCGCGCGCCGCGCGCACCGAGCCGGGACGGGTCCGAGTGCGCTTGCGGAGTCTGTTGGCCGAGTCCGGCCGTGCCGACCTCGCGGCCCTCGTGCCGGACGCCGACCCCCGCACGACGGCTTCCGTGACGCAGGCGCGGGTCGCGTGATGGCGGACGACGTCGTCCTGCCGTTGTGGCGCGATGTGGACCAGGCGGCTTTCGATCAGGCGGTGATCGATGTCGCGGCCCGTCTCGACGTGCTGCCGCTCGCGGTCGAGAAGGATTACTGGGTGTGCCGGGCGCTGCGGGCGATCACGACTGGGTTCCCCGGCGAGGTGGTGTTCAAGGGCGGGACGAGCCTGGAGAAGCTGAGGATCATCCAACGCTTCTCCGAAGACCTCGACCTGCTCGTCATCGGCGACTACGGATCCGGACGGGCCGCCGAGCGCGCACTGAAGACCATGCTCCTGACCGCGGCCGTCGAGACGGGTGCGGAACCGACCGACACGCGCTCGGGTGGCAAACCCGGCAACTTCCACCGCGCGGGCTACCTCGCGCCGGCGTTGCAGCAGCACACATCGTCCGGTGCCGTTGCAGACGCTTCGGCGATCCTTGTCGAGCTGGGCCAGTCTGGCGGTCCCAATCCCCACTCCGCCCGAAGTGTCACCTCGCTGCTCGGGCGCGAGTTGGCGACCGCCTCCGGCTTCGACCCGCAGGCTTGGGCCGATCTGGCTGCATTCGATGCCGAGATTCTTCATCCCGGCCGCACCCTGGTCGAAAAGCTCCTGCGGGTCAACAACTTCGCCGCCGACCCCGACGCGATTGAGGGGTCGCATGGGTGGTCCCGGATCGGCCGCCAGTTCTACGACATCCATGCGCTGCTCGGCACCCAGGAGGTGCTCGACTTGCTCGCCGATCACGACGCGGTCGGCGAGATCCTGGACAGCGCGTTCGCCGTCTCCGAATCGTTGGGACGGCCAGACCGACCCGTCCCAGACGGCGGTTTCGCAGCGATGCCTGTGTTTGACCCTGCCTGGTCGTACGCGACGCAGCTGCGCGCCGAACACGACGCCGCAATGCGCGACCTCTACTACGGCAAGGACGAACCGCCCACATTCGACGCCGTCATCAAACGCGTCCACGAGCACGCAGCACTGCTCGCTCTCGAGTAGCCAGGGCCTTGCAGCCCGCTCACGCTACCGATGTGGACCGACCCAAGGCGGAGGGCCAGGATGACGCCAGATGGGTGCGCCCGGCCATGCGCCGGCATTCGCGGAAAGCTCTCACGTACTCTGCCCGTTCGCCCCTGAAACGTCGGTGGAGTCTGGAACAATCAGCAGCATGACTCAGGTGCCCGTCGAACCGGGCCCCTCTCGTCGCAGGCTTCGCTGGCGCCTGCCGGTGATCCTGAGCGGCCTCGTCGTTCTTGCCGTACTGCTCGCGTACCTGCAGCTCCACAACGATCCGACTGCACAGATTCGCGCCGATGCGGTGACGGCTGTGCGGACGCTCAAGACCGCTGATCTCGAGTCGCTGGAAGGGCAGCTTGCTGATTATCGGGGGAACCTCGACTTTGCCTACTTCTTCACGTCAGCGGTCACCCCGCGAGACCTTGGCGATGCGCTCGGCGCAGCCACTGGGTCCTCGGGGGCGGCGGACCAGACTGACCCTGACGCCGCGTACGAGACGGAGCTTGCTGATCTGGCGGGCACCCTCTCGCTTGCCACGCACGGGTCCGGTGATCGGGCGCTACCGGAGTTGTGGACAGCGGACTTCATCAAGGCGACGACAACTCCAAGCGCGCTGTACCGCGAGGACCATGATGCCTCGACCGACGCAGGAATCGCTCGGGCTGATCAGGACGAAGCGAACGGCCAGAGCCTGCTGCTCCTGCTCTCGCGCGGCTATTGGTCGACTGACTTCCTGAAGGCAGCCACCGCGGCCTACTGGGACTTCGATCATTCGCAGGGCGGGAGTGCCTGGCCGCTGCCTCAGCGTGCTGGCGCGAAGTACGCGGCCGCGCCGGGTGGCAAGTACCTGACCGACGGCATTCTCGCCCTCACCGCCGCGCTGACTGCCAATCCTGTTGCGAGTGCGTGGGCGTTCACGGCATTCCAGCCCGGTACGGAGGCGATCGAGGGCTCCGGCCAGCAGGTAGGGAAGTTCACGCACTATCTATTCTTCGAACATCGATTCTCGAGTGGCTCCAGCACGAACGACGGCATCGGTATGACCGCGGCGCTCACGGCGCTTTCGGCGGCGATCGACGTCCTCAGTGACCCGGTCGACGCTCAGACCCCCGACTTCACCCAGAGCCAAGCCACCGACACCGGTCCGCTCCACGATGCGATCGTTCTCCGCAATGTCGCGGCGAACATCAGCAACGACAGCCGATGCTCGTGGAACCCCAGCGACTATTGGAACTGCGTCGTCATTGCTGCACAGTCGGTATGGCACTTCGCCGAAGCGGTTGTCAAGTGGGTCACGCAGGCGTGGGGTCAGTGCCTGAACTCCGGACACTGCGTCCTCGACATCCTGTCTCTGACGACATTCGCACCGCCCCCGTTCTCGGCGGTTGGCTTCGCGGCGGCCGCGGTGAACGCAACCTGGTACGCCATTGACGGTGACTACCTCGATGCAGGGCTGTCCCTCGCGTTGGCCGTGCCCGGCCTTGCATTCGTCAAGATTGCCAAATCGGCCAAGGCTGGGGTCGACGCCGAGCGGGTTGCGGCTAACGCTGAGCGTGTTGCCCAGGCTGCGAAGGAAGTGCGCACGGGCGCTGAGACAGCCGACGCGTCCGTCGATGTGCTGACCGTGAAGTCGCTGGCCGCGCGACCCGCGATCAAGCCCGCAGTTCGGAACGAGGTGTTTGCGAACGCGCCGAAGGATGCGGCCGGGCATCCGATCGACCCTAATACTGGCAAAGCAATTGTCGGCAACTACGACGTTGGGCACAAGCCGGGCTATGAGTATCGATGCACTGTGAGGAAGGCGATTGCGCAAGCCTGGACGATGGCTGAGATCGTGGCCTACGAGAACGATCCGAGCCACTACCAGATCGAAGATCCCTCGTCCAATCGAAGCCATCAACATGAGGCGCCGGTGTGCGCGAGTTGATTATCGCGAGCCCAGCGACCATTGGGTTGTCCTCGCCCTCTGCCTCTGTGATGAAGTCCGGGAAGGCCACGGTGCCACATGGCCGAACGGGATCGCTCACCGGAGCGAGGCATCGACGAGCCTCGAGCGCGACCCCCTAGGCCTCGGTTCGGTGACCGGGGCTGCGAAGCGGCCTACCTGGGCGGCGCCCGTCGACATCTTCGCCCGCAGGCGCTGACCCACCCCCCACCCGCGATTGAGCCTTACCGGCCGGCTTGTGCGCGGATTGGGGGTCGCTGGATTCCATGTGATGTCTTCGATCAGGGGCGAATGGAATCAGATCGCTCGGGCGCTGCAGTTCCGTTGGCAACGGCCGGGTCGGGGTTGCCGAGGAGGCGGTCGTCTGGTCGCGTGGGTGTCGATCCTCGTCTGCTCTGCCGGATCCCTGTGGTGTGCAAACCGAGGTGGGCCGCGAGCGCCGCGTGAAGCTCTGGCACGCTGCGCCCGGTAGCCTTCGCGAGTTCAGAGAGCGCATCGCTCCAGCGGATCGGACTGGCGGCGCCAATCACTCGGATCGCGTCCTCGACGCTTCCGTCACGGGCGCGTCCCGCGATGAGGTCGGCGAGCAGGGTGTGGCTGAGCGGTGTCGATGCGCGCAGCGCGGCGTCAAGCTCCTTCGATCGATCTTGTGTGACAAGCTCCGCGGGGTCGGTTCCCTCTGGAAGACCAGCCATGAGGGGGTCGTGACCAACGTCGGTGAGAGTCCAGTAGTCGCGCTCGGCAGCGGCTCGGCCCGCCTTGTCGTTGTCGGTGGCGACAATCGGGACGTCGGTGTGGCGGCGGAGTTGGCGGGCTTGTTTGCGGGTGAGCGCGGTGCCGAGCGCTGCGAGGCCGACATACTCGCCTGAGGTGGCGAGGGTGACGGCGATGGCGTCCATGGGCCCCTCGACGAGGACGGGGCGCCCGCCTCGCAGCAGGCTGGGAGTGTGTCCGTAGAGCTGGGCACCCTTGTGGAACAGCGGGGTCTCGGGGGTGTTCAGATACTTCGGTCCGGCGGTCTCGTCGGCGTCGGGGTGGCGGCGGGCGACGAACCCGAGGATCTGGTCGTCGTGGGTGATCGGGAAGACGACGCGGTTGCGGAAACGGTCGATGAGGTTGCCGGTGGAGGCTTGCTTGGCCACGCCGGCGAGGATCATCTCGTGGTCGGTGACGCCTTGGCGGCGTAGGTGGCCGACCAGCGACGTCCAGCTGTCGGGGGCATAGCCCGGTCGGTAGCCGGGATCGCCAGTGATGTCGCTGTGGAGCCGGTCGACGAGGTAGTCGTGTGCCCAGGAGTCAGGGAATCGGGCCTCGAAGAACTGAGTGGCGAGTTCGTTGATGTGAGCGAGGCGTTCGGGGGTGGTGCCGGCTTCGTGCCAAGCGTCGCGGCGGCTGAGCAGCTCGTTGATCTCGGCCTGGGTGAGTCCGGGTTCGCCCCGTTGGGCGCGGGCCATGGCTTCGATCTGGAGGATCGCCCAGGCGTCGTCGACGATCTCGACCTCGTCTTCGGAGACGCCTTCCTGGGCGCTCGCATGCTCCTCAGACTCGGGCGTCCAGAGCCTGTCGACGGGATCATCGTGGACGGGGTTGGTGAGCATAGTGGTCCGCCACACGAGGGCCTGGCATTCGTCGAGGTCTTCGGCGCTGATCGGCGTGAGCAGGTCCGACAGGGCCCAGCCGCGGGCAGTCGCGCGGTCGAGGGCAGCGACGAGTGCTGGCCACCAGGCGGAGGCGCGCAGCTGTTCGACGCGGTCGGGGTCGACGGCTCTGCCGAAGTCGTCGGTCCACGGCGTCGGGGTGGGGTCGGTCATGGTGGTGGCAACGGCGGGTTCGAGATGGCGGTTGATGCGCCACCAGAGGGCGGCTGCGGCGTGGTCGTCGGGCAGGACGCCTTCGGCGGCTGCGGAGGCGAGTAGACCAACCGCGTCGATGCCAGCGCTGGTCAGCCGGGCGAGCTGCCGTGCCAGGCTCGCCTGGTAGGGGTCGTTCTCGATGGCGGGGCTGATGGTGGCGAGCAGGGGTGCCCATTCGGCCAGGGCCGGGTTGCGGTCGGTGGCAAGCTGCCTGTCGAGCCTGTGCTGGTGGCGTGCTGCGGCAGCGGCGAACTGCGGTTCTCCGGTGGGTCGCAGGTCGGTGTCGGGGACGGCCATCGCCGCCCGCCACACCGCCACCTCACCGAGAAGCGACGTCGGTAGACGCGGCCCCTCGCCGACCCAGGCGGGCGTCCGGGTCGCCTCGGCAGCCTGCTGACGGACTTCGTCGGCCAGAGTGCTGACAAGGCTGGCGCGCTCGGTGAGGTAGACACCCCACTTCGGATCGACGGCCAGGCGTTCGGGGATGCCGGGCAGCCAAGGCAGCGGTCCGGCGGGTGCGCGGGGGGTAGCGTCAAGGCGCCAGTCAAGGACAGCCGCTGCGTCGTGGGCGTCCTTCAGGGAGCCTTGGGCGAGGGCTTCGTTGAGCGCGACGAGCGGGTCGACACCGGTCGCGTTGAGCAGCAGCAGGTGGGTGCGGAGGGTCGGCCAAGCAGGGGCGAAAGTGATCCAGGACAGTCCGGTTTCGGCGATCGCGTCGAGGCTGGCGATCACATCAGGCTCGGCAGTCTGCTCGATCGCGACCAGCAGCGCGTCGGCGTAGCGGGCCGTCGCCTCACCGAGCCGTACGGCCGGATCGTCCTGCAGAGCGATCGAGGTGGTGGCCGAGACGGGGGCTTCGTCGCGGGTGAGGATGCGGGTGAGCAGGTCTGTCGGGGTCGGCGGAATGACGGAGTCGGATTCGACCAGGCTGTGCGGGTCGCCGTCCCCGACGTTGACCAGGTAGATGTGGTTCGCGGTGCGTCCGCGGGTGACCATCGTGTACAGCTGCTGGCGCGATTCGCTGCCCGTGGCGAGCCCGTGCAAGGCGTCGGCGGTGACGCCCTGGGCGCCGTGGACGGTGGTCGCATAGCCGAGCTCGGTGGATTCGGCGACGTAGTCGGCGGGCAGGGTGACGATGCGGCGGTGGGTGTTGTGCTGGGCGGTGAGCCGGCCGTTGGCGGCGACCTTGAGGACGGTCCAGCGGTCGCCGTTCTTCACCCAGTCGGTGCGGCTCACCCGCAGCTTGCGGTTGTTGAGCCGGGTGATGATCGTGTCTCCGGCTGAGGCACGGTTGCCGTCGGCGAGGGTGACTTCCCGTCCGGGATGCTGCCCGTCGAGCCGGTGGGCGCGCGCCTTCTCATTGAGTTGGGCGACCAGGTCGCGGGTGGGGGCGAGCATGATCGCGTCGCGGCCTTCGGCGCGGTCGTCCTTCCAGGAGTCGAAGACGGCGCGGGTGAGTCCATCGAGGTCGCCGATGTGGACGCGTCCGTTGTCGAGGTAGAAGCCGAGCGACTCGGGTCGTCCGTCCCGCAGGGCGAGGGACGCGTTGCCCTCGGCCGGGTCGGCGAACCGCAACAGTTCGTTGAGATGGACGGCGCCGTGCTGGGCGGCGATGTCACGAAGTACGCCGCCTGCGGCGATCGCGCCGAGTTGCTGGTCGTCCCCGATCAGCCGGACGCTGCCGCCGCGCTTCAGGATGAAGTCGATCGCGACATCGAGGCTGAGGGTGTCGGCGGTGCCGGCTTCGTCGATGATCACCAACGTCTTCGGGCCGATCGAGGACGCCCATTTCGGCAGGTCGTGCTGTTCGATCGACCACACCAGCTTGGCCAGCGTGTCGGTGTGCGTCTCGATCTGGGACCGCAGCTGCGCGGCCGCGGCAGCAGCGGGGGAGAGGCCGACCACCGTGCCTCCGCTCTCCCGCCAGGCTCGGGCTAGCGTCGCCATCGCGGTGGTCTTGCCCGATCCCGCCGGCGCGATGCCAAGCTGGACGCGCGCACCCGAGGTGGCCATCGCCCGCACCATCGCGGCCTGGCCGGCGTTCAGCGTCAGGCCGTTCGCGACCGATTCCAGCAGCGCAAGATCGACGGACTCGATCGGCACCTGGCGACCGTCCGAACGTCCCGCCGCAGCGACGATCCGCTGTTCGGCTTCGACGATCCGACGAGACGTGAACAGCTTCGCACCCGCCACCTCGTACACGCTGGAGCCGTCGGACCGGCGGAGTTCGTCGGGTTCCTCGATGGCCTTGTCCCGGGGGTCAATGGCGACAGCGTGAAGCTCCAGGGCGGTCGTGGTGAGCCAGTCGGCGGCCCGTTCGAGTTGATCCGGACGCAACCCGGTAGTGCGGAGTTGCCGCTTCGCCTCGGCGTGCACGTGCCAGTACTGCCACACCGCGCGCTCACCCTCGACGGTCGCGATGATCTGCCGGGCAGTGTGCCGGTACCAGTCGTGGTTCGGCAGTGGCGCCCGCGTGCCGCTCGGGTGCAGTGCCGACGCCACCATCGCCTCCACAGCCTGTGCTCCGCCAAGTACGGCCTCGGCCTGACGTCGCCAGGCGGCGCGCTGCTCGGCGAGGGTTCGGGGTGCGTGCTTGGCCTGCCGGGTGTCCTGCCACGCCTGCTCGGCGAGGCTGGTCATCTCGACTGCGGTCGGGGTGCGGCCGTGTACCCGCTGGAAGTCTCCGGCCAGCTCCGATGCCCTCAGCTGGATGCTCTTGCGCCGAGTCGACCACCGGTCGAGGAGCCGCGAATCCACCCCGGCGACCTCGCGAACTGGGCGCTTGCCCTCCGGCGCTGGACGGGCCTTGAACACCAGTCCGAGATCGGTGGCGAGGTGCCGCTCCAGGGCGGTGTTGTAGGTCTCGGACGCAGCGACTGTGGCCTTGAACAGGATGCGCCCGTCGATGCAGCGCCAGCGTCCATCCAGGGTCTGAACCTTGTTCGCCACCGCGACATGGGTGTGGAGATCGGGGTCGGAGGCCCGCGAGTCGCGGTGGGTGAAGGCCGCGCCGACCAACCCTTTCACGTCGACTTGGCGGACCCCGTTGCGTCCGAGCCGGGTGTAGAGAGCGTGGTCCTCGATGTAGCGCAGCGCGTCAACCATCGCCTTCTGGTGCGCCTGCTCGATGACCGCCGCAATCGACGGATCAGCCAGCGCCCACAGTGCTGACACCGACTTCACCGGAGAGAACGTCAGGTCGAATCCGGCGACCGCAGTGGTCTGTGGACGGGACAGCCGGGCGACCAGTCCGGCCATTTCGCGGGCGTCCTGCGGTTCACGTTTGAACTCGGCGAAGAAGAACTCTCGCGCCACCTCGGTGCGGATCCGCCCCCGTTCCTCACGCGGCACGGCAGCGGCAGGGGACGCGCCCATCGAGGTGTTGTAGTCGGCGAAGCGCCGGGCGACCTCCAGCCGGAACGGGCTGACGTCGGGGGAGTAGACCCGGTACGGCTGGCCAAGGCTGATCGCGTTGGCGAAGTCCTTGGCCTCCGCGTCCGGCGACAGGGCTGCCTGTCGCTGAAGGGCCAGAGGGTGGTAGCCGGCGCCGAAGAGAGCCTTCATCTGTTCGGCGGTCACCGGATCCCCGGCGTCGAGACCTTCGATTCCCTCCAGCCCGCGCCCCACCCAGACGCCCGGGGTCTCGCCCTTGGCGGAGTAGTAGGAGGCCAGCGACAGGTGGCCCTTCTCGGTGGAGTCCATGGCAGCCACCTGCCGGGTCAGGTAGTCGTACCCCGACCCGGCTGTGAGCTTCTTGACCTCCATCACGACCAGTACGAAGGCAGCAAGAGCGCCCTGGCGGACAGCCGTCGTCCCGCGAGTTCATGGCGGGTCTGGGCTCCGAATGCGCCCTCGGGAGATTCGGCGTTGTCAGTGGAGACTTGGCGTTCGCAGCGGACGGGGTTCGTGCCCTTCGTCCGACGATGCAGGAGGTGCTTGGGACATCTCGGTGGGGTCGTGAAGGGCCGGGTGGAGGTCAGGCAAGGCGTCGGGGACATAGGGGATCGGGGGTCTCGTGGGGTTGTCGGTGGCCGTCAGGAGGTGGTCGTTGCCTTCGTAGGGAGCGAGTGGCGGTTGGTGACCAAGGAGGGCTGTGCCATGGGGAGCAAGCAGACGGTTCGTCAGGCGGCCCGGCGGGCTGCGTTCCAGATGCAGCAGCGGCGGCGTGAGGAGGAGACCAAGCGCGAGCGCCGGGTGACGAACGAGTCGATCAAGCTGATGGTCGCGCTGCGGGAGCGGGACGACGCCGAGACCAGGGCTCGGGACGCGATTCGCGCGATGGAGGGTGAGGGCCTGGACGCGGCGGCGATCGTCCGGTGGAGCAACGGCGAACTGGACGCCAAGGAGATCGCACGGCTGCGCGACTTCGTCCCGAAGTACGCCGACCCCGTGCCGGACGGGCGTCCGTCATGAAAACCGGGATCGCGCGCAAGCCGCAGCTCGAGCCCATCAAGCGGCGGTGGCTGCGTCCGCTGTCGCCCGCCGAGCGGGCACTGACATGGCTGCTCTGGGTCGGCGCTCATGTTCCAGACGTCGTGGTAAGTGCAGTGATCGTGCTTCCGATCGTCAGCCTGCTCCCCGGCCTGATCGCGTGGCTGGTTCTCGGCGCGATGGTGCTGGGTTCGTTCCTGGTGGCGTCCAGGTGGATGCGGTGGCGCGCGGTCGGGTGGTTCCTGGGTGGTACCCGCCTGCCGGCCGACGTCGACGCTGTGATTCGGCCGCTGCTTGAGGAGGCCGCGTGCGTGAGTGACCGTCGCATCGACTTGGGACTGGCGGTGCCGGGAATGCAGACCACAGCGGTCGGGCCGAACGTCATCCTGATCGACCGGTCGCTGGTCGACGGCTACTGCGCCGGAAAGGTTGACTCGCAGTACTTGGCATTCACGCTCGCTCGCCGTGCTGCCCAGTTGCGGCTCGGCTACACCAGGTTCGATCTCGTCGTCACCTTTTGGTGCCAGCCTGTGGTCCTGTTCACGGCGATGGGCAGCAGCCTCGGGAGGATCGCGCTGATCGCGGCGGCGTGGCGAGCGCGGTTCCTGATGGCCGGCATCGTTCTCGTCCATTCCTATCTGGACGCGACCCTGCCGCTGGGCATCGCCGGCGCCGGCATCATCGCCGCAACCTACGCGATTCCCTGGCTGCGGCGCCTCTGGACTCAGCACCTCGAGAAGGTCGCCGACACTTCGCCCCGACTCGCGCTGATCAAGGACGGGTCTCCGCTTCTGGGCAGCGGCCGGCGTCGGATCGTGTAGGGCCGTACTCGCCGCAGAGCCCGGCGCTGCCACCTGGGGGTGGGTTGGCACGTCGGGCTCTCTCCACGCCCTGCAGCAAGCCAAGTCGGCGTCGATGTGGCCGACAGCGCCGTGTTCGTCCCTTCTTCATGGTCAAGAACCACGAGGAGGGAAGTTCGAGATGAGCCTGTCCACGAGCGAGGCCTACGGGCACCTGCGCAACGCCGCCTGGCACTACCTGTCGGCGGACGGCGACGGGGCAGAGGGCATCTTCCTCGGGGCGGCGTGCCTGGACGTCGAGGACGCCTTCGAGAAGGCCGAGGTCGTCCCTGAACTCGTCGCGGACGAGGGGTCGGCTGAGGCCGCGATCAAGGCGGCGCTGGCGTCCCTCGAGGACGGCGATGGTCCGCTTGTGCCGGCGCTGCGGGATGCGCTGGTCGAGTTGGCCGTGCGGGCTGGGGTGCGATGACCGCCACGGTCGCTGGCCTGCTCGACCGGTTGCACGCCCAGGCGTTCGCGATCTCGAATCTTGTGACTCGGCCCTCTGAGGACAGGTGGCGTGCCCACGCCGTCGTGTGGCCGCGATTGGCGCTGGCCACTATGCGGGCGCTGAACAACGTCCCAGCCGGTACGGCCACCGATCCCGAGTTGGTGCTGCTGGACTCGATCCTGCAGCCCATCGCCCGCAGCGAGTGGATCCCGAGGATCTCGGACACTCCTGCCACGAACGTCCCGCCGGACAAGCGTCTGGTCGACATGACCCGCGTCCTGGGCGGCATCGCCGACTTGCTCAGCATCGGACTCAAGGACACCGTCAGCGACTCGACCGCAATCCTCGGGCTGCGGTCGAACCTGCTCGCCCCGGTGATGGTGGCCGCCAACTGGAGCCTGGCGACCGCCCCCGACGTCGCCCGCAACTTGACTCCCCGTCGCCACCTGCAGCTGGTCTCCGGCATCGGGGCCGCGTTCGCATTCATCCCGGTCGGGCTGCGACCCGGCCAATATGACGACATCGCAGCGGTGCCCCACAGCGAGAACAGCCTGGACGCCGCGATGCACAACTGGCTGGACGCCACCAAGGAGGCACTTGCCACCCGGAAGGGGCTCTCGGGCGTCACCCTGCAGACCATCGCCGCCGACCTCAGCGTCCTCTGCGGGGCAGCAGCAGCCACCACCAACGCCGCGATGGTCCTCGGTCAGCTCGCCGAAGATCGCGGACGTCCGGTCGTCGAGGCCATCAGCGACGCCAACGCCCAGTGGCGCGAGGCGTCTCGCTGGCCACAGACCATCTACCTCGGCGGGGTCCGCGACACCGGACTAGCCGACGCGTCCATCCACCTTCGCCAGACCGTCGTGGACGCCCTACGTGACGGCAAGTCGTGGGCTGATCCCGCGGTGGTCGCCGCGCGCATGAAGGGCCAGGATCTGGGCTCGGTCGCGCGGCGTGCCATGCACATCGCGGCCGAGGCTGCCCAGCTCCAGCAGGCCGCGGTCACGAACCTGTTCTTCGGCAAGGACCGGGTCATGATGGCCTCCCGGTCGCTGGAAGGCGCGACCTACATGAGCAAGGTCGTCTTCACCGCTCGCCGACGTGGCACCTGGATCCCCATGCCCCGCCACGAACCCTCCGGTGTCGAGGTCTACCGGGCCGCCACCAACGCCGCCAACGCCACCGCCGCGGCCCGGCGGCTCTCCGTGGCGACCGCCAACCCTGCCCTCGCACCTTCGATGCCATCGCCACCGATCGCCGTTGAGTTCACCCAGGGACGCATCGCAGCCCTCCGAACCACGACCCCGAGCGCACCGGCCCAGCGACTCACGCAGGAGCCTCCGTTCGGCATGGGGTCCGGCGGACCGGGGGCCTCCGGACCAGCACCGTCGATCGGCCGATAGTCAGAGACCGCACCCCAGCGTCTGGTCACATCACCCACACGCGAGCACGCTTCCGAACCAGCGCAGAGCCCGGTCGGCCGGGGCGGGCTGACCGACCCGAACCGGCACGCCACGCGAGAGGCCCTAGCCGACTCGCCCGGTGCTAGAAGGACGGCGTCTCGAAGTCGGGGTAGTAGCGGTGTTCGTGTGCGTAGAAGCGGATGAGCTTGCACTCGGGACATCTTGACGCGTGGCCGTCGAGCAGCGCTGGCAGTCCATGCCGCTTTCTCGCCTCGACGAAGGCATTGCGCTCGAGCGATGCGACTGACGCCGGGTCGATCCATTCGACGGGCATGCCACACTTCTCGCAGTGGTCCACGTCCGGGATGCTGAGGGATGGCAACATGCCCGGGAGTCCTGCGATGGCGCCGAAGTCGCTCTCTGGTTCGCTGGTGAAGCCGATGTTGTCGCAGTCCAGGCAGACCCAGGCGTTCCCGCGCATCAGGGCAGCGTGACCGATCACCTCCGCGGCCTCTGCGTAGGCCGCGGGGTTCACCTTCCTGAGTTCGTCAGGGCTGACCCACCGGACGGATCCTCCGCAGTTGTCACAGCGCTGCCGCCCGAGCAGCGTCACCGGGTCCGGGTGCTGGTTGGGTGACCGCAGCGACTCGCGGGTCTCTTGGTCGCGGGAGGCTGAGGTGTACTTCTGGCCGGTCGCCTTCATCCGTGCGCGGACGCGGCGCTTCCGATTCTGACTGGACATCGATGCCACTCCTAAGAACGGTGCACCGCCGCGCCGGGGCACCTATCAGTCGAGTTGCATGGTGCCAACGCAAAGATCCGGTGACCCCTGGGGAGCCTTGTCCTCGCAGCCCTTGGCGCGCGGGCCTTCGGGCTCAGAGATGGGCGAACCGGAACGCCCAATCGGGAGCATAGCGATCGGTCCGGCTCTCCGGGGTCGAAGACACGGCACTCCGCCGTCCACCTGTCAGCGGCGTCCGGTTCCTCGATCACCTTTCGGTGGGCTAGATGGTGTGGCCATGGCCAACCCGCGGTGATTCATCGCTCGGCGAGGACGCGGAAGCGAGACCTTGGAACAGGCGCTGGCGTTCGGCCGCCACGACCTCGCGGGCGAGTTCGGCTTCGGAGATGTCGACTGCCTCAGGCGAGCTGTCCTTGGTTTCGCTGAGGCGGGCGTATTCGTCGAACAGTTGCTTCTTGGTGGCGAGGATCTCGGTGATCCGTTGGTCGACGCCCTCTTCAGAGAGCAAACGGTGGACCTGGACGGATTGAACTTGTCCCATGCGGTGGGCGCGGGCGATGGCTTGGGCTTCGATCGTGGGTTTGAGTTGCGGTTCGCAGATGATGATTACGGACGCTGCCTGGATGTTGAGGCCGGTACCGCCGGCGACGACCTGGGCGACCAGGACGGCGCCGCGGCCGGCCTTGGAGAAGTCATCGACCATCCGCTGCCGCTGGTCCGCGGCTACCGATCCGGTGAGCGGTCCGAACACCTTTCCCGGAAGAGCGGCTGCGACGGTGTTGAGGACTTCGCGGAAGTATGAGAAGACGATGACTCGGCGGCCGTTGTCCTCGGCCTCATGGACGACTTCGACAAGTCGTTGCAGCTTCTCGGAGTACTTGCCGCTGAGCATCGCGGCTTGTCGCATGGCCATGAAGTTGCCCGCGCCAACGGCGGCCGTGTAGGTCCGGAGGTCGGGCGCGGACATGGGCAGCCATTCCTCGACTTCGACGAGTTCGGGCAGTTCGGTGAGGACGTCTTCCTGGTTGCGCCGCAGGTAGGCGGGGGCGATCTGGCGACGGAAGCGCTTGGGTGCCAGATCGGAGGCATCGATGCGAAGGTCCGGACGAACGTAGCCGACAAGGGTCCGAAACTCCTCGACGCGGTTCTCGAGTGGCGTCCCCGTGAGCAGCACGGATCGCTTGGCGTTGTGCAGCAGCCAGCCGGTGAGCCGAGAGCGTTGCGCTTCGGGGTTCTTGATGTAGTGCGCTTCGTCGACGATGACGCAGTCGAGGTCGGCACGGGCGACGCGAGGGAGCTTGCCTCGCAGCCAGCCGAGGGTCTCATACGTGGTCACGGCGACTCCTCCGTCGCGTTCCCAGGTGGAGGCGGCCCAGTCTCGGTATTGCCCGTGGACCCGGTAGGGACGGAGCTTCGACTTGCTTCCGATCTCGCGCATCCAGTTGGTGACGACTGCAGCCGGGCAGATCACTAGGAAGTGTTGGGAGCCTGTGCTGCGCAGGTGGGCGAGCACGGCGAGGGCTTCGACGGTCTTCCCGAGGCCCATTTCGTCGCCAATGACTACCTTGTTCTGGACGAGCGCGAACCGTGCCCCGAAGCTCTGGTAGCCACGCAGGGAGGCGTTTAGGTTGTCGGTGAGAAGCGTTTGGTTCCGGATCGCTTCGACGACCTCCGCTGGCAGATCCCCGTGGGCCTTCTGTTCATCCTCAAGGATGAAGCCGAGTTCGGCGAGCATCGCGAAATAGTCGGCCGGACGGCCGAGGAAGTCCTCCCAAGCGTCGACGCCGCCGCCGTCCCGCCGCCTGTCCGGAGACTGGTCCAGGTCGTGCGCTCGCTTCTCCAGCGCGTCGATCGTGTCGATCAGCACAGAGGCGGGAGTTCCCGCGAACGAGAACACGGCGAGGTTCACCACCTGACTGCTGATCGTCCTGCCCAGGGACGTGAGTTCCTTGGCCCGCTGGAGGTCCTCGGCTGCCCCACGGGTCTTGCGTGCGAGATCCCAAACACGCAGGGCGTTCAGCAGTGCCCTCGTTTCGGGCCGGCGAGCCTTGATGTCGATGCGGACGGGGGTCTCGTCGAAGGTCGTCTTCCATAGGGTCTCTGCGGCGGCGACCATCCGGGTCGCGGTCGTTTGCCCGATGCCCGGCAGGTACTCCAGTCGGTCCTTCTGCGCCAGCACCTGAGGCACGGTCTTGATCCCGGCATCGGTCAGCGGCCCAGTGCGGAGGCGTTCCCGGGTGGCCTTCTTGAGGGCGTCGACCGGCATCGCTTGGAGCATCCTCCACGCGTCCTGGCGCCGCACCTCGACGCCGGCCTTCTGCGCGGCATCCTTGAACCGTGCCTCGCTGGCGATGGCCTTCTGGATGGTCGCCAGCGCGCCCGGCAGGCCTCGATAGCTGACCCGCTGCAGCACCTCGGGCTTCCTGCCCAGGCTGGGGAACTCGGCGGCGAGGCCATAGGTCTCGTGGAACAGCTGACTGAGGGTGGGCTTGGTCCAGTCGGTGCGTGCGCGCGGATCGTTCAAGTCGCTCAGCCGCTTCGCGAAGCCTGAACGACGACCGGCCTCGTGGAACGCGCGGAGGCGGTCACCGGCGGTCCGGGCGGCTGCCTTCTTCTGAGCGCCGGCGAAGATCCTCGGCAGGGAGGTGACGGAGCGCACCTGGTGCGCGTCGCGCAGCGCACCATCGGCGAACGCAGCCATTGACGCGGCCTCAGCATCGGGCACCGTCCTGAGCACCGTGCGTTTCACCAGTACGTTGAGCAGGGCCTCGTCGGCGCCTAACAGGGGGATCGCGCACCAAGTCAGGTTGCCGTCCCGCCAGATATTCACGACCCGCTGACGAAGCGGCTCAGCCGCACGGTGCACGATGTCGTCGGCGCGGGTGCGGAACTCCACGACTTCCCGGGCGGTTCGTGCCCAGGATTCGACCTCGGCGGTGACCGCCCGGAGTTGTTCGCGCTCTGCCCTGTCCATCGTCTGCCACTGGTGTGGTGTGTGTCAGCAGGAGACTAGTGGAGGTCACCGACCTCAGGCCCGGTTGAGGCACAACCTCGCCGTGTCAGTGCAGTCCTCTAGGATCAAACTCGGTCAACAGGGAGGACGGCGCGTGAAGCTCGAGGGGCTCAATTCCGCGGTGAAACTGGCCGGCCTGATCCCTGGCGAGATCGTGACTGTGATTGCCGCCCAGTGGCACGGCACTGATGCTGTCGAGCTGACGTACAAGACCAACGCCGGCGCGCTCGGTCAGCAGGTCGTGTTCCGCAAGGACGAAGATTCACTCAGCCTCGCTCATGCGGGTGCCCGCCCGTTCGACGCAGCAGCGTCCGATTTCAAGCTTGTCGCCGAGGCGCAGCGCATCAAGCTCGCTGGCCTGTTCGACCCCATGCTGGCGGTGGCGACCAGTGATGTGCAGCCGTTGCCGCACCAGATCCGCGCGGTCTATGGCGAGTTGCTGCCACGCACGCCGCTGAGGTTCCTCCTGGCGGACGACCCTGGCGCTGGCAAGACGATCATGGCCGGCCTCTACATCAAGGAACTCCTGCTGCGGGATGACGTGAAGCAGTGCCTGATCGTGGCTCCGGGTGGTCTGGTGGAGCAGTGGCAGGACGAGTTGTTCTTCAAGTTCGGGTTGCGGTTCGACATCCTGACCAACCAGCTGATCGACTCCAACGTCAACCTGAACGTGTTCGAGACCAACCCGCTGCTTATCGCCCGCATGGACCAGCTGTCCCGCAACGAGGAACTCCGCGCCCAGCTGGCCGAGACCGAGTGGGATCTGATCATCGTCGACGAGGCGCACCGAATGGGCGCCCACTACTTCGGCGGCAAGTTGGAGAAGACCAAGCGTTTCCAGCTGGGCGAGCTGCTCGGCAGCGTCACTCGCCACCTGCTCCTGATGACGGCGACCCCGCACTCGGGCAAGGAGGAGGACTTCCAGCTGTTCCTCACGCTCCTGGACAAGGACCGGTTCGAAGGCAAGAACAAGAACACCACTGACACCTCGGGGATCATGCGCCGGATGGTGAAGGAGGATCTGCTCACCTTCGAGGGCAAGAAGCTGTTCCCCGAACGGATCGCCGAGACCGTCCCGTACGAGCTGACAGCGCTGGAGCAGGAGCTGTACGAGCAGGTCACCGACTATGTGCGGACGGGGATGAACCGGGCTCAGAAGCTCCTGGACGGCAAGCGACGCAACACCGTGGGGTTCGCCCTCACCGTCCTGCAACGTCGCTTGGCCTCCAGTCCCGAGGCGATCTACAAGTCCTTGGTGCGCCGCTCGGAACGTCTGGAGCGCAAGCGGACCGAGATCCAGAACGGCACCTACCGCGACCAGACCCCGACGATTGACCTGGACGAGATCGACGACGACGAGTTCAGCGCCGAAGAGATCGAGACCGTCGAGGAGGAGCTGCTCGATGCGGCGACCGCGGCTCAAACCGTCGAGGAATTCACTGCCGAACTCCTCGAGCTGGCTAGGCTGGTGAAGCTCGCAAAGAAGGTTCGCGACTCTGGCACCGACAAGAAGTGGACCGAGCTGTCCACGATCCTGCAGGACCACGCGCTGACCACCGACGCGAACGGGTGGCCGCGCAAGTTCATCATCTTCACCGAGCACCGCGACACCCTCGACTACTTGCAGACCCGCATCTCGACCCTGATCGGGAAGCCGGACGCGGTCCGCGCGATCCACGGCGGCGTGCGGCGTGCCGAGCGGCGCCAGATCACCGAGGAGTTCACCAAGAACCGTGACTGTCAGATCCTGATCGCCACGGACGCTGCCGGTGAAGGTCTGAACCTGCAGGCCGCGCACCTGATGGTGAACTACGACTTGCCGTGGAACCCCAACCGGATCGAGCAGCGCTTCGGCCGCATCCACCGCATCGGGCAGGAAGAGGTCTGCCGGCTGTGGAACCTCGTTGCCTCCAACACGCGCGAGGGCGAGGTGTTCACCCGCCTGCTGGAGAAGCTCGACCAGATGCGCCAGACCTATGGTGGCAAGGTCTTCGACGTGCTCGGGGAGGCTTTCAGCGAGACCCCACTGCGGACCCTGCTGATGGATGCCATCCAGTACGGCGAACTGCCAGAGACAAGGGCGAAGATGCACCAAGTCGTCGATGCCAGCATCGGCGATGGACTGCTCGAACTCCTCGAAGAACGCGCCCTCGCCTCCGAGCACCTCGCCGAGGCCGACCTCCAGGCGCTGCGCGCGGCGATGGACGAAGCCCGCGCCCGCCGGCTCCAGCCGCACTACATCGAGCTCGCGTTCAAGGCCGCGTTCACCCGGCTCGGCGGCCGAATCGCCAAGCGTGAGCAGGGACGCTACGAGATCAGCAACGTGCCGGCTCACATCCGAGCCAGCAAGCACGGGCCGATCGCCACCAAGTACGACCGCGTCACGTTCGACCTGTCGCACGTCCAGCCCGACGACCTGCCCCGCGCCGACCTTCTCTCCCCGGGACACCCGCTCCACGATGCGGTCATGGACGAAGCCATCCGCCAGTTCGGCCGCACCCTCCACAGCGGCACCATCCTGGTCTCGGCCACAGTCGAGGAACCCCAGCTCCTGGTCGGGGTCATCGAGGAAGTCGCCGACGCCACCGGCGACTCCGTCGCCCGCCGATTCGGCTATGCCTACGTCAACACCGCCGGGACGGTTCTTACCGCCGGCCCCGCCCCGTACCTCGACTGCGTCGCCGCACCCAACACGCCCGCTGTGACCGCAGCAACTCAGCTCCCCTGGCTCGCCGACGCAGAGGGCCAGGCGACCAGCTGGATCATCTCCCACCAACTGCCTGAGTACCTCGCCGAGGTCCAGCCGCGCCGATCGGCCGAACTCACCAAGGCCCGCACGCTCGTCACCAAGCGACTCCAGGGCGAATGCGACCGACTCCTGCTCGATGCGGCGATCGCCGCGGAGAAGGAGCAGCACGGCGAGAAACCGCGCGAGTCGGCGGACAGCCTCAACCGCAAGGTCGTCGAACTCGACGTCCGGCTCCGCGCCAGGCTCGAACTGCTCGACCAGCAAGCACTGATGTCGACCAAGCCACCCCAAATCCTCACCGCTGCTCTCGTACTGCCGATCGCCATGGTCGAGGCCGAGGTGCCGGCCACTGTCCCGATGCACGCGAAGGAGACCAAGGAAGTCGAACGCCGCGGCGTTGACCTCGTCATAGCCCGCGAACGCGAACTCGGCCGCCACCCAGTTGAGCAGGCCTTCAACAACAAAGGTTTCGACATCCTCTCCACCGACTCAAAGGGCGACACCTACCGCATCGAAGTCAAAGCCCGCATCGACGGCGCCACCGACTTCTTCGTCACGCACAACGAAGTCATGACCGGCAAGAACGCCGTCCCGCGCTACCGCCTCGCCCTCGTAAGGGTCGACCCGCGCGGCACCCAACACGATGAAGTCCGCTACCTCGACAACCCGTTCGACAAGACCGACCTCGGAGACTTCGAAGCTACGGGCATCCGCGGCGATTGGCAGAAGACCTGGGCCAAGGGGGTGCATCCCTTCTGATGCCTGCTTTGGCCTCTGGGAGGCTCGCAGCAGTCCTGGCCAACCCGCCACTCACCGATGGATCGAGGACGCTTTGTAGGGTCTCGCTGGCCGCCGAGCTCCTCGGTTTCACGCACGTGGAGATCGTGAATCTGTTTGGCAAGGCCTCACATGCGACTCGAGACATCGACGTCCTAGGCACCACCGGCACTTGGTGGCTGGCGGCGCGTCCGCGACTGGAGGAAGAGTTGGCAATGGCTGATGCCGTCCTCTTGGCGTATGGAGTGGCCGCACCATGCGGTCCCGCGCGAACCCATCACCGCGAGCAGGTCGACTGGCTGCGCGCTCGGCTTACCGCATTCGCCTTGCCGATCTGGTGGGTTGGAAACGCTCCGAGACACCCATCGCGCTGGCAACGGTGGACTCACAGGGAGTACGCGGATGCGCCGTTTGCAGTCGCGTTGCGAGATGCCCTAACCCTTACCCACCCCGACGCCGTGACCGTGGCCCACTAGTTTACTGCGCGGGCGCGTGGCGCCATCGGAACTGGAATAGACAGCAAGCACGAAAGGTCGACGACGTGATTCAGAGGCGGAAACTAATCGAGGTGGCTCTGCCGCTCGAGGCTATCAATCGAGAGTCAGCACGAGAGAAGTCGATCCGTCACGGTCACCCTTCGACCCTGCATTTGTGGTGGGCGCGCCGGCCGCTCGCCGCCGCTCGTGCCGTGCTGTTCGCCCAGCTTGTCGATGATCCCTCAGCCCGGCCAGACGAGTTCCCCACCGAGGAACTACAGCGCAGCGAGCGAGAGCGGCTCCACAAGATCATCGAACGACTGGTGGTGTGGGAGCATGCACGCGATCAGAAGCTGTTGGCGGAGGCTCGCACGGAGATCCTCAAGTCCACTAACGGCAATCCGCCGCCAATCCTTGATCCCTTCGCCGGTGGAGGAACCATCCCCCTGGAAGCTCAGCGGCTGGGGCTCGAGGCGCGTGCATCCGACCTCAATCCTGTCGCGGTGCTCATCAACAAGGCGCTCATCGAGATCCCCCCGCAATTCTGCGATCAGGCGCCTGTCTTTCCCGGCCAGGCCGAGTCAGAGTTTCGGGAGTGGAAGGGCGCTGAGGGGCTCGCGGCCGATATTCGGGCCTACGGAAGTTGGTTGCGAGACCAAGCTGCGAACAGGGTCGGACGTCTCTACCCTCGGGCCACCCTCTCCGACGGCGGCGAGGCGACCGTGATCGCCTGGATCTGGGCTCGTACGGTCACCTGTCCGAACCCGGCCTGCGGGATCGAGATGCCACTCGTCCGTACTTGGTGGCTGGGCAAGAAGAAGGGAAAGGAGGCGTACGTCGTGCCTACTCTCGTCAGCGACCCCAGTAGCCACTCGGGGCAGAGAGTGCAGTTCGAGATTGGGCATTCGATGTCCACCGCTCCCACCGCGGAAACGGATGGGACCGTCTCCGGAAGAACTGGAGCATCCTGCATTGCGTGCGACGCTGTGGCATCCATGGACTACCTGCGCGGCGAGGGTAAGGCGCATCGGATGGGGCAGCAGTTGATGGCCGTTGTCGCCGAGGGCAACCGGCAGCGCATCTACCTCCCGGCGACCGACGAGCATGTGAGTGCAGCGAGAGCGGATAGGCCCGTCGACACCATCTCCGGCGACCTTGGCTACGATCCGCGCGCGATCACGGCGCCGAACTACGGGATGACCTCCTTCGCGGACCTCTTCACCGACCGGCAGCTGGTCTCTTTGACCACATTCAGTGACCTTGTGCCTGAAGCGCGCGATCGCGTGCTCGCCGATGGTGGCACCGAAGCGTATGCGGACGCCGTGGCTACGTACCTGGGCTTCGTTGTCAGCCGGCTGTCTGACTACCAGTCCTCCATTACCACATGGGCCAGCAATCCGCAGATGGAGATCTTGCGGAACATTTTCGCCCGCCAAGCGATTCCCATGACTTGGGACTATGCAGAAGGAAACCCGTTCGCGGATAGCTCCGGAAGCTTGGTTCGAATGACAGCGGCTGTAGCGGAGGCGGTCGAGCGCCTCAACGCTAAGGGACTCGGTAAGGCTGAGCAGCGCGATGCCGCCGTCGCCGTGTCCGACCGGGCTGTGATCAGCACTGATCCGCCGTACTACGACAACATCGGCTATGCAGACCTGTCGGACTTCTTCTACGTGTGGTTGCGGCGCTCGCTTCGTGGCGTCCACGGAGACCTCTTGTCAACGATGCTGGTGCCCAAGGCCGAGGAGCTGGTCGCCAACCCGTTCCGCCACGGCGGGAAGGGCGGGGCGCAGCGATTCTTCGAAGATGGCTTCCGGCAGGTTTTTGCGCGCGCGAGGCAGGCCGCACAAGAGGATCTGCCGATCACAGTCTGGTATGCGTTCAAGCAGAATGACTCCGATGATGCTGGAGAGGCGTCAACGGGGTGGGAGACTTTACTCGAAGGCATGATTCGATCCGGCTGGATGATCACCTCGACGTGGCCGAGTCGAAGCGAGAAGAGTGGTCGCATGCGCGACGTCGGCTCGAACGCACTCGCCTCCTCGATCGTCCTGTCCCTTCGACCGCGAGCCGACGGGGCGCCGACAACCGATCGGCGCGGCTTCATCGCCACATTGGAGGGGGAGCTTCCCGACGCCCTCCGAAAGCTCCAGCAAGGAGGTATCGCTCCCGTTGATCTGCCTCAGGCGGCAATTGGGCCCGGGATGGCCGTGTTCAGCCGCTACGGCGGTGTGATTGAGAGCGACGGATCGAGGATGAGCGTGCGCTCGGCCCTCGCCCGCATCAACGAGGTGCTGGATGAGGTTCTGAGTGAGCAAGAGGGCGACTTTGACACCGCAACTCGCTTCGCGATCCAGTGGTATCGACAGCACGGGTACGGCGCGGGCAAGTTCGGGGACGCGGACAGTCTGGCCCGCGCGCGTAACACCAGCGTCGACCTAATGGATCGTGGCGGGATCCTGTCGTCCCGGGCGGGGACCGTCCAGCTGACTAAGCCGCTGGACCTCGCTTCGGGATACGACGTCCTGGCCGACCTTCACACGAGCACCTGGGAGGCACTTCACCACACCATCAAGACTCTTGAGCTAGACGGAATCGCGCCGGCCGGGAACTTCTTGCGGGCCGCGCTGAGTCGTGCCGACCGAGCGGTGGACGCCGACTTGGTGAAGGAACTCGGTCACCTCCTGTTCCGCATCGCTGAGGCTAACGGCTGGACGAAGGATGCGTTGTCGTTCAACAACCTGGTCACGAGTTGGCCGGACATCCTGGACGTCGCCCGCGAGAATGGTGGCGGGCAGGGGAGCCTGCCGTCGCAGGGTGCGTTCGACTTCGACGAGGACGAGTGACATGGCACTGAGCAATCGGGACCGGATCGACCGGATGTTCCAGGTGATGGCGCCCGTGCTGGACGACTTCATCGCGTCGTTGATCGGGCAGGGAGACCAATCGTTGGGCGCAGCTTGGACCAAGTTGGTCGCACTGAAGGACCAGAAGGGCGGCGTTCCCGCCGGCAAGAACTACGACCCGCTCGATCCGCAGGTGCAGTTCCGCATCCTCACGGAGGGAAACATCACCGGCGGCTTCAAGGCGGGCTGGTATCCGCTGAGCGACCGGATCGGGCGATCGGGTGAGTCGTACGCGAGCGAGTTGCGCCAGGTTCGCAATGACTGGGCGCATAACCAGCCGTTCACCGATGATGACGCCTATCGGGCGCTCGATACCGGTGAGCGGTTACTGCGGCTTGTCGGTGCCGCCGAGGAGGCTGACGAGGTGAGGTCGATCCGTCAGAACCTGCGCCGAATGACGGCTGACAAGGACGACAAGAAGGTCTTGAAGGCGGCCGTCGACAACCCTGAGGCCACGGGTTTGAAGCCGTGGCGTGAGGTGCTGCGGCCCCACGATGACGTGGCGACCGGCAACTTCGCGGCGTCGGAGTTCGCCGCGGACCTGTACAAGGTGGCGTTCGGTGGCGAGCAGGATGCCGGCTACTCAGATCCGGCGACATTCTTCCAGCGCACCTACCTCACGGAGGGCCTGAGCCAGTTCATCAGCCGCGCGGTCCGGCGCCTCTCGGGAGATGACAATGCGCCGCCGGTGATTAACCTGCAGACCAACTTTGGTGGCGGCAAGACGCACTCGATGCTGTCGCTGTGGCACGTCGCCGCAGGGCTTCCGGTGGGGGTGTTCCCGCAGGAGACCCAGGAGCTGCTGACCGCGAGCGGCTACACGGGCCAGAAGGTGAACCGGGTCGCGATCGTCGGCAATCACTTCAGCCCGTCCGGTGTGACGAAGACCGACGGCACTCATGTGAACACGATCTGGGGCGAGCTGGCCTGGCAACTCGGGGGACCAGAAGGGTACGCGATCGTCGCTAACTCGGACGCGGCTCGCACCCACCCTGGCGATGCCGTCCGCGTCTTGCTCGCGAAGTACGCGCCGGCGGTGGTCCTCATCGACGAGTGGGTTGCCTACGCACGCTCCTTGGTTGGCCGGGACGACTTGGCCGGCGGCACGTTCGATGACCAGTTCACCTTCGCTCAGACGCTGACTGAGGCGGCCAAGGGCACGTCGGGTGTTTTGTTGGCAATCTCGATTCCGGCGTCGAACACGGGTGACGACCTGGACAAGATCGTTGTCGGCAACGCGGAGGAGGTGGGTGGCGCGAACGGTCTGGAGGCGTTGAAGCGGCTGCAGAACGTGGTACGCCGGGTGGCGGATCAGTGGCGGGCGGCGTCCCCGACCGAGGCGTATCACATCGTCAAGCAGCGACTCTTCCAGCAGCCCGACGCCGCCGCATTGGCGGCGATCGGGGCCACCGCTCGGGGCTATGTCGACATGTACCGAAAGTACACCGACGACTTCCCACGCGAGGCGCGCGACCCCGCCTACGAGGAGCGGATCAAGCGCACCTACCCGATCCATCCGGAGCTGTTCGACCGCCTGTATGAGGAGTGGTCGTCGCTGGAGCGGTTCCAGCGCACCCGTGGTGTGCTGCGGCTGATGAGCACTGTGATTCACGCCCTGTGGGCGGGCGATGACGCGTCGCCGTTGATCATGCCCGGTTCGATCCCACTCGCCACTTCGTCCGTGAACGCCGAACTGACCCAGTACCTGCAGGACTCGTGGAAGGCCGTCATCGACGCCGACGTCGACGGACTGAACTCCGAACCTGTTCGGATCGACAAGGACCGACCTGTGTTCGGCCAGCGCTCGCTGACGAAGCGGTTGGCTCGCACCGTGTTCTTCGGCGCCGCGCCGACGATCGGCTCGGCCCACAAGGGCTTGGAGACCCAGCGCGTCTTTCTGGGCACTGCGGTTCCTGGTGACGTACCTGGCAACTTCCACGCTGCTCTCACGGCGTTGGCGGATCGTGCCACGTACTTCTACTCGGGTTCGGGCAAGTACTGGTACGACCTGCAGGCCAACATCACCCGCACCGCGAAGGATCAGGCCGACCGGCTCCACAAGGAAGACGTGTGGGCCGAGATCGTTCGCCGCCTGCAGAACCAGGCCCGGCCGACCGGAGACTTCACTGGCGTCCATGTCTGCCCGGTGGAGAACTCCGACATTCCCGACACCGATGAGGCTCGGTTGGTGATCCTTCATCCAAAGGTGTCGCACAAGCGAAAGGCGAGCGACTCGGCCGCGCTGAAGTTCGCGCAGAAGGCTACCGAGCAGCGGGGGAGCGCCAACCGGACCTACCGCAACATGCTGGTCTACCTGGCCGCCGACGAAGATCGGCTCGCCGAACTCGACACCGCGACTCGCGACTACCTGGGCTGGAAGCACGTCCTCGACAACGACGCCGATCTCGATTTGACCCAAAACCAGAAGAACCAGGCCACCCAGCGGCAGACCCAGGCCGACCAGACCGTCAACGCCCGGCTCCTGCAGACCTTCACTTGGGCACTCGTCCCGGCGCAGCCGGACCCAAAGGCGCCATTCGTGCTGAAGGAGACCAAGGTCGAAGGCCAGACCTCCTCGCTCGCAGACCGGGTCTCCCGTCGGCTCGGCAACGACGGCGACCTTTCCACCCGCCAGGCAGCGGCGACGATCCGATTTGCGATCAGCAAGGTGCCGACCATCTGGGAGAAGGGCCACGTTGCCCTCGGCGACCTGTGGAGCCTGTACAGCACCTACCCCTACATGCCCCGCCTGCGGGACCGGAAGGTGCTCAACGAAGGCATCGTTGACCAGCCCATGCTGTGGAGTGCCGACGGCTTCGCACTTGCCACCGGCTACGACGAGGACGCCAAACGCTACGTCGGGTTGTGGACAAGCGATGACAAGGGGTTCCCACCTCAGCCTGCGGACTCCCTGCTCATCGTGCGTCCGGACGTTGCCACAGCACAGCGGGCCGTGGAGGCCGCCGCAGTGCCAGAAACGGGTCTGACTCCCACACCCCGTCCGGAGCCTGATCCACAACCTGACGCGGGCCGGATACCCCCCGAGCCGTACAAGCTGGTCAAGCACAGATTCTTCGGTGCCAAGACGCTTCGGCCCGACCATATCGCCCAAGACTTCAAGACGATTGCCGATGAGGTACTGAGTCAGTTGCGGATGGACGTCTCGACCAATTTGAACGTCCGCATCGAGATCGAAGCGATCAGCGACGAGGGCTTTGGCGAGGGACGCGTGCGCGCCGTGTCCGAGAACGCCAAGACTCTCAAGTTCGAGCAGGCCGACTTCGAGGAAGACTGAGTCCCGGAGATCCGTGGCGTGATCGGTGCTGACGCGCTCGATCAAGAGTGGGGCAACTGTGAACAATCAGGAAAGCTTGAGGCCCGCAGCTGGGCACGGGCTGAGGAGGGCATCCCATGAGTACCGGCAGTGAGGCGCTCAATCGCACGGTCAACGACTGGCTCGGCCTGATCTCGTCGGGTCGACTACGTCTTCCCAGCTTCCAGCGCGGGACAGCTTGGGATCGGCGCCGAGTGCAGTCGATGATCGAGACGATCGTGCGTGATCTTCCTTTGGGAATCACGCTGGTGTTGCACGTGGGAGACGAGGAGAAGTTCCACTCCCGCCCGCTCGAGACCGCACCGGAGACAGTAGTCACCGTGACAGAGCACCTCCTGGACGGCCAGCAACGGCTCACTGCGCTGTGGCGCGCACTCAAGGACAACAACGAGAGGGAGAGCTACTTCGTTCATATCCCCAACCTCGATGACAACCCCGACAACGACGATGACCGCATGACGGTGAAGGTTCAGCCCGTGTCACCCGATGGAGAAGGTGGCCGGAAACCCAGGTGGGTCGACGATCCTGTGCAATGCCTGCGGCAAGGGCTTATCCCGGTCCGGTTGCTCGATCCGGATCACGATGACACCGACGCCTGGGTGCAGAAGGCCACCGCGCCCCTCGAGCCGGGCGACGATCTCACGGACATCGTTGAATACAAGAAGGCCAACGATCTCGTTCGGACGAAGCGCGATCACCTCAACAAGATCATCCGGCCCATGCGCGAAACCGTGAAGCACTTCAACCTGCCGTACCTACGTCTCCCCGCAAGCACGCCCCGGGACGTCGCGCTCAGTGTCTTCGTGAACATGAACACCAACGCCAGGCCGCTCACCGCCTATGACATCATCGTCGCTGAGTTGGAGAACAGGACCGGACGTCGGCTCCACGAAATGGTGCATGCGCTCAATGCGCATGCACCAGCCATCGGGCGCTACCTGTCTGTGTCGGAGGCCGTCCTCCAGACCTCGGCGCTGATGCAGGGTAAGCAGCCGAACCAGCGTGGGTTCTACGACATGGACCTCCATTCATTCGCGCAGTCGTGGGACTCGATGACACTCGGGCTGACGCGGTTGGCCTCACTTCTGGAAGAGTCGGGAATCCTGGACGCTGAGCGGGTACCAAGCGTGGTGCCGCTCCCGGTGGCCGCCGCGATCCTCGCTCAAGCAGCGCCGGATGGTGATGCCCGCGCAGTCGCTGACCGGCTAGCACGCCGCTACCTCTGGTCGTCCTTCTTCACCACTCGGTACGAAAACGCAGCAGCGACGAGGGCCGCAGCGGACTACCGGAACCTTCGCCAAGTTCTCGACGGGACCGGGACAGAAGGTGATGTTTCTGTCTTCGACCGTACGCAGTATCCGTTGCCGACGATCGCCGACTTGATGGCTGCCCGGTGGCCAAAGTCAAAGCGAACACTGAGCCGGGCGGTCTTGGCGACCTCAACCTACTTCGGGGCTCGCGACTTCGCCGATGACACCAAGGTCTCGGCGGTCAACATCAGGCAGCGCGAGTACCACCACCTGTTCCCCGACAAGCTCCTTGGCGACGCAGGCATCGACTCCTTCCTAGCCCTCAACTGTGCGCTGATTACGTGGAAGACAAACCGGACGATCGGACGGCTCGACCCCATTGCCTACCTAGAGGCTCGCGCCGACCGTGCTCCTGACGACCGAGACGTGCGCGACAGGCTTGAGAGCCACCTCGTTCCATACGAGCGGCTGGCCAATGCTGGCCCCTACCCAGACATCAAGGGCGAGGAGCTCCGTGCCGCGGTGAAGCCGGATTTCGATGCCTTCCTGTCGGTGCGGGCAGAGCTCGTCCTTCAGTTGGCGACCGAACTCTGCGACGGACGTCAGCCCCACCTTCGGGACGTCCTTGATGCTTCCGCGGGCCGAGAGGAGGTTCGGTGACGCGAACTGGGACGGAGCCGTTGACAGCGTTGCTAGGGCTTCCCTCCGGGTCAATAGATCCGTACGTCGTGGGTGGGATTGGCTTGAGCGAAAGCGTAGATCGCGAGTGTGCAGCTCAACTGCTAGCCGACGACGCGATGGTCATTCGCTGCGGTGCTTCACCCCTGCTCGACCGCTGGCGAAGGCGGCGGGACGGCCAACTCCCGCAGGCGGACGACACGCGCAGCCATGCGGTGAGGGTGTACGCGAGCATCGGGTTCGGGTCACCTGAGGAACCTGCGGGGGACGACCATCTTGAAGGTCTCGTCGCAGAGCTCTTCTGGAACAGGCTGCTCAACGAGAGGCGCAATTGTTCTGATGGTCGGCAGCTTGTGCACGCACACTCGGTGAAGCCTGATCCGCTCGAGCCAGGAGGGGATGGGCTCGTCATCTACAAGACTCCGGCAGGAACTCTGGTCTTTCGCTTGTGGGAGATCAAGAAGCATGAATCCATCGCGCCCATTTCCGCGACGATCAGACGCGCAAGCAAGCAACTCGCCGAGCGAGGTAACGAGTACCTGGCGAAACTCGCCGGGCCGGAGACGATTGCTCAGGAAGGCGAACTGGGCAAGCTGTACGCCGAGCTTGTTGAACTCTGGCTCGACAAACATGAGCGCGCCGGCGTGGGCGTGTCAGTGGGGACCTCGGCAGATCGGGCGCCGAATGGCCCAGCCGCGTTCGGATCCATTCTCAGTGCATTCCCCGAGTTCAGTGGCGCGGGACAGATCGAAGGCTTGATAGTCGCAATCCCGGACTTCCCGGGGTTTTCGAAGCGCGTTAGGGAGATTGTGTGGAGCGGGCTCTAGACCTTGACCTACTGAGGGACGCGCTCGGGGATCACCTCAACCTGCCGACTCCTGAGGAACTCCAGGATCTGATGGCACAGATGGAGCTACAGCTCTTTCTTCGCGAGTCGAGACTTCCGGAGGGCCTCCTTGAGTCTGCTTGGTACCTGCACGCCGTCGCCTCGGTGTCACAAGCACGCGAGCGATACAGCCTGCATCGACAGCGCCAGGCATTCACCGTGAGTGCGCACATCTTCGATCTTGCGTTGCATCAAGTGAACTGGTCCAGAGCGGATCGTCTGTCACTGGGGTTCGCGGCGGCAATCGGCTACCGGCGTGGGGGTCGAGATCCGAACGCCACCGCGATCATGCACCGGCTCCGCAGCGACATCCAGACCGAAGTGTCGATCCTCGAGCACCTAGACACGGTCACACTTGAGGCGGGACTTGCGCTTCTTGGTTTCGAGACTCGCACGCTGTTCAAGTGGTTCGCCGCGTGGAGGAGGCAGTTTGGGCAACTCGCCGAGTTGTCGGAGCTGCCCGACCTCGTGACTACCTTGCTTGGTCCAGCCCAGCTCACGGTCCTGGGTGCGGAGGACCTCCTAACCTACCTGGCGCATGGGGTCGATAGTCGACTCGGCCGCGGCGTTGAGCGCCTGCGACAAGTCGCCGTGGGTGAAGCCGGCCCTGACGATCTGAACGCCAGATGGGTAGCAGCTCACCTCCTGAACCTGTCGGGCGAGGCTCACGCAGGTTCGCTCTGGAACCCCCTGGTCATGCCTCCAGATGTGCCGCGCTCGGTCCGACAGGCGTTCACGCTCGGCCGACCCCCCGTCCTGACGCTCTGGGAGCCCCAACGAGAACTGCTGGCGGGACCTCGGTCGCCATTCGCACCGAGCGTTCGTCGGATCGTCATGGCGGTGCCAACAAGCGGAGGCAAAACCCTGCTCGGTCAACTGATTTCAATCGAGCATCTGGCCCGCACGAACCAGAGTGTGTGCTACGTGGTGCCGACGCGAAGCCTCGGGCGTGAAGTGCGTCGAGCGATGTCGGATCGACTTCGCATGTTGAACCGGGAAGCCCCACCAGAGCCCCCGGACTTTCCCGATCTCGCTGAGCTCCTGGTGTCGATCGATGAGCCAGGTGAACCTGAGGTCGTGGTGATGACGCCTGAACGCCTCGCTCACAGTCTGCGACATGATGCTCCCGGAGTCCTGGATCGCTTTGGGCTCTTTGTGTTCGACGAAGCGCAACTCATCAAGGAGAGTGGCAGAGGGTTCATCCTCGAATCGACGATCGGCCTCATTGATCACCTAACGCATAGCACCGCGCACCGGATCGCCCTGATCTCCGCTGCCATGGGCAACGTCGGCGCTGTTGCGCAGTGGCTGGACCCCGATGGAGGTTCTCTGAGCTACGAATCTCAGTGGCGCGGCCCCAGAAGACTCCATGCCGCGTTCACGGCAACCGCAGACTGGACCACGACGACGGTTGAAACGGCGCCGCGCGCAAGGCAGTGGCCGTATCGCCTTGTCACCGAACTCTCGGGACTGATTCGCCTACGCATGGCCAACGGTCGAACTGCGGAACTCTACATGAACCACACGGGGTGGCAACTCGTTCGGAAGTCGACCTCGAACTCTGCGCACCAGTCTGGCATTCCCAAGGACGATTCCCGTTCGACCAAGCAGTATCGGATCGCTAGCGACATGATCACGGCGCTAGGCCACGCTGGCTCGGTGCTGGTCGTTGCACCCACTCGGAACCAAGCGCAGATGATCGCGGGCGGCATCGCCGACCTTCTCGATGAAGACCCTGCGCTAGCGCCCCTCGTTGAGTTCGTTCGACTCCAACTCGGGGATTCACACCCTCTGGTTCCACTGCTGCGGCGAGGGGTGGCGTTCCACCACGCAGGCCTCCCGGTCGAGGTGCTCGAGTCCCTGGAGAATGCAATTCGCGACGAGTCCCTTCGGTATCTCACCTGCACCTCAACGCTCACCGAGGGCGTGAACCTCCCCGTGCGCACGGTCGTGATCTACGACCAGCAATACGAGGATCTGCCTACCGACGCCCGGCTCCGCGGTGCGCGCTTGGTCAATGCCATGGGTCGTGCCGGCCGCGCAGGAAGGGAGACCGAAGGGTGGATCGTGCTCGTACGAGCTGCCGAGCCCGGTGAGCAGGATTTCCATGATCTGGACCCGGACGCTCTCGAGTTGACGGTGAAGTCGACGATGGCTTCGGACTTGGCGCTCGAGGCATTTGCTCAGTTCGAGGAGCGTCAACGTGCGGATGCCGACGCGGTCTTCGAGAACGTCGACCCTATCGTCGACAGTTTCATCAGCTTCGTGTGGGAGTTCCTTGCGCTGGAGGAGCAGGCAGGGACCGATCCCACCGGCGTGAACCTTGCGGCGGTCGTCGACTCGACCTTGGCCGCGGCTCAGTCGTCGGTGGCGAGACAGAGGCTGATGACCCTCGCGTCCTCTGTCCGAGAGGCCTATGTGCGCTCCGATCCTGCGGCTCGCCGTAGATGGCATCGGACTGGGACGTCGGTTGCGTCTGCGCGCGCACTTGATCGGCTGGCACGCCGTGTCGCGGTTCAGCTTGCCGAACGGGCGGCTAGAGGGAGCATCGGGGATCTGCACGATCCCGTGCATGTTGCCCGCATTCTTCGCCAGGTCGTCGGCACTCTGCTGGAGTTGCGAGAGGCACCCCGCTGGACATTCCACAGAACGAAGCGGCATGACCCGATTGACGTGGATGTCGCAGCCCTCTTGTCGAGCTGGCTAGATGGCACATCGATCCAGTTGCTCGCGGACCAGGCGCTCGGCGAAGTCCCTGACCCGTCGTGGCGTATCGAGCAGATGGTGGATGCAGTCACGTCACTCTTCGAGCACTATCTCTCCTGGACGCTGGCTGCTCTTGTCGAACTGGTGAACTTGGCTCTGGACGACCAGACGGCGGAGCTGCAACTGTGCCCTGACCTTGGGGCATATGTTCGCTACGGCGTGAGCGATCCCGCAGCGCTCGTATTGATGCGGTCCGGAGTACGGTCCAGACGCCTTGCCAACCTGATTGCGGAAGCGCTTCCTGCCGAGCTTGACGCCACTGCGGCGGAGCTCCGCGTGTGGCTAGGCGAGCAAAGCGTGGGGGAATGGCGCCATCGGTTTGGCGCGACGGCGTCCGAGCTCCTGGATCTTCTGGACTTCACCCGCGAACGCGGTCGGAGTCTCCTGAAGGACCTGCTAGAGCAGGGATCGGTCACTGTGGATCTAGGACCCTCAACTCTGCCGGCCACCGCGCCCTTGACGCTCGAGGCGAGGCGGAACGACGACGCGCCGGCACCCCTGGCCGTCTACGCGGGCGACGTCGAACTGGCGACGATTTCTGCCCGCGACCAAGCCGATGTGGACGCCATCCTCGCCACAGGCTTGGAACTCGCGCTGAGGATCGAAGTGATCGACTCCATTCGCCGTCTTGTGATCTCGGGCACCACGCCGGCCGACCTCGACGCCGGCCTGTGAGGCTGCGGATGGGGAGGAGCCGCCTGGCGCCACTGCGGGCTCTGGTGCATTCGTTCGCGTCTGGCCGAGGTGCCCAGAGGAATCGCAGGCGACGTTCCGGCCGGCTGCGGTCGGGTGGTCCCGTGTCACGCAGGTCGCCTAACCGGGCAGCGCCATAGTCCTCTGTCCATGCGCCGAACCTCGACGGCTAGTCCTTCGATCCTGACACGCGCGATTGGTCGCGGGCGTTCTGCCTTTCCGGCGCCGCCCGATTCACTATGCATCCGGCGTCAGGAACAAGTCAGTGCGGTCCGCGAACTCATTAACCAGCAGGAACGCCTCGCCGAGCTGGTTCAGTTTGAGTTCCAGCCGCCAACTGTCGACCTCGCCGGCGCTGTTGGCGTAGGGCCGCAGGCCCTCCAACCCACTTGCGGCTCGCCACTCTTCGTAGCCCTCAGTAACGATCCGGTCGCCCTCATTGTCGTAGTAAACGCACTCGGCCTCCCACGCGTCGTACTCCGCTTCGTCGTACGTCTCCTCGTGGACAACCACGTCAGCCCACGGCACCAAGGACGGCAACACGGCGTCATAGGACCACCCCGGCGCCATGATCATCCAGTCTCCGAGCAGCTGGCGATCTTCGTTTGCTTCATCGACGGAGACGATCGTGATCTCACCGCGGCCCGATGACTTGTTGATCCACTCGTCGGCCTCAATGAGGATTCGCCTGCCCGCTCGGAGCAACTCCATCCAAGGGAGTGCGAGGTGGAGCCGTCGAAGCCGAGTGGTGTACGGATCGCCCTCCGCGACCTCGCGTAGAGCCGCGACGGAAGTCGTGCCCAACTCCTGGGACCGGGGGACGAGGATCTTGAACTTCCTCGGGGTCGCTTCGAGTGTGGATTTCGTGACCTGTTGCCAATATGCCTTGCCGTCGATCTCGTCGCAGAGCACGACCACAACCGGCAGTGAGTGCTTAAGCCAGTACTCCGCATGCTTGGTATCAACGTAGTGCGTCCAGCCGTCTGGGTTCTCATTGGCGAAGTACGTCGCCCGACCCGACTTGATCTGCAAGGCGATGACCTTGCCAGTGGCGGTGCCGTCGGCCTCAAAGACTTCGGCCTGGGCGTCGATGCCGTAGTCGTCTGTGGGCTGCTCACGGAAGACCCACCCGAAGCCGTTGACAATCAGGCCCACCGAGTACACACCGGCACGCTCAGTCACTGCGCTCGGCGGTCGGGTCATCGACATGCAGAAGAGTCTAGGGAGCCACGCCTTGGCTTGACTGTTCGCCAAGATGGAGTCATGCAACTCGACTTCATCGAGCACCGGCGACCCGCTGGTCCCTCGCACGCCTGGCGGCCATTCGGCGACGGGCGCAACGCGGATCGGAGCTCGTGGAGTCCAGCAGAGTGGTGTACGGGTCCCGGTGAGCGTGTCGCTGCGGAATGGGTGACGGTCACCGCGTGATCCTTCGAGTGATCTCTCACAACCGACTCGAAGAAAGAACCCACGATGACCGTCACTTCAAGTATCGATGGCGCACGCCTGATCGAGGAACAGCTGGCCCAAGCGAGCCCTGACCTGCTGCGCGAGCTGCTGACCACCTTCATCAACACGCTGATGTCGGCCGAGGCTGACGCGGTGTGCGGCGCCGCGTACGGCACGAGTTCCCCGGACCGGACGAACCGGCGTAACGGCTACCGGCACCGCGACTTCGACACCCGGACCGGCACCCTGGACCTGGAGGTGCCCAAGCTGCGGACCGGCAGCTACTTCCCCGACTGGCTACTGGAGCGCCGCAAACGGGCTGAGCGGGCCCTCACCTCGGTGGTGGCGACCTGCTACCTGCTCGGCGTCAGCACCCGACGAATGGACAAGCTGGTCCAATCCCTGGGGATCACCACACTGTCCAAGAGCCAGGTGTCGGAGATGGCCAAGGACCTCGACGCCCACGTCGAGGAGTTCCGCACCCGCCGCCTCGACGACGCCGGCCCGTTCACGTTCGTGGCTGCCGACGCGCTGGTGTTAAAGGTGCGTGAGGGTGGCCGGGTCGTGCCGGTCCATGCCCTTGTCGCGACCGGTGTCGATGCCGACGGGCACCGCCAGGTGCTCGGTGTGCAGGTCACCACCAGCGAGGACGGCGCCGGCTGGTTCGCGTTCTTCCGCGACCTGGTCGCCCGCGGCCTGCACGGGGTCCGGCTGGTCACCTCCGACGCCCACGCCGGCCTGGTTGCCGCGATCACCGCGACCCTGCCCGGCGCCTCGTGGCAACGCTGCCGCACCCACTACGCGGCGAACCTGATGTCGACCACCCCGAAGTCGTCTTGGCCGTGGGTCAAAGCACTGCTCCACTCCGTGTACGACCAGCCCGACGCCGACGCGGTGCAGGCCCAGTTCGACCGGATCGTCGACGCCCTGGCAGGCAAGTTCCCCGCTGTCGCCGACCATCTCGAGACCGCCCGGGTCGACATCCTCGCCTTCGCAGCGTTCCCGAAGGAGGTGTGGAGACAGATCTGGTCGAACAACCCCAACGAACGGCTCAACCGCGAGATCCGGCGCCGCACCGACGTCGTCGGCATCTTCCCCGACCGGGCATCGATCATCCGGCTCGTCGGCGCCGTCCTCGCCGAACAACACGACGAATGGGCCGAAGCCCGCCGCTACCTCGGCCTCGACGTCCTCACCAAATCACAAGCCATCACCAGCGAGGAGGTGAACACCGAACCCATCCTCCAGGCCCTTACAGCCTGAACCCCGAAGGATCAGCCGTACACCACCCCGCAGGGCTTGACCTCGGAGCTTCGACGCGGACTGGTGGTCTGGGCGGAACTTCCTCGAAGGGTCGCGCCTGTTCAGTGTCGAGAGCAATGGCAAGGAAGTCGCGCGGATCGAGATTGATCGCACACCCCATTTAGCCTCGAACCAAGGCGCATCTCATCTCGGCCCTGTCCGCGAGATTCAATATCTCGAAGTGAGCCAAGACCGCAGGGGCCGAGGACTCGGCACGGAGATCGTGGACTGGCTCGAAACCGAGTTCAGGGACGCTCGGCTGATCGCCTCTACCAACAGTGCTGTGGGCTTCTGGACCTCACTAGACGGCTGGGAGCGGGTCGACCACGCAGGCGGTCTCCGGGGTGACTGGGTCCTGTTCGTGAGCCACTGAGTGCCACCCGGACGCCCTCGCGGCGCCGCTCGCTAGCCTCTGTTCGGTGCGCTTCACCCATCGATGGCAATGGCCGCTGACCGCACGGGTCGACCCCCTGCAGCAACTTCGACCGGAGGGTGTGAGGGGTGCGAGCCGGCGTCGCGGTAGGCAAGGCTTCGGAGTACCGAGTGACGGCGGAGTTGATCTATGTGTCGTGGCACACGCCTTTGAGGCCATCAGGTCAAGTGGCGCAGTCCGCGCATTGAGACAGACTGACGGGCGGCTACTGCGGGGGAGAGGTAGCGAGGGTGGAGAGTTTGCGGGCGAGTTCTCGGTCTCGCTGGGCGCTGGCGTGCTGGTAGATCATCGCGGCGGCGACGGTCGAGTGGCCGAGTCGGTTCATCAGCTCCGCGAGAGTGGCCCCCTGCTGAGCGGCGAGGGTGGCGCCTGTGTGGCGCAGGTCGTGCCAGCGGAGGTCTGCGCGGCCGGCGACCTTCCGTGCTCGCCGATAGACCTTGTAGAGGGCGCCGTGCTTCATATGCTCACCGGGCGACTCCACAGCAGGGAACAGCAGCCCGTTGTCACCCTTCTCGGCCCACTTGTCGAGGTGGTCGAGCAGGAACGGCAGCAGGTGTGGTGGGATTTCGACGTCCCGGACGCCGGCGGCGGTCTTGGGTTCCTTCACGATGGGGGTGTCGGGGTCGGGCCAGGTGACAGCGCGTGAAATGTGGAGGATGCCGGCGTCGGGCTCGCCCTCCTTGTCGTACTCAACGGTGACGTCCTTGCGGCGCAGTTCGGTGAGTTCACCGAATCTGGGCGCGCACCAGGCGGCCAGCAGCACCATGAGCCGGTATCTCTCCGGGAGGGCGTCCATGATCGTGGCGAGTTCGTTCAGGCTCGCGGGCTTGACCTTCGCGCTCTTCCTGGGTGTCGTGCCGTCGGCACGACGGTTAAGGGTCTTGGCGGTGAGCCGGGCGGGGTTGGCGTCGATCAGTGGGGGAGCGTCGGTGTCCTCGTCGGGTCGGGAGGCGGTGGCCAGGATTGCGCGGAGGACCTCGTAGGACTTCTTGCGCGCGATGGGGTAGCGGACGTTCTGGGCGTCGAACCATTGCTTGATGCCGCCGGGGGAGATCTGGTCGAGGGTGAAGTCGTTGAAGTAGGTGAGGCGCCCGTCGAGTGCCCGCTGATACTCGGCCCGGGTCTTGGGGGAGAGGTCGCGGTTCTTCATCCAGCGGGCGGAGTAGTCGGCGAAGGTGATCTTGTCGCGCTCGGCAGGCGGAGCCGGCTTCCACCGATGCTCGATGATCTCGGCCTGCTTGCGCGACAGCCAGGCGGCGGCGTCGGTCTTGGTCTGGAACGTGGTGTCAGCGGCGATCCGGCGGCGGGGGTTGTCGGGGTCGGGGTAGCGCGCCCGGAACATCCCGGAGGGCAGTTGGTCGATCCGGCCGAAGGATCGGCGGCCGGTCTTCTCCTTGGTCTCCTCCGCCTGCTGGGCGGTGAGATCAGGGCGCAGCGGGGTGACGTTGCTCGCCGAGGAGGGCTTGCGACGGGTCGTCGCCACGCGGGCTCCCTTCGCCTGGGCTGGGCTGACAGGATGAGGCCCACGGTCCGTGGGCCTATCGTGGGCCTTAGGCTACCGAATTGTGAGAAACCATGGCTACTCCTGAGGAGTCGTGCGAACTATCACGCGTAGTCAGCGAGCGGTAACCGCCTTGTCAGTCCCGGATTCATGTCCTCGTTCAAATCCTGTCAGCCCGACGATGTGATGTCTCAGGACATCGAGGACGTCTGGACCTGCGTTTCGCAGGTTCGGGCGTCTTTATTGTTTGGGGGTGGTCCTGGGGGTCGTCCGGTGCCTTGGTAGTCGCGGGTGGGGTCGAGGGTGAGTTCGCGGAGGATTTCGCCGGTGGCGGCGTTGATGATGCGGATGTTGTTGTCGTGGGCCAGGAGCAGGACGGAGGTTCCGGCGTAGGTCTTGCCGATGCCGATGTGGTGTAGTCCGGCGATGCGGAGGGTGAACCGCTTGTGGGAACGGACGAGGCTGGGTGTGGGTTTGGGGGTCGGGGCGAAGGGCTTTGAGGAGGTGGACTCGGCGCCTCCCCGACGGGCCGAGATTCGCACGGGGTCAAGAGCACCAGAGGCTGCTCGACCTGGGAGGTGCTGGGTGCGGACGACCACCAGTCCAGGCGCTGAATCTAGGGTTACACCGTGGAGTATCGCCGCTTCGCATAGCTCGACCGGTATGGTGCGAAGGCAACCCCGCAGGAGAGGCGCAGTGGACGTATTCGAGGTCCGTGACAAGGTCATCGACGACTACAGGTCATTCACGACAGCCTCTATCGACATCAAGGACCCGCGTCTGAAGGACTACTACCAGTCCGAACTCGACAGGGACCGTCAGTGGCCCGAGCCCTGGATCTCGCTCAATCCGGCATTCGAGACCGGCGGCCGCATCGACGAACTCGTACGAGACGGCCTTCTGCACCCTGAATGCGAGCGGATCTTCCGTGTGAAGCGGCACGTCGACGACCCGGGACGCGACTCGATCACGCTCCACCGCCACCAGCGGGAGGGGGATTGCGGCCCCCCGACATCTCAGTTGCGGTTGAGACCGTGGCGGCGAGTGAGGAGTGCGTCCTTGAAGTGCCCCTCCGCTGCGTCGACCTCGGATTGAGGGACTTGAGGTCCGAATACTCGCAGGAGACTGAAGAGATAGCGGGTCGGCTGCGTTGCGTCGTGTCCGACCAGCTCCCGCAATGCGACGTTTCCGCCGTGCCCGTCGCGTGCGTACGTGGTCCAGCGTCCGAGGATGCGTTCCGCACCATCCGCCTTCCCGACGTAGAGCTTCCCGGTCGTGGTGTCGGCGATCAGATAGATCCCCTGGACGGCCCCCAACGCGGCCTGCCATCTGCTGTAGCGGGAGTCGGCCACCATCTCTTGGAGCTGGCCGTACGACAGCAGGACGTTGTCGTATCCGGGAAACTCGATCACTTGGGGATCCGCGATCTCGATGACCGGGAAGTGAGCGCCGACCGGGCCACGCTTGGCCCAGTTCACCGGATCGTTCGACCACTCGATGAGCAGACGGCCCTTGATCGTCTCCAGAATGTCCGCGTCCCGGAGCCTGAAGTATCGGCGGCTTTCAGTCCGCTCCTCCTCGGCCTCACCCTGGTTGTCATAAACCGTGAAGAGCCGGCAGCGTCGCCCGGATTCCGCAAAGAAGATCAACCACCACCGAGGTGGTACAGCCGGGATCTTGCCGGGCCGAAGGTGCTGTTCGCGCGTGTAGGCGAGGACCCGGTCTGGCGTGGATTCTGCTCGCGAACCGAGCCCGTCGGGCTTGAAGGTGTGTCGGATCAGAAGTACATCGGCCGGATCGATTCCAGCGGCGTTCAAGACGTGACCGAGGTCGAGAACGAAGTGACTGTTGAGACCTGCGGCCATGCGCCGCAATGTACCGCGACCGACCGGCACCGCGACCGACCGGCACCAGGAGGCATGAAGATGTCTAGTTCATCCAGGGTCGCAGGCTGCACCCTGGTACGGATGGTCAGGAATTATCGCCGGGGCTGCGGTCAGCCTGAGGCGAGCCGCTCCCGCAGCCATGCCTCGGAGCGTTGCCAGTAGGCCCGGGCCACCTCGGTGTGCCCGGCCAGCGCCTCAAACGCGTGCGGTCCGCCGGGGACGACGTCGAGGACGCACGGTACCCCCGCCGCGCGGAGCCGCTCGGCGTAGCTGCGGTTCTCGTCGAAGAACAGCTCGATGTCACCGGTGCCCACCCAGGCCGGCGGCAGCCCCGCCAGGTCGAGCCGCCGGGCGGGGGAGGCGTAGTCCGGCACGTCCGTCCCGCCGGGTGCCGTGCCCAGGTAGGCCGTCCAGCCGACCCGGTTCGAGGTGTTGTTCCACACGAAGTGCCGGACGCCGTCCTGGCTGCGGTCGGCGCTCGTCCGGTCGTCCAGCATCGGGCAGAACAGCCACTGGGCGACCGGCTGGGTGCCGCCCGCGTCGTGGATCCGCTGGACGAGGCCGGCGGCGAGCCCACCGCCCGCGCTCTCCCCCCCGATCGCCATCCGTCCGGCGTCCACGCCCAGTTCGGACGCATGGTCGCGCGTCCACTCCCACGCCGCGAAGCAGTCGTCCATCGCCGCGGGATACGGGTGCGCAGGCGCGAGGCGGTACTCCACGGACACGACGACGACATCGAGGTCACGCGCGACCTCCATGCAGCGGGCGTAGTCCTGGGCGGCGCTGCCGATCACCATGCCCCCGCCGTGGATCCACAGCACCGCGGCCCGCTCGTGCTCGCCCTCCGGGGTGAACACGTGGACCGCGTCGCCGTCCACCAGGTCGACGTAGCGGTAGTGCAGGCCGTCCGGCACCTTCGGCGCCTTGCGACGGTCCGTCCCGGTCTGCATGGGGTTCAGCGTCGTGCCCGCGATCCTGACGTTGCTGAGCCTCGCCTTCCTCGCCCGCTATCGCCTGCGGCGGGCCGACATCGACGCCCTGACAACGGAGGATGCATGACGACGGACGCCGCGGCCACCCTCGCCCGACTGGCCGGGCTGCGCGCTCAGGACGCGCCCACGCACGGTGGACGGCTGCTGTCCTACGTGTACGACTCCGGACGGGCCGACCTCGACGAACTGGCCGCCGCCGCGATCCGGGCGATGCAACCGGTGAACGGGCTGGACCCGACAGCGTTCGGCTCGGTGGCCGTGATCGAACGCGAACTGCTCGACTTCGCCCGTGGCGTCTTCCACGCCGGGCCGGACGTCGCCGGAACCGCCACCTCCGGTGGCACCGAGAGCTGCCTGCTCGCGGTGAAGACGGCGAGGGACGCCTGGCGCGCCCGCGGCGGGACGGGCCGTCCGCGCCTGGTGGCGCCTACGACCGTCCACGCCGTGTTCCGCAAGGCGGCGGCGCTGCTCGACCTCGACCTGGACCTGGTCAGTGTCGACACCACCACCGGACGCGTGGACGCCGCCGCGCTGGCGGCGCGGTTCGCGCCCGACGTCGCGCTCGCCGTGGTCAGCGCGCCCTGCTATCCGTTCGCCGCGCTCGACCCGGTGGCCGAGGTCGGGGCCGCCGCGCTGGAGGCCGGCGTCGACCTGCACGTGGACGCCTGCATCGGCGGGTTCGCGCTCGCATTCTGGCCGTCCGGACGCGGCCGCACCGACCGGGCCGTGGGACTTCGCCGTCCCCGGCGTCACCAGCCTGTCCGCGGACCTGCACAAGTACGGCTACGCGCCCAAGGGCATCTCCGTGCTGCTCCAGCGCGGCTTCGACCGGCAGCGCCACCAATGGTTCGCCACGAGCTCGTGGCCGGGCTACCCCGTGGTGAACGCGACGCTGCTGGGGTCGAAGTCGGCCGGGCCGCTGGCTGCCGCGTGGGCGATCGCCTCCGTGCTCGGCGTGGACGGGTTTCGTATGCTGACGGCGTCCATGGCCGCGTCGGTGGCGCGGATCACCACCGCCGTCCACGCGATCGAGGGGCTGCGGATCGTCGGCGACCCCACCGGCCCAATGGTGGCGCTGGCCGCGGACGAGACCGACGCCGCGCGTCGCGTCGACCCCCACCTGTGGGCGGACGCGATGCGCGAGTTCGGCTTCGTCGTCCAGGGCCAGCCGGCCAGTGCCCAGCCGGACGGCTCCGTGCGCTTCGGCCGTCCGCCGCTCGCGATGGTGCCGCTGGTCCTCGACCACAACCTCCGCAACACCCGCCAGATCGCGCAGACCTTCGTCCCGCTCGCTCCCACGTCGATGGTGCTGCGTGGGGGAGACGGCCCCGAGGTGGAGTTCGTGCCAGTGACCACCACGGACGCGATCGAGGCCGCCGACGACCAGATCGACCGACTGATCGACGAGGGCTGGGAGCCCAAGGACATCGCGCTGCTCACGATGGGTGCGCGCCACCCCGTCCAGCGGGAACGCCAGGAGGCCCTCGGCTTCGCCGCCTACTGGGACGAGTTCTGGTCCAACGAGGACGTGTTCTACGGCCACGTCCTCGGCTTCAAGGGCATGGAGCGGCGGGCGGTCGTCCTCTGCGTGAACGAGGACGGCACGCGCGAGCGCAGCGGCGAACGGCTGTACGTCGGCATGTCCCGGGCCACGGATCGACTGGTCGTCGTCGCCAGCCCGGAGGTGATCAGGAGCATCGGGGGACCCGAGGTGCTCGAACGGCTGCGGCCGACGTAGGCACTGCCGGGCATGAGAACCGCAGCCTGAACTGGAAGGCCGCGCCGCCCGTCCGGCCGGCCACGGCGATGGTTCCGACGTACCGCGAAGCGTCACCCGCATGATCAACCCTGTCGCACGGCCAACCTGGGTACCCGGCTGCCCAAACATGGGTGGTTCCACCGATTCGCCGCCGCCCGTCCCGAGGTGAACTCGAGAGGTGCCGGCAACCCGTCGGCCCCGTCCGAAAGGCACCACTCATGGCACTGTTCATGGACGTCCACAACCTTCCCGACGCGGTCACGATGGACGCCGTCGCCGCCGCGCACGCCGCCGACCTCGCCACGCAGGACGCCCACGGCGTCCACTACCTGCGCTACTGGGTCGACGAGGCCAGGGGCAAGATCTTCTGCCTCGTCGACGCGGGTTCGGCCGAGGCCGCCAACACCGTCCACCGCGAAGCCCACGGCCTCGTGGCTGACGAGATCTACCCCGTCGCGGAAGGCTTCTGAGCCGGATTCAATGGGGGAGTGCTCGTCGACAGGGACGCCCTGCTCGCGCGGCTCCTCGACACTGCGGCCGAGGGGCTCGCCGGGCGGGGCCGCCTGCTCTTCCTCGGTGGGGAGGCGGGCGTGGGCAAGACGGCCCTGGTCAGGGCCCTCGCGGCCGAGCTGCGCGACCACAGCACCGTGCGGATCGGGGCGGTCGACAACCTCACCACCGCCGAGCCGCTCGCCGCGGTCATCGACGCCCTGCCCGAGCTGCGCATCGACGACCCCGACCGGTTGCGCCTGTTCCGGACGCTGCGCGGCACGCTCGCGTCCGCGCCGAGCCTGCTGGTCCTCGAGGACGTCCACTGGGCCGACGAACTCACCCTCGACGCCCTGCGGTTCCTCGGTCGTCGGCTCGCCGGACTGCCCGTCCTCATCGTCGCCACCTATCGCCACGACGAGGTCTCACCGCGACACCCCCTGACCCCACTGCTGGGCGACCTCGCCGGCCTCCCCGACGTCCACCGCCTCGTCGTGCCGCCGCTCACCCCGGACGGCGTCGCCGCACTGGTCGAACGCTCCGGCCTGGGCATCGACGCCGTCGGCCTTCACGCCCGCACGGAGGGCAACGCCTTCTTCGTCACCGAGGTGCTCGCCGCCGGCGCCGACAACCTGCCGGCCACCGTCCGGGACGCGGTCCTCGCCCGCACCGCCCGGCTCTCGCCTCACGCCGCCGAGGTGGCCGCGGCCGCCGCCGTCCTGGCGACGGCCGTGCCCGCCGGACTTCTCACCACGGTCTCGGGACGCGGCTTCGATGCGGTCGACGAGTGCCTCGAGCGCGGCGTCCTGACCGAAGGCCCTGCGGGCATCACCTTCCGGCACGAGCTCGCCAGGGAGGCCGTGGCGGCGTCCCTGTCGGCGTCCCAGCGACGCCAGCTCCACCGGCGTGCGCTCGCCGTGCTGACCGAGCGGGATCCGTCCGACCATCGCGCGCTCGCCCACCACGCCTTCGGCGCCGGCGAGGACGCGCTCGCGGCCACCCATGCCCTGGCGGCCGGTGCGTACGCCGCCCGCCTCGGTGCGCACCGGGAGGCCGCCGTCCAATACCAGCTCGCGGCGCGGGCCTCGCCGTCCGGTGGCCAGGGGCCCGCCGACCGTGCCGACCTGCTGGTGGCGCTCGCCTACGAGTGCTATCTCACCGACCAGCTCCCCGAGGCGATCGCTGCCCAGGTGCCCTGGAACTGCTCGAACTCCTCGGCGACCGCCGCCGCGTCGGCGACTGCCAGCGCTGGCTGTCGCGGCTGTCGTGGTTCCTCGGCCGTAGCGAGGACGCCGAGCGCCACGGCGCACGCGCCGTCCAGACACTGGAGCCGCTCGGTGACAGCCACGAACTCGCCATGGCCTACTCGAACCTCGCACACCTGCGCATGCTGGCCATGGACGACGCTGCGGCCCAGGAGTGGGGGACCAGAGCCCTCGACCTCGCAGTCCGCCTCGGCGACCGCGAGGTCGAAATCCACGCGCTCAACAACATCGGCACGGCGCAGTACCACGCCGGACGCGTGGCCGAGGGGTGTGAACTCCTGGAGCGCAGCCTCGAACTGGCCCTGGCGGGCGACGCCCACGAGCACGTGGCCCGGGCGTACACCAACCTCGGCTACGAGGCGGCAGCCGCCCGTCGCCACGGGGACGCCCTGACGGTACTGACCGCCGGTATCGCGTACTGCGAGGACCGTGACCTCGACTCCTGGACGCGCTACATGCAGGCGCTCCAGGTCGACTCGCTGGGCGACACCGGCGCGTGGGACGACGCCCTGGCGCTGGCGAGCCGGTTGTTGGCGCTGCCCAACCTCGCGCCGATCAGCGTGATCAGGACGGCTGCCGCCGCGGCGCGAATTCGGCTCCGGCGCGGGGAGGACGCGAGCGACTGGCTCGCGCTCGCCACCGGACTCGCTCCGGGGACGCGAGAGTTGCAGCAGATCGGTCCGGCCGCCTTCGCCGCTGCCGAGCAGGCGTGGTTGGCGGACCGGGTGGCGGAGACCCCGGGCATCACCGCCCCCGTCCTCGAGCTGCTGGCGTCCCGCACCGACCCGTGGCTGCTGGGGGAGGCGCTGTGGTGGACGTCGCTCGCCGTGCCGGGGACCGCGCCGCCGCCGCAGGTCGCCGAGCCGTACCGGCTGATGCTCACCGGACGGTGGCACGAGGCGGCCGCTCGGTGGCAGGAACTGGGTTCACCGGTCTGGAGGGCGTACGCCCTGGGCCTCGCCGAGGACCTCGAGGCCGCCCAGCAGGCGGTGACGATCCTCGACGGTCTGGGCGCAGGGGCGGCGGTCGAGGCCGTGGCGCGGACGCGGCAGTCTCGGGGCCTGACGCTGCCCCGGCGTCCGCGGGCCGCCCACCGCGAGCGGGCGGGAGGCCTGACCGGCCGGGAATTCGAGATCCTCGAACTGCTTGCCGAAGGTCTCTCCACCGCCGAGATCGCGTCCCGGCTGGTGCTGTCGACGCGGACGGTCGAACACCACGTCTCAGCGGTGCTCCACAAGCTCGGGGAGCCGACGCGGGCGCGAGCGGTCGCCGCAGCGGGTCGCCTCGGGCTGCTGGGTCCATGAGTTGGTGTCCGCCGGATCGTTCGCGAGTCGCTCGATCAGTCGGGGCCCGAAACGCTAACGGCGGTGAGGACCGAAGTCCCCACCGCCGTTGAGCTGTTGTCGATCAGACCGTTCTGGTCACTCCGCCGCAGCGGGGGCGACCAGGACGTCGCCCTCGGCCGTCTTGGCGTGACGCAGACCGAGGAACGCGAGCACGGCGAGCACGATCGCACCGGCGAAGGAGACGATCGACGCGATCAGGGCGACGGTGCCCATGGTGCCGAACGCGTAGGCGGTCAGCAGCATGCTGCGCAGGGTGTTGCCCATGAACAGCGTCTGGCGCAGGTCGCCGAGCTCCTTGACCTTGGCCGGGTCGGCCGCCGGGTCCTTGCTCAGCGCGATGTACTCGCCGCTGACCTCTTCGTAGGTCTTGCCGCCGCCCGAAGCGTTCATGTGGGCGTAGATGTAGTGGTCGGCGAAGGCCTTGGCCTGGTTGCCGTTGGTGAGCGGCTGGCCGGCGAACGGACGCAGCGCCTCCTGGTCGGCGGGAGCGAGGTTCTTGAACGCCGCCTCGACCGGCATGGTGATCTTCTGGGCCGACAGCTGGTCAGAGACCTGGCCCGAGACGAACGCGCTGGCGTAGGCCAGGAGGCCTCCGGCAACGAGCAGGACGGCAGCCAGGGCCAACCCGATCCAAGAGACCAGGCGGTCCAGTGCACTGCGCTTCATATCTTGACTCCGTTCACGTGAGTGTGGGTTTCGTTGAAACGCCAACAGTCTAACCTTCAAGCAGCACAATTGCCACCTGAACGCGCCTCACACTACGTATCTCGATGTCGAGCCAATTCCCTTGTCAGAGACGAGTCGGCGGCCGGGACGTCGCATCGCCCCGACCGCCGACTACGTACCTCACGCGGTCTCGTTCGGCTCCCGCGTCGCGGGCTGCACCGACCACGCCGGCGGCTCGTCGCGACCCGATTCCTCGTCGCGCTCGGCGTCCTCGGCGGTAGCCTGCACGATGCCCGGCGCATGATGCACCGGCGCGTACACCACGTACAGCCGCATGTCCTCGTCGCCGGTGTTGATGATGTCGTGCCACGTGCCCGCGGGCACCTGCACACTCCACCCGTCGCTGACGTCCACCTGGTAGTCCAGGTCGTCCTTGGACGGTCCCAGCGTCGCCCGGCCCTGGCCCGCGTCCAGCCGGATGAACTGGTCGGTCTCGTGGTGCACCTCCAGCCCGATCGACGACCCCGGCGGGATCGACATCAGCGTGACCTGGAGGTAGATCCCGGTCCACGCGACCGTCCGGTAGTTGGTGTTCTCGACCGTCGCGGCCTCCAGGTCGAAGGCGTTCGGCTTCGGTCCGTTGTCGTGCACTGTCATCGGGATTCCTCTCGGGGCTGGTTGCGTGGTGCCGGGCCGGACGCGTTCGCGGCGGCCAGGATCAGGTCGGCGCAGACGCTGTAGTCGAGCCGTCCGCTGTTCAGGCAGAGGTCGTACTCGTGGCGGTCGCCGAAGTGGGTGTTGGTGAAGAACTGCTGGTAGCGGGCGCGGGCCTTGTCCATCCGGGCGATGTGGCGCTCGGCGTCCTTCGCGGGTACGCCGTCCACCTCGATCGCGCGGGCGACCTTGGCCTCGGTGTCGGTGCTGTAGATGAACACCCCGCGGAACCGCAGGCCCGCGTCGCGCAGGATCCGGTCCGCGCAGCGTCCTATGAACACCCCGGGCTCGACCCGTGCCGCCTCGGTGATCACCTCGGCGACCGCCGCGTACATGCGGAACGGCAGCGCGACGGTCTCGGGATCGGTTCCGCCCATCAGCGACAGGTCGAAGAACTGGCCGGTCACGATCCGCTCGTCGAAACTCTCCAGCAGGTCCTGAGCGAGCCCCTTGCGCGAGGCCGCCTCCTGCAGGATCCGCGTGTCGTAGAACGGCATCCCGGTGCGCTCGCTGATCAGCCGTCCGATCTCGCGGCCGCCACTGCCGTACTCCCGGTTGATGACGATGGACCGGTTCACGACCTGCTCCCTTCCGCCCCCGGCGCCGATGATGGGGGCCTGCTTCGCACCTTACGCCGCGCAGCCTGCCTAGGATGGCGAGCGGCCGATCAGGAGGAGACCCAGATGAGTTCTGTCGAGTTCTGGCAGGAGCGCTACCGCGGCGCGCCGGTGTGGTCGGGGCGCGCGAACGCTGTTCTCGTCGATCTCGCCGCCGACCTCCCGCCGGGCCGCGCCCTCGACCTGGGCTGTGGGGAGGGCGGGGACGCGATCTGGCTCGCGACCCGCGGCTGGCAGGTGACCGCCATCGACATCTCCAGCAACGCGATCGACCGCGGACGCGCCGCCGCCGCGGCCGCCGGTGTGCCCGACGATCGCATCGAGTGGATCGCCTGCGACCTGGACGACTGGACCGGCTCCGCCGGCTACGACCTGGTCAGCGCCTTCTTCCTGCAGTCGCCGGTCGCGCTCGCCCGCGAGCGCATCCTGCGGCAGGCCGCCGCGTCCGTCGCACCGGGCGGACGCCTGTTGCTGGTCTCGCACGCCGCCGCGCCACCGTGGGCCGGCCAGCTGCACGCCCACCACCACGACGACTTCCCGACACCGGACGGCGAACTCGCCGCCCTGGGTCTCGACGACGGCTGGCAGGTGCTCATCGCCGAGGTCCGGCACCGCGCGGCCACCGGCCCGGACGGGCAACCCGCCGAACTCGACGACACGGTGGTGCTGGTGCAGCGGCGTCCCACGGAGTAGCGTTCCTGACTGACGATCAGTCAGTTATGGGAGCACCCGATGAGCCCACGCACGATCGACCGCGACGCGCGTCGCGCCCAGCTCGTCGACGCCGCGGCCCGCAGCTTCGCCGCCAAGGGCGTGAACGACACCTCGGTCGCCGACATCGTGCGCGCGGCGGGCGTCGCGCAGGGCACGTTCTACCTGTACTTCGAGTCCAAGGACGACGTGGTCGTGGCGGTGGTGTCCGCCGTGGGGGACCGGCTGCTCGAGCGCCTGTCCACCTCTCTGGCCGATCGCGACACGCCGGCCCCCGAGCGGATCCGCCGCCTCGCGTCGGCGTTCGCCGATCTCGGCAGCGACCGCTCGCTGGAGGACGTGGCCGCGTTCATCCACCGTCCCGAGAACCAGCGGCTGCACGACCGGTTCGCCGAGCACGTCCTGCCGCGTCTCGTCCCGCTGCTCGAGGACCTCATCGCCGACGGGGTCGCCGCCGGCGCGTTCGACGTCAGCGACCGCCGCGCGGCCGCCTGGTTCGTGCTGGGAGGCTTCCGCAGCATCGAGCTCGCGGGCGTCCCGCACTCGCAGCTGGCGGACGCCCTGGACGGGGCCACCCGCTCGGCGCTGCGCGTGCTCGGCAGCCGGGAGGAGCGGTGAGCGAGGCGATCATCACCGCCGAGGGACTCCGCAAGCACTACGGAAGGGTGGCGGCCGTCGACGGCCTCGACCTGGAGGTGCGGCGTGGCGAGATCTACGGGTTCCTCGGTCGCAACGGGGCCGGCAAGACGACCACGATCCGGATCCTGCTCGGCCTGATCCGGCCGACGAGCGGACGCGTGAGCGTGCTCGGGCACACCCTCGGCACCGGCGGCCAGGCCTGGCTGCGGCAGGTCGGGTTCCTGGTCGAGAGCGCGTCCGCCTATCCCAACCTGACCGTCCTGGAGAACCTCGACCTGCAGCGGCGGCTGACCGGCGCGCCCGCGTCCGCCGTGGGCGAGGTCGTCGAACGCCTCGCCCTGGGGCCGTACGCCGACCGCCGGGCCGGACGCCTCTCGCTCGGCAACAAGCAGCGGCTGTCGCTGGCCCGTGCGCTGCTGCACCAGCCCGAACTGCTGGTCCTGGACGAGCCGGCCAATGCGCTCGACCCCGCCGGCATCGTCGAGGTTCGCGACCTGCTGCGAGAGCTCTCCCGTGAGCACGGCGTGACCGTGTTCATGTCCTCGCACATCCTCGCCGAGGTCGCGCACCTGGCCGACCGGGTCGGCATCGTCGCGGACGGGCGGCTGGTCGAGGAGGCGCCGCGCGACGAGCTCGCCGCCCGTGCTCGCGACTTCGTCCGGGACTCGTTCACCGCCGCCGAACGGGAGGAGGCCCTCCTCACCGACGACCTCGAGCGGTACTTCCTCGCCCGCACGGGCGGTGGACGATGATCGGCCAGGTGTTCGTCACCGAGTTCGCCAAGCTGCGTGGCTCCGCCGTGCCCTGGGTGACGCTCGCCGCGATGCTGTGCGGCCCGGCGGGCATCGCGCTGTTCATGTGGATCGTCCTCGACCCGGCCCGGGCCGCTTCGCTCGGCCTGCTCGGCACCAAGGCCAACCTGGCCGGCCTCGAGGCGACCTGGCCCGCGTTCGCCGGCTACCTGCCGCTGGTCGTCGGGGGTAGCGGGTTGCTGCTGCTGGCCTTCATCGTCGCCCACCTGTACGGACGCGAGTACGCCGACGACACGTCGAAGAACATGCTCGGGCTGCCGGTTGCGCGGGGCTGGTTCGTGGTCGGCAAGCTGGCGGTGGCTGCGGTCTGGTGGCTCGTGCTGGCGGTCGCCGCGATCGGGGAGGCGTTCGTGCTCGGCACGGCGATGGGCCTGCCGGGCCTCACCACCGAACTCGGCGTGCGCCTGGTCACCGCGACGCTCCTCACGGCCGGCGCGAGCTTCCTGGTCTGCCCGATCGTGGCCTGGATCACGATCTGGGCGCGCGGCTACCTCGCGGCCCTGGGCTTCGCGATCGGCATGCTGGCCCTGGGTGACCTGGTCAGCCACACCGGCTGGGCGCCGTGGTTCCCGTGGGCGATCGTCCTGACCGGCATGGCAACCCCCGGTGACCTGGCCTGGGCGAGCGTGCTGGTGCTGCTGGCCGCCTTCGCCGCCGGCCTGGCCGCCACCGTGCTCCGCCTGGTGTACGCCGACAACCCGTGACCACGCGACTCTGGTAGAACGCTGCCATGCGCGCCGTCGTCTACTCCCGGGTCGGAGCCGTCCCCGAACTGCAGGACGTGCCCGAGCCGGTGTGCCCTCCGGACGGCGCCGTGGTCGCCGTCCGCGCCACCGGGGTGTGCCGGTCGGACTGGCACGCCTGGAAGGGCCACGACCCGGTGCCGCTGCCGAACATCCCCGGCCACGAGTTCGCGGGCGTCCTCGTCGAGGTCGGGCCGGACGTCTCCGGTTTCGCGGTCGGCGACCGGGTCACCGTCCCGTTCGTCAACGGCTGCGGACGCTGCGCGTGGTGCTGCGCCGGGCAGGCACAGGTGTGCCCGGACCAGACCCAGCCCGGGTTCACCCACCCCGGCTCGTTCGCCGAGAAGGTGGTCGTGCGGGCCGCCAGCTTCAACCTCGTCCGCCTGCCCGACGAGGTCGACTTCGTCACCGCCGCGTCGCTCGGCTGCCGGTTCGCCACCGCCTACCACGCCCTCACCGCGCAGGCCTGGCTCGCGGCAGGGGAGTGGCTCGTCGTGCTCGGCTGCGGCGGCGTCGGGCTGTCCGCGGTGATGATCGCCGCCGCTCTGGGCGCCCGCGTCGTGGCGGTCGACCCGTCCCCGTCCGCGCGGGCACGCGCCCTCGAGTTGGGCGCCGAGCTCGCTCTCGCCGACGCCGACCCGGACGCCCTCGTCGAGGCCACGACCGGTGGCGCCCACGTCAGCCTGGACGCGTTCGGCTCGGCCGCGACCGCGGCCGCCGGCGTCCGTTCGCTCCGGCGACGCGGACGCCACGTCCAGGTCGGCCTGATGCTCGGCGACCACGCGGACGCCCCGCTGCCGTGGGGTCCGGTCGTCGCCCGCGAGCTCGCGGTGCTGGGCAGCCACGGCATGGCCGCCGCCGACTACCCGGGCCTGCTGGCCATGATCGCGTCCGGACGCCTCGACCCGCGCGCGCTGGTCGGACGCACCGTCCCGCTCGCGCAGGCCGGCGCCGAACTGATGGCCTTGGACGCGCCCGTGCCCGCCGCGGCCGGAATGGTCGTGGCGGTCGTGCCCGGCTAGATCGCGTCGATGTTCGCCGACTCGGCCTGCACCGCGTGCCCGCCGAACTGGTTGCGCATCGCCGCGACCAGCTTCATCGCCGGCGACTCCTTCTGCCGCGACACGAACCGGGCGAACAGCGCGGCGGTGAGAGCCGGCACCGGCACGCCGAGGTCGATCGCCGCGTCCACCGTCCAACGGCCCTCGCCGGAGTCGTCGGCGTAGCCGCGGATGTGGTCGAGGTTCGGGTCCTCCTCGAGCGCCCGCGCGATCAGGTCGAGCAGCCAGGAACGGATCACGGTGCCCTCGCGCCAGCTCTCGAACACCGCCGGCACGTTCGTCACCACGTCGGCCTTCTCCAGCAGCTCCCAGCCCTCGGCGTAGCCCTGCATCATCGAGTACTCGATGCCGTTGTGCACCATCTTCGCGAAGTGCCCGGCGCCGTGCTCGCCGGCGTGGACGAACCCGAAGTCGCCGGGCGGCTTGAGCGCGTCGAAGATCGGCTGCACCACCTTCACGTCCGCCTCGTCACCGCCGCACATCAGCGCATAGCCGTACTCCTTGCCCCAGACGCCGCCGGAGACACCGCAGTCGATGAAGTGCACTCCCCGCTCGCCGAGCTTCGCCGCGCGGGGGGCGTCGCCGGTCCACTTGCTGTTGCCGCCGTCGATGATGATGTCGCCCTCGCTGAGCAGGCCGCCCAGGTCGTCCAGCACCGGTTCGAGGAACTGCACCGGAATCATCACCCACACCACGCGCGGGGAGTCGGTGAGCCCGTCGACCATCGCCGCCAGGCTCGGGACCTCCGAGACCGCCGGATTGGCGTCGTACCCGACCACCTCGTGCCCGGCGGCGCGCAGGCGTTCCACCATGTTGGCGCCCATCTTGCCCAGGCCGACCATTCCCAGCTGCATCGTTCCTCCTCGACGTTCGGTTACCCGTTGTGGCCCGCGGATCGCTCAGGCGTCCGGGACGAGCTTCGCATCCTGCTTGGGGATGAACACCTTGTTCACGATCATCAACAGCGACGCCGTCACAGGCACCGCGATCAGGGCACCCAGCAGGCCCAGCAGCGTGCCGCCCACCATCGCGCCGATCAGCACCAGCGAGCCGGGGATGTCGACGGCCTTGTTCATCACCCGCGGGGTCATGATGTACGCCTCGACCTGCATGTAGGCGAAGTAGATGACTGCGAAGATCAGCGCGGAGATCGGCGAGGTGAAGCAAATCACCGCCGAGGCCAGCAGCCAGAACAGCACCGGCCCGACCATCGGGATCATCGTGATCAGCAGCGCCAGGAACGCGAGCAGGGCCGCGAACGGGACGCTGAGGATGCTCATCAGGATCAGGGCGAACACCGCGTTGCAGAAGGCCAGGATCGCCATGCCCGACACGTACCCGCCGACCGACTCGGTGATCTGGTCGGTGATCTCGGCGAGCTGCGGACGCGCGTACGCGGGCGCCAGCCGCTCGAGGGCGAGCTTCATGGTGTTCAGCGACGCGAGGAAGTACAGCGTGAGGACGAGGACGATCAAGGTGCCGGAGATCGCGTTGACGACACCGGTGCCGACGGCGAGCGCGCCGCCGCCGATGGCCAGCAGGTTCGTCGGGTCGGACAGCCACGTCCGCGCCTGGTTCACCAGGTTGGCGAAGACGTCGCTCTGACCGCTCAGCGCGACCAGGTTCTTGAACCAGTCGGAGTTCTGCATGTCGGTCAGGTAGCCCGGCATCGCGGCCGCGAACTGGCTGATCTGCGCGATGGCTGTCGGCAGGACGACGGCCAGGATGCCGCCGAAGGCCAGGAAGAACCCGGCGAACACCACCGCGATGCTCAGCCCGCGGCTCATCCTGTGCCGTTCCAGCCAGCGCACCAGCGGGTCGAGGGCGAGCGCGATGAACAGCGCGACACCGACCGAGATCAGGACGGTCGAGAGGTTGACCACCGAACTGGCCAGAGCGAGCGCGACCAGCGCGCCGACGGTGGCGGTGAAGCCCCAGGCGAACGGGTGACCGAAGTCGATCGCCAGGCGACGGGAACGTTGGACGACCACCTTCGTGACGGGCGGCTCGGTGGGTTCGACAACCTCGGGAGTGGGCTCAGCCATGCCTGCAGCGTAGGCCCTCACCCCGCCCTGACCACGTCAACGACGCAGTCGCGCCAGAACCCAGGCCGGCACCAGTTCGAGGACGAGCACCGTCCCGGCAACCATCAGCAGCAGGCCGAGGCCCTGCGCGGCCGACAGCCGCTCGCCCAGCGCGACCAGGCCGATCAGCACCGCGAGGACCATGCCGGCGGTCTTCACCATGCTCTCGCCGGCCGGCCGTCCGTCGTTGGCACGGACGCCGAACAACGGACCCACCGCGGCGGCGATCAGCCCGAGGAGCAGCAGCGTGAGGTACGGCCCGTACGAGCCGTGGCCGGGGGCGCCGACCAGCAGCACGGCGGGCACGGTGAGGACGGCGGCCAGCAGGTTCGCCGTGGAGGACGCGGCGGGGCGCGAGCCCAGGTGGAGGGCCGAGTAGCGCATCGTGAACGCCGCGGCGAGCGCGCCGACCAGGCCCGCGAACATGCCCGAGATGGACGCCCACGAGTCGCCCTGGAGCGGGAAGACCACGACCAGCACCAGCCCGACGAAGCCGACCACCAGCCCGATCGCCGCGCGTCCGGTGATGCGGTCGATGCCCCACGCCTGGCCGATCACGGTGGCGAACAACGGGGTGGCGCCGAGCACGATCGCCGCGACCGACACGCCCAGCTGGTCCAGGGCGAGGCACAGGCCGCCGTTCTGGACGGCGATCGAGACCGCCAGGACCAGCAGCTGTCCGGGCGGGCCGCCGGCGCTCCAGCGTCCGTTCTTGAGCCGGGCCACCACGCCGACACCGGCGCCGACGCACAGGCAGACCAGCAGGGAGGCGAGCGGCCAACCGAAGCCGTCGACGAGCCCGCGCAGGAACAGGAAGGACAGACCCCACAGCGCGGACAGGCCGACGGCGATCGGCCAACTCCTTCGCTGCATCGCGTTTCCCCTCGGAATCGGAACTGACCAACGCTCTCATATCGGCGCGCCGGTTTCACTGAATCGACAACATTCGTGCATGGCTTGGGGTTTCGCGTGAGCGGTGTTGCAACGCGTCCGGTTGCAGAGGGGCCTAGCCTGAACCGGTGAACGCCGCTGCCTCGACGGTGCAACGCACCTACCTCGGCCTCACCGTGCTCACCACGCTGGCCGCGTCCTTCATCTGGGGCGTCAACACCCTGTTCCTGCTCGACGCGGGCCTGGACAACACCGAGGCGTTCGCCGCCAACGCCGCCTTCACCCTCGGCATGGTGCTGTTCGAGATCCCGACCGGGGTCGTCGCCGACACCAGGGGACGCCGGTTCTCGTTCCTGCTCGGCACCCTCACCCTGCTCGCCTCGACGCTGCTCTACTGGTGGATGTGGGTGGCCCGGGCCCCGTTCGTCGGCTGGGTGCTGGCCTCGGTGCTGATCGGGCTGGGCTTCACGTTCTTCTCCGGGGCGACCGAGGCCTGGCTGGTCGACGCGCTCGCCGACGCCGGCTGGACCGAGGGCCTCGAGACCGTGTTCGGGCACGCCCAGGTGGCCAGCGGTGTCGCGATGCTGGTCGGCTCGGTGCTCGGCGGCGTGATCGCGCAGGCCAGCAACCTCGGCGTGCCCTACCTGATCCGCTCGGGGGTGCTGCTGCTCGCCGCGGTGCTCGCCTGGCGGTTCATGCGCGACCGCGGCTTCACCCCTGACCGCTCCGCGCGTCCGGGCAAGGCCGTCCGCGACGTACTGGCCGGCTCGATCGAGAACGGCCTGCGGAACCCGCCGGTGCGCTGGCTGATGGTGGCCGCCCCGTTCACCGCGGGGGTAGGAGTCTACGTCTTCTACGCGCTCCAGCCCTACCTGCTGCAACTCGCCGGCGACCCCGGCGCGTACAGCATCGCGGGGGCGGCCGCGGCGCTCGCGGCCGGCGCGCAGATCGTCGGTGGGCTGCTGGTCCCGCGGCTGCGGCGCCGGTTCCGTCGACGGACGGACGCGGTCCTGCTCGGCACCCTGCTCGGGGTCGGGCTGCTGATCGGGCTGGGCGTCGCCCCGAACCTGTGGACGGCCCTGGCGCTGGTGGCGGTGTGGTCGTTCAGCTGGGCGGTGGTCGGGCCGCTGCGGCAGTCGTTCCTCAACGGGGAGATCCCGTCCGCGCAGCGCGCTACCGTGCTGTCGTTCGACTCGCTGATGGGTTCGGCTGGGGGAGTCGTGGTGCAGCCCGCGCTCGGTCGGGTGGCGGACGTGTCCGGCTACGCCGCGTCCTACCTGGTCAGCGCAGGCATCCAGGCGGTCGCGCTGCCGTTCGTGTGGCTGGCCCGCCGCGCGCGTGCCGGCAGCGACCCGATCGAGGCGGCGCCATGAGCGAGCGCCTGTTCGTGGCGGTGGTGCCGCCGCCGGCCGTGGTGGCCGCGTGGGACGAGTTCCTGGACCCGCGGCGCGACGCCGAGCCGGACTTCCGCTGGACCGTGCCGGACGGCTGGCACCTGACCTGCGCGTTCATGGCCGGCGTGCCTTCCGGGCTGGTCGATCCGCTCGTCGAGGCGCTCGACGAGGTGGCCGCCCGCACCGCGCCGTTCGGCGTCGAGGTGGGCGGTGCCGGCGCGTTCCCCGATCCCGACCGTGCGAAGGCGCTGTGGCTGGGGGTGCGCGCCGGCGCGTCCGATCTCGCCCAGCTCGCCACCCGGGTGCGCAACGCGTGCGCGGGCACCGGTGCGGTGGTGGACGGCGGACGCTTCCGCGGCCACCTCACCATCGCCCGCACCCGTCCGATGCCGGCGCGGAGGTGGCTGACGATCCTGGACGCGATGCCCCCGGCGTCGTGGAGCGTGGAGGAGTTCGTGCTGATCCGCTCGCTGCTGCTGCGCGGTGGCTCCGGTTACCAGGCGGTCAGCCGGCACCGTCTGGTGGGCGGCGGCTAAGCTCGCCGCTCGTGGCCGGTATCAGGGGGTTGTTCGCGGACACGACACCCCTGACCAACGACAACTTCCGTCGCCTCTGGCAGGCCAACATCGTCACCGTCATCGGCGCGCAGCTGACCGTGGTGGCGGTGCCGGCGCAGATCTACGCGATCACCGGCGACTCCGCCTACGTCGGCCTCACCGGGCTGTTCGGCCTGGTGCCGTTGGTGGTGTTCGGGCTGTGGGGCGGCGCGCTGGCCGACCACTTCGACCGCCGGGTGCTGCTGCTGATCACGACGGTCGGGCTGATCCTGACCAGCGGCCTGTTCTGGCTGCAGGCGGCGCTCGACCTGAACAACGTGTGGCTGCTGCTGGGGCTCTTCGCGCTGCAGCAGGCGTTCTTCGGGATCAACCAGCCCACCCGCAGCGCGGTGCTGCCCCGGATCCTGCCCGCCGAGCAGTTGCCGGCCGCCAACGCGCTGAGCATGACCGTGATGATGGCCGGTTCGATCGCCGGCCCGATGCTGGGCGGGGTGCTGATCCCGATCGTCGGCTACAGCTGGCTGTACCTGATCGACACGATCACGCTGTTCGCCACCCTGTCCGCGGTGTGGCGCCTGCCGTCCCTGGCGGTCGAGAACCGCGCGGGCTCGCCCGGGCTGCGCTCGGTGATCGACGGCCTCGGCTACCTGCGCGGCCACCCGGTGCTGCTCACCTCGTTCCTGGTCGACCTGATCGCGATGATCTTCGGCATGCCCCGCGCGCTGGCCCCCGAGGTCGCGCACCTCTCGTTCGGCGGCCTGGTCGAGGGCGGGATCGAGTTCGCGTGGCTGAGCGCGGCGATCCCGATCGGCGCGGTGCTCGGCGGCGTGTTCTCCGGGTGGGTGTCCGGAGTGGTGCGGCAGGGACGCGCGGTGATCTTCAGCATTCTCGTGTGGGGCGCCGCGATCACCGGGCTCGGCGTGGCCGTCGCGCTCGCCGGCCGGTGGCAGGCGGCGATGCTGGTGGCCGCGGTGGCGTTCCTGGCCGTCGGCGGGGCCGCCGACATGGCGTCCGCCGCGTTCCGGCAGTCGATGCTCCAGGCGGCCGCCGACGACACCGTGCGCGGCCGGCTCCAGGGCGTGTTCATCGTGGTCGTGGCCGGTGGGCCCCGGATCGCCGATGTGCTGCACGGCTACGCCGGCGGCCTGGTCGGCACCGCGTGGGCGATCGGCGGCGGCGGCCTGCTCGTCATCGTGCTCACCGCGGTCGTGGCGGTAATGGTGCCCGCTTTCTGGCGGTACCGGGCCGCGTCGTAGGATCCCCCCGTGGCGTTCCAGCGCGTGTTGTGGATCGACCGGGAATCAGGCACGGTCACGAAGCGGACCGACGCCGAGATCCCGGCGCTGATGAAGGACCCGTCGGGGTGGCTGTGGCTCGACGTCCCCGAGCCGGACGAGCAGACCGCAGCCCTGCTCACCGAGGTGTTCGGCGCGCACCCGGCGGCCGTGGCCGACGTGATGGAGCGCAACCACGTCCCCCGGTTGCACCTCTACGGCGACGTGCTGTTCCTGGTGCTTCACCGCCCGTTGGTCGGGGAGGCCGGACACGTGCACTACATGGAGCTCGACCAGTTCATCGGCGCCAACTACCTGGTCACCACCCACGGGCCGCGAAACCTGGCCGTGCCGTTGGAGCGGCTGCTGGAGGAGACCGACGACCTCGCTGACCGGATGCTGGCCGGACGCTGGGTGCCGTCCGGGCCGTGGGCGGCGTCCAAGCGGATCGTGAGCGGCCTGACGATCGCGGAGGAGCGGTTCGTCAACCGGCTCGCGCGCGACGTCGGCGAGCTGGAGAAGCAGGTGATGGCGCACGCCGGCGACTCCAACCCGCAGGTGTTCCTCGAGCAGCTGTTCAGCTGCCGACACGCGCTGCTCACCGTCCGCACGATGAGCAGCCAGTCGGCGGAGATCTACGGACGCGCGATCCGGCTTCTGTCCGGCGACAAGGGCGTCGAGGCGATGCTGCGCGACAACAAGGACGCCTACGACCGGCTCAGCCGCATCACCAGCAGCCAGCTCGACTTCCTGTCCGGCATCACCGAGTACTACCGGGCCAGGACCGACACCAAGATGACCATCGCCGCCGAGCGGCTCGCCGTGATCGCTGCGATCACCCTGCCGGTGACCGCCATCAGCTCGGTGCTCGGCATGAACGTGATCGTCAACGAGTCGACGAACTGGCCGTGGCTGATCGGCCTGCTCGTGGTGATGATCGGGCTGTCCCTGGTCCTGCTCCGCTGGGCGAAGCGCCAAGGCTGGTGGTGACCCCCGTCCCCCGACTTGTCAGAATCTCAGAACGCTGGAGCGTCCCCTGCTTCTGACAAGTCGGAGGGCGGGGTCACGAGAGGGCGGCCTTGACCTTGGCCGCGACCTTCGCGCCCTCGGCACGTCCGGCGGCCCGGGCGTTGACGGCCTTGATGACCAGGCCCATCTGGCGCATGGTGGGCGCCTCGCCGAGCTGGGACGCCGCCGCGGCGACCTCCTCGGCCACGATCGCGTCGAGCTCGTCGTCGCTGAGCGCGGCCGGCAGGTAGCGCTGGAGGACGTCGACCTCGGACAGCTCCTTGGCGGCCAGCTCGGGACGGTTGCCGGCGGTGTACGCCTCGGCGGAGTCGCGGCGCTTGGCCACCTCGCGGTTGAGGACGGCGTGCACCTCGGCGTCGGAGAGCTCGCGCGCCTCCTTGCCGGCCACCTGCTCGGTCTGGATCGCGCTCATCGCCATCCGCAGGGTGGACCTGACCAGGTCGTCCTTGGCCTTCATCGCCGTGACCAGGTCGGCCTGGATCCGGTCCTTCAGTTCGCTCATTCCTCGACCCTTCCGTCTCAAACCCGGCCATTCTCCCACGGCGGGACGCGGTGTACGACGCGGCTATAGTGAGGGCCGCTGAAGCGGGGGAGAGGGGTGCGGATGGACACGACGCCACCGACCGGTTCGGTCGGGCTCGTGAGCACCTCCACCGTCCGGCTGTTCACGGCCGACGCGCCTCTGCACCTCGAGCGCGGCGGCACCCTCGGCCCGGTCGACGTGGCCTACGAGACGTACGGCACCCTGTCGCCGAAGGCCGACAACGCGGTGTTCGTTTGCCACGCGCTCACCGGCGACGCCCACGCCGCCGGGTTCCACGAGGGTGCCTCGCGTCCCGGCTGGTGGGACAACCTGATCGGTCCGGGCAAGCCGCTGGACACCGACCGCTTCTTCGTCATCTGCGCGAACCTGATCGGCGGCTGCCAGGGCAGCACCGGTCCGTCCTCGACCGACCCGGAGACGGGCGCGGCGTACGGGCTGCGGTTCCCGGTGCTGATGGTGCGCGACCTGGTCGAGGTGCACCGCGCGCTGGTGAAGCACCTGGGCATCACGCGGCTGCTGGCCGCGATCGGCGGTTCGCTGGGCGGGATGCAGGTGTTGCAGTGGGCCGCCGACCACCCGGACGAGGTGGCGAACGCGCTCGTGATCGCCGCGTCCAGCCGTTTGACCGCCCAGAACATTGCGTTCTCCGCGGTGGCTCGGCGGGCGATCATGACCGATCCGAACTTCGTGGACGGGGCGTACGCGCAAGCGGGGGTGAACCCCGACACCGGGCTGTCGATCGCGCGGATGATGGCGCACATCACCTACCTGTCGGAGGGGGCGCTGACCGAGAAGTTCGGACGCGCTCCGCACCCGAACCGGCAGGAGCCCGGCTTCGGCATCGACTTCGCGGTGGAGAGCTACCTCGACCACCAGGGGCAGGCGTTCCTCGAGCGGTTCGACGCGCTCAGCTACCTGTACCTGACGCGGGTGATGGACTACTTCGACCCGTTCGCGGACGCCTGCGCGCTCGACGCCGTCCGGGAGTCGCCGGTGAAGTGGCTGGTGCTGTCGTTCGCAACCGACTGGCGGTTCGGCACCGACCACTCGCGGCGCATCGTGAAGACGCTGGAGCACGCGGGGCAGCCGGTGACGTTCCGGGAGATCCCGTCGAGCTGGGGCCACGACTCGTTCCTGCTGGCCGTGGAGCCGTACCACGCGACGCTGCGCGCGTTCTTCGACCGCGCGTACGAGGAGGTGGCGCCGTGAGCCTGCGTCCCGACCTGGCGCTGGTCGCCGACCTGATCCCGCGCGGGAGCCGCGTCCTCGACCTGGGGTGTGGGTCGGGCGAGTTGCTCGCGCACCTGATCGAGGAGGCGAGCTGCCGTGGCACCGGGGTGGAGATCGATCCCGGGCAGGTGCTGTCGGCGATCCGGCTCGGCGTCCCGGTGATCGAGCTCGACATGGACAACGAGCTGGACGACTTCTCCGACCACTCCTACGACGTGGTGGTGCTGTCGCGGACGGTGCAGACGCTGCGGCGGCCGGCGGCGGTGCTGCGCCACATGGGGCGGATCGCAGACCAGCTGATCGTCTCGGTGCCGAACTTCGGCTACTGGCCGCACCGGCTGCGGCTGCTCGGCGGCCGGATGCCGATGGGGCGCGACCTGCCGTACTCCTGGTACGACTCGCCGAACCTGCGGTTCACGACGCTGGTCGAGATGGAGGAGCTGTTCGCGAAGGAGGGCCTCCAGATCGAGCGGCGGATCCCGCTGACGCCGTCCGGGCGTCCGATCACCGCCCCCGACCGGCTGGCGAACCTGTTCGCCGGGGCAGCGGTGTACTCACTGCGCGCGTGAGGCGTCCGCTGTAGCGTTCGAGCCGTGGATACCGAGGACGTGCGGGTGGCGATCTACTCCGGTTTTGCCCACGACGGACGGCCGCCGTCGACTCCTGAGCTGGCCGCGCGGTTCGGCGTCGGTGAGGACGAGGTGGACGCGGCGGTGCGCGAGTTGGCGGCTGCCCGGCACGTGGCGTTGGACGGTGCCGGGCGGATCGTGATGGCGCACCCGTTCTCGGACGTGCCGCTGGGCTTCTCGGTGATGGGCGCGTCGACGCTGTGGTGGGGCGGGTGCGCGTGGGACTGGTTCGCGATGGTGCACCTGCTGACGTGGGAGCCGTCGCTGCTGGTCGCGACCCGGTGCCCGGCGTGTGGGACGCCGCACGCGTGGGACGTGGACCGGCAGGCACCGCCGCCGGGGGAGCAGGTCGCGCACTTCCTGGTGCCGGCCGCTCACATGTGGGACGACGTGGTACACACCTGCGGCCACCAACGGATCTTCTGCGACGATGCCTGCGTGGACGCCTGGCTGGCGCGGACGGGGAACGCCCGCGGCTACGTGATGGACCTGCCGACGCTGTGGCGCTTCGCGTCCGACTGGTACACCGGCCGGCTCGATCGGGGCTACACCCGTCGTGAGCCGGCCGCCTCGGCCGACTACCTGCGCAGCGTCGGCCTGTCCGGTCCGTTCTGGGGCCTGTGAGACTGCAACGAAACAGTGCTCCGGTGAATCGTTAGGGCATGACGGGCGAACTGGTCGACGCCGCTCAGGCCGGCGCGGCGGCGTTCGACGGCTACGTCCGCCTGCACGGGGACCGGTTGCTGCGGACGGCGTGCCTGGTGACGAGGAACTGGGACGAGGCGCGCGACGCCGTCCAGGACGCGCTGGTGAGCCTCTACCCGAGGTGGTCGACCTTGTCGCCCGAGCGACTGGACGCCTATGTGCACCGTGCGGTCACCAACGCCTGCCTGATGCGGCTGCGGCGTCGACGGCGGGTGTGGCCAGTGGCCGGGCTGGGCGCCGAGACACCGGGGAGCACCGCCGACCCGGCCGTGCAAGTCGTCGAGGCCGATGAGGTGGGGCGTCTCTGCGCCAGCCTCCCGCCGGTGCAGCGCGCCGCGGTGGTGCTGCGGTTCTACAGCGACCTCAGCTACGCGGAGGTCGCCCGGGCGTTGGGCTGCTCGGAGGCGACGGCCCGGTCTCACGTCCACCGGGCGATCGTCCGCCTGCGCGGCGAGCCCGACGAAGGAGGCCGATCATGAACGATCCTGAGTCCCGGTTCCGGCAGTCGCTGCACCAGATCGACGAGTTGCGCTGTCCCGTTGCCCCGATCGATGCCGGCGAGATCCGCCGGCTCGCGGCCGGTACACGACGACGCCGGGTGCCGATAGTCGCGGTCGTCGCGGCGGCGGCCGCGCTGGTCGCGATCGCCGGAGTGGGTGTGTTCGTCGCCCGGCAGGCACGACCTGCGACGGTCGCCGCGACACCGGCGCCGGTGTCGACGTCGGCGCGTCCATCGTCAAGCCCCTCGACAAGCATTCCCAGCACGCCGAGTGCACCTGCTGGCTTCACCTGGGTCGACGCCGAACTCGGCGAGGACTTTCCCGTCGTCTGGGTGGCGGTCCCGGTGTCGTGGGGCCGTGGGGAGTCCTGGGATGCCGACTACTGCTTCGCCGAGACCCGTCCCGAGATTCCCGAGGGGCCGTACGTCGACGCCAACCACGGCACCAGCCAAGGACACGCGATCACCTGCCCCGACCTGACCGCGCAGCAGCAGCAACCCCACGTCTCCGTCGCGGTGACGGACCTGGTCGTCGGGGGTTTCCCCTGGGACGGCAACACCCCCGGCTGGAAGCAGTGGTCGACGACCGTGGACGGCATCGCCGTCACGGTCACCGCCCCCGTCTCACAGGAGCAGCTGGCGCGCCAGATCCTCGACAACGTTCGCGTCGTCGCGCGCTGAGGAAACGCGGGTCGCCTTCGTCATCCCGGCGGAGGTCGGGATCTCAGGGCGCGGGGTCGTCGCTGTCTGGCGGCGGGGGTTGGTGTTTGTGGTCGGTGTCCCATTGGATCTGG